>JALHMG010000006.1 GCA_022844135.1 Lysobacterales bacterium
TCACATCGGTGGTCATGGCATATACCTCACGGTTAAGGTCGACTTCGGAAATCAACCTCTTGCCATGACCGCCACTTCAGATCAAGTGGCTTTTGCACATAGATTCGGACAGTACCCCCGGTGCGGCGACGCAGCCGCCGCCCGTTCGAGCGGGCGCGCCGCATGCGGCGCAAGCTTGCCCGCTCTCACCCTCCTCGCGCCTCGATTCCGGCGCAAAGGTCCGGCCTGGCGGCGCAGCCGCCAGTCGTTCGAGAGGGCGCATCGCATGCGATGCATGCTTGCCCTCTCTCACCCTTCGCGATCTTCCGCGTTCCCTCATGAAATATGCGGGTAAAAGGCTCTCGCGGTTTTGTTGGCAACAGCGCGTGCGCGGTCGGTAGTGAGCGTTTTACCGCTGTTATCTGGATTGGACGGACACGACATCCTAACGAGAGAGGGGCTAGGCCGACTTGCTCTCAGCAAGCAGATGGCGCAAAGCTAAACCAGGTAGCGCCGCGAACCCCCGGTCGAGGGTCACCCAAACGCACCCGTGCTCGATCGCCATCGCCGCATGGAACGCGTCGGGTATGCGGTTGCCGGTCGCGTGCGATCGTTCGCAGAGCTGCGTGAAAACGCGCCACTGAGAATTGCCTGCCCGGAGCGGCACCACACGCGAATGCGACAGCAGGGAACGGGTGAAGTCGAGCGCAGCCGGCAGAGGCGTCGGCGGCACAAATACCTTCGGATGCGTCAGCACACGCAGCACCGCGCAATACCAGTTCTGAAACTGCCAGCATCTCCTCGCTCGCCAGCGAATCTTCCAGCCAGCGCCGGCAAAGCGTGTGGTGCGGCGCGTCGGCCCGGAAGGCGCTGACCAAGACGTTAACGTCCGGGCACTGCATCCACGATCCCTAGTAAAGACGCCGTGTCCGTCAGGTCCACACCGGGCTGCAGACCAGCGCCCGAAAAAGTCGGCAGTTCAGCCGTCTGCGGCGCCGCGCGGCGAGCATGGAGTCGCTCACGCAATGCGTCCTCCACCAATGCCTTCAGACTGATGCCGCGAAGCGCCGCCTGGCTCTTGGCCTCCGCCAGAAGATGGTCGTTGATGTCGAGCGTGGTTCGCATGCAGCTAAGCGTATGCAGTAATGCATAGGTGTGCAACGTGGAACCCGCCTGCGCAAACCAACGACAGACCTCCGAACGTTCGGACAGTCAGACCGATCTCGTGGCTCCAGGTATTTCGGACGCGAATGCTCAGCTGGAGCATTGTCGATTTCCTCTACTCGCTGGAGGCAGCAGGCGTTGAGTTTGATATCGAACGCTCGCTCTAACGACCGCGACCGACCTTGAGCCTGGCAGCGGCTGGCGTTAGCATCTGATGAGCGATCATCAGATGCAAATGGCCATGCGCACCACCCTTGACATTGACGACGACGTCTTGCTTGCGAGCAAAGAAAGCGCGCGCCGTCAGGGCCGTAGCGCTGGGGCGGTGCTGTCGGATTTAGCACGTATGGGGTTGCGCGCTCAGCTCGCTCAAGGCGATCAACCGGAGCCGTTCTTTGGCTTTCAGCCCATTGCCGGAGTACATCCGGTCACCAATGCCGACGTCAATCGCTTGCGCGAAGAATTGGGCGAGTAGCGGGGAATGCGCGCGCTGCTGGATGTCAATGTGTTGATCGCATTGCTAGATGCGCAGCACGTTGCCCATACCGCAGCTCGGCGCTGGCTGACCGATCACATCGCGCAAGGCTGGGCATCGTGCCCTATCACCCAAAACGGTTGCGTGCGCATACTGTCGCAACCGAGCTATCCCAATTCAGTTCCGGTATCGGTGGCGATCGCCCGCTTACGTCAAGCGAGCGAACAAACGCATCACAAATTCTTTTCCGACGACCTTAGTCTACTCAGTGCCGAGCATTTCGATCATGCGCGCCTGCACACGCCGAGGACGCTGACCGACGCCTATCTATTAGCACTTGCGGTGAAGCACATGGCGCGGCTGGTGACGTTGGATCAAGGTATCGCGCTGCAGTCGGTGCGCGGCGCACATGTGCGGCATCTGGTGGTTATCTAGTGTGGTGTCCCAAAAAATAACTTGAACTAATTGTGGCGAGGTTCGTCTTTTTAGAGCAGGGAAAGTGATTACTATTTAATGGTAGTTATTTTTGGGACACCGCACTAGCAGGCGACAATCATGCGGCCCCAAAAGCAGCATTTCGAACGACCCAAAACAGCCTGAAAAACGCTCGTTCGGAACGACGAAAACCTAGGTAAAATCACCGCCGAGGTTCGAGCCCATTCGCACCGCGCGAATGGGCTCGATTCACCCGCACATCGGGTGGCTCGATTCAGGCGCTTAACGACAGGAGGATCCGCAAATGCGGCCATCCATGGCCGCGAAAGCAGGTTTTTTCTCAACAACCTGCTAGTGTTTATTGCGGACTTCGGTAGCGGCAAACGACCTGCTCATCAATATTATTTGAATGAATACTCCCCACTTGGCCGGAGGCTGGAGCGATATCGAAGGAAACTGAACCGGCGCCCGTAACCTCGAAACTGAGCGATGCAAGTGGCGATGAAGTTTGAGAACTGCAGCCGGTGATGACTTCAGCTGATTCAGTTATCGGGTTTAATTTATTTGTCAAGTTCCCAGAATCCCAATAATAGTTATTCTTGGAGCAAGCTACAGTGTTGTGTGTTCCATATCCCGTGGCGTCTGACAACGAATTCGTGTATGAAACGCCTCCTTGACATTTTGTGCTGTACGTATTGCATTGAATTGTCAGTTTTGTTTCATGGATATGTTTCTTGATTTGTAGCTGACCTATTGCGTTTCTCTTCTCCCAGTAATAGTCGTCCTTTGTCACGGAGCGAATTTTTGCTGCCGCTGTGCCATCCAAATAACAAGACTTTGCCGCAGTGGACTTCGCATCTGAAGGAAGCATTCCTACTAAACGCTCTGTAACTTTCCAGCCATCGGCCCTCATTCTACGAAGTGCTTGTACGTTTGCTTCCAAATCTGGAATGGCCGGGTCATACAGAAAACAATGCCCTCGTGCGTGCGTGCATATTTCCAGGGCCCGGTGTTCGGTTTTAACTCCGTCAACCGTGAGGACGACATCCAGTAATCGAAGATCTCTTGTTTCTTCAGACATTGAAGAATTCATTTTCGATACAGATGAGTAGTAATCGTCGTCAAGACGCTTGTAGGCAGCAGAAACACGACGGACATTTACGAATTCGTTGCCGTTCATGTCAACAACTAGCTCAAAATTGGGGAATCCGGTGAGCACGCCGAAATTTTCATTCAGAACCGTTTTGCCCTCAATGTTTCTGCTGTTCAAGACTCCAACAAAGACTTTTCCGCCTGATGCTCCGGCTAAATCCCCGTACATCTTCTCAGCATAGTTGAGCGTATACTCCTCTCGTTCAGGATGAGAAGCGCCGATTTCGCTTGCCCATCCCGAAGTTCCAATTAGTGCGGCCAAGGGAAGCAGTGTCATCGAAATTTTCATAAAACCCTCGCAATATGAGTTTTGATTGAACTTATCTCTAGTGTCTGGGAAGCCTGCATTTGCCCACTGGAGACAAACTTTGCCTGTGGCCAGAATGGCAGCCAGGCGGCTTAACAATCGCAGTCGCACCGGTCAGACACATGCCAAAGAATGCACAACTAGATTTAGATTCAGTCATTCTTGTGGCATAGGATTGACGAAGACTCCGGAAAAGACTCGAATCAAACAGTTCAACGCCCTGAGCATGTAAATGGCATCGCATCCCCTAAGTTCGACTGTTTGCGATCAAAATTGCCCGTCTTCTTACCCCGGAACCCAACGTTGGCGCGTTCGTAGACGGCGACCCAAATCCGGGAGGCATTCGGTGCCCGCGAGTTGGAACGGATTTGCCGCTTTGCGGCATCCACTGCCGTCACGCCGTGAGCGACAGGGGCCGATCGAGCAAAGTGGGCACGACATCGGCTCACCCAACCCCGTGGTTTGCAATGCCGTGCCTCAAAGTGATAAGGCTTCAATCCATTATCGTGGTGAGGTGGGCCTAGGGTTCCAGTAGGCATCGGCAAGTGCCGTGCCGAGGCTGCCTCGTCCTTAGCGCGCGCTGCCGTTGCAGTGATTTTCCCGGGTTCCACTACCATTCCATACCTTTCCATGTTCTCGCCATTTCGCCTGAAGCATCGTTCCCTGGGCATCTCGGTGCCATCCGCGCTCCGGTCCAGGAGGATTAAGGACGGGAACGAGGACAACCGTGACTTGAGCCGGCAGCTGGAAACAAGACCGGCGGAAGGAAGGACAAGCGCGCTTCCGACGCAAACCGCAACCTATTACCCCCCAGAAGGACGAGATGACCTCGATCAACGTTGCAGCGATTGGAACAGCCGTTGCAATAGTGGTCAGCGCTGGATTCTCCGACTCAGCCCACGCTGCGGATCCGGATGGCCCGGTTTAGTGTCTATGGAAATGACCATGGCCGCGATAGCGCCGGACGCCCCTAAGTTCGACGGTTCGCGAGCAAAAACTGCCCACTTTTCACCCCGGAACCTAAGGGATCGCGTACTGCGTCAACTCAAGCGGCAAGCGCAGCTTCGAGCAGATTTTTCCTGTCACCGCTGGAATCGATATCGGCAGTGGGCAGCACTCGGTGAGCGTGCCGCCTGATTGTCATGCGGAATCAGTCGCTTTGAGCGACGTTTCTTCAAAAGCTATCGGCGCTGTGCGCTTTCCACTTCCGCCAAGGCTTTCTTCGACGACATCGAGTCGGCATGGGCGGCACCGAGCAGCCGTTCCCGTCTCGCAATCGCTTCGCGCAACAGCGACTCGGCTGCACTCCACTCGCCTGAGTCTTTAAGGACCAAAGCCAGGTCATGGATCGTTTCGAGGGTGTACGGATGCTCGTCTCCGATCGTGCTTCGAAGTACGTCAAGCGCGGTCATGAGCAGTTGCTTTGCTTCGACAAGCTTGCCCTGGAGCCGCAACCAATTGCCAAGGTGAACTTGTGTCTTGACCGTTTCAATATGCTGAGCGCCTTGGACCTCCAAACTGATGGCTAGCGTCTCGCGCTGGAGCGCGATTGCATCGTCCAAGTTGCCGCGCTGTGCTTTGATCAGCGCAAGATTGGATGCCGCTGTGGCGGTGTGCGGGTGGCGGCTGCCAAAATGGCGCTTCGCGCCGTCGAGCACGTCTTGACCGATCGATTCCGCCAGCTCGAATTGGCCAAGTTCCGAAAGGATGCTGGCATACCCCGACATGGCGGCAAGCGTCATCGGGTGCTCGCTGCCCAACGTCCGTCGCTTTGCTGCCACAACCTGCCGTGCGAGCGGTTCTGCTTCGGCGAGTCGGCCGCTGAACTCATAGGCACTGCTCAAACTGTCCATCGAAACCAAGGTGCGCCGATCCTCCGCACCGTAAAGCGCTCGCCGCGCCGTAACAACGCCGCTGAGAAGGCGCACTGCTTCCTCGGCGCCGCCGTCCTCTTTCCGCCAAAGCAGCGTGCCAAGCTCGTGCTGCGCGTCAAGCACCATCGGGTCGTCGGCGCCGAGTCGATTGAGCAGTCCAGATTGCGCAGCACGAAGGTCCGCTTCGCCATGTGCGTACTGGCCCAAATGCAGGTAGATGGTGCCGCGAACTCGCAGCGCGTCCAAGGTCTCCGGGTGGTCTGCGCCGAGCAGCTCCGCGCGCCGTGCGAGCGCCGGCGTCAAGACCTTCGCGGCGCGTTCGTATTGGCCTAGATTGGTCAGTCCAACGGCAAGCGATTGCCAGAGGCGTGCTTGAAGCAGCGGATACGCGGCGAACTCGCGCTCAATGGCCTGCAGCGACGGCTGGAAGTATTGGGCGTCCAGTTGATCGATCGCGGCGTCGGTGAAGTTGACGCTGTTCAGCCAGTCCTTGATGGTCCGTGTGCGCCCTTCCGTGGCCCCTGAACCGCTGTCGGATGGCAATGCTTTGAGCAAACTATTTCGCAGCGCCAAACCCATTTCGCTGGGCTCAATCGCCTGCAGTTGCCGAACTTGGAAGTCGGCAGCCCTGGTTGCCTCTTCCGCCGCGATGCGCGCTTGTTCCAGCGCGCTTTCGGCGCGAATGAAGCTAACGATTGCGGCAGACACGGCCATCGTAAGTACTGCGACTGCGGCGCTCCCGAGCCATACCGTCGTGCGATGACGCCGAACCAACTTGCGCAATCGATATCGCCAGGATATTGGCCGGGCTTCGACGGGGCGACTGTCCAGCCAGCGACGCAGGTCTTTTTCCAACTCCAACACCGACGGATAGCGCTCGTTGGGATCGTGCTCCAGGCACTTGCCGACGATCCAGGATAAGTCCGAGCCCAGGGTTTGTTTCATCTGCGCGACGGTCATTTTGCGCCGCTCGGCAATCTGTTCCTCGGCATTGGCTTCCAGACTGGTAAAGCGTTTCAGCAATGGCGGTACCGGGTTGCGCAGGCGTTTGGTCAACTCCACTGGCGATTGCGCTGCGAGCACGTCTTCGCTGTAGGGCGTTACGCCGGCCAACAGCTCGTACAACATCACGCCCAATGAGTAGATGTCCGAGCGCGTGTCGACGGCCGCCGAATGGCCGCCGATCTGCTCGGGGCTGCTGTACGAAGGCGTGCCGACGAAGCTGCCGATTTGGGTGTGCGCGGTGAGTCGACCGAGCTTGCGCTGCAGCGATTTGGCGACGCCGAAATCGATGATTTTGGCGGTGGCCGGCTGGCCTTGCGCACTCTTGATCAGGATGTTGCTGGGCTTCAAATCGCGATGGATGATGCCCTTTTGGTGCGCGTGCAAGACGCCATCGCACACTTGCAGGAACAACTCGATGCGCTGGCGAAAATCCAGCTCGCGCTCATCGCAATGCGCGGTGATTTCCAGGCCCGGCACAAACTCCATTGCGAAGAACGGTCGTCCGGTGGCGCTGCTGCCGGCCTCGTAGACGGCCGCCACATTGACGTGATTCATTAATGCCAGCGCCTGGCGTTCGCCCTCGAAGCGCGCCAGTACGTCCATCGTATCCATGCCAGCCAGGATCACCTTCAGCGCGACCTGGCGCTGCACCGGTTCGCGTTGCTCGGCCAGATAGACAACGCCCATGCCGCCCTGGCCGAGCTTTTCGACGACGCGGTATGGGCCGATGGTCTGGCCGGCTTTCACCTCCAGTTGAACGTCGGGCCGTGCTTCGATTCGGTCGGTGTTCCCGGCACTGG
The DNA here is from genome assembly GCA_022844135.1 of Lysobacterales bacterium. Lineage (GTDB taxonomy): Bacteria > Pseudomonadota > Gammaproteobacteria > Xanthomonadales > SZUA-5 > JALHMH01. Next base: position 7,192 of record JALHMG010000006.1, read on the forward strand.
GCAGCGGCGGTGCTAATGATGCCTGGGCTTCCTGAGTCGGCACGACCGACGCTTGCGAGCTGGTGAGGTCGCGCAAACGTTCTACGACGACGGCAGCGGTCGGCCGCTGCGCGGGTTCTGGATCCAGGCACGCGGCAATCAGATCGCGAAGACTTGCATCGTCGATGGCAAGCTCCCACCCGGCGGCTGGGTGCGCCAAATTGCCGCAGGCGGTTTGCTGCAAAAGCACGCCGAACGCGTACACATCGCTGGCGGCCGTGGCCTCCTCGCCTCGGACACGTTCGGGCGCCAGATGCACTGACTGCTGCAAAGCCAGATGGCCCGGCAATGTCAGCCCCACCGAAGTGATCGCCCCAAGCCGCGATCGATCGGGCAATTCTCCGAAACCGAACTCGCCAAGCCGGGGTTGCAACTGGCCGTCGTCTTTGACCAAAAATATGCTGTCCGCCGACACATTGCGATGCACGACGCCAGCGTCGTGCACCGCCGCCAGGGCCGCCGCGATGGCGGACATCCAGCGCAAGCGCTCGGCCGATGCGATGTTGCCGATCCCACCGATTGTCTCGGCGTAAGACGACAACGCGCCGAGCGGGAAGTGTTCGAGCTCCAGAAAGTATGGCGGTTCGTCGAGCTGCCACGTTGTGATGTGCGCGATGTCCGCGCGCTCGCCCAGGGCCTGTTGCAGATAGCGCAGCAGCGTGGCTTCGCGACGCAGTAACCGCAAATGCTGCTCGTCGCGACAGAAACGAAACACCCGCAGCGCCGAGTCGGGTCCGGTCGCCAACCAGGTCTCACTGACCGCATTCGAGGACAGCAGCCTTTGCAACCGCCAACCCAGTGCGCCGGGAATCTCGGCGCCTGCCTCGAAGGCGACCGGCTTGGCGGCCTCCAGTCTCCGCGCTGTCGTGCTCAACTGATAGCCCCGCCGTGGGATGGTGCGGATCAGCGGGTGATCTCGATCGGAGTCGTCGAGCGTCTGTCGCAAATCGGAAACGGTGTCGGTTAACCCGGTGTCGCCCACCAGCGCATTGTTTTCCCAGACGACTTCGATGAAGGTTCTGCGCGCAACAACTTTGCCCTCGGCGCTGGCGAGCAGGGCCAACACCTCCAACTGCTTGCGCCGCGCGGGGCGTTTGCGGCCTTTGTACTCAATGACGCCAGCCAGAGGGTCGACGATGCGTCCAGCGAGTTCGAAAGAAAACGAGAGGTAGCTATCGTCCAAAGTCATGAATAACTCGCAAAACGGGTCGCCCTGCTTAGGCTCGCACGAGGCATCGCTATTGTCGCGCACCGAGATTCGGGGCTCTGCGGTGCCGCGCAAGGAACGGCACCTGCCTCGGTCGTCTTGTATGTGACGACCGTGCTTTTATCGGGTACTCGGTGCAGGTAGTGTAGAAATCTGCGCCGCTGTGAGGATTTGCGAGATTGGCTGGCGGGACTGAGAAGCGAACATGCGTTGCGGCAGCCAACGGTCGTCGTCATTGCCCGAGCACGGCGCGGAGATGGCCTACATGCGAGCGGCCCACGGGAAGTTCGCTGCCATCGCGCAGCCTCAGCCAATAGCGGCTGCCCGAGGCGCAATGGAACTCTGCAATGTGTTTGAGGTTGACCAGGTAAGAGCGGTGGCAGCGCACGAAATCGTGCGGCAGCAGTTGCGCTAACGCCGCCAAAGATTTCTCGTGCAGCTCGCGCCGGCCATTGGACAGGCACAGCTCGCTGAGCGCCTCGTCGGCACGCACCCACTGGATGTCGTCTACGGCTACTGTCGCAACGGCTTTGGCGCGCCACACGCCCAGGTAACGCAAGGCGCCCGTCCGAAAGCTGGAGACCTGGAGCAGCCGGTCCAGCGCCGCGTGCAAGCGATCTCTAGAGAATGGCTTGGCGACAAAGTCCAACACACCAAGCTCAAAAGCTTCCAGCGCGCGCTCGCGGTGCGCCGATACGACCACGCATTGATAGCGTCCGGCGGTGCAGCGGCGCAACAACTCAAAGCCGTCCTCGCCCTCGAGATTGAGATCGAGCAGCAGTGCGTCGTACGCCGTTCGCTCAAGCCGATCGACAGCCTCTTCCGTCGTGGCAACCGCGTCGAATCGCGCCCGCTGCTGGGCGTATTCCTGGCACAGCCGCAGCAATCGACTGCGGATCAGCGGTTCGTCCTCGCAAATCAGGATGCGCATCGGAACTCGATCTCAGTAAACCACTCGCCATTGGCAACACCTTGATGGAATCGATAGTCGCCGTTGCTATGCATCGCCAAGCTTTCCGTGATGTAGGCGGTGCCAGTGCCGTGCCCGGGCCGGCTGGACGTGGCGAGCGCGCTCCACAATTGCAGGCGGCACTGGTCCTGGATGCGTTCAACGCGTAGCCGAAATGGTGCTGCAGCGCAGGCCCTGACGCCGGCATGGGTCAGCGCGTTTTCGATTTGCGTGTGCAGCAGACCGACCGGCAGCCGCACACCGGCGGTGAGCATTTCCACGTGCAGGCGCAATTGAATTTGCGACGCGCCGCCGACAACGTCGAGATAACGCTGGCACAAGCCGACTTCCTCGCCGATCGGAATCAAGGCCTGGCTATGGGCTTGGCGAAATTGCGCAAAAAGCTCGGAGAGTTGCTCGACCAGGACACTGGCCTGCTGTTGGTCGGTCTCGATCAGTTCCTGCAGCGCCGTGAGCGTGTTCATCAGCCAATGTGGCTGCAATGCGCGGCGCAAGAGCTGTAGCGACAAATGCTGCTTCTGCGCGGCCAGACGCTCCAAACGTTGCGCCAGACGTCTTTCGACGGCGCCATGCTGCAACAGCAGGATCACGCTCAGTACGCTGACGGTGATGATGTGCGGGCCATCGAGGAAGAACACACCCAATGCGGCTGTCGCCATCAAACCCAGGGCGACCAACAGCAGCAGGCGAGCGCGCAGCAGGCTCCGCTCGGGTGCCAGTATCAGCAGCACTAAACAGGCGCAGAAGCCAGCAAAAAATAGCGACAGACCGCGGGCATCGAACGACCACGGAAGCAATGTGGCCAACGCCAGCAGCAAAGCGTAAAGACCCACGACACCCGTCCTCAGCGCCACGCCGAAGCGCTTGTGCAGGTAGTACGGCAGGGCGAAAGCCAATACCGCTTGCAGGCTCAAAATCAGGATCATTCTTGCGCCGTGCCATGGGTAGCTGTAGCCGACAATCGCCCGGCTCGCTTCAGTCAACAGCAGCAGCGCGCTGGCAACCCCCAGCATGAGCAACGCAGTGCGGCCATCGCCGCGGCGGTTGTCGTGCTGCACGGAAGAGAGATAGCCCAGCGCAACCATCAGCGCGCCCAGGGTGAGTGCGGCCAGCAACCAGGGGCGAAAGCGCCACGCCTCGAGCGCCTCGGTCGGCGCGATCAGCAGCCAATGCCCTGCCGACTGAAAACGCAGCATCGGCTGCTGCGATGAGGCGCGAATCAGCAGCACATTGCTGCGCTGCACGGGCGCATCGAGGGCGACGCGGTGCTCGATGCGCCCCGGCTGCTCAAGCGCTGCACTGTCGGCAACGCGACCATTGCGACCAAGCAGCGAACCGTTCCAATAGATGTCGGATGCGGCACGCAACGACAGCGCGAGGCTCAGCGGCCGATCGTCGCTGCGGGGTTTGGGCGCCAGTCGATAGCGGATCCAATACGGGCCGCGCCATTGCGCGAGCAGCGTCTGGTCCAGCTTCTGCCACTCCAGGGTGCTGGTCGCCGCAGGACTCGATGGCGGTTCGTCCACCGCCGGCGCCATCTCCGCGTCCAGCACGGAGAACGCCATGGGCGGCGGCCACGCCAGCGCCACCCATGCAACGAGCAGCGCGAGATAGATCAGGCCCGGCCAGATCAGAGCCCAAAGTCGGGTTCTCGCTTGATGGTCGAGGTTGGTACGCAAAAGCACATCCTTGCCGCGCGACAAGCGCCGTAGTGTGCGAGTTTTCGCCGCTCTTCGCAGCCTGATCGCGAGCCGCTGAGCCCCCTCCTGGAGCCGTTCGGATAAGCCGCGCCGGGGCTGAGCGCAATCGCCGGCATGCTGCCGGAATCACCCCCACTGCGTTACCAACATGCACCCTACTTTCGTCACTGTTGCGCTTTCGCTGCTCGCCATCGGGCACGCGGCAAACGCCGATGTCCAATCGCCTGTGCTCAATTTTGCGCCCTATGTACTCGAGACTGAACATCACGGCGCTATCGACGCCGAAAAGGCCTATCTGTCGGTCCCGGTGCTTCACCAGATGCCGCAGGGTCGACGCTTCGATCTGCGTGTTGTGCGCCTCAAAGCCCGGCATCCGAACGGCGAGCCGCCGGTGGTGTATCTCGCTGGGGGTCCGGGCGGATCCGGTGTTGGCGCCGCTCGCGGGCGGCGTTGGCCGGTGTTCGATGCGGTACGACAAAATGTCGATGTGCTCCTGTTCGATCAGCGCGGAACCGGCGAATCCTCGCCGCCGCCCGTGTGCACGCACAAGATCGAGCCGCAGTGGCAACAGCCTGCGCAAGAAGCAGACGCACTGCGCGCGGTTCGGACGACGATTGCTGCGTGCATCGACGAGTGGCGATCGCTGGGCGTGGTGCTGGAGGCCTACACCACAGTCGAGAGTGCCGCAGATCTGGCGCAGCTCCGAGCTGCGCTCGGCGTCGAGCAGTTGCAGCTGTGGGGCATGAGCTACGGCACGCATCTCTCGCTGGCCGCGCTGCGACTTCACCCCAAAGACTTCGAACGGGCGGTATTGATGGGGGTCGAGGGCCCCGATCACACGCTCAAGTTGCCGCTGGCAGCCGACGCGTTGCTGAAGACGCTGGCCGCAGCTGCGGCACCGGCGTTTCCGCAGCTTTGGGAAGATACTGAGGCCGTATTGCAACGACTCGAACAGCAGTCGCAATCGGCGCGCAGTTTGCTGCTGGGCGGCACCGACGTTCACATCAGTGCCTTCGATGCGCGGCTCGCCATCGCGGCGATGTTGGCTCGTGGCGATACCCAGGCCTTGCTGCCGCTGGCCATGCAACAAGCGCGCGCTGGAGACTACGGATTGCTGGTGGATCTGGTGGTTGCCGTGCGGCAGCAGCGTACCCACTGGCACGCCATGCCGCTGGTGATGGACTACGCCTCCGGCGCCACGCCCGCGCGCCGCGCGCGCGTAGCGGCGGAAAAGGGCAAAAGCCTTCTTGGCGATGCTCTGAACTTTCCGTGGAGCGACCTGACGGACCTGCCGTTACCGGATCTGGGCGACGAGTTTCGAACGCCCGTCGTTCTCCAACAGCCGCTGCTACTGATCAGCGGCACGCACGATGGCAGAACTCCGGTGTCCAACGCCAGCGAGTTGCTGCCGCTGCTGCCGAATGCCGAGCATCTGGTGCTGGACGGCGCCGCGCACGATGACGATTTATGGCTGACCCACGATCAAATCGCCCCTCGGATCGCCGCGTTTTTTTCGGGTCAGGGCGCGGTGTCGGAAACGCTCCCCGTGCCCACACCAAGGCTTCCTCGAAGCACCGCGGACGTGTTGCTTGATCTGCTCGGCATCAAGGCCTGGCAAGCGGCAACGGCCATCGGCCTGGCGCTCATTGCGTTGTGGCTGACGATTCGATGGCTGCTCGCACGATGGCGTCGCCACCGGAAGACCAGCGCACTCGCATGACGGCTATTGGGCTTTCAGCGCTGCGGCCAGAAGTATTGCTGGATATGCCGACAGACACCGTCAGTCGGCCGCGGATCGTGTTGTCATGAACGTCCGCTCCCTGTTGCAAGCCCGGGAGCGGGCGTCACGATGTTCTACGCGTCGTGTGGCACGTTCCCCACCCTGCGCCGATCGTTGCGCATCTCTGCCAGATCGGAATCAGCCACCCGTTTGCTTTGCGTCGCGCACCAGCCATGGTTGTCGCGGCGAGAACCACGTTTCGCTGCGCGGGCCTGACCTGCTTGTCCCGACTGAAAGCTTCCCGAGAAACTTTCAGTCGAACTAGTCGAGATCGAGGAAGCTCCGCAGCTGTTCGCTGCGCGATGGATGACGAAGCTTGCGCAAGGCTTTGGCTTCGATCTGGCGAATGCGTTCGCGGGTGACGTCGAACTGTTTGCCGACCTCTTCGAGCGTGTGGTCGGTGTTGAGATCGATACCAAAACGCATACGCAATACTTTGGCCTCGCGCGGCGTCAGGCCGGACAGCACGTCCTTGACGGTTTCCGACAGGCCCAGGTTCGTCGCTTCTTCGACCGGCGAGACGATCGAGATGTCTTCGATGAAATCGCCCAGGTGCGAATCTTCGTCGTCGCCAATCGGCGTCTCCATCGAGATCGGCTCTTTGGCGATTTTGAGGACCTTGCGAATTTTGTCCTCGGGCATGTCCATCTTCACTGCCAGCTCTTCAGGCGTGGGCTCGCGGCCCATTTCCTGGAGCATCTGGCGGCTGATGCGGTTCAGCTTGTTGATCGTCTCGATCATGTGCACCGGGATACGGATGGTGCGCGCCTGATCGGCAATCGAGCGGGTGATCGCCTGGCGAATCCACCAGGTAGCGTAGGTGGAAAACTTGTAGCCGCGGCGATATTCGAACTTGTCGACCGCCTTCATGAGGCCGATGTTGCCTTCCTGGATCAAGTCCAGAAACTGCAGGCCGCGATTGGTGTACTTCTTGGCAATCGAAATCACCAGGCGCAAGTTGGCCTCGACCATCTCTTTCTTGGCCTTGCGCGCCTTGGCTTCGCCGATCGCCACCGCGCGGTTGATCTCTTTGATCTCGCCGCTCGACAGGTTCAGCGAACTTTCCAGCGAGATGCGCTTGGCTTGCTCGGTGAGAACGTTATCGCGCACCGCCTTCAAACCGCTGGTCCATTTCTGCTTGACCTGCAGTTGATCGTCGATCCACGCCAGATTGGTTTCGTTGCCGACAAAGCTGCGCACGAAATGCGCCTGAGGCATCTTGGCGCGATGCACGCACAGATCGCGAATGGCGCGCTCGTGCTGGCGGATCGTCGCCACCACTTCGCGCAGTTTGCGCGTAAAGCTTTCGATGATCGACGGCGGCAACTTGAGCTTCAGAAACTCGGTGCCCATTTCTTCGCGCACGACCAGCGTGTTCTGATGGTGCGGTCCGTGTTTGGCATGCGCGGCCTGGAAGCGCGCGTACATCTCGCGCAACAGCGTCATGCGGCGCGCCACTTCTTCGGGATCCGGACCGGTCTCCGGCGTGGTGGCTTCTTCGTCGCCGTCGCCTTCGACGCCAGCTGTCGGCGGCGTCTCGATCACTTCTTCGTCGAGCACGGCGTCATCGTCGAGCACTTCTTCGCCGATTTCTTCGTCAGCGACTTGTTCCATGTCGGCAAAGCCGATGACGATTTCCGACAGGCGTTTGCCGCCTTCCAGATGCACGTCATAGTCGTCCAGCAGGATCTGCACCGACCACGGGAAGCTCGCCAGCGCATGCTGTACCTGGACCAGACCCTCTTCGATGCGCTTGGCGATAGCGATTTCGCCTTCGCGCGTCAGCAGCTCCACGGTGCCCATCTCGCGCATATACATACGCACGGGATCGGTGGTACGACCAACATCGCCGTCCAGCGCCTGCAGCGCCGCCACAGCTTCTTCGGTGGTGTCTTCCTCAGGCGCCGGCGCTGGCGTTTCCGGCACGATCAACGTCTCGGTATCGGGCGCAGTTTCGTGCACCTCGATTCCCATGTCGTTGATCATGTTGATGATGTCTTCGATCTGTTCGGGATCGACGATGTCATCGGGCAGAATGTCGTTGACCTCAGAATAGGTCAGGAAGCCCTGCTCTTTGCCTTTGGTGATCAGCTGCTTCAGTTGCGATTGCTGATCGGCAGGCGGCGTAATCTGCTCCGGGTTTTCCATGCGTGGGACCTAAACCTTGGTGCTTGAGGGCAATAACATTGCGACGCATCCGGCCTTCGCAAGCGGCATGTAGCGGGTAGCGATTCCAAGCGGTGTGGATCAATTCAGGCTTGGATAAGAACCGAGCAGTATAACCAAAGTCGCGAAATGCGCCTGAAGAGTTTCTTAACGTCCTGGGAGCGACGACGTCCTCGTCGGCACGCCTCTCACCGCCGGCTTCAGTTTGCCTCAACCGCATCGATCCGCTCGCGACGCACGATCACGGTGCCGTATTGCTGGTTGGCCATCACAATCGCGTCCGGCCCGATCGCCTTGACCACGCCGGCGATCGCTTCGCCGCCGACATGCACCACCACGCCGCGTTTATTGGCGTGACTGGCTTTCAGAACTTTGGCCACTTCGCGCTCGAATGCGTCGGCGGCGGGCACATCTTGGGCTTGAACAGTTTGGCTCATGGCAACGGCGCTCAAAAGAATGGCGGCAAGGATTCGCATCAGAATTCTCCATTGGGCGTTCGCAACCGGCAGCCGAACGCTTTCGTGTATTCGACCGATCGAACGACGTCATCGCCATCGGCACAACCGGTACCCAGTCATAACGTGAAATAGCGCAAAAGCGGTCATGGCCCTGCGCTAGCATTTTTCACGTGTTCATCATCACTCGGCATAGGGGGATGTGTCATGCGCCATTTACTGCTGTTTGCCGCGCTCGTCGCACCGGCGGCGCTCGCTCAGACGACGCCGCACCCGATCATGTTCGTCACTCAGGTGCCGGTGCCGGTCGACTTCGCAACCGTCGGCAGCACCTTTGCCAATCACATGGCGGACATGCGCAGCGTCTGGCGCGGCGGCGATCTGTGGATTCGCTACGGCGACGGTACGCTGCGCAATCTGACCGCCGAAGCCGGGTTCGGCAACGCCGGCTTTCAGGGCGCCAATGCCATCGCGGTGCGCGATCCCGCGGTGCATTGGGACGGCACGCGCGCCGTGTTCGCCATGGTTGTTGGAGCGCCGCCCAGTCAGTTCCAACAGCTCACGTTCCGTTGGCAGCTCTTTGAGGTCACCGGATTCGGTGCAGGCCAAACGGTATCGATCACGCCAGTGCCGAACCAGCCGCCGTTCAACAACGTCATGCCGGCTTATTTGTCCGACGGCAGCATCGTGTTTTCGTCCGATCGCGCTCGCGACGGCTCAGCGCATTTGTATCCGCAGCAGGACGAGTACGAGTCCACCGAAACCGTCACCGGCCTGTGGCGCCTCGATCCCGCCACCGGCCAGTTGACGCTGCTCGATCACTCGCCGTCGGGCGATTTCGATGCCTTCGTTGACAGCTTCGGGCGCCTGCTGTTCACGCGCTGGGATCATTTGCAGCGCGACCAGCAGGCCGAGGTGCCGAGCAATCTGAATTTCGATTGGGCGAGCGAGGCGGCGAACGCGGCCACGTCGGCACCGAGCGAAGTATTCCCCGAGCCGCGCGTGTCGGTGGTCGGATCAGGCATCAATGGCCACCGCTTGAACAGCTTCTTCCCCTGGGAACTGCGCCAGGATGGCACGCATGCCGAATTCCTCAATCACCTGGGTCGCCACGAGTTGCAGGGCTATTTCGACCGCAGTTTCTCTACCGACGACAACCTGCGCGAGTTCATCGGTGAGATCAGTGGACGAACCAACCCTCGTCCGATCGAGAACACCTTCCAGATGAGCGAGCACCCAACCATCCCCGGCCGCTACCTCGCCATCGATGCGCCAGAGTTCAACACGCTGGCTTCGGGTCAACTCCTGCGCTTCGACGCGGCGCCCAGCGTCAATCCCGACGACATCGTCATCGACTACCTCACCCCACGCAGCACTTTCGGCACAAACCCAGCGCCCGATCACAGCGGCCACTATCGCAACCCGATTTATCTGAGCGATGGCAGCATCGTTGTCGCCCACACCAGCGAGCAGGGCGGCATCGCGAATGTCGGCACCGCGACGGCACCGCAGCCGAACTACCGCTTTCGCCTCAAACGCATGGTCAATGGCGTCGGCGGGTTCCTGTCTGCCGGCGCGCCGCTGAATGCGCCGATCAACAAAACGGTGAACTGGTGGAGTCCCGATGTTGCCGTGAGCTACAGCGGCGAGCTATGGGAATTGAGTCCGGTGGAAGTGCGCGCGCGCACCGCGCCGACGTTCACCCGCGAGCCGCCGCTGGCCGCGCCAGAGGCGGCCGCATTCGCCGCCGCTGGCGTGGCGCCCAGCACCTTCCGCGCGTACTTGCGCGCGCAGAATCTGGGCCTCATCACCGTGCGTAACAACACCGCGCGCGACGACGCCGATCGGCAACAGCCATTCCGCCTGCGAGTACCGGGCGGCACCAGCCACCTGCCGGGCAGCGGCACGATCTACGACATCCGCCACTTCCAACTCGTACAAGGCGATCAAGTGCGCGGCATCGGCGGCGCCACCAACCCCGACCCCGGCCGCCGCGTCCTCGCGCGCTTTATGCACGGCACACCAGCGAGTTTGAATCCGCCCAATCCCACTGGCCCCACCAGCAGCGTTGGCATCTTCAGCGATGGCTCGTCCGCGTCCTTCGTCCCCACCCGCCGTGCGTTGAGCTGGCAAACCACATCGCCCGACGGCACACCCGTGGTTCGCGAGCGCTTCTGGCTCACCCTGCAACCCGGCGAAATCCGCGCCTGCGATGGCTGCCACGGCGTCAATCGCAACGGCCAATCCGGACAGCCGGCCGCGACCAACACCCCGCAGGCATTGATCGATTTGTTGCAGCGTTGGAGTCAGGCAAACGGCGGATTGATGTTTGCGGATGGGTTTGAGTGAGTCCCATCATTCTCGGCCCACAAAAGCAGCGCAAATCGCGCAGCTCGCTATTGACTGAGGCCTGGGAAAGAACGACATTTTGAGCGCCCTGGATTTTTTGCACCGACATGCTGCCAGATGCGCTGAAAGATGGTTGGCTGCTTGCCACGTTTGCGTACATCCTAGCGATCTGCGCGAGCTTCCTTCCAGTTATGCGCGCAATTCGGATGAAGGTCGAACTCGCACCACCAGGCGATGGATTCGAACAATGCGCATTCTCGGCCGAAGGGCGGGCGCGTTTGGCTCAACACTACAGTCGGATCCGGGGCACACTCGGGTATTGGAAAAACAAGGCGGCAATGTACAAGGCGCTCCATTACTACATGCTTATTTGGACCATTCCATCGTCAGTACTGATTCCAACCCTTCTACCGTTCACCACTGACGGCATGAGCAAAGTCTTGGTGACCGTTATCTCAGCGACTACGGCCGTATTGCTGTCTTTTCATAGGGGCTTGAAGATTGAAGACAACCTCAAGGCATTTCGGCATGGCGAATCTGAGTTCTACGATTGTATGCGACGAATTCTTGACAGTCCCGAGACTTTTGGGCCAGACGAAGCCACAAGAATTCAAGCGTACTTCGTTGAGGTTGAGCGGATTCGGCGGTTCGTGCGGAACGCGGAAACCGATAACTTGGCGACACCCGATGAGGCACAGAAGCAGCTGAGCGCGATGCGCGATAGGCTCGCGCACCCCATGGAACCTCAGGTTCCAGGGGTTACTGATCGATCGAGCGGCTAATGCTGCATCAGGTTGGTGCCTTTCGCGACCGACCAGGTGGCTTCTTCGCCATCGCCTTGAATTCGGCATCCGGCACATCGTTGGTCCCGGGTCTGGCGAACGCGTCTGTGCGTGGCGACAGCATGGCCTCGAGCTCATCCAGGATCGCGCCGTCGACCACTGCGGCGAAGGGCTTTTGGCGATAGCGCTTGAGCTGCTGCAACAATGTACGTCTTGCGCTGTCGGCGCCTTGAAAATGCGCCAGCTCCCGGCCCATGCGTAGGACGCTCTGCCGTTGCGCACGCTGCCCCGCTGCAACGGCGAGCAAGTCGACTTCGATTGCATCGACAAGCATCCAGGCGCGATCGTCGGTCCGCGTTTTCAACTGGAATCGAGCAGTGTGATGCAGGAGCCACCAAGTGTCGGCGGCCGGCAACGGCAGGCCCTCGGCGAATGTGTCGTGCGCATCGAGCGGGCTCGACGCGGCAACGGGCGCCCGCGTTGTCAGCGTCGCTGCTTTCTCGGCTTGCTTTGCGCCGACCAGCCCGGCGAGCGTCTGATCGGTGGCCGACGGCCAGACGTCCCGGTCGGGCGCATTGCGACCCGTCGCCAACACCAGGGAGAGGCGCAGCGCCTCCGTCAGTGTCCAGAAGCGCTGGGGTCGCTGTCGATACACGTTCAAGTACAGTGCCTTCGCCTTGTCGAACTGCAGATCGCTCTCTTGGCTTTTTCCCAATCGCGCAAGCCACAAACCATAACGACGATGCACGCCGGCGCGCATCAGTTCGTGATCGCTGTTGTCGTCGGCCGAGAGCGGCGTCGCAGGAGCGTAGCTTTCGATGCGCTGCAAGGCATCTCGGTATCGGTCCTCGATCGATGAGTCGAATTGCGACTCCGCGTCCTTGCCATCGAGATCGCCGCGGATGACGGCGTGGCTCAAGCGCTTGAGTTCGGCTGCTGGATTGCGCGCATCGAATTCTGGATGCAGCGAGAGGTAACACACGAGGCTCGCCCAATCCTGACTCCACGGCAAGCGGCGAACGAGTTCGTGGCGCACATCGATCATTGCCACGCGCGGGTCGCGGGCGTACAGCAAGTGCTCATAAAGGCGTCCCGCCATCACCACGGAACCCTCATAGGTGAGTGGGAACTGCGACGCCACCACCAGCGGCACACCAGCCGCGTGCAGCGCATGCGCCAAGCTGTCGCCACCGGAATCGAGCGGGACGCCCTGCGGTCGGCCGCTGTCGCACGTGGCCAACGTCACCACCAGCGGCTGGTTCAAATCCTCCTGGCCTTTCATCGGCGACAGCGCACGCGCAAGATTGCGGCCGGTCACGCGCTCGAAGGGCTCATCGCCGCTGTCGCTGCGTAGCGCGATCACGTTCAACGATTGCACTGTATCGCTGTCCTGCGGCGCGCCATGCGCGAGCAGGTGCACATGCGTGTAGCGGTGCTCGCGGCATTGCTGAGTCAGTTCGCGCAATGAGGCATTGCGCAGCACGTGCAAATGCTCGTGGATCGACGCGCCCGCGCGCAGCCACGGATCGAAAGCCGCGCGTAAGGCCAGCGCGTGAGCGCGCGACGGCACCGGCGCGCCGGGCAAGTCGCAATACGCGAACAGCACTTTCGGCGTCAGCGGCGACAGGTAATGCCGCCGCGCCGACCGGCGCGATTCGCGGGTGATCGAGAACGGCATGCTGAGCTGCAACAACAGATGTTCGGACGTTCCCGGAAATCCGGCGCCCGAAATCGTCGTCTCGAACGGTAGCAACGCCAACTCCTTGGCCGACAGCACCAGCCGCAGATTCAAAAACGGGCGCCGATAGTTCTCCGCGTTATCGCCATCGCCATCCTGGCGCGCCACACCGAGCGCACTCGTCAGCCCCGGAATATCGCTCAGCATGCGCCCGAGCGCGCGGCCGATATCTTGAAGCTGAAAACTGCGCTGAGCCTCGACGTACTTCTTGTTGCCCTCCGGATACGACAGGCTCGACAAGCGCACCAGCAGTTCGCGATGTTCGAAGGGCTGCTGGATGGTTGTGACCGGCGCGTTCTCGCACACCGCCAGATACGGCAGCGACGGCGACAGCAGCTGGTTGTGATCGGTGCCGTGGCGCATCAGTTCCAGCAGGATCGTGCGCATGGCTCAGGCTCCTCGCAGCACAACGTCAGTGCCCGGAATCGTGTCGAAGCTGTAGGTGTTGTTCTCGATCTTCACCCGCCGCAACTGTCCGCGCGTTTGCTGGGCATCGATCTTCTCGATATCGATCACCGTCAGCTCTTTCTTGAGGTATCCCAGCGTCTCAAGCTCTGCGAGCAATGGCTTGCTGCGCAGCGCCGCAACCAGCGCATCGAACTTGGCCGGATCGAGCCGGATGTCGTCGCCGATTTGCATCAGATACGCCCAGGTGCCCGAGTTGTAGTGGTGCGCGTTTGGTCCGCGCCGCAATGAACGCGCGAAGTGGGTATGGCCGCTGCATAAAAACGCGATGCCGATATCGACCTCGCCGATCAAATCCTCGTTGAGTTTCTCGGCGGTGAATACATCGAAGCTGCGATCCTTCGACAAACCTTCAAGCGCCAGGCGCAGCGACTCGGTGCCGTCCTTGCCGCGCCATTTGTCCCAGACGAAGCGCACATCATCCGTCCACTTGAGCTGATCGCGATCCAGCGACTCGCTGTCTGCACGCATGCCGCGCTTGAAGTCGGCATCGATTTCGCTGAGCCAATCTTTGGCGTCGCCATACTGCGGAATCACGCCGCCCACCTCATCAGATTCACTCAGCAATCCGAAATGGCGCTTCATCTGATCGATCGTGCGCCGGCCGAGCATCGCGTTCAACGCCGGTTTGACGAGCTGAGTTGCGCCTTCGAAATCGAGCGCCAGCAGCACCCGCACCGCCGCCTGATCTTCAGGTTTCAGCACATCGATAAACGCGTGATCGCGCTTGATCGCGTTCATCGCATCGATCACCAGCTGCGTGCCCGCATTCGGAATCCACTTGGGGTTGATCCGCTCCTTCGGTTTGCCAGTCTTGTGCGCCCGCTTGATATCGCGCAACACATCGAAATCGACCACGTTGTTGATGTCGACCTCATTGCCGTGCAGACACAGCACCTCGCACGCCCCCACCCGCAAACTCACGCCGCTGCCATCGCTGACCCAGAGCACATTGTTCGACCCAATCAGCTCACAAAACGCCGCCTGCACCTCCGGCAAACACAACTCCAGATCGTGATTGCCAAGATTGATCGCCAACACACAATCCGGCGTATTCGCAAACTCGCCCATGGCTGCGAAGCTCTCGGCAAACGACGCGTCCCCCGCCACCCGCTGCAGCTTTCTCACCGCCCCCAACGCATCGAAGTAGGTAGCCGGCGCCTCCGCCAAAAAGTCGATGAAGTCGCCGTTGATTACGAAGGCCGTGCTGCCGGCTTGCGCGCTCGCCTTCGCGGCGTCACGAAGCAGCGCCGGTAGCTCAATAGCCCCCGCAAAAATCTGCCGATCACTGCCGCCGAAATGCAGGTCGGAGACGATCAAGACGCGGCTGGCGATGACAAGTTCGCTCATGGATCGATTCCTGGCCATAGGGTCTGATGGTAATCGTCCGACAGGCACCGCACCGCCAAAACGCATCGGTTCCCATACACATCTGGCAGGAAGGACGCCGTGTTTGTGTCTTGAACGACATTGACGAAGCTCTCATCAAAGAACACTTCGCCCGGCAACAACTCAGCTTCAACCGCCAGAGCGATTTCTCGAACCAGATCGGCTTGTTTACCCGCAAACGAAAACGCCACGGCATAAACGCCGAAAGTCGGCACATCTGAGTGTGGCTGAAGCTGTCCTCGGCGACTCACGGTCGAGCTTTCCTCCGCCTAATTGCGCGGCCCTCAGCAACGATGCCCGTTTTTGTTGATCGTTCCAACTCGCAATGGTGTCCACTGTCGATCTCAACTTGTCGCTTGGCTCAGCGACGAGCAGGCTGTTCGGTATGGGAACAGTTCGCTACACGGCCTTGTTGAAAAGTATCAGTCGGGGCTGCAATTTTGGCGCATCGTGAACTACCGCTGCGGTTGATCCGGGTAGGAGGATGAGCGAGCGGCAGGCGTCGACCGTGCGCTGCGCAGACTGTCTCGGCCCTACCAGCAGATCGACATCCCGTACTCTTTGAAGATCGGGTCGCAGGTGACGATCTGTGCTTGTTCCAGCTCAGCTTGTGCCATCAGCATCCGATCGAATGGGTCGCGATGCGGGCCGGGCAAGCGCCCTGCAGTCAACGCGTGTTCGAGTTTCATTGGCAGCGGCTCGAAGCGTTCGGCACGTAACAGGCGAGGCAGTTCGCGGACCAGATACTCGGCGTGGGGCAGTTTTCCGAGGCGGTGTTTAGTGGCGATCTCCCACGCCGATGCGGCGCTGACGAGGACCCGATGTGTTCCCTCGCCAATTGCCTCGCGCGCCGGCTTGCTGAGTTCGTCGCTATCGAGCAACCACCAGAGGAGTGCATGCGTGTCGAGGAGCAGCGTTCTCATTGTCCGAATGCATCCAGCTCCGCATCAGGCAATGGTTCAAAGAATGCGGGCCCGATTTTCGCCTTGCCTTTCGCTGCGCCCGGCACACGCGCAGGAAGCGCCACCGGCACCAGTCGCACGACGGGCTTTCCGGCTTTGGCAATCACAACCTCTTCCCCGAGAAGCGCAGCGTCCAGGAGGCGGGACAGTTGCGCCTTGGCATCTTGAACGTTGACTTGCATCTCACTGGACCGTTCTATTTGGACCAGACCATTTTAGCAGACCACGCATCGAAGCTCGCATGCCTGGAGCGGATGGGAGATTGGAGATGGGAGATGGGAGTGAAGCTGAAGCCGATCCTCTCCTGCGGGTCTCCCGTCTCCCATCTGCATCGAATCGTGTCCCCTGCCTGAGCCGGATTCCGTTTGCCCAAAAACGGCCTTCGCAATTTCAAGCATGTCAATCGCTTGCGGTGCGAATCTAGAATCGGACTACAATGCGGGCGGGTGTGATGACGGCCAGAATCATGGCGGAACGCGAATCCGATACGCTGACGACGCAGCGCGGCAGTCTCGCCAAATTGGCGGAGGCGATCGCGACCAAGCAGTCGGCTTACTTGACCGTCACTCAGGGCGAGTCGCAGGGTCGGCGCTTGAAGCTTGCCGATGTGCCTGTGACCCTGGGGCGGTCGGCCGATTGCGATTTCCGGCTGCTGAATCGCGCGATCTCGCGGTTGCACTGCCGCGTTTGGCGCGACAATTCCGGTTTCTGGGTGCGCGATCTCAACAGCACCAACAAGACTTATTTGAACGACCGGCCGATCGTCGAGGCGCGTCTGAAGGACGGCGACTTCATCACCGTTGGTGGCACCGTGGTCCAGTTCACGCAAGAAAAGGACGTCGATCACGCCGCTCAGAGCGAGTTCTACGATCTGGTGACCAACGATCCCATGACTGGGTTCATGCAGCGCCGCGGTTTCGAGCAATCGCTGGAGCAGGAGGTTGCGCGCAGCGGCAAGCGTGGTCGCGAGTTCGTGGTTGCCATTGTCGATATCGACGAACTCAGCCGCATTAATCGCGAGTGGGGCAAGGCCGCCGGCGATGATGTGATCCGCCAGGTCGCCAAAGCGCTGCGCGCGGGCCTTCGCGATGAAGATGTGATCTGTCGCTACGGTGGCGCCGAGTTTGCCGCGCTCTTGCCCGAGACCAGTCTGGCCGAAGCCGAAACGATGCTCAACGCGGTTCGCTCCGCGGTGGCCAACGTCGAATTTTTCATCGAAGGTCAAAGCCGCAGCGCCAGCGTGAGCATCGGCTTGTTGCGCTGGACCAACGAGCTGAAAACCGCCGCCGCTATCCTCGAACGTACCGAACTGAAGGTGCGCATCGCCAAGGACAACGGGCGCAATCGGCTGGCGTCCTGAGGGTTCTTGGTTGTCGGTTGGCTGGTGGAATCCGGGCGACCGCGCAGCATCGCGAGTTGATCGTATCAAGCTTGAGAACCCACCATGAGCTATCTGCTACCCACGCCTGCAATCACCGCACTGCCCATCACCGGTCGCGACGAGCGCTTCCCGGTCCGGCGGATTTACTGCATCGGGCGCAACTACGCCGATCACGCCAAAGAAATGGGCGCGGTGCCGGAAAAAGGCACGCCGATTTTCTTTTTGAAGCCTGCCGATGCCATCGTCACCGGTAACGTTGTGCGCTACCCGCCGGCGACTTCCAACCTGCACCATGAAGTGGAATTGGTGCTGGCGCTGGGCAGCTCGGGCGCGGCGGTCTCTGTGGACGAAGCGCCGGGCTTGATCGCCGGATATGCCGTTGGCCTCGACCTGACCCGCCGCGATTTGCAGACCGCCGCCAAAGCCAAGGGCAACCCATGGGACACCGGCAAGTCCTTCGACGATTGCGCCCCGATCGGCGCGCTGACGCTGGGACGTCCAGCACCCGATGCGCGCCTGGCGCTGAGCGTGAATGGCGTGGTCAAACAGTCTGAATCGATCGCAGCAATGCTCTGGAGTAGCGCCGAGATCATTTCGCTGCTCTCGGACCTGTACACGCTGATGCCGGGCGATCTGATTTTCACCGGCACGCCGGCCGGCGTCGGGCCTTTGGCGCGCGGCGATCGGCTGGTCGCAACCGTCGACGGCGCTGCAGAGTATCGGGCGCAAATCGTCTGAGCGCCGGCGCGTCAAACATTGGCGCAAGCCTTCGCTTTTAGCGGCCGCTGCACCGAATCGCAGCGGTCGGCGTTATAAAATCCCCTCAAGTCCAAACCGGAGTACCACTTGGAACTCACGGATCTGATCCACCTCGCGCGCGGCGGAAGCCGGGACGCGGCGGATAAGCTGTTTGCCGATGTCTACGCCAATCTGCACCAGATCGCGCTCAAGCAATTGCGCGAGCAGCCGGCGCCCATGGGGGCGACTTCGCTGGTGCATGAGGCGTACTTCCGCCTGTCGCGCCCGGAGTCTCTGAGTTTGCAGGATCGCCACCACTTCTACGCGGTGGCAGCGCGAGCCATGCGGCAGATCCTGATCGATCGCGCCCGCCAGCGGTTGGCGCAAAAGCGCGGCGGCGATGCCGACGTCACCGATATCGATGGGCTGCATGATGAGCCGCAGACTGCCGACAATGGCAATCGGCTGTTGGCGCTCGATCAGGCGCTGACCGAACTGGAAGCCTTGGACGCGCGCCTCGCCAAGCTGGTGGAGCTGCGGTTCTTTGGCGGCCTGACCTTGGACGAGGCGGCGGATGCGGCGGCGGTTTCGCGCACTACCGTCAAGCGCGATTGGCGCCGCGCGCGCGCCTGGTTGCACGCGGCCTTGGGCGACGCGAGCTGGGCATGAGCGATTCGAGCGAACGCTGGCAGCGCCTGATGCGCCACTTCGATATTTTGTCGGAGTTGCCCATCGAGGAGCGCGCTCAAGCCGTTGCGCGGCTGGCATGGGAGGAATCCGATGTCGCAGACGAATTGGAGCGGATGCTGTACGCGGATGCTGCGGGCGAGGGTTTGCTCGATGGACATGCGCTGAGCGAGGCCGAGCCTGAGCCGCCGTTGCCGCCGGCGCCAGTGCCGGATCGCAGCGGCGAGCGCCTCGGCGGCTTTGAGCTGCTCGAACGCCTGGGATCGGGCGGCATGGGCGAGGTTTACCGCGCTCGTCGTTCCAGCGGCGACTTCCACCAAGAGGTCGCCATCAAGGTGTTGCGCGGTGGCCTTGGGCCCGACTTCACCGCCCGCTTCGCGCGCGAGCGACAGATCCAGGCTCGGCTGACGCATCCGCTGATCGCGCGATTGATCGATGCCGGCGTCGATGGCGACACGCCGTGGCTGGCGATGGAGCTGATTCGTGGCGAGCACGCGGTGGCGTTTGCAAAAGCCCATGCCCTGCCCATCGCCGCGCGCCTGAAGTTGGTGGAAGACGTGGCCGGCGCTGTCGACTACGCGCACCGGCAACTGATCGTGCACCGCGATATCAAGCCCTCCAACGTTCTGGTCGACGAGTCGGGCACGCCGCATCTGCTGGACTTCGGCATCGCCAAACTGCTGGAACCGGGCGATGCGACCGAGCTGACGGCGAGCGATATGCGCGTGATGTCGCCCATGTACGCCGCGCCCGAACAGTTTCGCGGCGAGCCGATCACCACCGCTACCGATGTGTACGCGCTCGGCCTGCTGCTGTGCGAGTTGCTGACCGGGCAACTCCCGCACGGCCGTCGCGACAGTCCCAGCGGCGTTGCGCAAGCCGTCGCCGACGACGCAACGCAGCGCCCGAGCCAGCTCGGCGAGAACAGCGGTTCGGGGCGTATCGACGCCGAACTCGATACCATCGTGCTGAAAGCGCTGGCGCTGGAGCCGGAACGTCGCTACCCGTCTGCGGCGGCGCTGGCCGAGGATTTGCAGCGCTATCGCGAAGGTCGTCCGATTCGCGCCAAGCCAGATACCTTTTCATATCGCCTGGCCAAGTTTGTGCGCCGCCACCGCGGCGGTGTTGCCACTGGCGTGTTTGCGCTGATGTCGCTGCTCGGCGGCCTCGGCGTCGCCCTATGGCAAGCGCACGTGGCGCGCGAACAGGCGCAGATTGCGCAAGCGCAAACGCAGCGCGCCGAGCGCGTCAAGGCTTTTTTGACCTCGCTGTTTGCCGAAACCGAAGGCAACACGCGACAGACAGCCTCGGCGCGTACGCCGCTGCAGATGGTCAGTTCGGGTATCGAGCGTGCGCAGATCGAACTCGCACAGGATCCGGCATTGCTGGACAGCGTGCTGGGCGATCTGCTGGACATCAAAGTCAATCTGGGCGGCGCCGCGGAGGCGCTGCCGTTGCTTGAGGAGCGCATCGCATGGCGCCAGCAGCGCGATCCGCTGGACGAATCGCTGGCGGTCGCTTTGTCGAGCAAGATCACGGTGTTATTTCAAAAAGGAGCGTTCGCCGACGCCGAGCCGCTGATCGCACAAGCCATCCAGATTTATCGCGCGCATCACCCGGAAGACCATCTGCGCATTGCCGACATGCAGAATCGCCAGGTGCGGGTATTGCTGTCCCGCACGCAGTACCCCGAGGCGCTCGCGCTGATGCGCGAGGTGGTGGCCAAGTTCGAGAAAGGCCGAGGCAAGGATCACCCCGATGTCGGCCTTCGCCTTAGCAATCTGGCGACGCTGCAACAGCGCACTGGCGATGTGGAGGGCGCGCGCGCGTCCTTGGAGCGGTCGCTGGCGATACTCGAGCGGGCGCGTGGCGTCGACCATGCGCAGCTCGCATTTCCATTGACCAACCTGGGCGACTTGCTTCGCAACCAGGGACGCTTTGGCGAGGCGCTGGGCCATTACGAGCGGGTGCTTGCGATCAGCCGAAAGCAGCATGGGGATGCGCATTTCAATACGGCGGAAGCCCTGGGTCGTGTTGGCGACATGCAGCGCCGACTGCGGCAGTTCGACGCCGCCAAGGCCTCGCTGAGCAAGTCGCTGGCGATCCTGGAAGCGGAGCGCAATAACAGCCTTGCAGACGTTTATGGTCGCCTCGGTCAACTGGCAGTGGCGCAGAACCAGCCGGAAGAAGCAGCCCAGTGGTTCCAGAAAGCCTATGACTTTGCGTCCGCAACCCAAGGCGAGCGCCACATCCTCACCTGGCATCATCTGAGCGCACTGGCGCTGGTGCGCGCGCATCAAGGCCGATATGCAGAAGCACGCGAAGGGCAGCGACGAGCGATCGGGGGCCTTGTCGCGCTCGGCGACGCTGGCGCCAAAGACGCCGCCCTCAGTCGATTCGAACTCGGCGCTATCGAACGCGACGCCGGCAATCTCGACCTGGCCGTCGACCTCATGCTCGACGCCGATGCCGAGGCGCGCAGCCTCTTGTCCGAGAGCGACCCCAGGCTGACGATATTGAGCGCGCACCTGGCGACGGCGCTTGCGCTGCGCGGAACCCCAGCCGACGCCGACACCGCGCGGCAACTGCTGATCGATATTCAAGACGCACTGACTACGGCGCAGCCGGAAACCAAGGCGCTGGCGGCACTGGCGCGGGCGCGATTGGCGGTGGATGCCGCTTCGCGAAGCAGCGCCCTTGCCGATCTCGACGCAGCGCTGGCACTGCTAGGCAGCGACGGCACGTGGCTGCGGTCGCAACGTGCGAAGTTCGACTGAGACCCGGCGTGCCTCAATCGCGCCGGCACCAGCCGATCTCGCGGCGCTCATCGGGCTTCAGCCACACGGGCACCTGCGGCACCAGCCGCCAGGCACCCGGACGACCATCGAGCGCGAACGGTGGGGTGGCATCGGCATAGCGACAGTTCGCAGGCAGTTCCACCGGCCCGGCGAGCTGATCGATATTGCCGCTGGCGCGCAGCGTAAATTGCGTCGTGAGGTCGGTGGTCGTTTCTGTGCGCACCGCAGCAGCGAGCGGATCGCCAGCGATCACCGCGCGCAGCGTGCGCGGGTGCCAGGCACGGCGGTCGGATGCCAGCGGCAGACGGAACCAGACGATGCCGATCAGGCCGCGCACGTCGTCGTCGCCCAGCAAGTGCAGCAGCGTTGCCGCCTGGACGGGATCGCTGCGCACTTCGGTGGCACCGGGCGCGTCCGCTTCTTCCGCAGCAACGCCGACGACGGCGCCGGCTGCGTCCAGCGATACCGCCACATGGTACGCCGGCAGCGCGACGTAGAACGGCCGTCCAAGCTCCGCATAGCGCCGTACCCAATTGCGCGCACGCGCCGCGTCGAACAGGCCCTCGCGCGGGTGCGCCACGGCATGAACCTGCAGCACGCTGTGCTCGACACGCTCCAGAAGCTCAGGCAAGCGCGGCGAGTCCAGCCACGTGGGCAGCGCCGTGATCGACAGCCGTTCGTCCGGCAAGGCGCTGCGCAATGCGCCGAGCCACTGCGCGTAGTGTGGCAGCGCTGCGGTGGCGCAGTCGTGGTCGATCTCGATCCCGTCCACGTTAACGCCGGCACCGCGCAGCATGCTGGCGGCGTGCGCCATTTGTTGCGCCACATCGGTGGCGGCGATCGTCAAGCGCGCGCCTTCGATACGCGCCACGATGCGCACCGGCTTGCCGCTCAGCGCCAGCGCGTGGGCGTCGATTGCGATGGCCACCGAACGTTGTCCGGTCGCCTCCAGAGCCAGTACACGCCAAACAGCGAAGGGTTGGGTGGGATCGATCAACGCTGCGCGCAGCGGTTCGCTCCAGGCACGTTGCCACACGTACGCCTCATGGACCAACGGTGCGGGCGCCGAGCACGCGGCGAGCAGCGACAGCAGCAGCCAGCGCAGAGTGCGGAGCATCACATTTGTTTGAACTGCGGCAAGAAACTGCGGCTCACCGGCAGCGTTTGCGCGCTGCGCTTCAAGTAAATCGTCGCCGTATCGTTGTCGTGGCGCACCAAATGATCGATGGCGCCCAGGCGGACGGCCGCTGCGCGATGCACTTGCACGAACGCGCCGGGATCCAGTTGCGCCAGCAGATCCCTGAGCGGCGTGCGCACGATGGCCTCGCTGGCCTGCCCATCGTCGCCGCGCCAGCCGATCAGCGTGTACTTCTCGTCCGAACGCAAATAGTCGATGTCGTCCACCGCAATCAGGCGCGTAGTTGCGCCGACCGATGAGCTGATCCAGCGCAGCGGCGCCGCCGTGGGCGCGTTCAGTCGCGCCGCCAGCTGCGCCAACAATGCCTCGCTGGCCATCGCCGCCTGAGCAGTGCGCAGGCGTTCGCGCAATCGCGCAATGGTCTCTTGCAAGCGCTCGCGCGCCACCGGTTTGACCAGATAGTCGAGCACGCCGGCGGCGAAAGCATCGAGCGCGTAACGATCGAAGGCGGTGACGAAGACCAGATGCGCACGCGCGCCGATTTGCCGCGCCACCTCGACCCCGGAAATGCCGGGCATTTGCACATCGAGAAAACACACATTCGGCGCATGTTGCGCAAACAATTCCAGCGCCTCGCGGCCGTTGCGCGCGCTGGCGACGATCGCGGCGTCGGGCCACGCCTGCGCCAACTGCGAGGCCAACGCCTCGCGCAACAGCGGCTCATCATCGGCGATCAGAATGCGCGCGCTCATGCTGCCGGAAACCACGCTTGCGCGACCACGCCATGCGGCGCATGTGCCGCGATGCGCAACTCCGCGCTGTTCCCAAAGCTCAACTGCAGACGCTCGCGCAATGCGATCAATCCTGTGCCTGTTCCAGAGCGCGGCGATGCACCAAGACCCACGCCGGTGTCGGTCACCGCTGCGCAAACGCGCCCGGCGACCAGCGCCACGGCGATGTCGATACGCCCGCCCTCCTCGGACGGATCGATGCCATGGCGCACGGCGTTCTCCACCATGGTCAGAACGGTGGTCGGTGGACATTGCAGCGAAAGCGTTTCAGGCTCCGCGTTCATGGCGAAATGCAAGCGATCGGGCATGCGCAATTGCATCACATCGAGGTATGCGCGCACGAGTTCCAACTCATGCTCGACGGTGGTCATTGGCTGCTGCAGGCGCGGCACTGCGGCGCGCAGGTAGGCGATCAATCGATCCAGCACGTGCGCCGCTTTGGGCGATCCGACATCGACCAGCGCGCGCACGTTGGCCAGTGTGTTGAACAGAAAATGCGGCTCCACCTGCGCCTGCAGCAATCGCAGCCGGGCGTCCAGAGCGCTGCGCTCCAGGCGGCTGCGTTCGAGGGCAAACTGCAGCGCCTGGGTTTGCACCAGCACTTCCTTCTGGCGTACCAACGCGATCAGCGCAATCCACGGGGCCAGCACCAGCTCCAGCAGCGTCAGCAGCACGAACTCGACGAGATCTTCGTTGGCAAACCAGAACGGCGGCGCGCCGGGCTCGGTCGCAGCCACATAGAACGCCGCGTTGACGATCGGTATCACCAGCGCCACAGCAATCACCTGCAACGCCCACCGTTTGGCCCAACTCGGCAAGCGCTCGGGCCAGAACTCGAAGACGCCAAAAACCAGCAACGCACACAGCGCCGCCGTCGCCACGCGAACGAAGAGCGCCGACAGCTCAGAGCGCCAGATCAACGAGAGCAGACCGGCGGTAACGACGATTCCCAGTGCGGCGACCAACAGGCGTTGCCAGCTGAAGAGAGTGGCGACCTTGCGCATCAGCACCGACGCGACCGGACCGCTCATTTCGGAGCCCGTTCGATCCCGTCGCCCGTCTGGGCGGGCGAGGCCAGCCCCGAAGCGCCTGCCCCAGCGAGATGTCGCGCCCGCCCCAACCACAGACCCAAGGCTGCCCACACGATAGCGAGCGGGACGGCTGCAGATGCAACCGCGGCGAGTCCCATCCCCAGCTTGGCCAGTGCGCCTTCGGTATAGGCGCCGGCAACATCGCCGAGCCGATAGACGAAAGTATCGATCACCGCTTTGGCTTTGTACTTGTCTTCGCGCGAAACCACGGTAAACAGCATCTCGCGCGCCGGGCGCTGCACGGCGCGCTGCACCGATTTGAACAGCGATTCCACCGCGACCAGCATCACCAGCGAGCTGACCATCGCCAGCCCGACAAAACCCAGCGCCGAGGTCAGCGGCAGCAGCGCCAAGGTCCAGGCCACGCCGATGCGCTCCACCAGCCGCCCGGCGATCAGCAGTTGCAACACCAGGGTGGCGATCTGCGTTGCAATATCCATCCGCGCGAAAACTGCGGTTCTAAAGTCCACCTCCTCGCCCATCGCCGCAACCATATTCAGGCGCGCGAAATACAAGAAGGTCACCATGATCGACAGGATCATGACGTAGCCGGCGATGCCGAGCAAAAAAGGCGAGCGCAGCACGGCACGAATGCCTTCGAGCGAACTGCCGCCGATGGGCTGCTCGACCGCAGTGCCGATCGGCGGTGCGCGGCGCGCGATCAGGTACGCGAACAACGCCGCCAACAACAGAAATCCGATCGAGATCAACATTAAGGCCGGCGTGCCGAGGCGTTCTACCAGGAGCGCCGTCATGGCGGGCCCGACAATGGCGCCAAGCGTGCCGCCGGCGGCCATGATCGGGAACAAACGGCGGCTGTCGGCGAGCGTGAAGCAGTCGGCCATCAGTGCCCAGACCAGCATCGTCGCGAAGAAATTGAAAACACTGAACCAGACGTAGAACACCTGGCCGCTGCGCTCGCCGATGGCGGTTGGCGTCAACGTCAACAGCAGGTAGAACACCAACAGGCCCGCGGCGAAAAAGCCGTACGATGCGAGCAGGAAGCGGATGCGGGAATAGCGCCCGACCAGCCATGCGAACAGTGGATTGGCCGCGAGCGTGACCACGCTCGTCAGCACCCACAACCAGCGCACCGAATCGATGCCGCGCTGCATACCGAGAGCGTCGCGTGCGGGCCTCAGCAGCATCAACGCGGCGAGCACGCAGAAGAAGAAGGCGGTCGCATAAAAAACCGCCAGCGCCTCATCGCGGCGAATGTTCAGCAGGCGCAGTAAGGCGTCCATAGGCTACTCGGCGATGGCGATGACGATTTTCCCGCGCGCGCGCCCGGTTTCCAGGTGGCGAATCGCGTCGGGCACCTCCGGCAGCGAATAGCGCGTATCGATGGCAGCGCGCAACTCCCCCTGGCTGGCGAATGCCGCCAAAGCCTCGAGGTCAGGTCCGTCCATGGTCGCCAGCAGCATCTCGAAACGCTGCGAATGCAGCATCGAGGCGATCGAAAGGTCCAGAATGCGACCGAATGGCTCGGTCCAATCACTTTTCTCCACCGATCCGACCATGACCAATACGCCGTTCTCCGGCATGACCTCGCTGAGCGCGCCCAGGCTGTGATTGCCGACCATGTCGATGATCACGTCATAGCGTACCTCGCCCTCAGCAAAGTTGGTGGTGGTGTAGTCGATGACGTGGTCGGCGCCGAGCG
Source organism: Lysobacterales bacterium (assembly GCA_022844135.1). Classification (GTDB taxonomy): domain Bacteria; phylum Pseudomonadota; class Gammaproteobacteria; order Xanthomonadales; family SZUA-5; genus JALHMH01. Next base: position 33,481 of record JALHMG010000006.1, read on the forward strand.
AGCGCACCAGCTCGACATTGCGCGTCGAGCACACGCCCGTAACCTCGGCTCCAAGCGCTTTGGCGATTTGCACGGCGAAGGTACCGACCCCGCCGGACGCGCCGTTGATCAGAACCGTTTGTCCCGGCTTCACCCTGGCTTTGTCGCGCAACGCTTGCAGCGCGGTCACGGCAGCCACCGGCATTGCGGCCGCCTGCTCGAAGTCCAGACCCTCGGGCATCGCAGCGATGGCGCCTTCGGCACGGCGCACGATGTACTCGCCGAACGCGCCATCTGCAGCGCCAAACACGCGATCGCCGACTTTGAAGCGCGTGACTTTCGCGCCAACCGCATCCACGACTCCAGCAAAATCGGTGCCCAGGCTATGCACCTTGGGCGCGCCGATCCCGGCCGACAAACGCAGCACGTACGGTGTGCCGCGCATGTAGTGCTTGTCGAGCGGGTTGACAGCGGCTGCATACACGCGCACCCGCACCTGGTCTTCGGCCGGTTCGGGTTTGGCGATCGTCTCCAGCTTGAGCACGTCCGCCGGTCCGTAGCAACGATAGATGATCGCCTGCATCGTCTCGCCCTCCGCCAGCGGCGGTGGTGATCCGCATGGCGAGTTGCGGCTGACGACGATCGCCAGCGTCGCAACCCCGACCACACCCAGCGCCATCATTCCCAGCAACCACTTGCGCCAGCGAATCTTCATGAACCGACCTCGATCTTCTTCAAGAAATTTAGACTGCCCGAGCCGCGAAAGTGGTGCGAGTGCCGAGAGATGAGCGGCGGCGGGCTGCGACGAACCGCGCCAGCGCGGCGACGAGCTGCACGTTTATCATCGTTTCCCGGTGGAAGGCTGCAAGGGCGCTCCGATGCGCGTTGTGCTCGTCGCTTTGTGGGTGTTGCTCCCGGCGGCCTCGGTGGCGGCGGAGAGTCGGTGCTTCGGTACACCCGCGAAGGGCCGGATCGAAAACGCTGCACGCTTGCCGCTGCGCGGCGACAACTTCCAGAGCTACAGCGTGCTCGGCTGGGGCCTTGGCCGCACCTATGTTCACGACCGAGTGCACGAGGTTCTCCTCGATGCGTTCGCCGAACTGGCGGAGGCGACACCGGAGACCGTGTTTGTCTACGCCGAAACCGGCTTACGCAATGGCGGTCGCTTCTATCCCCATCGCACGCACCAGAATGGGCTGTCGGTGGACATCATGGTGCCGGTTCGGCGAAACGGCGAGTCGGCTTTATTGCCGCTGTCCGCCACCAATCGATTCGGCTACGACATTGAGTTCGATGACCGAGGGCAGTATGGCGATTACAGGATCGACTTCGATGCGCTGGGGCAACTCCTGTATGCGCTGCATCGCTCGGCGGCGCGCCATGGCGTAGGGATCGAGCGCGTCATTTTTGAGGTGCCGCTGCAGGCTCACCTGTTCAAGTCCGAGCGCGGCGCGGATGTGCGGCGCAATTTGAGCTTTTCTAAACGACAGGCTTGGGTGCGTCATGACGAGCACATCCACATAGACTTTCGAGTTCCGTGCCGATGAACGTCGCGCAGCCAATAAGTCGAGGATTCATGGGACTGCAGATCTTGCTGCTGCTGACGCCGTTGTCCTTGCTGTATCTCGTGACAAGCTTCTTCATTCTCTCCGCCACCATTGAGACTCGGTCGGCAGAAACGGCCATGGCCGCGCTGGTCATGGCGTCGTGTGCACCCTGTCTTTGGTTCGGCTGGCGGCTGACAGCCGCGTTTCTTTTCGGCGGACGCCTGGTGTTGCTTCGAGCGAGTCCGAGCGCCTGGCGATGGGCGTTACTCGGCGTGGTGCTGACCATCACTGCAACCGCGCTTTCGCAAGTCGATCCGCTGCAATCGGTCCTGGTTGGATCTCAGCTGGGCGAAATCTCGCTGCTGCAGTTTGGTCTTCCTCTGTTGCTGCCGTGGTTGCACCTGGTGATCGAAAAGCGCCTGGCAATGCGTGACGCGAATAGCCACTAGTGTGGTGTCCCAAAAATAACTGGAATTATGTCCGCGTCTTTCGACCCGAATGCTACGTTGCTCGTCGTCGCCATAGCGCTGCTATGACTCCTTCTCGCGCCTTGCCTCGGGCCGAAATCCATCGGACATTTCTTCCAGTTATTTTTGGGACACCACACTAGCAGGCTGTTGAGAAACAGTCTGCTAGCGCGAACCATGGATGGTTCGCACATTGATCAAGCACAGCGTTTGATCAATGGAGAGCGAGTCCGGACATGCGCCGGACTCGCGACTTGAGAAACGCACAGGAAGTGCGTTTCTCAACATCGTGCTAGTGCCATCGACAAGCGGCGTACGCAAGCCACGAGCATGCTTATCATCGCCTCCAGCTTCCCGCCACGCGAACGCGCCTATGAACACTGCTTTCCGCCAACCGCTTCCCGGCACTCCGCTCGACTATTTCGACGCCCGCGCGGCGGTGGAGGCGTTGCAGCCGGGCGCGTACGAGACGCTGCCGTACACCAGTCGCGTGCTTGCCGAAACTCTGGTGCGCCGCGCGGATTCCGAGACGCGCGACAACGGCCTCAGGCAGCTGATCGAGCGCCGCCAGGATCAGGATTTCCCGTGGTATCCGGCGCGCGTGGTGTGCCACGACATCCTCGGGCAAACCGCGCTTGTCGATCTCGCTGGTTTGCGCGATGCGATTGCCGAGCAGGGCGGCGATCCGGCACGCGTCAACCCCGTGGTACCGGTGCAGTTGATTGTCGATCACTCGCTTGCGGTGGAGCACGGCGGCGATGATCCGAATGCGTTTAACAAGAACCGTGCGATTGAAGACCGGCGCAACGACGATCGCTTCCACTTCATCGACTGGACGAAGAAAGCCTTCCACAATGTCGATGTGATTCCGCCGGGCAACGGCATCATGCATCAGATCAACCTCGAACGAATGAGCCCGGTCATCGGCGTCGAGCACGGCGTCGCGTATCCGGACACCTGTGTCGGGACCGACAGTCACACGCCGCACGTCGATGCGCTCGGCGTGATTGCCATCGGCGTAGGCGGCCTGGAGGCCGAGAATGTGATGCTCGGGCGCGCGTCCTGGATGCGCTTGCCAGACATCATCGCCGTGGAGTTGAGCGGTGAACCGCAGCCGGGCATCACCGCGACCGATATCGTGCTGTCGCTGACCGCGTTCTTGCGCCAGCAAAAAGTGGTCGGCGCTTACTTGGAGTTTCGCGGGCCCGGCGCCGCCGCGCTGACCTTGGGCGATCGCGCCACAATCTCGAATATGGCGCCCGAGTACGGCGCCACGGCGGCGATGTTCTTCATCGACCAGAACACGCTCGACTATTTGCGCTTGACCGGGCGCAGCGACGAGCAGGTTCGGCTCGTCGAAACCTATGCCAAGACGGCCGGCCTGTGGGCCGATGCGCTCGCGAACGCGCAGTATCCGCGCACCCTGCACTTCGATCTGTCGAGCGTGGTGCGAACCATGGCCGGCCCGTCGAATCCGCACGCGCGGCTGGCGACCAGCGATCTTGCGAGCAAAGGCATCGCCGGCAATCTGGCAGCGGCGCAAGCGCAGGAGGCGAGCGGCTTGATGCCCGATGGCGCCGTGATCATCGCTGCGATCACCAGTTGCACCAACACCTCCAATCCGCGCAACGTGATTGCCGCCGGGCTGCTGGCGCGCAAGGCCAACGCGCTCGGACTGACGCGCAAACCATGGGTCAAATCTTCGCTCGCGCCGGGTTCGAAAACGGTCGCGCTGTATCTTGAAGAAGCCGGATTGAAGCGCGAGCTGGAGCAGCTGGGCTTCGGCATTGTCGCCTTCGCCTGCACCACCTGCAACGGCATGTCCGGCGCGCTCGATCCCAAGATCCAACAGGAGATCATCGAGCGCGATCTGTACGCGACCGCGGTGCTGAGCGGCAATCGCAATTTCGACGGCCGCATCCACCCGTACGCCAAACAGGCGTTCCTCGCCTCGCCGCCGCTGGTCGTGGCGTATGCGATTGCCGGCACGGTGCGCTTCGACATCGAAAAAGACGCGCTGGGCCGTCGCGCCGATGGCACGCCCATTTTGCTCAAGGATCTCTGGCCCAGCGACGCCGAGATCGACGCGCTGGTTGCCAGCGCCGTGAAACCTGAGCAGTTCCACGCTGTGTATGAGCCGATGTTCCGGCGTCCGAGCGCGATCGGCCTTGCCGCCAAACCGCTCTACGACTGGCGGCCCATGAGCACCTACATCCGCCGTCCGCCCTACTGGGAGGGCGCGCTTGCAAAACCGCGAACGCTCAGCGGCATGCGCCCCTTGGCGATCCTGCCGGACAACATCACCACCGATCACTTGTCGCCCTCGAACGCGATTCTTGCCGACAGCGCCGCCGGCGAGTATTTGGCGCGCATGGGCTTGCCGGAGGAAGACTTCAACTCCTACGCCACGCACCGCGGCGATCACTTGACCGCACAGCGCGCGACCTTCGCCAACCCAACGCTGAAGAACGAGATGGTGCGCAAGGACGATGGCTCCGTGCGCGCCGGCTCCTTCGCGCGCGTCGAGCCTGAAGGCAAGACCATGCGCATGTGGGAAGCGATCGAAACCTATATGCAGCGCGGGCAGCCGCTGATCATCATCGCCGGCGCCGATTACGGCCAGGGCAGCTCGCGCGATTGGGCCGCCAAAGGTGTGCGCCTCGCGGGCGTGGAGGCCATCGTTGCCGAGAGCTTCGAGCGTATCCATCGAACCAATCTCGTTGGCATGGGCGTGCTGCCGCTGCAATTCGAGCCCGGCACCACGCGCCTCACGTTGGGCCTCGACGGCACCGAAACCTACGCCGTCCTCGGCGCCCCCGCCCCGCGCGCTGTGCTCACGCTGCGCGTGACACGGCGCGACAACAGCGAGTTCGACGTCGCCGTGCGCTGCCGCCTCGATACCGCCGAGGAAGTGTCGATTTATGCGGCCGGCGGCGTGCTGCAACGCTTCGCGCAGGATTTTTTGGCGCAGGCGGCCTGACGGCGATGGTCGACACTGTCACGCTATATCGCCCCGTGGGTCCAGAGGAGTTGGCGCTGGTTCGCGACAGCGGATATCGGCGCTGGCCGCCGCGATTACCGGGACAGCCGATCTTTTATCCGGTCACCAACGAGCGATATGCCCGAGAGATTGCCGAGAAGTGGAACGTGCAAGACAGCGGCTTCGGCGCCGTCACGCGCTTTGAGGTCCACGCCGCGTTCATAGCGCGCTACAAGATCGAAAAGGTCGGCGGCGCGCACCACACTGAATGGTGGATTCCGGCGGAGGACCTTGAGCAGCTCAACGACCACATCGTCGGTGAGATAAAAGTTGTTGCGGAGTTTGCTGGCAGTCGCGGATAGAGTCAGACCTTGAGCTGCTCTGCGTAGCGTGCGAGCACATGGCCAAAGTTCGCGAAGTGCCCTTTCGGATTTTGCGTTCGAAAGCCGTCGATCAGCTTGTCTAGCACGATGTTGAGAAACGCACTTCCTGTGCGTTTCTCAAGTCGCGAGTCCGGCGCATGTCCGGACTCGCTCTCCATTGATCAAACACTTACGTGCTTGATCAATGTGCGAACCATCCATGGTTCGCGCTAGCAGACTGTTTCTCAACAGCTTGCTAGTTCTTCTTCCGAAGCTTCGTTTATGAACACCGGATCGAACGTCCGCGAGAGCAACTCCTTGCGCTGATTTCTCAAGTGATTGATGTTGAGTTGCAGCGTGTCGATCATGTAGCCGGCGCCAGCGTCTGAATCGGCGTTCGGCAGTATCCGACCATCGGGCAGGTTAAAGATAAACCGTCTTTCGCACCCTGGATCGAGGGGCGAAATCGCAAGTGACTCGTCGAATTGGTTTTTCTTTGCATGGCCGCAACTAAGCGGCATCTTTTCTGTTGTTTCGCGGATGCACGATGCAAAGAGATTGGCGAAAGACAGCTCCAAATCTGGCCGCAGTTCTTGCGGACGAAAATGCTCGATGTGACTCTCGACCGCAGTGATCGATCGTCCGCAGTAGCAACACACGAAGCCTTGCTCGACCAAAAGCGCGACGTGCACACATTGCTTCTCGGGGCTTTTCAGTTCTGCATAACTCGGCTGCCAATCGTCGTTGGCCAGCGCCTTCCACGCCTCGAAAGCTTCGGGTGATTTTCCTTTGACGATGTGCTTCATCGGCCGAGAAGTTCCTTGCGCCGCAATAGCGCCTGTGCTCCTGCAAGTTCGGGTATCTCAGGTGCGGTCGCTTCGAGGGTTTTAAGGTCGGCTCTGGCATCGGCCAACTGGTTACGTTCGAGTTTCTCGAACAACTGGTTGACGAGCTTCTCCACCTCGGGCGTTCGTGCCTCAGCGTCCATGATTTCTTCGAGGATCTGGTTCGACGTCAAGCCATAGCTAACTTGCGGGTGTCCCGTGCCTTCGGGACGAAGCAGGATGATCTCCTCAGGTTGCAGCTCGCCCAGCACTTGCGGCGAGTGGCTCGCAACAATGAACTGCACGCTCGGAAATGCGCGCTTCAGTCCGCTTGTCAGGATGCGCTGCCAGCGAGGATGCAGATGTATATCGAGTTCATCGATCAGCACCACGCCCGGCGTCTTGCGCGTCACGTCCTGCCCGAGTTGCGGGTTGAGTAAACACATGCGGCGGGCGATATCGGCGACCAATCCGATCACCGCTTTTTGCCCGTCGCTGAGGTTTTCGAATGCTGTCGGTTGGCGGCCTGGCGTCATCCACTCGATGAGCAGGCTTTTCTGCTTCAAGTCATACTTGAGACCTTTGGCATCTTCCACCGCGTCGGCGATTGCGCTGTTGACCAAGGCCAGCTCATCGTCGTCGATGCTGTCGAAAGGCGCTCCGCTCTCGGACGATGCCTGAAAGCGCTCCAGGCAGCGGGCGATGACCCACGACTGCAACGCAGTCGAATCAAGCGATGCATCCGCCCAGTTCACCAGTCCGTCGGTGCGTGAGTCTCGCGCCGTTGCGGCCTGAAGCTCGCCCGGCGGCGCTTGATTCCAGTGGCGATTTGCCCGGTAGAAAACTGCTATCGGAAGCGTTTGCTCAACGCGCTCGCCGCCGTCTCCCTTCAGCAGGCGATCAGCGGCCATCCAAGTACGTCCTGGCTCATCGCCAAACGGTTCTGGCACCATGGTCAGCTTTTGGATGCCCCAGGTGCATGGCGTGCCAAATATCTCGCCAACCGCCGTCACGCGCGTGGGCGATTGCGGCTCGAAACGGTACCTGCCGTTGGTGACTACCACCTCCAGGCGCACAACGCTGGGATCTGCGAAAGCAGCGTAGTTGCCTCTGGTGAGCGATAGAAATCTTGAATAGCCTGCCAGCACATCACAAAGTGCTCGAAGCAACGACGTCTTCCCGCTTCCATTCACGCCGACGATGACATTGAATCCAGGCTGGAAGTCGACCTTCAGATCGGCATGGCACCGATAGTTCGTCAAGCGAATCGAATTGATCCTCATGGGTCATTTCCTGCACAGCGGACCAGCCGATAATGCCAGCGTGACTGCGACCCATCCCAACTCTAAGCTAATGTCGACTCCCTACGCGTCTCGACCGGCGAGTATTGCCCTCCGCCAACACGCGCTTCACACAATCCGCTCCTATGCTCCAGGCATCGACACGATCAGGATCGCAGCCATGGCCAAAAAGAAAACCGCCCCAGCCGATACGTTTGCCACGCGCATCGACATACCGGGCAAGGTGCGCACCGCCTTGATCAACGTGTTGAGCCAGCAGCTTGCCGATACGCTCGATGTTTACAGCCAGACCAAACAAGCGCACTGGAACGTCAAGGGCCGCGAGTTTTACCAGTTGCACGAACTATTCGACACCTTCGCTGGCGACTTGCTGGGTCATATCGACGATATCGCCGAACGAATCACAGCGCTCGGCGGCACTGCTCGGGGAACGGTGCGCCACGCTGCGCAGGTCAGTCGCGTCGCGGAACTGCCGGATGTGCTCGGCACCTCGAAGCAGGCCATCGCGACGCTCGCGGACCGATATGCCGACCTGGCGAAATCGACGCGCGATGCGATCGAGGCGTGCGATGAAATCGACGACGCCGGATCGGAAGATCTCTTGACGGGCATCTCGCGCGATCTCGACAAGAAACTCTGGTTTCTGGAAGCCCACTTGCAGGACGCGGAATAGTGGCGCACTGGTACGGCGTCATCGCGCTGGAGCGCAGGCAGATGGAGCCCCTGCAGCGCACGCTGTCGCGCGACGCCAGCGAAGCCCTTGCCGCAGGCCTGATGGCGCAGGCGGCCAGGTACGTCCCGGCGCAGGCGCTGGGGCTGGGCTGGGCGGCGGCGCTGTACGATCCGGCGCAACTGCTGCGGCGCGGGTTCCCAGTGCATCGCGAGATCCTCGATCTGGCGCACGCCGGGCGCGCGCAGGGTATCGATATTGGCCGGGTGCTGACGCTCGCGGCGATCGACGAGGCCATGCCGACTGCCGTGTTGCAGCCTGAGATCGCGCTCGGCGCCGGTACCTTACAAGTCATTCCCTGGCTGCTCTGGGGCGAGGACAAAACCATCGCGGAAGCCACGCAGCGACTGGAGTCCGAGCTCTTCGATCAGGGCCTGGCCGATCCGGCGATCGCGCTCGCGCTCGGGGAACTGGGCGCAGCCTTCGAACATGCGCGCCTGATGTCGATCTCCGATCTGATGGCGATGATGGCGGCACAACTCGATCACGTCGGTTTATCCGCAGCGTGGTTGCTGATCGAAGAGCTGTTGCTGGCTGAGATTCCGCGGCCGCTGGCGGTACGATCGCGCCTCGATCAGCATTGGCGGCTCGACGGCGACAAGGCCATTCTGCCCTTCGAGCCGCTGTCGGCCTACGCCGTTCGCGTGCCGGTCGATCACCCCGAGCCGATGCTCGGCGATTACCTGGAGCGCGTTCACGAATTCCGGCAAACCCAGGCGCTGCTTCGCGCGCACGATATCGACGTCGGCGTCGAACCTGCGCCGGAGGCCGGATTTATCGTCGACCGCAAATCCGACGGCGACCTCCACAGCGCAGTGCTGCACGAGCATCCCGGCCTCGGCGCACTCGCCTTCACGACGCTCGACGCGCACGCGAATGTGCTAGCGCACTATTACCCTGTGACACCCGACGCGATACGCGACTTTCTCGCCAGACTGCGCGAGCGCGGCGTGCCGCTGCAGCGACCCGGACGCGTGCAATTGCGCGCGGATGGGTTCGACCTGGGCGCTTGACCGAGTAGCGAGAACCCACGTGCAGGCAGCGCAGGCCGCGGCGCCCGCAGTTTGCCCGAAGTTGTTAAAATTCCGTCATGCGGCGGTCAGGAATCAGCCACTAAGCTCTGTTGCAATGCACTACGGCGGCAAATCGTCGCCACAGGCTGAGGCCCACGCCTCCCAAGGAGAGTGTCATGCGCTGGCTGGTGTCGTTTTTGGTTGTGACCTTTGTCGCCGCCGTCGAATTCGCAACGCGTAACGCGGGTGTCGAGCAAGCCTGACACCGATTCTCGGCTGGTTGTCTGGCATGTCTACGAACGCACGGGCATGCCGAGATCCTCGCCGGTGAGCAGAAGGCCAACGCCCGCAGTGGTGAGTTTGTCGAGGATGCGTTCCAAGGCTTCGCGTTCTGTCGCGGTGAGCGCGCTTTTGAGCCGCGCCTCGCAGGCCAGCGCCAACGGCGCGATTTCGCGGTAAACCTCCCACCCGTGCTCGCTCAACGAGAGCACCGAGCGGCGTCGATCGCTTTTGTCGATGCTGCGATTGAGCCGGCCACCTGCGATCAGATCGTTTACTGCGCGACTGATCGCCACCTTATCCATTTTGGTGCGTTCGGCGACATCCACGGCCGACAAGTCCGGGTAGCGCCCGAGCACGGCGATCACACGCCATTGCGTCACGTTGAGATTGAAGCGGTCGCCGTAGACGCCGGCGATGGCCTGACTGATGGTGTTCGACAGAATCGATAGTCGGTACGGCAAGAAGCGCTCAAGATCGAGCACCGGGTCGACAGAAGTCGCTTTGCGTGGCATACGCTCACTCGCCATATCGTTTCTTTTGAAACTATACTGATCGCCGAGGGCGTGCAATCTGCGCCGCACAACTACGGAGTGAATCCATGTCGACCGCGCAATTCCCCAACCCGCTCGGCATCCACGGTTTCGAGTTCGTCGAATTCGCAGCGCCCGATCCGAGTCTGCTCAAGCAACTGTTCGAGCGCATGGGATTTTCTGCCGTGGCTCGGCATCGCGAGCGCGCCGTACTTTTGTATCGCCAGGGCGGCGTGAATTTCCTGATCAACGAGTCGGCCGATAGCTTCGCCAGCGATTTCGCGGCGGCGCACGGACCCTGCGCATGCGGTTTCGCTATCCGCGTGCGCGATGGCGAGATGGTGTTCCATGAGGTGGTGGCGCGCGGCGCACAGCCGGTGACGCACAGAGCGGACACGCGCGCGATCGATGCCCCGGTGATCAAGGGCATCGGCGACTGCATGCTGTATCTGGTCACCGACGGCAGCGATCCTTATGTGGACTTCGAGTTCTTCGCCGACCCGAATCCGCGCGGATTCGGGCTGACCTTTATCGATCACCTTACGCACAACGTGTACTTCGGCAACATGGGCCAGTGGGCGGATTACTACGAGCGATTGTTCGGCTTTCGCGAGATCCGCTATTTCGATATCAAGGGCGTGAAGACGGGTCTGGTGTCCAAGGCGATGACCGCGCCCGATGGCATCGTGCGCATTCCGCTCAATGAATCGAGCGACCCGAAATCGCAGATCAATGAGTATCTCGATCAGTACAAGGGCGAAGGCATCCAGCACATCGCCTGCTTTACCGACGACATCTATGCGACGGTAGAAGCCATGCGCGAGCGCGGCGTGACCTTCTTGCACACGCCCGACACGTACTTCGACGTGATCGATCAGCGCGTACCGAACCACAAAGAGGATGTGGCGCGCATGAAAAAGAACCGCATCCTGATCGATGCCGATCCCGAGACCAAACAAAAGCAGCTCCTGCAAATCTTCACCGAGACCAACATCGGGCCGATCTTCTTCGAGATCATCCAGCGCAAGGGAAACGAGGGCTTCGGCGAAGGCAACTTCCAGGCCCTGTTCGAGTCGATCGAACGCGATCAGATGCGACGTGGGGTGCTTTGAGCGCTGGGTTTCGCCTTTCGATGCTCGGGGCTCGCGTCAGTGAATCGTCAATAGTCAAAGGTCAATGGGTGAGCGGCTCAGTTTCTGCCTTGGTCGCCTGAACAACCGACTGACCAGTGATCGAAAAGACAGAGCGGTTGCTTTCGCTTTCCCATTGACCATTTACCATTGACTATTGACCATTTAGCAGGCTGTTGAGAAACAGTCTGCTAGCGCGAACCATGGATGGTTCGCACATTGATCAAGCACGTAAGTGTTTGATCAATGGAGAGCGAGTCCGGACATGCGCCGGACTCGCGACTTGAGAAACGCACAGCAAGTGCGTTTCTCAACATCGTGTTAGATCACCCACGTTGCGCCAGGAACTCACCCATGTCGAAAAAATGGATCACCACGCCGCGCATCGAAGGCAAGTCCTCGCGTCAGGCGCATTGCGATTTGCCGGAAGGCACCTACGAGCGGGAACTCGGTAAGGAAGGATTCTTCGGCCCGGCCGCGCACATGTATCACCCGCGGCCGCCGACGGCCTGGTCCAATTTCGAAGGCCCACTTCGCCCGCGCGCCTTCGATACCAATCAGCACAGCGAGTTTGGACCATCGCCTTGGGATGCCAAGGCGCTGGTACACAACGCCAAAGTCCGCGTGCGCACCTGGCGCGTGGAAGGTTCGATGGATCATCTGGTGCGCAACGCCGATGGCGATGAGCTGATCTTCGTGCACAACGGCTCCGGGCATCTGTTCTGCGACTACGGCCACCTGGCCATCGAGGATGGCGACTATGTGATGTTGCCGCGCTCGACGATGTGGCGCCTGGAAGTGACCCAGTCGATGGACCTGTTGCTCATCGAGGCGACCAACTCAAGCTACATGCTTCCGGATAAGGGGCTGCTGGGCCCGCATGCGATCTTCGACCCGGCGATGCTGGACGCGCCGCAGATCGATCCGATGTTCAAACGCCAGCAGCAGGGCGAGTGGCGGGTTGTCGTCAAGCGCCTGAACGCGCTGTCGACAATCACCTATGGGTACAACCCTCTCGATGCGGTAGGCTGGCACGGCGATCTGTTTCCGGTGCGGATCAACGTCAAGGACATCCGCCCGATCATGAGCCATCGCTACCACGTGCCGCCGAGTGCGCACACCACGTTCGTCGCCGATCGCTTCGTTGTTTGCACCTTCGTGCCGCGCCTGTTCGAGACCGATCCCGGCGCGATCAAGATTCCGTTCTTCCACAATAACGACGATTTCGACGAACTGATTTTCTACCACCGCGGCGACTTCTTCAGTCGCGACAACATCAAGCCCGGCATGGTGACGCTGCACCCGTGCGGCTTCACGCATGGTCCGCATCCCAAAGCGCTGGGGCGCATGTTGGAACAGACCAAAGCCGCGACCGACGAGTACGCGGTGATGATCGATACCCGCGATGCGCTGGAAGTGAGCGCGGAGGCTGGTGCCATTGAATGGACTGGGTATGTGGACTCGTGGAAGTGAGCTGTTTTCGCCCCTGAATACGCGTGTAAAGGTCTGAGAGAGTCACTTTACAGCCACATCAACAGGGGAAGCATTATGAAGATCGTTGTTCTTGGTCTGGCGGCTGCTGCATTGCTGTCGACCGGTTGCGCCACCGTCACCCGCGGCACGAGTCAGGACTGGTCGGTGACGACCGAACCGGCGGGCGCCACCGCCACGTTGAGCAATGGCGAACAGTGCAAGACGCCATGCACATTGAAGCTGCGCCGCAAGTTTCCGTTCAGCGTTGAACTTTGCAAACCTGGCTTCGAGACCGTCAACACCCAGGTGACGAGCTCCATCAAGGGCGCTGGCGCGGCCGGAATGGCCGGCAATGTGTTGGTCGGAGGATTGATCGGCGTTGGCGTTGACGCCGGCACCGGCGCCAACAAGGATCTGTTGCCGAACCCGTTGGCGGTCAATCTCGTCCCAGCGACGCCTGGATGCGTCAGCCCGAGTATTCCGGCGGTGCCAGAAAACGGGCAGACACCAGAAGAGTACGCAGAGAAAAAGAAATCCAAATAATCCCGACGTCTTCTGTCGGACCGTCCGGCCCCGCGCATCGCAGGGCCGGTCGCCAGGCGGCCAACGGCGCGTTCTCCCTTGGACTGCTCAGCGACACGCCCGAGGTCGCTGCGTCAATTCATCCGCACCCGGCAGCGATGAGATATCGATCGCATCGCTGCCGCGTTCGTAGTCGATCCAGAACTGCCGCGTGACTTCGGTACGCTCCTCCAGGCGCGCTGGAAAGCCGAGCGCTGCGATTTGCGCTTGACGTTGCGAAGCGTTCTCGCGACTGCGGAACAGGCCCAGCGAGACCGTGTTCTCGTGATCGCCTGCGGTCACGACGTAGTAATCGCGCACGCTCGCGGCGTTCAACTGGCGAGCTGACTTGAGTGCCGCCTCGCGGCTCTCATACGCCGGCAAATACACCCAATAGCCGCGCGTGTTTTCGACGCTCTGCTCCTGAAATTGCGCACGCAGCGCTTGCGCGCCGATCAAATCGAGCGCGCGCTGCAAAGACGATTGCGTGGCGAACGGACCGATGGTCTCGCACACCGTATCGCCCGCGGCCGCTGTTGTCGCGGCGGTGGCGGCCTCTTCCATCGCCTGCGCCTCGCGCTCGTGAAGCAGTACCAGCGTTGGCGTGTCGCTCACCGGTTCAGGTGGCGGCGGTGCGCTGAGATGCACGTACCACCATGCACCCATCGCCAGGTTCAAGGCGAGCAGCAGCAAAAAGATGGCGCGTGCGATCAAGCTGGCGCTCCGCGCGTCACTCGGTACATGCGCGCTTCGTACGCGGCTGTGCGACCCGCAGACAGGCGCCTAGGGTTCTTGCTGAGCATCGCGCAGCGCTTCGAGTTGCTTGACGCGATCGGCAACCACGCGCACTGCAGCCGCGTCGGCCATCACCTGATACATGGTGCCTTCCATCGCGCCGTAAGAGGCCGCAATCGCCTTGAACTCGGCATCGCGAAACTTCAGCCACTCGCGTTGCGCGCTGCGCAACGCAGCGTGGCTGGTATTTGGCAACGTGTCGAGCAGATCGCCCCAGACCAGGTTCAGCGCGCGATCCCAGTCCGCCAGCGCGGTAGCGAAGCATTGCCGTTGGTCGTGCGTCGATACGCCTTCCGGCGCATTGAGGCAGCGAGTGAGTTTTTCATCGACGGCGTGCCCCTGGGCCGCGAGCGGCGCCATCATCGCCAACCACAATAGCGCGCGAATCATCAGGCTTTCTTCGGAATGTAGAGATCGGTGATGGTGCCTTCGAACACTTCGGCCGCCATCCCGACCGACTCGCTCAACGTGGGATGCGGGTGAATCGTCAGACCGATATCCGCCGCATCGCAACCCATTTCGATGGCCAGCGCGGTCTCGCTGATCAAGTCGCCAGCATTGGGGCCGACGATGCCGGCGCCAATCACCCGGTGACTGTCGGCATCGAAGATCAGTTTGGTGAAGCCCTCTGTGCGATCGATGCCGATCGCGCGACCGCTCGCTGCATAGGGGAATTTTCCGACGCCGACATTTAACCCTTGGGCCTTCGCTTCGCTCTCGGTGACGCCCACCCAGGCGATTTCCGGGTCGGTGTAGGTCACGCTTGGAATCACCCGAGCCACGAATTCGACGTTGTGGCCGGCCGCGACTTCGGCCGCCACCTTGCCCTCGTGGGTGGCTTTGTGTGCCAGCATCGGCTGACCCACGATGTCGCCAATCGCGAAGATATGCGGCACGTTGGTGCGCATCTGTTTGTCCACGGCGATGAAACCGCGTTCGTTAACGATCACGCCCGCATTCTCGGCGCCGATCTTGCGGCCATTGGGCGAGCGCCCGACGGCGCACAGTACGCGATCGTAGAGCGTCGGCGGCGGCGCTTTCTCGCCTTCGAAGGTGGCCAGCAAACCGTCCGGCCTGGCCTCGATCGACGCGACCTTGGTTTTCAGATGGATGCCGCCGTAGCGTTTGCCGATGCGTTGCTGCAACGGCCGAACCAGGTCGGGATCGGCGCCCGGCATCAGCTGATCGAGCCACTCGACCACGGTCACGTCGCTGCCCAGCGCGTCGTACACGCAGGCCATTTCCAATCCAATGATTCCGCCGCCGATGACCAACAGCTTGCCGCTGGTATCCGCCAATTCGAGCGCATCGGTGGAATCCATCAAACGCGCATCGCCCCAAGGCAGGCCGGGCAACTTGATCGCTTGCGAGCCGGCCGCGATCACTGCGTGCTGAAATCCGATGATCTTCTGGCTGCCATCACTTTGCGTCACCGTGACACTGTTGGGCGAAGAGAAGCTGCCGTTGCCGGTAACTACGCGCACCTTGCGCTGCTTGGCCATGCCCGCCAAGCCACCGGTGAGTTTACCGACGACCTTGTTCTTGAAGCCGCGCAACTTGGGCAGATCGATGCTCGGCGTCCCGAAGCTGATGCCCAGCTCGGCGAAATGCGCCGCCTCATCGAGCACACGCGCAGCGTGCAACAGCGCTTTGGACGGAATGCAGCCGACGTTCAAACAGACTCCGCCGAGCGTCGAATAACGTTCGACGAGCACCACATCGAGGCCCAGATCGGCGCCGCGGAACGCGGCCGTGTAACCGCCGGGTCCCGCGCCGAGGACAAGCAGTTGGCAGGTTTCATCAACGCCGATGGCCGGTTGCGGATTGCGAGCGGCGGGTGGCGGGTTCGCAGCAGGTTGGCGATTGCCAGTGGTGGGTTGGGCGGGTGCCGGTTGCTGGTCGATGGTTGTCGGTTGCTGTTTGTCTGGCGCCGCTTGCGCCAAGCTGCCGCCTGCGACTGCAGCTGTCGCTTCGATCAGCGCAATGACGCTGCCCTCGGAAACTTTGTCGCCAAGCTTGACCTTCAGCTCCTTGACGATGCCGGCGGCGCTCGACGGCACTTCCATGGTGGCCTTGTCGGATTCGAGCGTGACCAGCCCCTGATCGAGTTTCACCGTATCGCCGGCCTTGACCAGCAGCTCGATCACCGGCACGTCGTTGTAGCCGCCGATGTCCGGCACCTTGATGTCCACTATCGCCATGGCGATCTGCTCATTTGAATGACGGGTCAGAGGATAGCGGCGCGCAAACGAAAACGGCGCCTTTCGGCGCCGCGCTCGTTCTTTATGGTACGCGGACCCGTGGTCCGCCTACCATGGCGTAATCAATTCGCCGGCTTTTCGCCTTGCGCCGCCTGGCAGGCGCGAAATGCCTCATCCAACTTCGGCGCCAGTTCCTGGCCGATCTTTTGCGCATTCTCCATGGACGCCTGCATACGCTGCTGCGAAGCGCCCTGAATGCGCTGCATGATCTCCGGCGTCTTGTCGAGCAACTTCTTGCCCAGGTCGGACGTGAAAAACGCGGTCATGGTCTCCAGCTCTTGCTGCGTGAAAACGTCCGTGTAAACGGCTGCGAAATCTTTGCGCATTTCGCCAATTTCCGCGTCAGAGAAGGTGATCGCGCCCATCCGTTTGCTGAAGTCATCGAGTACGGGCTTGGCCGAGGCGCAACCCTGGAACTGCGCCACAGTGCTCTGCACCATCGGTGCAGTTGGATCCTTGAGCATCTTCAACGGCTCATCGGCGCGCGACGCTTCGATCATTTTCAGCGCGGCGGCGGTGTGGGCGTCGGTGGCGGCGGGTTCGGCGGCGGCCAGCGTGGCGGCCAGCAAGAGGGACAACATCACGGAATCTCCTGAGTGCAAAAAAGCGCCGACGTCGGGCGCTGCGGGGCGCGGAGCATAACGCGCACAGATGAGAGTGACACAGTGCGGACAAGTTTCGGCCTGCTAAACTGGTGCGTCTCTCACCGTTCAGGATTCCCGCCCGTGGCATTTCCGGAGATTCCAGGCTATGCGCTGGAACGCCAGCTCGGCTCCGGCGGCATGGCGACAGTGTATCTGGCGGTGCAACTGTCGCTGGAGCGGCGCGTTGCGATCAAGGTGCTACGCACCAGCGGCGCCGAGGACGATCCGGAACGCACCGAGAAGCGCTTCCTGCGCGAGGGCCGCACACTCGCCAAGATCACCCACAAGAACGTCTGCGGTATCTATGACATCGCCAAAGTCGGCGACATCGCCTACATCGCGATGGAGTATCTGGACGGCGGTACGTTGGTCGACAAGCTCAAGCGCGGCGTTTCGGTGGCCGAATCGATTGCGATTGTGGTGCAACTGGCCTCGGCACTCGATGAGGCGCACAAGCTCGGCATCGTCCATCGCGACTTGAAGCCCGCCAATGTGATGTTGCGCGGCGGCCGCGTGCCGGTGCTGACCGATTTCGGCATCGCGCGCGAGCTGACGGCGAGCCAGACGCGTATCACTGCGGAAAACATGATCGTCGGCACGCCGATTTACATGAGCCCGGAGCAAGTGTCCGGCGGCGAGGTGGACGGGCGCTCCGATTTGTACTCGCTCGGCATCATGTTTTACGAGTTGCTGATCGGGCGTCCGCCCTATCAGGGCGACACGCCGATCGCGGTGTGCATGCAGCATCTGACCGCCGATCTGCCGCGCCTGCCGGCAGATTTCGCCGATCTGCAACCGGTACTCGATCGCATGCTCGCCAAACGTCGCGACGAGCGCTTTGCGAATATGGCGGAGTTCAACCACGCCCTGCGCGACGTGTTCATCGCCTCGGAGGCGCTGCGCCGCGTGCTGCGTTTTGCGCCCGATACGCCGTGGTCCGAGCAACTACGTGATCTGGGTTTCTCCTTCGATACGCTGCGCGACGCCGACGTCAGAGCGGCGCTCGACAAGCAGCGCGCAACGCGGGTGGCGCCGAAGCCTAAAGTCAAGGCGGCGCCGACGCCGCGCCAACCGCGCCCGATCGGACTGTGGGCCGGCGCGGCAGCGGTCGTGCTGGCGCTCGGCGCTGGCGGCTGGTGGCTGGCGACGCGGCCGGCTGCAGTCGACAACACGGAAGTAGATCTTGTGCGTGTGCAGCTGCTGAACACGCAATTGGAAGCGGTGCAGGAAAAACTCAACGCCGGGCAGATCGATGTCGGCCCCGGCAACGCGCTTTCGAAGCTGCAGGAAATGCGCAAGGTCGATGCCGACTCCGATTACGTGCGCCGTGCCGCCGAAAAAATCGTCGCGATGCTTGAGACGCGGGCGCGCGGCGAGCTTGCGGCGCAAGACTTAGGCGCGCTCGACCAAACCCTGGCATCGATGCGGACTGCCGACCCGAACGCGACAGCGCTGGCCGATTTGTCCGCCCAGCGCGCTACGTTGGCGCAAGCGCAGGCGAACGCCGCGGCAACCCGACAGCGCCTGCAGCGCCTTTCGCAATTGCTCGATGGCGCCCAACCCGCCAGCGGCGAGCGGCTGATCGATGTTTATCTGGACTTGCAGCGAACGCTCGGCAACGATCCGGAATTCCGGCGCCTGGAGCCGCGCGCGCAAGGGGCGTCGATGGCCGCCATCCGCACCGCGCAAGCCGCCGGCCAACTGCAATTGGCGCTCACCGACGCCAACGCCCTGGCGCGCGCAATGCCCGGCAACCGCGATGTGCAGGCGCTGGCCGCCAAGCTTCAGGAAGACTTGAATCAGGCCGCGCTCGGGCAGGCACTCGACCGTTGGCGGGGGCAGCTCGCACAGACGCTCGATGCCAGTCGGTTGGCGTCGCTGCTTCAGGGTCTGCGCGAGTTGGCCGATCTGAATCTGCCGGAGCGCGATCTCGCCGGCCTGCGCCAACAGCTCGCGACCGCGCTGGCGAATCAGGCGGCCGCGATGGAGCAGGCCGGGCGTTTCGACGACGCCCTCGCGCTGATCGGCCAGGCGCGGCGCGAGCTGCAGAGCGCCGAACTCGATCAGGCGCAAACTCGGATCAGCGCGGCGCGCGATGCGTCGCTGGCCAATGAGCGCGCGGCCGCGGAAGCGGCGCGTCAAGGCCAGCTGGCGATCAGCACCGCGCCATGGTCGACCATCGAATCGGTGGTCGACGACGCCGGCAAACGCGTCGCCTTGCCGCGCGATGCTGCCACACCGCTGTTGCTCAAGCTGGCTGAAGGGCGCTATCGCGTGACCTTGGTGAGCGGCGCGCAGCGCCGACAAGAGAGCGTAGTGATCGAGCGCGGCAAGCTTTCCAGACTGTCCGTGAAGCTTGGCGGCCTCGACAGCGAGGCGTATTTCAAGGAGTACGACGGGTGAGGCGCTGGTGGTTATTGCTGTGCTGCCTCGCGACCCCTGTCTGGGCAGACTTCAAGGACGCTTACCGTGAGGGCGTCAAAGCGGCCGAGCGCCAGGATTGGGCGCGCGTCGAGGCGCAGATGCGCGAAGCGTTGGCCGATCAGCCAACGCCCAATGCCCGCGTGCGCCTGTACGGCATGGCCTACAGCGCTTACGTTCCGCACTTTTACCTCGGCTTGGCCGCGTTTTCTAAGGGCGACTGTCGCGCGGCGCTGGGTTATTTCGATAACGCCGCTCATCGAACGGTGATCGCTGGCCTGGCCGATGAATCGGCGCGCCAGAAGATGATGGTCGATCGTTGTCAGGCGCGGCTGGCGCAGAGCCAACCCGCGGCCTCGCCGTCGGTCACGCCGGCGGTGCCGGCAGCGACTGCACCGCGACCGGCCACTGCTGCGACGACTGCTCCGGCGTCGGCCGCGACATCCCCCGCCTCGACTGCAGCGACGACACCGGTCGTACCGCCTGCCACGACATCCACAGCCACGCCGCCGCCCCGCCCCGACGCTGCCCGCGTGGCGAACGCACGCCGTCTGGCGCAACAGGCCGGGACTACCGTCGGTGCCGTGGGTCGCGATGCGCAGGCCGCCGGAAACAGTGCGTGGATTGCCCAGCATCGGGGCCTCAGCACCGAGCTGACGCGCTTGACCGCTGCGATCGCCAATGCCGATACGACACGATTGGCCAGTATCGAGCGCGAGCTGAGCGCGCTGGGCACGCGTGCGATCGCGCTGCAGAAAACCATCGCCGACGCGGCAAGCGCCGCAAAGAGCAAGCAGCTCGTCGACGCTCGGGCACGGTTGACGCAAAGCATCTCCGCCGCGCGCACGGTCGCGGCGACCACCCCGGACCCTGGATTGACGAGCGCACTGACGCGAGCGACTGCGCAGCAAACCAGCGATGATCTCGTGGCGCTGGTGGAGGCTACCCGGGCGCTCGACGCCGCTGCAGCAGCGGTCAAACTCCAGGCTCAGGAGCGTGCCGCCAATGCCGCAGCGCGTCGCGCCCTGCTGCCGCTGGTCGACGCGTTCCTGGCAGGCGATTTCGCCCGCGCCGCAGCGTGGCGCGACGATCCGGCGCTCCGAGAGTTGCCGCGCGCCCGCGCGCAACTGTTGCTGCTGCGTTCGGCGGCAGCATTCGAGCTGTACGTTCTGGGTGGCGAGTCAGACGCCGCCCTGATCGAAACGGTACGCCAGGATTTGCGACAGTCGCGAGTGCTGGATGCAAAAATAGCGCCTTCGCAACGAGCTTTTTCGCCTCGTTTTCGCGCGTTGTTTGCAAGTACACGATGAACGAAGACCGTCATCGGTTTCCCGTCTCTACGTGACGCAAGTTAAACTCCGCCGATAGCCGCGCGCCGCGCTCGACAACTTCTTCGTAGGAATGGATATGCCCCTTCAGCGTCTCGCCATTGCGATAGCCCTTGGATTGTTGTCGACCAGCGCCTTCGCCGATGTAAAGGCCGTCAAGGGCGGTTCCACAAGCCTGGCAATCAACAACTCCGGCGCTATTGACCTGCGCTCCGATACGCCCATCCAGTACTTCAATCGGACCATTGCCCAAGGTCGTTCGGTGGTGAATGTGCGGCCCGGCCAGCCCCTGCTTTGCGTCGATTTCGCCGCAGCGCCGACGGGAAATCGGGTCGGCCTGAACCTCACCGACCTGAACGGCGAAGCGACGGGCACCTTGTTTGGCGGCATCAGCAGCTTCGATTTCCGCACCAACGGCAACTTGCCCTCGCAGTTCCGCGTCTCGTCGGATGGCAACCTGGCCTGCTGCACGATGCTGCCGGCGATCAACGCATCCTGCATGCAGGGCAGCTTTGGCGGCCTCGTGCTCAACAATCTCTTCAACAACGGTTTCGAACTGAATCAGTTGCCGCCTGGCACCTTGGCGACGGATCTGGTGGTCACAGGCACAGTGCCGACCACCATCAACGCCGGTGGAACGTTGGCTTATTCCTACACCGTCAGCAATGCGGGTGGCGCGGCGAACAATGTACGCGTTCGCGATTGGTATCAGAAGTCCGCCGGCTTCACCACGTTCCTGACCGATGGCACTTGGACTTGTACCCCGACTGCCGGCGCCAGCTGCGGGGTTTCCGGGTCACAGACCGGCAATATCGTCCTCAATAACGTGACCCTGGACGGTGGCGCCTCGATTACGATCTCAGTATCGCGCCCAGTGGCAGCAGGTGCGCCGAACGGGTCGCAAATGACTGTCAGCCTTGCCGCGTTTTCGCCACCGGGGGAAACCGAATCGTCGCTGCAGAACAATCAGGCTGGTACGCGCATCACCGTTGGTCAGTTCGGATATACCGCCACCGGGAGCCTGAGCTTTACCGGTACGCAGGGCATTCCAACGGCCACGCAGAACGTGGTCGTCACCGCTAATGCCGGAAACGCCGGTCCGCTGGTCATCAGCAACTGCACCTTCGGCGGCAGCCACCCGAGCGATTTCTCGCTCGATCTGAGCCCGGGCTTCCCGCGTCAAGTCGCCGTCGGCGGCACGCTGAATCTGCCGGTTCGCTTCACCGGATCGGCGTTGGGCGCGCGTTCGTCGATATTGAACTGCATCACCAACGCAACCTCGCCCGCGCAGCCGTCATTCCAGGTATCGCTTTCGGGTACCGCGAGCGCGCCGAACAGTGCGCCGACGATTTCCGATATCGGCAATCAGACTGGGCGCGAAGACACGCCGACCAGCGCCATCGCATTCACGGCCAATGACAGCGACGATGTGCTGACGCCTGCCAGCTTCAGTTGCAACGACAGCGCGTTAGTCGCGCCGGCGGGTTGCGCGTTCGCTGGATCCGAGCCCAACTTCACGCTTACGATCACGCCGAAATCGAACGCAAACGGCAGCGCCCAGGTGCAAGTGACTGTGACCGACGGCAGCAGCAACAGCGCCAGCGACAGCTTCCAGTTGACGCTGGACGCCGTCAACGACGCTCCGGACTTCCAGTTGGCGAATGACGTGAGCTACACCATTTCCGGCTCGACCTCGCGCACCGTCAGCAATTTTGTGCAGAACCGAGTGCCTGGTGGCGGTCCCGATGAGTTGGGTCAAACAACGTCGGTGGCATCGACGTCCGTCATCAGCGGCAACGCCGTCCTCTCGAGCGCGCCGTTTTACGACCCGAACTTCAACACGCTATCACTGGGTCTGACAGGGACCGCGGGTACAGCCGTGATTCGCGTGCGCGTCGAGGACAATGGCCCGAACGGCGGCCCGAACGGCGACGTGAACTTCCGCGAACGCGACTTCACAGTCACGGTGAATCCGCCGTCGCGCCTCGATAAGGCGCGCTCGAAGTAAGCTGAAACAGGCCGCGCGCCGTGGCGCGCGGCCTGATGAGTTGAATGATCTGACTCCCCGCATGAGAGGGGTTCGACGGCTGTTTGCCGTTGCCGCAACATCGGTTGCGTGTTATTCCAGAACCTCCCAGCGCATGCCTGCGGCACTGCATCGATGAAGTTGCCTTCCAGCCCCGCAACACTGGCGCAGTGGCGCGCGTCTGCGTCTCCCGAGTTGCTTGCCGCAATCGACTGGTCGCATGCGCATGCCGAGCTGGATGACGAAGCGGCACGCGTCCTGAGCGAGCTGGCGGCGCTCAATGCCGACGTCGAGACACAGATAGCGGCCGTGTTGTTTCCGCTGGCCCATGTCGAACCACCGATTACCGGCGAGTTAGAGAAGCGCTTCGGCGCCCGTGTAGCGACATTGGTCCAGGGCCAGTTCGAGGCGGAAAAGGTGTTCGCATTGCACAGTCAGAAGGCGCCGCAGGCCAGCGCCGAGGGACTGCGTCGCCTGCTTCTGGTTTGGGTCCGCGATTTGCGCGTGGTGCTGATCCTGCTCGCACGCTATCTGGTGCGTTTGCGTCTGGCAGTGAAAGGGGGCGACGCCAAAGCGCTGGCGGCGTTGTGCGGCGACTTGCTCGCACCGCTCGCCAATCGCCTCGGCATCTGGCAGATCAAATGGGAACTCGAAGACCTGGTGTTCCGTGCGCTGCAGCCGGAGACCTACAAACGCATCGCCGATTTGCTCGACGAACGTCGTGCAGCGCGCGAGCGTTACATCGAGCTGGTCAAACGCGAGCTCAAGCGCATCCTCGATGAGGCAGGAATCGCCAGCGACATCGCCGGCAGGCCCAAGCACATTTTCAGCATTTACAAGAAAATGCAGCGCAAAGACGTCGAGTTCACCGAGCTCTACGATGTGCGCGCAGTGCGGGTGCTGGTAGACGATGTGCCGTCGTGCTACGCCGCGCTGGGCATTGTCCACAGTCACTTTGCGCCGATCCCGAAAGAGTTCGACGACTACATCGCCAAGCCGAAGGGCAACGATTATCGCTCGCTGCACACAGCCGTCATTGGGCCCGAGGGCAAAACCATCGAAGTGCAGATTCGGACGCACGAGATGCATGCGCACTCGGAACTCGGCGTTGCGGCGCATTGGCGTTACAAGGAGGGTGGACGCACCGATTCGGCGCTGCAGGAGAAAATCCTTTGGATGCGCCAGTTGCTGGAAGGGCGCGAAGAAAGTCAGGACGATGGCGCGCTGCTCGCCGGTTTCTCCACCGAGCTGCTCGAAGACCACACCTATGTGCTGACGCCCAAAGGCAACGTCATCACGATTCCCAAAGGCGGTACCGTACTCGACTTTGCGTATACCGTGCACACCGAGGTTGGACATCGCTGCCGTGGCGCAAAAGTCAACGGCCGCATCGTGCCGCTGACGCACACACCGAAAACTGGCGACAGCATCGAAATCCTGACCGCAAAAGATGGCGAGCCCCGCCGCGACTGGCTGTTGCCGAGTCTGGGATTCCTGACCAGCTCGCGTGCGCGGCACAAGGTCCGCGCCTGGTTCAACAAACTCGATCGCGAGCAAAACACGCGCGATGGCCGCGAGATTCTCGAACGCGAATTGAAGCGCCTGGCCCTCGGCGTACAGCAACTCGAAGCGCTCTTGCCGAAGTTCGCGCTTCCCAGCGTCGACGATCTGTACATCAGCGTGGCGCTCGGCGACATCTCGCCCTCGCAGATAGCGCGCGTGGTGCACGAACTCAGCGCCCCGGCGCTGGATGAAGCGCAAATCCTGGCGCAGCGCAGGCTGACCGAGGCGAGCCAGAAGCGCGACAAGGACGCCATCGTCATCGGCGGGGTCGGCAATTTGATGGTGTCGATGGCGCAGTGCTGCAGCCCGGTGCCGGGCGACGAAATCATCGGCTTCATCACCCGCGGCAAGGGCGTCAGCGTCCATCGGGCCGACTGCAAAAGCCTGCTGAACCTGGCCAGCAAGTCGCCCGAACGCTGCATCGACGTGCAATGGGGCGGCAAGCGCGACGATGTTTACAGCGTGCGCGTGCGCATCACCGCCTACAACCGCACCGGTCTGATCCGCGACGTTGGCGCCGTGCTCGCCGCAGACCGCATCAATATCGCTGCGATGGAAAGCCGCGAAGATCAGGGCAGCGGCCAGTCAACGCTGAACCTCACGCTGCGCGTCAGCGATTTTGGACAGCTGGCCACTGTGCTCGCGAAAGTACGGGCCTTAAGCAATGTCGTCGAGGCCGTGCGCGTCAGGGATTAGGCGTTCTGGGAGCGCCGGCGTCCTCGTCGGCAATAGTCCCGCGAAGCAATGCCGCAGTCCTGCGAATTTGCAGCGCATTGATCACGTTCCTTCGTTGTCAAAAATGCCGGGCGGGAACGCGGAATGCTTCACGAAGAATGCGCGCGAACTCGCGCGCTTTCGAGCATGCTGCGCCCTTCTGTACAAACTGGATCGGAGCGTCAGATGTCCCTCAAGAACAAGACCCTGTTCATCAGCGGCGGCTCGCGCGGCATCGGCGAGGCGATTGCGCTGCGCGCGGCACGCGATGGGGCGAATGTGGTGTTAGCGGCAAAGACCGAAACACCGCATCCGAAGTTGCCGGGGACGATCTTTTCGGTCGCCAAAGCGATCGAAGCCGCTGGCGGTCAGGCGCTGCCGCTCAAAGTCGATATCCGCGAGGATGCGCAGGTGTTTGCCGCAGTGGAGCAAGCTGCGCAAGCCTTCGGCGGCATCGACATCCTGGTCAACAACGCCAGCGCCATCAACCTCACCGGCACGCTCGATACACCCATGCGGCGCTTCGATTTGATGTTCGGCGTGAATGTGCGCGGCACCTTCCTGTGTTCGCAAGCGTGCCTGCCGCATCTGCTCAAGGCCGCCAATCCGCACATCCTGACCTTAGCGCCGCCGCTCAACATGGACCCCAAATGGTTCGGCCCGCACGTCGCGTACACCATGGCCAAGTACGGCATGAGCCAGTGCGTGCTGGGCATGGCCGAAGAATTCAAAGGGCGCGTGGCGATCAACGCACTCTGGCCACGAACGGTCATCCACACCGCAGCGCTGGCGATGATTCCCGGCGTCGACCCCGAGCGCTGTCGCACCCCCGAGATCATGGCCGACGCCGTGCACGCCGTCCTGAGCGCACCCATCGCGCAACGCAGCGGGCGTTTTTTGATCGACGAGGAAGTCCTGCGCGAAGTGGGCGTCAGCGATTTCGATCGCTACGCGGTGAAGCCGGGGATGCCGTTGTTGCCGGATTTGTTCTTGTAGCCCGTGTATTGCCATGCCCTTTATCATTCATTGCGCTGGACCTGAGCTGGACTACGACACCGCGAATGCCTTCGCCGCCCAACTGGCCTCACATCGTCGAGGGCTTTGCAAGAGCGAGTCCGGTGGACCCGACGGGGTCGAACTGCCATTTGCTGAAGTGGTGGCCGATTCTGATAGCAGCGATATCGTATCGATCTGCATTTGGCGAACCTCCGTTACCGTGGCCCTTGCCAGCCATCCGCTAGGCTCGTGCAGTGAGGCGCTTCTCGAAGTGCGGCCGGTGCTGGCGTTTCTCCGCGACCAAGGTTATGCACACGATCTCGAACCGATGCTGCTAAGCGACTACCAGGAGCACCTGGGTCTGATAGCTCACGTCCGCGAGATTGTCGGCGCTGGGACGCCTGAGCGCTCAGGCGAATAACAAGCGCGACCGCAAATGAATCCTCGTCCTCCCAGGCAACGCAATGTGCAGCAGCAGAATCGGCTTGTTGAGCAGGCTCTGCGAAATGTAGCCACTTATTGGCGCAAGCACGGGGTGCCGGAGGAGTTGCGTATTGCCGCGCAAGCGCGAGGCGTGATCTGGAGCCATTCCATCGTCGTCAAGCTCGACATCGACTTTCCGGGGATGCCTTACCTGTTCGGAAAGCTGATCACTCAAGATTCCCGTTTCGTCTACTTCGAAATCGACAAGCTTGCAGATGGATTCATTGTCGAGGAATGGAAAGACGTGACCATGGATGAGAATCTAAACGAGCAGAACAAGGGCATCGGCGTGGGTCCTGGCGCTCTCACTCTGAAAGTTCTGGACCAACTCAACTCATCCGCTGACGAATGACGGGGCACAAAAAAAAGCCGCGCACTGCGCGGCTTTTCTGGTGTAGCTATCCACAAGAGTCAGCGAATCGCGGTCACGAACTTCTTCGGGTTGATCGGCTTGCCCTCGAACCACACCTCGAAGTGCACGTGCGAGCCAGTGGCGCGGCCGGTGGCGCCGAGTTTGCCGATGAGTTGCCCTGCCTGGACGACATCACCGACTTTGACGATGTTTTTGTCGTTGTGCGCGTAGCGCGTGACATAACCGTTGCCGTGATCGATGTCGATCATGTTGCCGTAGGCTGGATGGCGGCCAGCGAAAGCGACGACGCCGGTGGCGACGCTGAGCACATCGGCACCTTTGACGCCATCGAAGTCGACGCCCGCGTGGAAAGCGCGACGGCCGGAGATTGGGTCGACGCGATAACCGAAACTGGAGGAAATGAAGCCTGACCGCACCGGCATGCCTGCCGGCATGAACTCGGCTTCAAGATCGCGATCGACGAGGAGGGTTTCAAGAACGCCGAGTTGTTCGGCTTGGGCGTTGAACTGTTGGCGCAGCTTGTCTAACGTGTCGCTGAATTCCGGGGCGAGAAAATCTTGTTCGACGGGCAGTTGGTTTTCAGGGCCACCGACATCGGGAAGTTCGCCGAAATTGAACTCACCGTCGTCGAGCTTGCCCATCCGCGTGAGGCGAAGGCCCAGCGCGTTCAAGCGCGCCGCCTGGGCTTGCAATTCGCCGAGCTGCATCGCCAGCGCATCCAGATCGCGCTTGGCCTTGGCTTCGGTCTCATCGAGCTGCGCTTGCTGTGCGAGCAGCTTGTCGCGCATTTGCGTAACGTCCGAACTGCTGGCCATATCGCCCTGCAGCGCGCGTCCGGCCCAGAAGCCGCAGCCCACCAGCACCGCCAACATCGAAACACCGATGGCCCCGATCGCCACTCGAATCCGTGGGCAGGTCAGAGAAATGACCTTGGAACCAACGCGCGTACCGCCTGTCAGAATAATGTTCATGTCAAACCTGCTCTCAAGTGCCTTCGCCGGTGCGCGGCTGGACTTACCACTGAGCTCTTATGCCCCGTTTCCCCGCGTTAGGTGATGTGCTCCAGGATATGCCCGTCGTCGCCGCACTCGTCGAAACGGCGCGACATCTGGAGGCGTGGGATCGACGCTTGCGCGCGCTCTTGCCCCCCCGATTGGCATCCGAGTGCCGTCTTGCGAATGTGCGCGACGGGCAGCTCGTGTTCCTGGCGCAATCGCCCGCGTGGGCGTCCAAACTGCGCCTTTTGAGCCGACAACTCCTCGACGAGGCGAATAACAACCTCGATCTCAAAGTACAGCGGCTCACCGTGAAGGTCGCTCGCCCTGATGCATGAACCCCGTGCATCAACACAACCGACCCAAGTGCATCGCTCGATGGTCTGCGCGATGTGACCGGTGGTGAACCGGTCAAGATGGCCTCACTGGCCGTTCGACATCCGTGTCGATAGCTTCCGATGTGTCCTGTTTATTCTTCTTGAGTTAAAACCCTGCCGGGCAGACGGCAGTTGACCTCTTTGGCGCCTCAGACCGCTTGAGCCGGATGCGCGTAAGAGATCGGTACCTCTTCGGGAGTGTCGAACACGACTTCTTCCCAGGCACTCTCGTCGGCCGTTAAGGCTCGCAAGAGCTTATTGTTGAGGAAGTGACCGGATTTGTGTCCATAGAAGGCACCGATCAAGCTGTGCCCTAACAGATACAAGTCGCCGATCGCGTCCAGAATCTTGTGTTTGACGAACTCGTCTTCGTAACGCAGGCCGTCTTCATTCAGCACACGGTAGTCGTCGAGGACGATGGCGTTGTCCATGGAGCCGCCGAGCACGAGGTTGCGCTCGCGCAGCATTTCCAGATCGCGCATGAAACCGAAGGTGCGTGCGCGGCTGACCTCTTTGACGAAAGACGTGGTCGAGAAATCGATCTCTGCCGAGCACGCGCGCTGCGCAAAAGCCGGGTGATCGAACTCGATCGAGAAGCCGACTTTGAACCCGTCGAAGGGCTCGAATCGCGCCCACTTGTCGCCATCGCGGACGACGATTTCTTTGCGAATGCGGATGAAGCGCTTATGCGCGTTTTGCTCTTCGATGCCCGCCGATTGCAGCAAGAACACGAACGGGCCAGCGCTGCCGTCCATGATCGGCACTTCCGGCGCCGACAAGTCTACATACGCATTGTCGATGCCGAGTCCCGCAAAAGCGCTCAGCAAGTGTTCGATGGTTTGCACACGCACGCCGTCTTTCACCAGCGCCGTGGATAACGAGGTGTCGCCCACGTTCTCGGCGCGCGCCAACAGGCACACCGGCTCGGCCAGATCGGTACGACGAAATACGATGCCAGTGTCGACCGCCGCAGGGCGCAGCGTCATGTACACCTTTTGCCCGGAGTGAATGCCAACGCCCGTTGCGCGAATGACGTTCTTCAACGTGCGTTGTCGAATCATCGTAGAGGTCTACCTGGGGTGATACGGCGGCAGGAGGCTAACACACGGGTTTGGCGGAGAAAAGACATCAGCTGCGATTGGCGCAACAGAGTGTTGCGCGGATGCTACAAATTGGGAGCGCCGACGTCCTCGTCGGCCGTTCGCAGTCGGAGCGTGGCGGCGCTCCCAGTCAACTCAACAACCCCTGCGCACGAATGCGCTTGATCTCATCCCGAAGCCTGGCCGCCGCCTCGAATTCGAGGTTCTGCGCGTGTTGAAACATCTGATCCTCGAGCTTCTTCAAGCGCGCACCCAGGGTCTCCGGGCTCATCGCAGCATAGTCGATGCGCGGCTCGGCGACCGCGGCAGTTCCGATGGTCTGCGGCCCGCGCCTTGCGCGTTTCGATGAGCTGCCGTTGTCGTTAGCTGGTTCTTCGCGCGCACCCTCCATCACATCCATGATGCGCTTGACGATCGATTTGGGCGTGATGTTGTGCGCCTGGTTGTAAGCCACTTGCCGTTCGCGACGGCGGTCAGTCTCGTCGAGCGCGCGACGCATCGAGTCGGTGATGCGGTCGGCGTACAGGATTGCTTTGCCGCGCAAGTTGCGGGCGGCGCGACCGATGGTCTGGATCAGCGAACCACCGCTGCGCAGAAAACCCTCCTTGTCCGCGTCCAGAATCGCCACCAGAGAAACCTCGGGCATGTCCAGACCCTCGCGCAGCAGGTTGATCCCCACCAGCACATCGAACCTACCCAGACGCAGGTCGCGGATCATCTCGACACGCTCTACCGTTTCGATATCCGAGTGCAGATAGCGCACTTTGATCCCTTGTTCGGTCAAATAGTCGGTCAGATTCTCCGCCATGCGTTTGGTCAACGTGGTGACCAAAACCCGATCGCCCCAGCGGTTGCGTTCGCGAATCTCCGAGAGCAGATCGTCGACCTGGCTCGCAACCGGGCGAATTTCGGTAATCGGGTCGACCAGACCGGTCGGGCGTACAACTTGTTCGATGACACGATTGTCGGTCTTGCGCAGCTCGTACGGGCCAGGCGTTGCGGAAACGAAGATCGCGCGCGGCGCGCGGTTCTCCCATTCCTCGAACCGCAGCGGGCGATTGTCGAGCGCGCTCGGCAGACGGAACCCGTATTCGACGAGGGTCTCTTTGCGCGAGCGATCGCCCTTGTACATCGCACCCAACTGCGGCACGGTGACGTGGCTTTCGTCGATTACCATCAGCGCGTCCGGCGGCAAATAGTCGAACAACGTGGGCGGCGCTTCGCCCTCGCCGCGACCGGTGAGATGGCGCGAGTAGTTTTCGATGCCCTGGCAGTAGCCGATCTCGGCCATCATTTCCAGGTCGAAGGTTGTGCGCTGCTTCAGGCGTTGCGCTTCCAGGAGCTTGTTCTGTGCGTACAGCACCTCCAGGCGTTCGGCGAGCTCGGCTTTGATCGTCTGCATCGCTTCGAGCACCGTGCGACGGCTGGTCACGTAGTGCGACTTGGGGTACACCGTGAAGCGCGGCACACGCTTCTGGATTTCGCCCGTCAGCGGATCGAAAATCGACAGGTTCTCGATCTCGCCGTCGAACAATTCGATGCGCAGCGCTTCGCGCTCACTTTCGGCCGGATGCACATCGATGACTTCGCCGCGCACGCGATACGTACCGCGGCGCAGCTCATAGTCGCCGCGTGTGTACTGCAATTCCGTGAGCCGCCGCAGGATCTCGCGATCCGGAATGCGATCGCCGCGCACCAGATGCAACACCATGTTGAAGTATTCGTTCGGATCGCCGAGGCCATAAATGGCCGACACCGTTGCGACGATCAGCGCGTCGCGCCGCTCGAGCAGCGCTTTGGTGGCGCTGAGGCGCATCTGCTCGATGTGCTCGTTGATGTTGGCGTCCTTTTCGATGTAAGTGTCGCTGGACGGGACGTACGCTTCGGGTTGGTAGTAGTCGTAATACGAGACGAAGTACTCGACCGCGTTATGCGGGAAGAACTCCTTGAACTCGCCATAGAGCTGCGCCGCCAACGTCTTGTTCGGCGCCAGGATCAGCGTCGGTTTTTGCACCGCCTGCACCACGTTTGCGATGCTGAAGGTCTTGCCGCTGCCAGTCACGCCGAGCAAGACCTGATGCGCCAGACCCGCTTCGAATCCGCGAATCAACTCGTCGATGGCCTGTGGCTGATCGCCAGCGGGGGCAAAGTCGGAGACCAGTTGAAAACGATCGGACATGGGCGTTGCGCGGCTCTTCAGTAAGAGGATGATGCGGCAATCGCCGTCAGAAAATTCTGACAAGCGAATGCGCGTTGCGCCGATGGTGTGCGCCTAAGCGTGCGCCTAGCGTATTCCCCAGATCATTCATGGGGAATCGCCATGCGACAAAACGGATTTACGCTGATCGAATTGATCGTCGCCATCGCCATCCTGGCGGTGCTGGCTACGATGGCGCTGCCCAGCCTGCGCACGCCGTACCAGAAGAACCAGTTGGCGAGCGCAAAGAATGCGCTTATCGCCTCGCTGCAACAGGCACGCAGCGAAGCGCTCAGCGGCGCACGACCGGTGGTGGTCTGTCCCACGCGCAACCAGACCAGCTGCGAGCGCCAGGGCGACTGGTCGGCCGGCTGGCTGAGCTTTTCCGACGACAACCGCAACGGCCGCCTGGACCCGGTCGAACGCGTACTCAGCGTGCATGCGCTGGAGAACTCGAAGTTGCGTGTGCGCATCAGCGATGGCCGCCGCAAGCTCACCTACCGGCCAATGGGTCGGGCCGATGGTTCGAACGTGCGTTTTGTGTTCTGCATTGAGGGTGATCGCGTCAACACCGGGCAAGTGGTGGTTGCCAACACTGGCCGCATCCGCTCCACCGATCGCGCGCCGGCTGGAGCCTGTCGCTGACGGAGCCGCCGCCGATGGCGTCCTGGGTAGCGCACCCGGAGCCCGCCATGCCCACGGCGTTTCGCGCATCATTGCGATATCGACCAGGGGATTCGAATCGTGACCATCGCTCGCCGACTTGGCTTTATCGCGCTCGTACTGCTCGCCAGCGTCGCGTCTGCGCAGCCGCGCTCGCCACTGCCGCAGAGCTATGTTTCCGACCAATACGGGCTGCTCGCCGACGACACCAAGCGCGAACTCGATCGGCTCGCCGCTACGCTTGACGACAGGCGCCTGGGCGAGATCGCATTCTTGATTGTGCGCACCACCGGCGGCGTCGATCCGCGCAGTTATGGCACCCAGGCGTTCAACGCCTGGGGCGTCGGCGATCGGCAACTCAACAACGGTACCCTGTTCCTGTTGGCACTCGACGATCGCGCTACCGAGATCATCCTCGGCAGCGGCATCGACAACGCCAGTTACACGCGCATGGCAGAAGACGTCATGCACAATGAAATCCTGCCGCGCTTTCGTGCGCGCAATTTCGATCAAGGCCTCGTAGCGGGCGCGACCACATGGCTGGCACGCGCTTACAATGTCGATCTCGGCCGCCTCGCCGAAGCGCCAACCGAGAGTGCCGATTCAGCGGCCAGCGCCGTAGCGCGCGACACCGTTGCGCGGCTTACGACGCCGCAACCGCAGCGACCTCCGGCGCCTCAGGTTACTGGCGCAGCCGATCCGAACGAAAACATCGCGCTCGCCGTGGGCCTGGCGATCATCGCCGCACTGGTCGGCGGCATCGGTTGGTTGCTCTTCAAGATTCTTTCCGCGCTCTGGTGGTTCATCGGCTCGCGTTTCCTGCCACGCAAATGCGCACGCTGCAGCACGCCGATGATTTTGCTCAGCGAGACCGAAGACGACCTCCATCTCACGCCACAACAAATCACCGAGGAGCGCGTGCGCAGCGTCGATCATCGCGTCTTCCACTGTCCCGGCTGCGGACATGTCGACAAGCTGGTGCGCGCGGCGTGGTTTTCGCGCTTCCAGCCCTGCGCCGGCTGCGGCTCGAAAGCGGTATCGAGCGTGTCGCGCACCATCACCAGTGCCACGCGCTTTTCGACCGGGCTGGCAGAAATCACCTCCACCTGTCAGCACTGCCATGCCACCAGCACCTCAAGGCACGTGATCGCGCGCGTCACCTCATCCTCCAGCTCCTCCGGCCGCAGCTTCGGCGGCGGATCGAGCCGCGGCGGCGGTGCCAGCGGGCGGTTCTGAGCAGTCGCCTGGACCGTTGGCTTCGTGTCTTGAGCAGGCCCGTCGCGGGCACCGGCACTCGCGTCCGGAGCGATTCAATCGACGGTATGAATATCGCTCGGCGGAAACTGCACGTGGTAACCGAGTTTCTCAATATTGGCGATCACGACAGTTGCATCCGCTTGCGCGAGTTTTCGAGTGGGGGATAGCGCGAAGCGCAGGGTTTCGGTGAGTTGCCCAAGGGCACTCGCGAGTGGTGCGGGAAGTTTAGAGAGCGCGGCTTTATCGCGAACGTACACGTACGCGCCGAGGCGTTTCTCGCTGCGTAGCACGATGCATTCGAAACTCATTCCTCGACTACCTCGGTGATGCGCGAGCGGCGGCGCAGCCAGGCGACGCCGACAATATCCACCAGTCCGACCCACAATCGATTCCACACGCCGTACTTGCTGGTGCCGCGCACGCGCGGACGATGGCCCACCGGCACGCTCTGCACCTCGAACCCGGCGCGACGGATCAGCGCGGGCAGGAAGCGATGCATGTGGCTGAAGTACGGCAAGTCGAGGAAGACGGCGCGCTCGAAGAGTTTAAGGCCACAGCCGGTGTCCGGCGTGGCATCCCCTAGCGCGGCACTGCGCACGGCGTTGGCGATCTTCGACGATAGGCGTTTGATCGCATCATCGCGGCGCTGCGTGCGCCAACCGGCGAACAAACGAACGTTCGGCGCCGCCGCATGGCGAGCGCGCAGCAGCGTGAGAATGTCTGCCGGGTCGTTTTGTCCATCGCCATCGAGCGTGGCGATCCACGCGCCGCGGGCGGTTTTGACGCCGGTTCGTACCGCCGTACTTTGCCCCGCCTGGCGTACATGGCGCACCACGCGCAGCCGCGGGTGATCGCGCTTGAGTGCGCGTAACACCTGCAGCGTGTCGTCGCCGCTGGCGTCGTCGACGAACACCGCCTCGTAATCGAGCGCGGCATCTTTCAACGCCGCCTCGATCTCAATCAGCAACGGCGCAACGTTGTCGCGCTCGTTGTGCACCGGCACCACAATCGACAAATCCACCATTAGCGCACGCCGTGCATCAGCTTGTTGATGAAGGGCGCGAAGATCAGGAACGCGGCACCCATGCCGAAGCCCACGTAAGCGACCAGCGTGTACGTGCTGGCGTACTGCGTCATGCCAACGGCGGCAGTACCGCCCGAAGCGACCGACGCCACTGCTCCGGCGACGAAGTTACCTATAGCGGTACACAAGAACCAGGCGCCCATCGCCAGCCCCACATCCTTCGGCGCCGCAAGTTTGGACACCATGGAGAGGCCGATCGGCGACAGACACAGCTCGCCCATGGTGTTGATCATGTAGGCCAGCGCCAGCATCTCCCACGGCACTTTGCCGCTCGGCCCGAAGTGCTTGATCGACCACACCAGCAGCGAGAAGCCGATCGCCACCAGAATTAGGGCGAGCGCAAATTTGCGCGGGATCGAGGGGTTCATGCCGCGCGCTTCCAGGCGTGGCCAGGCCCACGCGAAGACTGGGCCGAGCAGCAGAATGAAGAGCGGATTGAACGACTGGAAGGCGGTGAAATCGAAGGGCGCGTCGACGTAATCCTTGGCGAAGAAATTCAGCGACGAGCCGGCTTGTTCGAACATTCCCCAAAACAGAATCTTTGCCAGGAACAGCAGCAGCATGGCGATGTAACGATCGAGCTGCACGCGATCGGTCATTGCGCCGGAGCGCAAGAAGTAGATCGTGAGCGTGGCGAACATCGCGCCCAGCAGGTAGCCGACGAGTACCGATTTGCTGAGCAGAAAGAACACCACCGGCACGCACGCCAGACAGCCGGCGAGTACGACGCCGCAGCGCTTGAAGTTCTCCTTGGGGCTCAGCGCCGCACCGACGGTGCCCAGCCAACCACTCAGCCAATGGAACACGATCAGCCCGCCGATCATGCCCACGCCGGTCGCGAAGAAGCCCCACTTGTAGCCATACGCCACGCCGATCCAGGTGCCGCAAATCAGCGGCGCGAAAAACGCGCCGGCGTTGATGCCCATATAGAAGATCGTGAACCCTGAGTCGCGACGCGCATCGCCCGGCGCATACAACTGGCCCACCATCGCCGAGATGTTCGGCTTGAACAAGCCATTGCCGACGACGATGACTGCGAGCCCAATCAGGAACGTCGTCAGCTCTGGGACCATCAGCAGAAACAGCCCCACCACCATGAGCGCGCCGCCGAGCAGAATTGCTGGCCGATACCCCAGATAGCGATCGGCAATAGTGCCACCGAACAAACCGGTGGCGTAAATCAGCGCCGTGTAGGCGCCGTACGTGAGGCTGGCCTGGGCCTTCGCCTCGCCTTCAGGCAGCAGCGAGAAAAACGTCGTCGCGACATACACCGCAAGCAGCGCGCGCATGCCGTAGTAAGAAAAGCGCTCCCAAAACTCGGCGCCGAACAGCATCCACAAACCGCGCGGGTGGCCGATGTACTCGCCCGGCGGCGGTGGGACGAACGCGTGAGTCGAGGGAGCGCCCATGTCTTACTTCACCCCGTGCATCAGCTTGTTGAGCAGCGGCGCGGTGAAGAAGTAAATCGCGCCGATGATCAAGCCGATCCAGAACAGCTGCATGAACACCGAGCTGTACTGTTCGATACCGCTCAGCTGGCTTTCGCCGCCACCACCGGTGGCGAAGTAGGAGATCACGCCTGCGGCATAGTTGCCGCCCGCAACCGCCAGGAACCAGCCGCCCATCGCCAGACCGGTCTCTTCCGGTCGCGCCAGCTTGGTGACCATGGACAAACCAATCGGCGAGAGGCAAAGCTCGGCGAGCGTATGGATCAGGTAGCACAACGTCAGCATCGTCCAGGAAATTTTGCCGTTCGCCTCCTGCATGTTGCCGATGGCGAACACCAGGATGTAGAAGCCGAGCGCAACGCCGATCAGGCCATAAGCGAATTTGCGCGGAATGGATGGATTGATATTGGAGCGATCGAGCGCCGGCCACATCATCGCGAATACCGGCGCGAACATGATGATGAAGATCGCGTTGACCGACTGGAAGATCGTGAAGGCTGGTGTCCAGCCGAAGATCGTCGGCATGTTGACGTGGTCGCGCGCGAGGAAGTTCAGCGATGAACCGGCTTGCTCAAAAAGCGCCCAAAACAACGAGCAGGCCAGGAACAACGACAGCATCGCAATGTAGCGATGGAGCTGCTGCTTGTCGCCGCTCTTGATGCCGCTGTAGATGAAGTAGCCAACCAGTGCAGCCATCATCGCCAGCAACAGTGTTCCCAGGATCTCGCTTTTATCGAGCAAAAAATAAACCGGCACCACCAGCACCAGCGCTGCGGCCAGCACCTTCATGACCGGACCCCAGCCTTCCTTGCCTTTCGGCGTGCCGCCGACATGGCCAAGCACCGCACGCCAGAAATGGAACACCATCAGACCGAAGATCATGCCCACACCGGCAGCCAGGAACCCCCAGCGATAGCCGTACTTTTCGCCAATCAGCCCGGCGCAGATGATCGGCGCGAGCGCCGCACCGGCGTTGATGCCCATGTAGAAGATGGTGAAACCCGAATCGCGGCGCGCATCGCCCGGCGCGTACAACTTGCCAACCATGGTTGAAATGTTGGGTTTGAACAAACCGTTGCCGACGATCACGAACGCCAGACCAATCAGGAATGTGGTCAGATCCGGCGCCATCAGCATGAACATGCCGACCGACATCAACGCGCCGCCCAGCATGATCGAGCGCTGATACCCCAAGATCCGGTCGGCGACGAAGCCGCCCAGAATGCCGGTCATGTAAACCATGGAGGTGAAGCCGCCATAGGTCAGGCTCGCTTGCGCATCGGCCTGGTCGCCCATGTGCGCGAAGAACGCTGCTGCCACGTGCACCGCGAGCATTGCGCGCATGCCGTAGTACATGAAGCGTTCCCAGAACTCCGAGCCGAAGAGGTTCCAGAGCGCTTTTGGATGCCCCAGAAATTCGCCAGGCGGGGGTGGAAGGAACTGGTTCGGCGCGCCGCTCATATGTGCATCTCCGGATGGATTGGCGCGACAAACCCGGCGCCGAATCGGGCCGCGCAGGTCTAGCGGAGTGTGATAAGAACGTCAAGGCGCGCGATTGCGCCTTCACCTCTGCTTGGGTATTGATGGCGGCCTTCCGCCGAATCTCCCGAGGTTGTGCCGATGTCGCTCCGCCCGTTCAATTCCATCCTGCCCACGCTCGGTCACAGGGTGTTCGTCGACCCCTCGGCGCAGCTCGTGGGCGATATCGTGCTCGACGACGACGTGTCGATCTGGCCGCTGGTGGCCGCGCGCGGCGACGTCAATCGCATCCGCATCGGTGCGCGCAGCAATATCCAGGACAACTCGGTGTTGCATGTCACGCACGATGGCCGCTACACGCCGGGCGGCGCGCCGCTGATCATCGGTACCGATGTCACCGTGGGTCATGGCGTGATCTTGCATGCCTGCACCGTGGAGGACGCCTGCCTGATCGGCATGGGTTCGGTGGTGCTGGACAAAGCGGTGATCGGCAAACACTCGCTGATCGGCGCCGGCGCCGTGGTCTCGCCGGGCAAAGTGATCGAGCCGGGATCCTTGTGGCTCGGTAACCCGGCGCGCTTCGTGCGCAAGCTGACGGAGGCCGAGATCGAGTCGCTTTACTACTCGGCGCAAAACTACTGCAAGCTCAAGGACGAGTACTTGCGGGTGCAATAGGCCGGTTCACGCGCGCATGGGCTTGGTGGGCACACGCGGCTCGTCGTCTCTGGGCGGCGCCAAATCCACGGCGAGGTCGCCGAGCAGCGCGCGGGCCGAAGCGGCCGACATTTTCAGCGGATTGAACGTCTCGCGCTCGCCGTAGCGCAGCAACATCTGCCGCGAGCTCCACAGCGGCGGCACGTGGTGCATGCCCCAGCCGGCAAACCAGCGTCGATCGATTTCGACGAAGTCGAGAATGGTCAGCTCGCTGTGGCGCGGGTCTTTGACGATGCGGTTGTAGGTGCTGTTGATCGCTTCGCGCGCGCCCTCCAGGCACTGGAGGAATTCGCGCGAGCCGTACATCAGAGCGCCAGTGACACCGACACGCGCATTGTTGGTGCGCGACACGGCCAGGATGGCGTCGATCTCATCGTTGCGCAGAATGTCGTTGGAACGCGAGGCGTAGATCAATCGGCAAAGCGGCATGGCAGGTTGCTCGTATGGCAAGCCCGCAACATTAGGTCAACCGCGATGAAGAAACCGCTCGGCCAATGTCAGCGCCGAGTGGTGATCAGCGCGGTTTCTTAGGTTTGGCGCCAGGCTTCGCTGGCGTCGGGGTTGGCGCTGGAGCGAGCGCTGCGGGTGCGGGCGCAGCCGGCGCGGTGGCTGGTGGCTCAACC
This sequence comes from Lysobacterales bacterium, assembly GCA_022844135.1. Taxonomy (GTDB): domain Bacteria; phylum Pseudomonadota; class Gammaproteobacteria; order Xanthomonadales; family SZUA-5; genus JALHMH01. The sequence continues at coordinate 72,201 of JALHMG010000006.1, forward strand.
AGCGCAGGAGGCGCCGGAATAAAGCCCATTTCGGCCATCGCGCCGCGCACGATATCGAGCCGCGCCGTGCCGAAATCGGCGATCGCTTTGGCATCGATATTCATCGCGTAGTACCAGACCTTCCCCGGTCGCTCTACGTAGCCGACCAGCCAACCGATGTACTTCGTCGCCGTGGCGTCATGCGCGCACGAACCGGCCATGCCGTATATCGTGTACTCCGGTGTGCGCTCCAGCACCAGCGCATCCTTCAAGAGTTGCGTGACGCGGGCATTGAAACCCAGCTTGCCGTCGCGAAAGTTGCGTACGAAATCGACCTGCTCAAGGCTGGTGATCTTCAGCGAACTGGTGTCCCAGAATCTATCGAGCCCGCCGCTGATATCGCCATTGCCATATTTGATGCGCTTTAAGTTCTGCGTCAGCCGCGCACTGCCCATGCGCGTGGACAGCTCGCTCGCGTACCAAGGCACGGCATCCTTGAGTGCCGAATCGAAGGTCTGGTCGCGGCGCCAAGGCTCCGGCCAACTTGCGGCGTTCGGGTGTTTGGCCGGATCGAAGGCAATGCGCGAGTCGCTGTCCTTGATCACGCCGGTACCAAGTGCAATCGCGGTATGCGGCCAAAGGTAGGTCTGGCACGGCGTCAGCCGCTCGGCGAGGCGAGGTGTGTTGACGCGAAACGACAGCTTGCTCTGCGCATCGTAAATCTCCAGCGCACCATAGCGGCCTTTGAACTGGCCCGACAGCATGGCGGCATCGGAAGAGACGGCAACGAGGACAGCGGCGAAAACGATAAGGATGCGGGTCATGCTTGGGTTCTTAGTTCCTGGTTCCTGGTTCTCGGTTTTCACTTGAGGCTGGCTGTTGCCGTTTCGACGACCAAGAACCACCAACCAAGAACCGCGCGGCGCGGATTCTACCCCGCGCGAGCACCTTAAACGCACTATTCTTCGCCGCCCGTTTGCGACCGCCACATCGATGCTCAATCCGCAACAACAAGCTGCTGTGCAATATCTCGATGGGCCGCTTCTGGTGTTGGCGGGCGCGGGCTCGGGTAAAACCCGCGTCATCACCGAGAAGATCGCGCGATTGCTGAAGAGCGGCCTGTATCTGCCCACCGAGGTTGCGGCGATCACCTTCACCAACAAAGCGGCGCGCGAGATGCGCGAGCGCATCGGCAAAGTGGTCGGCGCCGACAGCGTTGAGGGTTTGACGATCAGCACATTCCATGCGCTCGGCCTGCGCATGCTGGAGCGCGAATGTGCGGCGGTCGGCCTGCGTCGCGGATTTTCGATCCTCGGCGAGGACGACGCGCGCACATTGATCAAGGATCTGGCGCCGCCAGAAACCGGGCGCGAGCAACTGGATGCGCTGCGCAACCTGATCAGTCGCGCCAAGAATGCCGGGCTTGACCCAGGTGCCGCGAGCAAGGCCGCCGGATCGCCGCGCGAGCGCGCTGCGGCCGATCTTTATGCGCAATATCAGCAACGGCTGCTGGCTTTCAATGCGGTCGACTTCGACGATCTGATTGCGCTGCCCGTCCGTTTGCTGTCGGAAGACGACGAGCGCCGACTGCGCTGGCAGCAGCGCTGGCGTTATTTGCTGGTCGACGAGTACCAGGACACCAACGATGCACAGTATCGCTTGTTGAAACTGCTGGTCGGCGAGCGCGGCGCATTCACGGCGGTGGGCGATGACGATCAATCGATTTACGCCTGGCGCGGCGCCAACCCTGAGAACCTTGCCAATATCGGCAAGGATTTTCCGGCGCTCAAAGTGGTCAAGCTCGAGCAGAACTATCGCTGCGCCCAGCGCATTTTGCGCCTCGCCAATCGCTTGATCGCCAACAACCCTCATGTGCACGAAAAGAAGCTCTGGAGTGCGCTCCCCGAAGGCGATCCGATTCGCATCGTCGCGCGCGCCAGCGATACCGACGAAGCGGAGTTCGTCGCCGCCGAGATCAACCATCGGCAGCTCGTCGATCGCAGCACACCGGCGGATTTCGCGGTGCTGTTTCGCGGCAACCACCAGGCGCGCGCGCTGGAACTGGCGATGCGCGCGCTGAAGATTCCGTACCACTTGTCGGGCGCCACATCATTCTTCGATCGGCAGGAAATCAAGGATGTGATGGCGTACTTGCGCCTGCTCGCCAACCCTGAGGACGACGCGGCCTTCGTGCGCGCAGCGACGACGCCCAAGCGCGAGATCGGTACGACGTCGCTCGAGAAGCTGGCCGCTGCGGCTCGCCACTCTTCGCAGTCGCTGAGCGCAGCGGCGGGTAACGGCGCCGCACTCAGCGCACTGGCGCCGCGCGCCGCGCGTGCGTTGTCGAGTTTTCATCAGCAACTCGGCGCATGGCGCGCGGCCGCCAACGCACTCAAGCCGCGCGCGCTGATCGAAAAGATCATCGTCGAAGCGCAATTGAAAGCGCATTGGCGGAGCGAGGCCAAAGGTCCAGAGATGGCGCTACGCCGCGAGGCTCAGGTGGATGCCTTCTTGGAGTGGGTCGGCGAGCGCCGTGAGACGCACCTTAGCGCGCTGCTGACGCAACTGATGCTCGACAGCCAGGACAGCGAACCCGGCAACCGCGTGCGGCTGATGACGCTGCATAGCGCCAAGGGACTGGAGTTCCGGCACGTGTTTTTGGTCGGCTGCGAAGACGGATTGTTGCCGCACGTGTCTTCGCTCGACGAGGGCCGGGAAGACGAAGAGCGACGGTTGTTCTACGTCGGTATCACGCGCGCCAAGGAAACGCTGACCTTGAGCTGGTGCCGCTCTCGCAGCCGCTACGGACGCGAGGAGGCCTGCGAGCCCTCGCGTTTTTTACAGGAGCTGCCGGCCGACGACGTGCGGCATTCCGGCCAGAGCAAGAACACGCAGTCGGCCGAGGACAAGCAGCGCGCGGCCCGGCCGCATCTGGATGCGATCAAGGCGCTACTTGGTGCTTGAGGTTTACCGAAAAAGCTGGAGCGAGTTCACACGAAGCCACGAAGTACGGCAGGAGAGGTCTCGCATCACCAGCGCTTATCTCGCGCCATTCTCAGTGTTGATCAGCAGGCGTCGAAGTCACCAACGAGCGGCCGCTCGCAGCGAAAACTTCGTGTCTTCGTGTGAACTGCGCTTCAAATCTGCGTCGCGTGGCTACGACGGTGGCTGCCAAAGCTCGATGCGATTGCCTTCCGGATCCATGACCCAGCCAAACGCGCCGAACTCGGAACGCTCGGTTTTGTCGTCGACAGTGCAGCCCTCGGCGCGCAGCGCCGCCAGTACTGCGTCGAGGTCGTCGACGCGGTAGTTGATCATGAACGGCGCGGTGCTGGGTTCGAAGTAGCGGGTGTCGCCAGCAAAAATGCTCCACACGGTGGTCTGCGGCGAGCTGCCCGATTCGCTGGACGGATGCGTGAAACTCAACCCACCCCATTCGGCGATGTCCATTCCGAGGTGCTTGCGATACCAGGCTCGCAATGCCTCCGCGTCGCGCGCCTTGAAAAACACGCCACCAATGCCGGTGACGCGTTTCACGATCAGCCTGCTGGTGTTGCTTCGGCGGGCGCTGGCGCGGCGCTCGGATCGACCGGCGCGGCGTCGGGATCGACAGGCGCATTCGGATCGACGACCGCCGGCAGGCCCAGCGGCAAATACACACGCGTCACCTGCACCATTTCGGGCTCGGCTTCCTCGGCTGCAGCACCGTCGGTTGCTGCGGCATCCGCAGGCGCGGCAGCGGCATCGGCAGGCGCCGCGGCGTCCGCAGCTGCCTGATCGGTTCCTTCTTCAGGCACGACGGGCGCCGGACGATCCGGCAAAAACTCTTCTATCGGCTTCGCTTGTGGATCGAAAGCCAATCCGTAGATGGTTGCATACGCCTGCAGCTTTTCGAAGGTCTGGTTGCTGCGACGACGTTCGCCCACGTGCTCGGCAACCAGCATGCTGCCCCCAGTTGTTGTGACCGCCTGGATTTCGTCGCGCATCGGCACGTCGTTACGGTCGACCGGCAAGGTCACGTCGTACGCAAGGCGATAGCGTTCTTTCAGTGTGACCTGCACTTGTGCCGCGCCGGTTGCTGTCAGGTTGTTGCGCTGCATGAAGGCTTCCAGCGTCTTCATGGTATCGGCAACGCCAGCATCGAGATCGGGGAATTCAGTGGCGCTGTACACCTCCACCAACCCGCTGAGCTTGAGCGCCGGCTGGGCCAGAACTTCCTGTTGTGAGATCTCGATATCGCTGTAATCGCGCGCATAAGCGCTCGACTCGATCAAGGCCTTCAGGCGCATCAGGCCGTATTGGAAATCTGCACCGACCGAAGAATCGAGGTAGCGACCCTTGATGCGCTCGATGGGATTAGCGCCCAGCTCAACGTCATACGCCCAAACCACTTTGACACCCAGGTCAGACGGCTCGATCTTGTAGGACACCGTACCGGTGCGGCCCTCTTTCACGATCTGCGTCATCTTGATGTAGTTCGTGGGCGTGCTCTCGATGATCTCGAAGCTGCCAGAACCGACCTTTTCGTTGCCGGACCATTCCATGCGTGCGCCCTGGCCGCGCTCGGGGCCCGAGAACGTGAAACTCGCCGTCGTATCTTTCTTGGCCCACGGCGACCATTCGTTGAAACGCTTGAAGCTATTCAACATGTCATAGATGTGGCTTGCCGGGCGCTCGATGATGATCGAACGTTCTACGTGCCCGTGGCCGCCGCCCGGCAGGAACAAGCCGATCAGCAACAAGACGACGATGGTCAAGATAACCGCGAGCACAAACTCAATCAGTGAACGCATCCGACAGCTCCCAAAGGTTCAAGCGCGGCAGCCGACGACGGCCGCAAGACCGGAAATGCTAATAGTTCTGCAGCGTTCGCGCCACGGCGCGAACGCAATTTATGCTTCCGAAACCTGCCGATAAGCGTCCGCATCGAGCAATGCCGCAAATTCGGCGGGATTGCTCGGCGTCAACTTGAACAGCCAGCCGCCCTCGTAAGGCGATTGGTTCACCGTCTCCGGCGCATCGCTCAAAGCCTCGTTCACGCTGGTGACGGTGCCCGACACAGGCGCGTACACATCCGACGCCGCTTTGACGGACTCCACCACTGCACAGGCTTTTCCGGCCTCAAGCACAGCACCGACCGCCGGAACCTCAACGAACACCAGGTCTCCGAGCAATTCTTGCGCAAGATCGGAAATCCCGACAGTGATCGAGCCATCCGCCTCCTGGCGCGCCCATTCGTGGGATTTCAGAAAGCGAAGATCGCTGGGGATGGCGCTCATCTTTGGTTTCCTGCAATCGGACGGAGACGACGCAGAATAACAACTTAGACGCACTCATGAGCGGCTTGCGCCAAGCGACGACGCACGGCGCCCGGCACGCGCCGGTCTTCACCGAGCGCAATCAGATCGGCATATGTATCCAGATCGCGCACCGGCAGCAGTTCGAGCAGTGGCACCTCGGGTGCGATGCGCATCAGGAACTGTGTGGCGGTATCGGGTACACCGTACGGCACCGAGGACCAGGGCGAATCGGCCAGATCGACATTTGCGCCGAACAGTCCGAAGCCGCCGTCCACGGCGCGCGCAATCACCCGCTGCGGCACGGCGCGCAAAGCGTTCGCAGCGGTCAAGAGATCGTCCGCTGTGATCGTCGGCACATCGCCGCCCAACAGAAGAACATCGCGATGGCGTTGCCGCAGCGCGCCATACACGAACCGCATCCGCGCGCCGAGGTCGTCGCCGAACTGCGGAACCGTCGGCCACCCTCGCCAATGGTCGGTGGCACTCGCTTCGGCGACCGCCCAATAAGCCTGCACCTTGCCGGCGCGCGCAGCGCTGTTGACCGCCCGTCGAACCGCGAGCAGCGACAGCGTGTAACACCGCCGTGCGGCCGCGGCACCAATCTGCAGCGCCAGCCGCGATTTGATCGGGCTGAAGCCCGGCGTTTTGACGAACACGGCCACCGCTGCGCTGTCATGGCGCGCGGCGCGCGAACCCGATCGCGTCAAGTCGCCTGCTCGCGAGGTCGCGTCCAACGGTGTCAGGCCCGGCCCCACGTCAGCCGCAGATGCCGCCATGTCGTTCGCCACCAACCGTGCTGAACATACTTGCGTGCGCTGGTCGAAATCGTCGCCGGCAGCGATTGAAGCGTGATCCCGGCGCGCCGTGCGCGGCGAACCAGCGCCATATCCTCGCCGAATAGCGCTCGCTCATCGAATCTCCCGAGGCCATCGAACACGCTGCGCGGCAGCACCAGGCCCTGATCGCCGAAGGGCAATCCGAACCAGCGACAGCGCAGCTTCACGCCGACCTCAGTCACGCGCATCAGCGTCGGCCCATCGCCAAAGCGCAGCGCGAAATAGCCTATCGCGTTAGCCCCACGCCGCACGAAGTCCCGTGCGGCTTCAAGCGCCTTCGCGTCGACGCGCGAATCGGCGTGAAGGAACCACAACGACGATCCTGCGGTGGCTCGAGCGCCGAGATTCTGTTGGGCCGCACGACCCGGCCGACCTTCGATCCAGCGCCGATCCTTGGGCCTGGACTGCACATCGCCGCGCGCAAATACGAGCAGCACATCCAGTTCTGGCGCCAGCGCATCCAAAGCCGCAACGAGCGCCGGCCAGGCACGATCACCGGGGCCTACGGGAATCACCACCGAGAGATCGGTAGCGCTCACTCGGGCCTGGCCAGCTCCTGATCCGTGGGCAGCGGCTGACCTGTATAGGCGTGCAAGAAGGCTTCAGTGAGGAGCTCGGATATCGTGCCGTGGCGCAGTTTGTTGACCTGCCGGCGGGTGCGCTCATCGGTCAGGATCTTCAGAACGTGCACCGGGATCGTTACAGTGATTTTTTTGGTCGCCTCGGCGCGCATGCCGCGATCGATGTACGGATCGATGTATTTGGTCTTACTCATTCCTCAGCCCCTTTCTTCAGGAAATCCTCGTACTCCGGCAGCAAAGGCGAAGCCGACTCGTCGAGCAGACCATCGCTTTGTTCGCGCGCGCGGATTTGCTCGGAGCGTATGAAATTGTACTTCTCGCTAGAGATCGCCGACTCGGTGATGCCATCGCGTGCGATCGTAGGTTTCAAGAACACCAGCAAGTTGCGCCGCTCCTTGGTGGTCTGGCGGCTCTTGAACAGATTGCCGACCAAAGGGATATCGCCTAAGCCCGGGACCTTCTGCACCGATTCGCGCAGCTCTTCGCTGGTCAGCCCGCCGAGCACCAGCATGCCGCGATCCGGCACCAGCACACGGGTCTTCAGCTTGCGCGTATTGGTGATCAAATCCACCGCACCTTGCTGACTGGACGGCGCAAGGCTCGATACCTCCAGGTCGAGATCCAGCACCACGGCATCGCCCTGATTGATGTGCGGCGTGACTTTGAGCTTCAGACCCACTTCCTTGCGATCGATGGTCTGGAAAGGATTCACCACGCCCGCCTGACCGTTGTTGCCGCCCGACACGTTCGAGGCGCCGGTCGATGCATATTGGCCGGTGAGGAACGGTACTTCCTGGCCAACACTCAGCTCAGCTTCCTGGTGATCGAGGGTCATGGTGGAGGGCGTCGACAACACGTTCGTCGAGGTATCGCCGGTCAGCGCTTTGGCCAGTGCGCCGATGCGCACGAACTGATCGTCCGTGCCGGGCAACTGCGCGGTGCCCAGAATGTAGCCGATATTCAGGCCGCCGGAGCCTGCAAGCAGCGCCGGATTCTGCGCGATGCCGAAAATGCCGCCCGACCCGCTGCTGCCGGGGAAATTGGTGCCGCCAAGAAAACCGCGGTCGGTGAACTCATCGTCTGTGGCTTGCCATTGGATGCCCAATTCGCGCGCGGTCTGATCATTGACCTCGGCGACGATCGCCTCGATCAATACCTGCGCGCGGCGGATGTCGAGCTGGCGCACAACGTTTCGCAGTTCTTTGATGACCTGCGGCGGCGCGGTCAACACCAGCGAGTTGGTTTCCTTGTGGGCGCGAATGAAGCTGGTCGCGGCGCCGCCCTCTTTGCCGGTGGTCGCCATCTCTTTGTCGAGCAGGCTGGTCAGCGAGACTTCGAGGATCGGCACCAGCTCTTCGGCATCTGCGTATGCCAGATAAATCACTTGTGTCGAATCGCCTGCGCCGAGCGGCGTGTCGAGATTTGCCACCAGCGCCTTGTAACGTAAGCGCCGACCCTTGTCGCCAGCGATCAAGACCGAGTTGGTACGTTCGTCGGCGGCGATCTTGTTGCCGGCCGCATCGTTCGCCGGTTGCAGCATGGTCAATGTGCGAACCACTTCGGCCGCATTCGCGTGCGTCAACGGCACGATCTCGATCTCGCTTTCGCTCTGTTGGTCGAGCCGGCGAATGATGCTCTCGATGCGCGCCACGTTACCGGCGCGATCGGTGATCACCAGGGTGTTGGAGCTCTGGTGTGGAATCAGTTGCGCGCCCTGCGGCATCAGCGCGCGCATCGCCGTGGCCATGTCCGCCGGCGTGATGTGCTTAAGCTCGATGATGCGCGTGACCAAGGCGTCGGAGTTACCGGCGTCGATCCCGGCATCCGTCCCGGCCTTCGCTTCCGGCACGATTTTGATGATATTGCCAGCGGGGACCGCAGCAAATCCGTTCACCCGAAGCACCGACAGGAACACGTTGTAGAGCTGGTCCTGATTCATGGGCGACTGCGAAATCACCGTCACCTTGCCCGTCACCTGCGGGTCGACAACAAAGTTCTTGCCGGTGGCTTCCGACACCAGGCTGATGAAGCTGTTGATCTCCGCGTCCTTCAAGTTCAACACCTGCGTCCCGGGTTGTGCCGGGGCCGGCTCGCCTGCCGTGTACAGCGGCGAGGGTTGTGCTGCGGTGGCAACGAGGACGGGCTCGGAGGATTGGGCCAGGGCGGCGGTGCTGATGGAAAGCGCGAGCATGAACGCTGTCCATGCCAGCGGGGCACGGGGCACGGGGCACCGGGCACGCTTGCGGTGGAGGGCCACGAATTGGCCGATCAAGTTTCCTGCGGACGACAGTATGCGGAATACGGGCTCGCACCCGTGCCCCATGCCCCATGCCCCGTGCCTCGAAGTTCCTCTTAACATCATGGCGACATCCTGATCGCAGGCAGTGTTTTTTCGGTGTTGCCGCGCCGCACGGTGAGCGTGATGGCGCCGGCAGATTTGAGCGAATCGATGACTTGATAGCCGGCCTCGATACTGGTCAGCGGTCGGCCGTTGACGGCGGTGACGATGTCGTCGCCCAGCAGGCCCGCGTCGGCCAGCTGTTGGCCGTATTGATTCGATGTCAGGCGTACGCCGGCAAGTTTGCCATCGATCATCACCGGCGCGATCGAGAAGGCTTTGGCGAGGCTGCTGGGATCGGCGATCGCTTGCTGGCGGACGGCTTCCCAATCGATCGGCGCGGCAGACACCATCGGATTGACGAAGGCACCAGGCGCAGGCGCGCTGTCGAGACCAATACGGCCATTGCCCTGCACAGCGATGCCGCCGGGCGTCGATGTGGGCGCGGCCGGCACCGGGCGTGTGCCATCGGCCGGTTTGAGCCGCAGCACTTCCATCCGGCCTTGTGCGTCCAACACCACGCGATCCGGAAAGATCGCCACGATACGCGCGCCAGAGATGTCGTCGCCGGTCTTGACGATGCTTTCCTTCAGCGCCGAATCGGCAATCACCGCACGCGCCAGACGTTGATCGTTGTACGAGCTGGTGCCACGTAAGGTCAGTTGCAGCGAGGTATCGGGCGCGTTCGCATACGGGCCTGTGGCGCTCGTCGCAGCGCTACCGAAGAGGTGGTATTGCGCCAGCGGCGTAGCCGGCGGCGGCGGCGCTACCAATGCGTTCGGCGCAGACGCTGCGACTTCCGCACTCGGCGTCAGCACGCCCCATACGATGCGTACCAGAGACAAAATGATCCAGGCTACCGCCGTTGCCACCAACAGCGACGGCAACGCGCGCTCCATCTTGACCGATAGCGCCAGCGTGCTCATCGCAGCGGCTCCCGCGCCAGCATCAAATCCAGACGCCAAAAGCCCGCTCGCTGCAGGCCTGAGTTCAACCCCTCGCGCCCGTCAGACACGAGGCGAGAAAAGTCCGTCAAAATCCAGTCGGTCATCGAATCCAATCTGCCCGATTGCGCTCGGGTCTTGTATGGAATAAATGCCACGCACTCCCGCACGATAGCGGGCGCAAGTGTATCGCATTGCGTGGGCGAAAAGCGGATGAATGGCCTCGCGCCGCATGCTTGCGCACGCAGTCGGAGGCGTTCTTTTTTCGACATCGACTCCGAACCGACGACCTCACGCGGCGCGGGCCACAAGTGGCGTTCATTGATAAGGGGATGCCGCGACCAGATTCGAATATCGTCTCGATCAGCAAAGCTGCGCAGCGGCTCTCTAGCGTAAGGAACAAACCGATGTTGCTGCTTTGCCCACGCGTGGCACGTGGAGGCCAAGGCCAAGCGGATCGCCCTGGAACGAATTCAGACCGCACCAGACGCTCACTGAGTAAATCTACTCAGTGCGTTTTCACATGCTTTTGGTTGCGGCCCTTCCATGCCGCGGAATCAACCATTGGCTTAGCCGATCCCGACCGGCTTCGAATCGCTCAATCGCCGCCAGATCCATGAGCCTGCGGAGCGAGCACCGCAGCCGCTGGCGAGGCCATCGTCAACCAGCAGGCTCAGTCGCTTGTGGCGCGGCCACAGCTTCAGCCGCTTCCGGCTTCGGCCCGCGTCGGCGCTGCCGCGGTTTGCGTTGGCTATCGCGCGGTGGCCCTTTTTTCGAGGACGGCGGGCGGCGATTGAAAGTCAGGGGCGCCACATCCGCGAGCAGCTCGGACGTGATGGGTTCGACCGGGATACGCTGGCCGATGAACTGCTCGATGTCGGGCAGGCTGATCGCGTAGCGCTCGCAGGCGAAACTGATGGCGTCGCCGCTGGCGCCGAAGCGGGCCGTACGGCCGATGCGGTGGACGTAGTCTTCGCTGTCTTGCGGCAAGTCGAAGTTGAAGACGTGGCTGACAGCGGGGATGTGCAGTCCGCGCGCGGCGACGTCGGTGGCCACCAGGATCGACAGCTCGCCTTCCTGGAAACGCTTCAGCAGCGATTGGCGTTTTTGTTGCGGCACATCGCCGGACAGAATCGCGCTCGGGAAGCCGTGCTTTTCCAGCCGAGAATGCACTTGCTCGGCGGCGTTTTTGGTGTTGACGAAGACGATCGAACGTTGCGCGTCCATGCGCGCCATCAAGCCGATCAGCAGCGGCAATTTCTCTTCGCTGGCCGGGAAATAAACGCGCTGCGCGACGCGCGCGCCGGTGACCGAATCGGTCTCAACTTTGAGCGTCTTCGGGTTGTTCATGTGCTCATACGCCAGCTCCAGCACGCGGTGCGAGAGCGTGGCGCTGAACAGCAAACCCTGGCGCTCGGCCGGCGGCGGCATCTTCCGCATCAGGTAGCGAATGTCCTTGATGAAACCGAGATCGAACATCCGATCGGCCTCATCGAGCACCACCACGTCGATGGCGCGCAGGCTGAAGACATGCTGCTTGTAATAATCGATCAGGCGCCCCGGCGTGCCGATCAACACATCGACACCATCGGCAAACTGTGCGCGCTGCTTCTCATAGTCCACGCCGCCGTAGACCAACGCAAGGCGCAAGCCCGTGGCGTGGCCCAGTTGCACAGCGTCTTTGTGGATTTGAATCGCCAGCTCGCGCGTTGGCGCGAGAATGACGGCGCGCGGGTCTTGCACACGGCGATCGCTGCGCGCTTCGCGTGTCAGAAGGCGCTGCATCAAGGTCACCAGAAACGCGGCGGTCTTACCGGTGCCGGTTTGCGCTTGCCCGGCGACATCGTTTCCGGCGAGGGTTTCAGGCAGCGTCAGCGCTTGAATGGGTGTGAGACGCGTAAAGCCCGCTTGGTGCAGGCCCTGGCTTAAGCCTTGGTGTAAGGCAAAGCTATCGAAATCGAGGTCCGTCAGTATCCGGTCAGTCATCTAAATCCAAATCTGCCCGATACGCTCGGGACTTGTTGAGTCAGGCCCGAACACATCCATCCTTGAGGTGTCGGTCCGCGTCGAGTTCGTTCCGAACCCGTCTGATGCACGTTGTCGCACACGCGATCAACGTACGGGCCAGCCATCATGGCGGACCAATCCTCACGGAAGCTTCATGATTCCGTTCCACGCGCGATCATGCTTGTCATCTACAATGACGTCGGTTGAAAAGCGCGCGCGCTGCCACCAAACTTCGCGGCCACGTCACATACGCCCTCGTTCCCAAAGAGCGGGTATGAGTGTATCGCATCAAGCATCCAATTTGCGGAGGAACGCATCGTGAGCGAAACCATCAGTCAGCTCAGCAGCCAGGATTTCGACGCCAACGTCTTGCAGTCGCAGACACCCGTGCTGGTCGATTTCTGGGCCGATTGGTGCGATCCCTGCAAGCGTATGGAGCCGGTGCTGGAACAACTGGCGACGGAAATGACGGGCAAACTCAAAGTCGTCAAACTGAATGTGCAAAACCATCCGGCCATCGCGAACCAGTTCAAAGTGCGCGGCCTGCCCACTTTCATGCTGTTCAAGAACGGCCAGGTGCAAGGCACGCAGATCGGCGCCATCAGCAAGACACAGCTGACGCAGTTTGTGGCGAAGGCGATGTGAGCGATCTGCATGAATCGCTAAGCGGCACGAAATCTTGGCGATCACCCCGAGAATGCGGATTACAATGCTCCCATGGGACCCAACACACTTCGCTTCTCTCTGAGTGATCGCATCGGCGACGCCGAAGTGGGGCCTTCGCACGTCCCACTTACTCTCCTCGGCAAGTTTGCCGATGAAGTTGCCGAGTTCTTGAAGGGATCCAATAAAGAGGTCGATCCCAAGCAGCTCATTGCCTCTGTCGAATCGGGATCGTTGGCGGTTGTCGTCGACGACCCAGGAGCGCCCGGTCTCTGGCGCGATATCGAACGTCTACGCGAACCAAGCAGCCTTGGCTCCATGGATTCGGGGCGCGCGAAAGTCATAGAAAAGTGGCAGGCGGCGGCCCGGCAGCACATCCGACGAAGCTATACGCTTTCAACTCCGAAGCTCAATATCCCAATTCGAATCGACAATGAAAGCGACTTTCGTAACTCTCAGGCTGAGAACTGGGTGCCGGTTGAGAAGTATCTTGATGGGGTTGTTGTTGACTGGGGTGGTGCGACCTCGCCCAACGTTCATTTGAAGCTTCAAAACGGTGTGGTCCAAATCGTCTCTGCTAGCCAAAAGCAATTGTTCGAACCTTCTGGAAATGCGTTTGGCAGGCCGGCGACGCTGCGTGTCTCTGCCGAGCAGAATCTAGCGACTAGAGAGCTGCGCAAACTGGCATTGATCGAGATCATGGAAACACCGAATTGGGTCGAGGCCGAATTCGAACACCAAGTAGCAATGGGCACTCGCGCCTGGGCGGACGTCCCGGATGATTGGCTGGAGTCGCTTCGGGGCGACCGCGCATGAGTTCGTCGGTGCTGCTTGACACAAGCTTCCTAGTCAGTCTCTTCGATAAAGATCGCACCAACCACGGTGTTGCGCAGGAGTACTATCGTTTCATGCTTGCGCATGGCGTTGCGATGTATTTCTCTTCGATAGTGGCCGCCGAATACGGCATCAAGGCCAACATCGGCGATCTTCCGATTAGGAACTTTCGGCCACTGAACTTTAGCGTTGCGCATGCGCAGGTTGCGGCGAAGCTCTGGAACGCAATCGAGCGCGAATCGAACGACAAACGAGAAGTCGTTCGCGATGATGTAAAGCTGATTGCCCAGGCCTCTGATGAAGGTATCCATTTTGTCCTAACCGAAGATGCCAAGACGCTCTACAAGTACTGTGAGCGATTGCGCACCAACGGTCACGTGCAGGTTAGAGCTGTAAAGCTGGTTGATGGATTTGGTCCCAGCGCATTGCGTGCAGACGGGCAAAGCGATTTGCTCGATGTGATTACGAACCCGGCTATGTAGTGTGAGCGGGGAAGACCTCACCGCCTTCGAACCGATTTACTGGCTAGTTCGCACGTGCCGTCGAAACGCGGCGTCCAAAGCACTGACCTCAATGTCTGCCGTAGATCGGATAGCGCTGATCTTGTCGGTCGCTGTCGCCAGTTCGATCGCCAACCATCGCCGCACCTCTGGCGTCACCGACTGCGTATCGACTTCGCGCGCGGCCGCTTTGGCAATCAAGAGTGCATCGATCATCGCGCGCTCGCCTGCCTCCACCCACGGCGCGCTGCAGAGCTCGGAGAATGCCGTCGGCGGTTGCGAATTCGCTGCGGCGATCCAGCGACACGCGAGCAGTGGGCGCAGCGCGTAGAACACTTTCTTCAAGCGCACTTCCTCGCCTTGCAAATGCTCGGCGATCACGCCGCGCGCCATCGACAGATAGTGATGGTAAGCCGTCGGTGCGCGAAAGGCGCCAGGCAACAGCGTGCGCAGCTCGTCGGCCAGTCCGTCGCGATCGGCGTAAACAATGGGCGATCCAAGCCACTCGTTGAGCGCTGCGTTGCCACGCAGAAAGAGTCGCAGGGTCTTGCGCAACTCCCAGCCGGAGAGATCCAGGTCGCCCGGCAGCATCGCCTCAATCACGTCGCGCGGCTCACCGATGGTCAAATACCAGTCGCGCTTGTGGGCGTAGATAAAGCGCACATCGTAGTCGGAATCGGGCGAGGCAAAACCCCAGGCGCGCGAGCCCGATTCGGCGGCGAACAGGATCCGCACCTCGTGCTGCGACTCGATGGCAGCGATGGCGTCTTCGATCGCGCGGATCATCGACATGTCGCCTGCCATTGCGCGGTCAAGTCGCGCAGCAACCGATCAACCTCGCCGCGATCCGCGGCCTCGTGCAGCGGTGCGCGGTTGCGCAGTTCAGCACAACGCGCACGAATGTCGTCGGCGATGGCCATCACTTCCGTATAGCTGTAAGCGCCGGCGCGGATGCGCTTCAGTAGCGCCAGGGGCTCGCCGTCGAAGCGGACGATCGGCGCGCCAGAGGTCAGGATCGACTCGCCGGATAGCAGCAACCGCACAGTGTGCATCAGGTTCTTGGCGTCGTAATCGAGCGCCCCGGATTCCTGGGCCTGCCAGCGCGCCTCGTTGCGCTCGCGGCGCCAGGTCCAGTAGTTGTGGTGATCCTCGCAAGCCTGGCGCCATGCCTGTTCGTTGTAGAGCAGCAGCCCGGCGAACCGCGGCCCTTCGTCCTCGATAGGGATGGATTCGAGCGCAAGTTGATCGTCGCGAAACACGCCGCGAGCACCTTCGCCATAGCGATACAATCGATACACACCGCTGGCATGCTCCAGACGCGCCGCGTGGCAATGCTCAAGCGCTACGTCCCATCGATCGAGCGCAAGCGGCCGACACGGCGCCGAGCCTGTTTCCATCCCGGCACGCGGAATGACGTAGCAATAGTCTTCCTTGCGCGGCGGCGCCTCCGATTTGGGCTGATTGATCCACTTGTTCTGGCCCTTGGCTTTCTTGATCTGACTGTACGCATAGCCGATATGCGTGTCGGCGCATTGCCGCGTGATGAAGATCTCGCGTCGCTCCCGCAGCGCCGCCATCGTGTCGCTGTCGATGCGCACGCAATCGCCGGGCATGTACAACAGCTCCAGGATGTTGGGATTGGCGTTGGCCAATAACTCCAGCGTACGTTTGAGCGAGTAGTACACCTCGTTGTGGCGCGCGTCGGCGATCAACTCCGCTGGCGGCGTCAGCGCCAGGAACTCGGAGGGCGCCTGCGCAAAAACGCCGCGTAAATCGGTATCGCTGGCGTCAGAGTGCGTCCCATACGCGCGCGAGCCGGAGACGCATTCGAACAGAACTCGGCGAGGCTCGGCTCGAAGCTGGTCCAGGGTTGAGACGGATTTCACGGCCAGGGCTGGGTTGGGCGACGCGCTCAGTATGCGTGCCACGGCCCCGCCAAGACAGATGGCGCCGCGGTATCATCTTCACGTACTCCTGACGATTTCGTTCTTTGGACCAGGATCGCTCGCAGAATAGGGTGCGTTCCCGCCTCGTGCCGGGATATGCGATGCCGGCCGGAACAGCGCTGGCTCGACACATCGCGATGTGCGAGCGCGTGCAGCGTCTGGGCGAATCGGCGTTCGCCGAGGAGGGCATCGAGTCGCAATTGCGCCATTGGTTGTTCGGGTTGTGCGATGCGGTCCGTGCGCACGCCGGCATCGTCGCGCTCGGCGCGCGCGAGTTGCGGATTGTGGCCGGCGTCGGCGGTGCTTTCGAAGTTGGTGCGCTATTGCCGCAGCAGGGCATCGCGGCCAAGGTGCTGTCCGAGCGTGATCTTGTGCTCGGGGCAGCCATCGAACTCGACCCAACGACGCCGGCGCCATTGCGCGACACGCTGGCCATTGGACTGCCCATTGCGTTTGCAGGGCGCGCGCTGGGCGTGCTTGCGATTTGGCTGCCGGCGGGCCGCACCTGGCCGGAATCGGAACTGAGCCTGTTGCGTACGGCCATCATCGGCGTCGCCCAACATTTGCACGGCGCCGAGTTGCTGGCGCGCGAACGTCATCGCAGCGCGCGGTTCGAGCTGATCGCGCAGGTGGCGCGGCTGGTGACCGAGGATGGTGATCGCGACGCCATGTTGCAGCGTGTGGCCGATGCGATCCACACCACGCTCGGCTATCCAGCCGTTGATATTCCGACGATCGACGACGACGATCGCCAGCACCTGACGATTCGCGTGCGCGGCGGGCATTACAAACATGCAATCCGCCAAGTCGACAAAGTCCCCTTGAGCCAGGGAATCATGGGTGCCGCGGTGCGCGAGGCGCGTACGCAATGCGTTAACGATGTCGGCGGCGACGCCCGCTATATCCAGCCGCCCGGTGTCGATCCGCCGCAAGCCGAGCTTGCGGTGCCGATACGCATCGACGGCCGCGTTGCTGGCGTCATCAACGTCGAAAGCCCGCGCCGCTTCTCGCCGCTGGATGTGACCACGATCGAAACAGTGGCCGAATTTCTCGCCGGGGCACTCAAGAGCATGGAGCGTATTGCGCAAACCCGCGTGATCACCGTGGTGCATGAGCGCGAACGCATTGCCAACGATGTCCACAGCAACTTGACGCAGCAGCTTACGCAGATTCACATGTTGGCCGACACTCTGGAAGCCACCATCGACAGCGATCGGGCGAAGGCGGCACAGCGCTGTCAGCGTCTGCGCGAATTGACGGCCAAGGCGCAACGCGACTTGCGCGCGTTGCTGGAGAGATCGCGCCGCTGAGGTGCGCCGCCGGTCACGAAGTTCGCTTCAGAGACGTCCGACGAGCTGGCACAGGACCGCATCGATGGGCGCAGCGAAAACTACGTTTCGCTGCGCCGGCGTGACCTGCTGAACGGTTACTGCGGCGGCGTCAGGATCACGATGGGCACGTTGTTGCGCGTCCACGATCCTGCGTACGAGGCCGGCAAAGTAAAGTTGGTGCTCAACACACCATTGCTGGGCGAAGAGAAAGAGCGCCGCAGTGTGCCGATATTGCGAGCGGAATCGGCAAAGTCGATCCAGCCACAGCGCGGACAGTGAATGTTGTAGACCACCGTGGGCATATCGCCGGTATCGGTTCCCGAGCCCTCAGTGAGCACCCAACGTGGCGTGCCCGTGGCATCGTACAAATAGGTTGCGATGAAATCGCGCGGCGCAGCGCCCGCCAGGAAACTGTCGTAGGTTTGGCCCCAGCCGTCCTCCTGCGCAAAGAACCAGGTGCCAGTGCGATTCGGCACCGACGGCGCGAGCCCTTGCAAGCTATGGGTGAGCAGCTCGCTGCCACTTTCGCCGGTGTTGTCCAACTGGTAGTTGAACAGCACCCGTTCGCTGCCGAGGAAGTGCATGCGCGCCGTGCCAACCGGCGTCAGGTTCACGGTAAACGTCGCGGCATTGACATTGCGCGTGGCCCGCAACACCGGCGCGACAACCTGATTGTCCTGAACAACGCCAGAGATGATGTACCAGGTCGGTTCGCGTAGCGGCGTGCCCGTGAACCACGCGGCGAAGAACGTCGGCAGCTCGCCCGGTCTTGGCACCACGTGGGCGACGACGCCATTGCCAGGCCGGCGCGCGTTGAAGAATGCGCCGGGTCTCAGGTTGACGGTCGGCAGCAGCGCCGTCGGGCAGTTCTGAATCACCTGACAGTTGCCGTCTGCGCCGATGGTGATGTCTCGGGTTTGACTCAGCACGTTGCCCGAATTCTCGTCTGCGGTGCCGGCGAAGCCCAAGCGGAAGCGCGAGCCGCATACGGCGGTGGGATCGACTGCAAAAATGGTCGAAGTGCTTTGCGAGGCACCGGATGCCACGGCGCCAAGATTGATGACCGGGTTTTCCAATCGGATCTTGGTCAGGTCCGAAGCGGTACCCGGCAGCTTCTGCGGGTGGTAGAAACACACCGAGCGCTGTGGCGCCAAAGAGGCCTGATTGCAGGAGAAATTCAGCTGCTGTCCGGTCTGGCCGGGATTTAGAATACCCACTGTTGCGCCCGAACCGTTGTTCGGAATCGCGTTGCGGTACTGGTAAATGATTTGCCAGGTGATCGGATAAACGATGATCTGGAAATCGAAGTTGCCAGCCGGCGGTGTGGTGTTGCTGGTGAACGCCCCCATGTTGTTCCACTGGAACACAAGGCATCGCTGATCGACTGGCGCCACTTCGGACGGGCGCGGGCAGCTCGTATACGCGGCAGCACGAAGGCTGCCGGCGACCAGGTCATCGTGCAGCACCTGCATGCGCCGACCATTGTTGTCGGAATCCGGCGTGATGCCGCAGCCATTGGCCCAGTCACCACCCGTGGTCGCTTCCGAAGTTCCAAGATAGCCGTTGGTGCTCATCACAACTCTGTCGATGAGCTGTCCGTAGAACTGAAAAGTGTTTTCGCCAGATAGAGGCAGTTGGCCGGTGCGGCCATCGTCGCTTGCTGCTACCTGGCCCGCTGCAAAAAGCGGTTGTGGATCGGCTTGATTCGTGATGTCGACGAATTGATATCCGCAAACACTAGACTGGGCGTTGCTGGTCACGGCATATCCGAACTGATCGCGCGAGGCACCGGCCAGAACGTCCGCCGCCGACTTCGAGTACAGCGATATCGCCTGCGCGGTGGTGGCGAGCTGGCCATCGTTTACCAGATCGGCCGTCAACCGCCAGCGCTCACCTGGTTCAACTACGGCATCGCCGTCGCCGCAGACTTGCGTCGGCGCACTGAACGCCGCCGCTGGCCGAATGCGATGCGAGGTAACGACCATTGCGCGCTGTACAGTGACTTCGCAGCCGGCCCCGTCGCGAACGCGCACGCTGGCATTGAACGACTGTTCGCGGTTGTAGCGCGCGATTACCGTGGGCGTGGTTTGGGTCTTGTCGATGTTGCCATCGCCGTCGATATCGAAGGCGTAGGTGTAGCCGCTGCCGCTGCCGCCGCTGGCGGCGGCGGTGTAGCTCACATCGCTGCCAGCGGCGACGGGCGAGGTCGCTGTCAGCGTCACCGTCGGTGCGCTGCAGGTGCCGGTGCCGTCGAGGGTTTGCGGCGCGGCGCCGCCCGGATCGAGATGATCGCGCAGGCGTGAATTGGCGGAGCCGTTACCTTCCCATGACACGGCAAGCCTTCCGTACCAGTCCGGCCGCGTATCGGTGCATGAGGCATAACCACCGTGCAACTGGCCAATGATCCGCCGCTCCGGCGAGAACAAGGCACTGCCCGATGATCCCTCTTCCGTGGTGCCAACGTCCCAGCGATTCACACGCCAGTGGCTGGTTGCGCTCGGCCAAGTCGCGTTGGGGCAGCCCTGTCCGGCATCGCAGATCAAGTAACCGCTGATGCTTAACGGGTTGTTCTCGAACGAGATGCGCTTTTCGTGGCCTTGCGGATGATGAATAGTCGTCGCCGCGATCGGCGCCGTGTCGCGTCGGTCCCAGCCCGCCCAGTAGGGATTGGCCGCCGCAGGCGGCGCCTGGTTCAAGCGCAGCAGCGTGAAGTCCGAGGTGCTGAACGTCGACAGCAGCGTCGTGCCCGACTGATTCGGCAAGCTGGCGCTGACCGGCACTTGCACGCCATTCGCTGCGCTGCCCACCGCGCGGCAGGTGCTGCTTTGGTAATTCCAATAGACCACCACGGTTGCTGCCGTGGCTTGCGAGACCCCGCAGTGATTAGCAGTCAGAAACAGCGGTTCGCGCGTGCTGCCAACCCGGTTAATCAGCGTGCCCGTGCAAAGGAAACGCGAGGGCGTGCCGCCGCCCGAGAAGGCATAGGCACCGACCGCGTTGATTTCGTTGCGCCACGGATCGCCCTGCGAGCAGATCGTGTCGACATTGCAGGTGCCGGATTTTTCGCCCGCGCCGCGCATCTGCCGATAGCCGTGGCCGACACCATCGAGCTGCAGCTTCAGGTACGGCAACTGCAGCGCATCGATGGTCAGCTCCAGCACCGCCTGATCGCCTGGGATGATCGGCAGCCAAAGCCCGCCTTCGCGCGGGTTGTGCGCGTCAGTGTAAGGCCCGTGTGAAAACTCACCATCGACGCTGCGGAACTTCAGCTCGGCGCCTTGCGGCAAGAAGAACTCGCGGAAACCGACATCGATGCTGACGGCATCGCTGGCGCTGATCGGCAGTGTCCAGCGCAGGCGCCCGTCTTGCAGTGTTTGCCACTGCCCGCCGCCGGATTTGTCCGCATTCGCCTGGACGGAACTGGCGTCCTGGATGATCGCGTAGCGATGCGGCTGAAGGCTTTGCGCGTTCTTGCCATCCTCGGCGGCCAGCGCTGCCGTGTCCAGCGCTCCGAAGTTGAGTGCCCGCGGTGCGGCGGCGTGGGCACCGTGGGCGACGAGCAATGCAATTGCCAGCGAAAGTGTACGCATGAGTGGCTCCTTCAAGCTCAATGAGCAGAAGGCTACACTGGCGGTCGATTCAGTTGTTAAGCCAGGTGCGCGGCTTCACACATTGGCGTTCAAGCCTGCGAGACGCTCGGGAGTACCCACGTCCGTCCATGCGCCGCAAAAATGCTCGCCCGTAACGATGCCGAAGTCCATCGCCTCTTTCAGAATGGGCGCTAGCGGATAGCGGCCGTCGGGGAAATGCGAAATCAACTCGGGCCGGTACACGCCGATGCCGGCGAAGGTCAGACGCCGACTGCCGCAGACATGCACGCGCTCGCCGTCGAAGGCGAAATCGCCGCGCGGATGGTGCGGCGGGTTGTCGATCAGAACCAGATGAGCCAGGCCCACCGGAACACTCAGGCGCGCATAGTCGAAATCGGTGTAGATATCGGCGTTGGTGGCGATGAACGGATCGGCGCCGAGCAAAGCTAAAGCGCGGCGCATGCCACCGCCGGTTTCCAACGGCTCAGGACCTTCGTGCGAATAGCGGATGTCGACACCGAAGCGCTCGCCTGTACCCAACCGCTGCGGCAACTGCTCACCCAACCAACCGGTATTGATCACGATTCGCAGAATGCCGGCGCGCTTTAGCGCCGCGATGTGATACTCGATCAGCGGCTTGCCGCGAACTTCGAGCAGCGCCTTGGGCGTGCGCTCGGTCAGCGGACGCATCCGCTCGCCTTTGCCCGCAGCGAAAATCAGTGCGTTCACGCAGCGCGCGCCGACTCGAACGCGGCAATCGCCTCGTCCTGCGCCAGCAAATAACCGAGCTGATCGACACCCATCATCAGACAGCGCCGCGCAAAAGCGTCGAGCGCGAAACGTGTCGACCACCCATCGGGACCCAGGATGGTCATCGTCTCCAGATCGATGCGCAACTCGATGCGCGGGTGCGCCAGCAGGAATGCGTGCGCAGCGGGATCGACGACGATCGCCAACAGGCCGTTCTTGAGCGCATTGCTGCGAAAGATGTCGGCGATCTCGCTTGAAATCACGGCGCGAAAACCGAAGTCCAGCAGCGCCCATGGCGCATGCTCGCGCGACGAGCCGCAGCCGAAGTTGTTTCCGGCAACCAGAATCGCGTGACCTGCAGCCTCGGTATTCAATGGGTGCGCGGTCGCCGCGCCGTTGGCAGCGAACCGCCAGTCGTAGAACGCCGCGCGCCCAAGCCCAGAGCGCTCGGTCGTGGTCAAAAACCGCGCTGGAATAATCTGGTCGGTGTCGATGTTGTCTTCGCGAAGTACAAAGGTCGTCGCGCGGAGCTGGGTGATGGGTTGCATGCTGGTTCTTGGTTCTTGGTTCTTGGTTCTTGGTTCTTGGTTCTTGGTTCTTGGTTCTTGTTTAGCGGTTAGCGGCTGATGGTTGATGGGCGCAACTCCGTCTCTGTGCGGAAATCGCTTGTCTGGTACGCGGACCCCTGGTCGCATCCAGCAGACTCGAGGCCCGAGCATGCGGACCATGGGTCCGCGTATCAGCAAGCAGGTCTCGTTCCAAACACCGAGAACCACGAACCGAAGACCAAGAACCTACACGCCGTTCGGGACCGACAAAGCGCCCGCCACCGCACTCGCCGCCGCCACGGCGGGACTAGCCAGGATCGTGCGCGCGCCCTTGCCCTGTCGACCTTCGAAATTTCGATTGCTGGTGCTCACTGCGAGCTGGCCCGGCGCGACGATATCGCCATTCATAGCGATGCACATCGAGCAGCCGGGTTCGCGCCATTCGGCTCCGGCCGCTAAAAAAACATCGTGCAACCCCTCAGCCTCGGCATCGCGCTTGACTTTATCGGAGCCGGGTACCACCAGCATGCGCACGCGCGGGTGCACGCGCTGGCCCTTCAGCTCATTGGCGGCGGCGCGCAGATCGCTCAGGCGGCCGTTGGTGCAACTGCCGATAAACACCACATCGATTGGGCGTCCGACCAGCGCCTGTCCGGCGTCCCAACCCATATAGCGACGGGCCTTGTCGAACTGCGCATCGTCACCGCTGGGAACTGATTCGCTTAAGCTCGCGCCCATGCCCGGATGCGTCCCCCAGGTCACCGTTGGCGCAATATCCGCAGCCTCGATATGCACCTGCCGATCGAACTTCGCATCGGCGTCGCTGACCAGTGCGCGCCAGCGCGCGACAGCCGCGTCCCATGCGGCACCCTTTGGCGCGCGGGGGCGATTCTGCAGGTAGGCGAAGGTCACGTCGTCGGGCGCCACCATGCCGCAGCGCGCACCGGCTTCGATGGACATATTGCACAAGGTCATGCGCCCATCCATATCGAGACTGCGGATGGCGCTGCCGCGATATTCGATGGCGTAACCGGTGCCGCCTTCGACGCCGATAGTGCGAATGATGTGCAGGATCACGTCTTTGGCGCTGATGCCCGGGCGGAGTTGGCCCTCGACATTGATCGCCATGGTTTTCGGCTTGCGCTGCAGCAAACACTGGCTCGCGAGCACGTGGCCCACTTCGCTGGTGCCGATGCCAAAAGCGATCGCGCCAAATGCGCCGTGGGTGGAGGTGTGGCTATCGCCGCAAACGATGGTCATCCCGGGCTGCGTGGCGCCCTGCTCGGGTCCGACCACGTGCACGATGCCGCGCTGGCCGGAGCCAAAGTCCAACAGTTCCACGCCAAACGTCGCCGCGTTTTCGCGCAGCGTCGCCACCTGATGTTTCGCCTCGTCGGTCACGTATGGCAATTCGCCGTTGACCGATGGCAAGGTTGGCGTCGAATGATCGAGCGTTGCCAGCGTGCGATCCGGTCGCCGCAACTTCAATCCTCGCGATGCCAGCTCAGAGAACGCTTGCGGGCTGGTGACCTCATGCACCAGGTGCAAGTCGATGTAGAGCACGGCCGGAGCTTCCGGCGTTTCCGGCACCACAACGTGCTGCTGCCAGACTTTGTCGAATAGCGTAGTCATTCATCGTTCCTACCGTGGGTCGCGCCATGGCGCGACGCTTTCTCGAGATCCCAACTTGAAGCGGAGTAGACGCGAAAGCGCCTGGTTCACACGAAGACACGAAGAAAACCGTCGAATCTGCTCGCTTCGTACCTTCGCTTTTCCTTCGCGTCTTCGCGTCTTCGGGTCTTCGGGTCTTCGTGCGAAATGGCTCTAATTGGCGCGCCAGTAAGTGAAAACTCGCGGTTGCGCCCCTAAGCGATCAGGCCGCTTCCGCCAGCGCCTCGCGCGCCCGCACCTTGATCAGCCGATTGGCCACGTCCAGATACGCCAGCGCGCTGGCTTCCAGTATGTCCGTGGACGTACCACGACCGACGTGCTCCTGGCCGTTCCACTCGGCCTCCACGGTCGCCTGGCCTTGCGCATCGCTGCCGAAGGAAATACTGCGAATGTGGAAACTCTTGAGCGTGATCTCGGCGCCGATAGCGCGCGACAGCGCGCGGAACAGCGCATCCACCGGGCCATCGCCAACCGCCGCCTCACAAACCTCGCGACCATCGGGTGTGGCCAGGCGCACGCTCGCCGTGGGCATCCGCGTCTCGCCGGTTGCGCTTTGTATCGACAGACTCTTCAGAATGAAGCTCGATGCCGCGCCGCCGGTAATGCCGAGCACAATCGCCTCAAGATCGGCATCGTAAATCTCTTTCTTCTTGTCGGCGAGCGCCTTGAACGCGGTGAACACTTTGTCGGTTTCGGCATCCTCCAAGCGATAGCCCATGCGCGTCAATCGATCCTTCAGCGCATGGCGACCGGAGTGTTTGCCGAGCACCAGCTCACTCTTGCTCAGTCCCACATCCTCGGGATTCATGATCTCGTAGGTCTGGCGATGTTTGAGCATGCCGTGCTGATGGATACCGGACTCGTGGGCGAAAGCGTTCTCGCCGACGATCGCCTTGTTGCGCTGCACTTGCTGGCCGGTGATGTTCTGCAGCAAACGGGAGGTCGGATAGATCTTGGTCGTGTCGATGCCGGTGATCAGGCCGTAGCACTCGTAGCGGGTGCGCAGCACCATCACCAACTCTTCCAGAGCCGCATTGCCGGCGCGTTCGCCGATGCCGTTGACCGTGCACTCCACCTGACGAGCACCGCCTTCCAGTGCAGCCAGCGAATTCGCCACAGCCAGACCCAGATCGTTGTGGCAATGACAGGAGAAAATCACATTCTCGGCGCCGCGCACTTCGCGCTTCAAGCGCGCAAACAGTTCGCGAACTTCATCGGGGGTGCTGTATCCCACGGTGTCCGGCACGTTCACGGTACGCGCACCCGCAGCGATCACGGCCGAGAAGATCTCGACCAGATACTCAGGCTCGGTGCGGATCGCATCCTCGGCTGAAAACTCGACGTCATCGACATAGCGCCGCGCCAGTTCCACGGCGGCCACCGCGCCGGCGAGCACCTGCTCCTTATCCATATTGAGCTTATGCAAACGATGCAGCGGGCTGGTGGAGATGAATGTATGGATGCGCGGCCTTTCGGCTTTCTCGACCGCTCGCGCGCAAGCCTCGATATCGCCCTTGGTGGCTCGCGCCAGGCCGGCGATCGATGCACCACGCACTTCTGAGGCGATGCCGAACACCGCCTGGAAATCATCGGGACTTGCCGATGGGAAACCGGCTTCGATCACATCGACGCCAAGTTCGGCGAGCTGATGCGCCAAACGGCGCTTGCCGCGCGGGTCCATCGAGAACCCAGGAGCCTGCTCGCCATCGCGCAGGGAAGTGTCGAACACATAGACCCGGTTGTCGCTTGCCATAGCATTGTTCCAGTGAGCGCCAAAAGAAAAGCCCCGCCTCGTTGACCGAGATGCGGGGCTTTGAGAATCTTGCTTCCTCGTTGCCGTTAAGTTAATCCGCCCGGCAGCCACACACCTCGCGCGTTGGCGATAGAAGTCGAAGCGCGAGGCCGATCGAGTTCGTCATGGTGCGGTGCGTCAGAAGGTGTGCGCAGTGTCGGCGAGCTTGGTTGGAGTTGTCAACTGCTGAAGCCGATGCACATGGATAAGAATTTTTCGTGCATAAGACTGGTTGTTTCTGAGCTTGCGGTAGCGATTGCCGCCCCGCAGCAGCTTGCCGCGCCCCGATTCCCGCTCAGCGCGCGCAGTGCGATCATTGGCCAGCGCTGGAGGTCGTTCAATGCGGAGAAACGCTACCAAGGTAAGTTGTCTGATCGCGGCGGCGCTGCTCGCCGGTTGCGGCTACGACGACACGCCAAACTCGCTGAAGAGAATCGATGGCGAATACAGTTGCCAGATTTATGCGCAAACGCTGCTGGACGCGGCTAGAGCGTCAGCGAACGCGCCGCTGCCGGAGGCGCAGATTGAAGAGATCGAATCCGCTTACGCGGAAAGCCAGGCTGCATACGCGGAAATCCTGCACTGCCAGGATGAAGGTGTGTGCCGGATGGCGTCCATGGATTCGGTCTGCGCCGATGTTGCCGCGCTGATCGCCGCGCGTCGCGCGCTCGCGCCGTATTCGGAACTGCTGTCGATCAGCGAAATGCTGAGTGAGAACCGTGGTCCGATGAATGCTGATCGATTGCGCATCCTTGTGGCCGAAGCCGAGCGCGACGGCGGCATCAGCGAGTTCGACCGCCAGATCTTGACTCTGGCCGCGGCGGCCGCGGCGGCCCACGGCGTATGGTCGCTGACCCCTGCTGGCGAGAAAGAAAGGCTGGAACGCCGAAAAACGCATGCTGTCGACGAATTCCAGCAGCGTTGCACCGCTGCCGCGAGCTGACCGCGGCACGGTGCGTTGACGTCATTGCAACAACGGATCGCTTGTCGCCCATTCCACCTCTCGCGGTAGACGTTGCCGCTTGTAGCCAGTTGCTACCCGTCAACTCATCCTTTCAGCGCTGCTGCCAGCGCCGCCTTGATCTCGTCCTGCGTACCGCGCTTGATTGGCTGACCGCCTTTCATCAACTCGAAGCAAATCAGCTGATCGCTGCCATCGGGGAGCGGTTTCACTATCTTGTTGAGCTGAAACGGGCCCTTGCTGCCAAGCGAGATACGCTTGGGTTTGACCTGCTCGACCGGCTTGGGAGGCTCAGGCGGGAGATCGTCGATCAAGTCGTAGGGCAGATTCTCTCGCTTAGGGACGGCCTCAAAAAGCGGCGCGGCTTCGCGCATCGGCACGGTGTCGAATAGTGGCGCGGCTTCGCGCATCGGCACGGTGTCGAACAGCGGCGCTGGTGCGCTGGGAGCAGAGGGCTTCGGCGGCGCGGGCGCGGCGACTGGCGGCGCCGCGCGCGCCGTCGGCGCCCACGCATCGTCGACGGCATCGAACGGACGCTGTGAATCGGCGGATTTCGGCCGCACGGACGGCGGCTTCAGCGTCATCAAACCCGGCGTCCATTCGAGCGCAGGCAAGTCGCGACTCTCGGGCTCCTCCTCGGGCGTGAAGTTGGTCGATGTGCCGGCGCGCGCAGCGGAGGTGCGCGCCGGATTGGCCGCGGGCGGTGGCGGTGGTGGTGGCGGCGACACCGCGTATTGCGCAGGACCGCCAGCCATCGCCGGAACTGGTCCTCCGGGCATTGGCGGCATCGCCATCTTGTCCGCCATGATTTGCTTAGCGCGCGCGGCAGCGGCCGCGATGACACTCTTGCGCTTTTGCTCGGCTTTCAGTTGTCGGCCGCGACGAATCATGTAAACGATGCCGACTATCATGGCGACCAATAACGTGGCACCAATCCATGGGCGCGCGCTCAACCAGCCGATGACGATCGTCACGAGGCCAACCGAGAGACCGAACAAAGCGCCCGCTACCATCGCCGAGAACTGCACAATCGGACCGACCACGGGCACGAACGACAGGAAACTGGTCAGCCAGCCGGCCATGCCCGCGGCGCCGATCACGGCGCCGATCAAACCGACAATGCGCAAGATGCTGGTAATGCTCTCGCCCGTGGCGAGCGCTTCGCGGATAATGCTGCCGGCACTCATCGCGCCACCGGCGGCAAGCAACACCGTATCGCCGTTGCTCGCAGTCCACTTGCTGATCTCGTTCCCGTTCTGCTGGCCAATCATCGACATTTGATAATTGCTGGGCAGTACATAGAACGACACGTGCATATCGCCGATTTCGGCGTTTTCGACGCTCGGATTGCCCTTGTAATAGACGCCCGGCTCAAGCTCGTACCAGCCTTGCGCCTGCATCGCGGGACTCAACGGCGGCAGGCGGTCCAGGGACTTGGGCCATTTGCCCAGGCTTCCCGGCGCATCCGGGATGTCCATGTCGTACAGCGCCTGGCGCGCGACTTCTACGCTGTTGAACTTGAACGGACCAAAGGTCGCATTCGGCGCAAAGAAACCGTCGCCGCTGATGGCGAAGCGTGGATTTTCATGGCCGGCAGGCTGTTCGAACTTGCTTGAGTCGTGGTACTCGGTATCCCAGTCCTGGTAGTAAGTCACCTCGGTGCGTTTGCGTCGGCCGCGCCCGGTGGTCTGGACATCCTCGATCCACTGGTACATCGCCACGTTGCGATACAACGCCACACCATCGGCCTCCACCCCGAACTGCGGATCGCGCACACTGCCGTTACCAGTGACGTTGCCCGAAACGTGGATCAACTTGCCATCGAGTGCTGGATCGAGCTTGTGCGATGGCGCTTCGACGACCGCCGCTTTGGCCTCGTAGATGGCATCGGCGTGGCGTTTGCTGGAACCTTCGTTCCAGAACAGCAGAAACAGCGAGGCCAGAAAAATGACGCCCGATCCCAGTTGCCGAAAGCCGCCGCTCCACGACGAGCCAAACCAGCTATCGCCGTCCTCGTCGCTGTCGTCGCTGCCTTCGATTTCGGTGTCGTCCAACACAGCCTACCCCCTGTCTACACATGCGTCACGGATGATAACGAAGGTGATTTGAGCCGCGACACTGCTCGTCGCCGAATCACACACGCGGATCGAGAGGCTAAATGGGCTCACGGGACCCTGTCTGTAGGCGATACGCTGATTCGCGTGTCAGAAAATTCCTACACGGCGGCAACGCGTGCCCTTGGTTCTCGGACCCATGGTCCGCAAATGGGATGTGCGAGACGCGCCCTACGCCAACGCCCGCCGATAGCGCTCCTGAAACCAATGCACGCCTTGCTCGCGCGTCGGGTGCACACGGCCGGTGTTGTACGAGCCACTGGCGAAGGCGCGTTGCACGCGCTCGCAGATGTCGATGTCTTCGCGCTGCGTGACCTCCGCCAGATCCTGATCTGCGGCGATCTTCGCGGCATCGCGCGCGACATCGGGCGCGTAGTAGTAGTCGAAATCGATCCGACAACGATCGACCCCAAGCGGCACAACGCGATTGGTCTGCAGCCGACCGGGCAGAATATTGAGCATGGTGTTCGGCCAGAGCTGGTAGTACAGCGCTTCGCCCAATCCATAAAAGCTTTCCGACGCATCGAGTGGGCTCGATTGCAGTGCGTAACCCGCCAAGCACTCAGTTCGGTACGCGCGATAGTCGAGCAGACGATTGAGCGCCGGATGGATATGCGGGACGTGATATCCCTCCAGGTAGTTGTCGATGTATGCCTTCCAGTTGCACTGCGCAACGTAGCTGACCCGACGCTGGAAGCGCACCTCGTGCAGCGCCGAAGCGACGCGCGCATCGATGCCATCGACGAGCGCGTCGAACAGCGCCTCAGGCTCTATCGAGGCAAAGACCAGTCCCTGCCACTGGACAACCGCGATCGCCGGCAGCCGCACTTGGGCGCGGTCGAAGTCGACCAGCGCATCGAGTTCGGGGCCGGAACGCAGCACGCCGTCCCAGTCGTAGGTCCATCCGTGGTAGTGACAGCGCAACTGCTTCAGGCCCGCGCCGCAGGCGATAGCGAGCGGTCCGCCGCGATGGCGGCAGACGTTGTGGAAGCCGAGCAAGGTGCCATCCGGCGCGCGTGCAATCAGCACCGGCAAACCTGCGATGTCCTCGACCACATGGTCGCCCGGCTGCGCCAGCTGATCGCTACGCGCGACCAATTGCCAGGTGCGGCGAAACATCGAGCGCTCGCGCGCCGCAATGTCGGGATCGGTGTAGACGAAGGCCGGCAGGCCGTGCGCGGTTTGCAGGGTTTGCGGGGCAAGCCAATCGGTCATTTGGGTTCTTGGTTCTTGGTTGTGGGGCCGCATCAAGAGCATGCGACTGACGCTTTTGATTTACTATGGTTTCGTGGCTTCGAACACTCGCAGCTGTTTTCTGCAAGCTGACAACCAAGAACCAACCACCAAGAACCCAGAAAAGCCATGTCCGCCAAACGCTACGGCTATCTCACTGTGCTGATCGTACCCGCCCTGATGCCCTTTGCAGCATGGCTGGGACAGCAAACCGCGGCGCCAAATTTGAGTGCGTGGTTTCCGCTCTTGTTCCTGTTCGTGATCTTGCCGCTGGCCGACTATGCGATCGGTCGCGATCCGGAGAACCCGGATGCCGGGGAAGCTGAGCGCCTCGAACGCGATCCCTGGTACCGAGCGCTGACGCTGGCCTGCTTGCCGATTTACCTCTCACTGCTGGTGTGGTCCGGCGCGCATTTCGCGCATGCCGGATTCGAACTTGGCGGCGCGATCGGCTGGCTGCTCTCGCAAGGCGTGATCGGTGGCATTTTGGCGATCAACGTCGCCCATGAGCTGATCCACAAATCCGGTCGCCTCGAACCCATCGTCGGCGGGTTGCTGCTGTCGAGCGTGGGTTACGGCACGTTCAAGGTCGAACATCTGCGCGGTCACCATGTGCATGTGTCCACGCCGAGAGATGCGTCCAGTGCGCGCTTCGGGCAAAACGTCTACGCCTTCGTCGCCCAATCTATTCCGCGCAATATCGCCAACGCGTGGCGTCTGGAAGCCGAGCGCCTGGAACGCAGCGCACTGCCGTGGTGGCGCAACGAGTTGCTGCTGTGGAGCGCGCTGACGCTGGCGTTGCTCGCCGCCTTTGCCATGACCTTCGGTGCCCTGGGTGCGGTGTTCTTCATCGTCCAATGCGGCGGCGCCATTGTGAGTCTCGAGATCATCAATTACATCGAACACTATGGCCTGGAGCGCCGCGAGATCGCGCCGGGGCGCTATGAGCGCACCACGCACCTGCACTCGTGGAACAGCAACTATCGATTGACCAACTGGATGCTGTTTCAACTACAGCGCCATTCCGATCACCACGAGAACGCGCGGCGGCGCTATCAGGCGCTGATGCACTACGACGAAAGTCCGCAGCTTCCGGGTGGCTATGCATCGATGTTCTTGCTGGCGCTGATTCCGCCGCTGTGGTTTGCGCTCATCGATCCGCGCGTGCGCGCGTTCAAGGCGGCCCACGCGTGAGTGCGTTGTGCGGCATCAAGGTGCTGGATTTGTCGCGCGTACTGGCTGGGCCGTGGGCGGGACAATTGCTCGCCGATTACGGCGCCGACGCGATCAAGGTCGAGCAGCCCGGCAAGGGCGACGACACCCGCGCGTGGGGGCCACCGTACTTACGCGACGCCGCCGGGAACGACACCTCAGAGGCGGCGTACTATCTGTCGGCGAATCGCAACAAGCGCTCGGTGACGATCAATCTGGCCCATGCGGACGGACAACGTCTGGTCCGTGGATTGGCGCTGCAGTCGGATATCGTGATCGAGAACTTCAAGGTTGGTGGTTTGAAGAAGTACGGACTGGATGCTGCCTCCTTGCTGGCTCTCAATCCGCGCTTGATTTATTGCTCGATCACCGGCTTTGGACAAAGCGGACCGCTGGCAACTGAGCCTGGATACGATGCAATGATCCAGGCGCAGGGCGGCTTGATGAGCGTGACCGGTTTGCCGGACGGCGTTCCCGGTGGCGGGCCGATGAAAGTCGGCATTGCGGTGGTGGATTTGATGTGCGGCATGTACGCCGTTACGGCCATTCTCGCGGCGCTGCAGCATCGCGAACGAACGGGCGCCGGCCAGCACATCGATGTGGCGCTGCTCGATACTCAGGTGGCGTGGCTGTCGTACCTCAACATGAACCACCTGACCACCGGGATGGTGCCGCCGCGTTATGGCACCGCCCATCCGAGCATCGTGCCCTATCAGGCGTTCCAGACGAGCGATGGACACCTGATGCTGACCGTTGGCAACGACGGTCAGTTCCAACGGTTCTGCGTCTGCGCAGGTGCGCCTGAGCTGGCCTGCGACCCGCGCTTCGCGCACAACGCCGATCGCGTCCGCAATCGCGACGAGTGCATCGCGACGGTGCAGCAATTGCTGCTTGCGCGCGGAACCGGGGATTGGTTGCGCGCGCTGCGCGAAGCGGACGTGCCGGCCGGCCCGATCAACACCATCGACAAGGTTTTCGACGACGAGCAAGTGCAAGCGCGGGGTATGCGCATGAGCATGCCGCATCCGCTCGCGGGCGAGGTGCCCTTGCTGGCCAATCCCGTGCGCTTTTCTGCAAGCCCGATCGAGTACCGACACGCGCCGCCGCTGCTCGGGCAGCACACCGAGGAGGTGTTGCGCGAGCGGTTGGGGCTTTCGCTGGATGAAATCGCCGCGCTGCGCGTGAGTGGCGTTGTTTAGCGAGCCCGAGCCTGAACGCGAAGACAGGAAGTAGTAAGTGATGTGTGTTGTCGCGATTTTGCAGCTTCGTGCCTTCGTGCCTTCGTGCGGGATGCTTTTGCCTCGCTCTGTAGTTAGCTCAGGCGGCGCCTGAGGTCTATGCGAAGCCAGGGCGCGACCTACGCAACCTACGATCTTGCGCTTGCGAACGCTCGCGTTTCCTATCATCCGGACTGGCTGCGTCGAAGCGACGCCGATGCCGCGCTGACCGCACTGCGCATCGAAGTACCGTTCGAGCAACACATCGTGAAGATGTTCGGTCGCGAACTCAAAGCACCGCGTCTATCGGCCTGGATCGGCGATCCCGGCGCGGCGTACTGCTACTCGCGAGTGCGCTACACGCCCAAGCCGTGGACGCCGCTGCTGGCGCAGATTCGCGACCGGCTCAACGCCGAGTTCAACGCCGCATTCAATAGCGTGCTGGTCAACTACTACCGCGATGGTCGCGACAGCATGGGCTGGCATAGCGACGATGAGCCCGAACTAGGGCCCGCGCCGCTCATCGGCTCGGTCAGCCTCGGCGCCACACGGCGCTTCAAGCTCAAAGCCAAACGCGGCGGCGCGCGAGCGCAGATCGATCTCGACCATGGCAGCCTGCTGCTGATGGCGGGCGCCACCCAGGAGAACTATGTGCACGCGATCGACAAAGTTCAGGCGGCCGGCGAGCGTATCAACCTGACTTATCGTCGCGTTCTGCCGCAAGGCGTTGCATGATTTCCTCGACGCCGAAGCGCACTTTGACTGGAATTTGTGCTCGCGCGCAAAACGCTTCGATCAATACCAAGGCTTCATCGACGGTTTGGATACCTGCGATTCCAGCCAGAGCGCTGATATCGGAAACGTCCTGAGTATCGGCGCGCATCGCCATGCACTTCATGGCGAACAGATATCGCGGCGTTGGCAAGTGCACGCGCAAACCAGCCCCAGGCGCGGCGAATTCCGCCATCAATTGCAGTTGCTCATGTGCTGAGATGAAGCCCTTGACGCCCTCGATGAGCCAGTCATCGGGCCAACCCTCGTCGGCGGCGATTTGCGCGACCGCCTTTCGAAGAAACTCGCGCCCGCTCTGCACCACTGCATCGACATCGCGCGTGGCCGTTCGCAAGTCGAACGCCAGCGCCAGCGCGGCTCCACCGTAGATTGCCAGATCGACGACGATGCCTGCCTGCCTGGCCTGCGCGTCAAGTCGGTGCAAAGCACGTTCGATATCCTCTCGGCGCAGCATCATGGGACGTAACTCGGTACCAACCGCCGCGGACGGAACAGCGGATCGGCGTCGACGAAAATCAAACGTCGGCGAAATGCGGCGGGGCTTTCTGCGAGACAGGTGGCTTTCAACGACTCCAGACCGGCAGGAAAGTAAGGCAGCGACAGGAAGCGCTCGGGGGCATGCACCCACGGCGGAATCGGTAACGAGTAACGCAGCGCAAGATGCTCGGCCGCAGCAGCGAAGAACGCATTGCGGCGCTCGTCGGGCAACAGCTGCGGCTCGCCGGCCAGCATCGCGCCGCGCGCCGCCGGATCGGCACTGTAGAACTCGTCGAGAAACTCGCGAAACGCGGCATCGGCATCGCCATGCTGCTGCGCTTGGGCGATGACCTCGGGCAAGGATCGTGGGCGTTGATTCATCCGAGCTTTTTGCCGAACGACGACATCGGGAGCGCAATTGTGCGGGCAATCGATGGGGAACATCTATATTCGGCGCATCTCAAGCGTTGCATGGCCATGACCGAACTCCTCGTCCCTGTCTCTTACGGCGAGCTGATCGACAAGATCAGCATTCTCGAAATCAAAGCTGCGCGCATCGGCGATGCAGCAAAGCGTGCGAATGTCGTCAAAGAACTGGAAGCGCTCACCGCCACCTGGCGCGCGCATCCGGCCTCTGCAGCAGCATCCATCGACGATCTCTGGTCTGGCTTGCGCGATATCAACGGCAAGCTCTGGGACATCGAAGACGATATTCGCCTCAAAGAAGCCAAAGGCGAATTCGATCAGGTGTTCATCGAACTGGCACGCGCGGTGTACTTCACCAACGATGAGCGCGCGCGTCTGAAACGCGAGTTGAATACGCGCTTGGGCTCGGCGCTGGTGGAGGAAAAATCCTACGCGGACTATCGCAGGCCAGGCGCATGAGCATCGCGTTCGTCGGCGGCGGGAATATGGCGCGCTGTCTGATCGGCGGGCTGATCGCCAGTGGCACTAACCCGGCATCGATCGCCATCGCAGAGCCCTTCGAGAGCGCCCGCGAAGCGCTCGCGCGAGATTTTGGCTGCCCGGTGTTCGCCGCTAATCGCGAGGCCGCGGCGACCGCCGCGACCTGGGTTCTGGCCGTCAAGCCGCAAGTGATGCCCGCGGTGCTGGAGGAGCTTGGTTCCATAGACAACGCGCCATTGGTGATCTCGATTGCCGCCGGCATCACCCGCAGGCAAATCCAGGCCGCGCTGCCGCGCGCACGCGTGGTTCGCGCGATGCCGAACACGCCTGCATTGATCGGCGCAGGTGTCACCGGCTTGAATGCTGATAACACTGTAGGCACTGACGATCGCACCGCCGCGACGGCGCTGTTCGCCACTGCCGGCGCGGTCGCCTGGGTCGATGATGAAGCGCTGATGGATGCTGTTACCGCTGTTTCTGGCTCTGGACCGGCGTACTTCTTTCTGCTGATCGAAGCAATGATCGATGCCGCTCAAGCGCAAGGATTGCCCCCTGAGGTAGCGCGCACTCTGGTGCTTAACACCGCACTGGGCGCCGCGCGCATGGCACTTGGCAGCGACGTTCCACCCGGCGTCCTGCGCGAGCGCGTGACCTCTCCTGGCGGCACCACCGCCGCTGCGCTCCATACCTTCGCCGATGGTGGATTCCGCGAGCTGACAGCGCGCGCGATCGACGCAGCAACACGGCGCGGACGGGAGTTGAGCGGGGTTGGTTAGCGTGGTGTTGCAAGCCTAAGTCGTGCGCGATTTGGCCTCGATCGTCCTCGGATGGCAGGGCTTCGGCAACGACGAAAAAACGTCTCGGAGCCACAGGCGCGGAAACAGCTCAGTAAGCGAAAAGCCAACTCGCGACGCCAACCGCAACGCCCGGCAGAATTCCCTTTTGCCGCGCACGACTTTGCTGCGCAACAGTGCCCGCATCGCGCCCGGCTTGGCTCGATGGCGGACGGTATGCTCGATCTATGCTCGCCTGGTTCGCATTCATCGCCTGCTCGCTGATTTGGGGCTCCACATGGCTGGCGCACAAGTGGGCGTTGGTGGACTTTACGCCGATCGGTCTGGGCAGCCTGCGCTTCTTGTGCGCTGGATTGCTGTGCTTGCTGATCGCGCGCCTGACGGGCGAGTCGTTCGTACGCCGCGAGCATTTGCGGCCACTGCTCATTGCCGGGTTCATCATGGCCGGCCTCGCCAACGTGCTGACCGCCTGGTCGTTGTTGTACATCCCCTCTGGCGTTGGCGCGGTGCTGCAGGCGCCGATCCCGGTCTGGCTGGCGTTGATGACGCTCAACAAGGAGCCCTTGAGTCGCGCCGGCTGGATCGCGGTATTCCTGGGCTTTCTGGGTGTAGCGATGGTCATGTGGCCGTCGGACACCGGGCCGATCGATCCTGTGGCCGCGACCGTGTGCGTGCTCACCGCCGGGGCGTGGTCCTGGGCATCGCTGTATCAACGCGCGCGGGTACACTCCGGCGGCCTGTTCGCAAATGCCGGCACGCAAATGCTGGTCAGCGGTGTACTCGGCACAGCGCTGACCCCGTTGTTCGGGGGTTTTACCACGCACGGTAGCGTCGGGGCGCCAGCGTGGGCCGCAGCGCTTTATCTTGTCGTCGGCGGCTCGTGCATTGCCTTTGCGTCGTACTTGTACCTGACGCGCGTCTGGCATCCGGCTCGCGCCGGGAGCTTCGCGTATGTCAATCCGATCGTCGCTGTGCTGATTGGCTGGTGGCTTGCCGATGAAGCACTGACTACCTCGTTGATCGTCGGGATGGCGATCATTTTTGCCGCGGTAGCGGTGCTGCAAGTGGCGGCGAGACCGAAGAGTGTTTGAATCGCCGCGGATGAAGTGTTTGAATCGACCTCATGTGGCAATCTGCTGAAACATCGTTGACTGGCGTGCCGGCGTTCCTGGCGTACTTTACGCTGGCGCTGGCGTTGACCTTCTTGTACTTGTACCTGTACACCCTGCTGACGCCGCAGCGCGAGTTCACGCTGATCCGTTTAAACAACAGCGCCGCCGCGACGGCGCTCGGTGGCTCACTGCTCGGTTTTGCGCTGCCCTTGCACGGCGCGATCACCAATGCCATCAGCCTGGTCGATTGTGCGCTCTGGGGCCTCATTGCTCTGGCGATTCAAGTTCTCACTTTCCTTGTTTTGCGACTGGTGTTGAACGGCTTGCCCGACCGCATCGCGCGGGGCGAGCAGGCCGCGGGCACCTTTGTCGCCGCGGTGTCGATTGCGGTGGGTCTCTTGAACGCAGCATCGATGACGTATTACTGATGAGGCGTCGCCATGGACCGGCGAGCATGCCAACGCCATTGGTCGGCAACCAAGGTATCTCTGCAATCCCGGCCGTCTGCGGCCAGCCGGCACTCAAGGATCGCCATAAGTAAACGCCGCATTGTAGAAGCACGAACTCGACCAGATCATTCGCGCAACAGGACGATGGGAGCATCCGCTGATGCCAGCACCACCAGGAGTTTTCGGCCCACTCGAGGTCCCATTGGCGTTTGGGCTGCTGCGCTTGTCGACCGAAGGTCGCCCGGCGATGCCGGACGCGATAACAGTGATCCATCGGGCGCTCGATGGTGGCGTGCGTATTCTCGATACGGCGGACTCGTACGCGTTGTCTGACAACGACCTGCACTACGGCGAGTCGCTGGCGCGCGCGGCCGTCGATCGCTGGCATGGACCCCAGGACGAGGTGCGCATCGTCACCAAGGTTGGCATGGCCAGGCCCAAAGGCCGCTGGATGCCTAACGCACGCCCGGCGCATCTGCGGAAAATGGTCGACGGCAGTCTGGTGGCGCTTGGCGTCGAGCAGCTCTTCATGCTGCTGTTGCACGGCAACGATCCAGCCACGCCCTTCGAAGATAGCCTGGGCACGCTTGCTGACTTGCAGCGTGCGGGCAAGGTTGTGCATCTTGGTTTATGCAATGTCGATGTGGCGGAGATTCGTCAGGCGCAGCGGCATTTCCAGGTCGCGGCGATCCAGAACGAGCTCAGTGTGATCAACCGCAAGAGCGCGGCCGAAGGCACGCTGGAGCTGGCGCGGCGCGAGCAGATCGCATTTTTCGCGCACCGACCGCTCGGTGGCCACGCGAAGACCGATACGTTGGAAAAGAATCGCGCGATGAAGCCGATCGCGACCGCGCACAAAATCACGCCGCACCAGGCCGCGCTGGCCTGCCTTCTCGATATCGGCGCGCCGCTGCTGCCGCTGTTCGGCGCCACCAGCGCGGCGCATGTCGATGCCTCGCTGGCCGCGCGCCAGATTCGGCTGTCGGAGAGCGATCGCAAAGCGCTGGCGGAGAAAATCAGCTTCGATGCCAATACCGAGGGCTTGGCGTCGCTCGATCCGATCCCAGTGCCAGCAGCGCCGTTGAGCGTCACCGCCGCGCCCGGCCAGTCGCCGGAAGTCGTCATCGTGATGGGTATTCAGGGCGCCGGCAAGTCAACGCTGGTGCAGCGTTATGTCGACGCGGGCTATGAGCGACTCAATCGCGATCTGATCGGCGGCACGCTGGAAGACTTGCTGCCGCTGCTGGAAGCGCACTTGCGCGCGGGGCGCAGGCGCGTCGTGCTCGACAACACCTATGCGACGCGCGCCTCGCGCTGGTGGCTGACTCGGGTGGCGCATCGGAATGGCGTGCCGGTGCGCTGTCATTATCTGGCGACGCCGCTCAAGGAAGCGCTGATCAACGTCGTGCTGCGCGTGCTCGATCGCTATGGCGCCTTGCCCGGCCCCGATGAGCTGAAAGAACTTGGCAAGAGCGATCCGAATCTGCCGCCGCCCGGCGCATTGGCGCGCTTCGCGGCTTGCTTCGAGCCGCCGCAACCAGACGAAGGTTTTGCGGCGATTGAAGAAACGCCGTTCGTGCGCGTTCCAGGGCCAAGCCTGGGCGGCACGCAGAAAGCGCTGTTTCTCGATGTCGACGGCACACTCAGAAAAACCCGAAGCGGCGAAATCTATCCGCGCGACCCCGACGATATCGAGGTGCTGCCCGGGCGCGCTGCGGTGTTACAGCGCTATGTCGAGGAGGGTTGGAAGCTTTTCTTTGTTTCTAACCAAAGTGGCGTCGCCAGCGGCAATGTCACGCGCGAGGCCGTGCAGGCTGGCTTCGAACGGACCGCAGAGCAACTGGGTGTGCCGATCGCCGATATCGCGTTCTGCCCACACAGCGCGTTTCCTGCTGGGTGCTTCTGCCGCAAACCGATGCCCGGTTTAGGCGTCTGGCTCGCGCGCAAGCACGGGTTGTCGTTGCAAGACTCCATTATGGTCGGCGACATGGACAGCGATCGGCAGTTCGCCGAAGCCATTGGTGCCGACTATCGGGCAGCCGATGCGTTCTTTGCTTAGTGTGCGCTGGTCTGCGACTGTATTGTTCGCGTTGGCTGCGAATGCTGCCGCTGCGCCGCGGCTCGATTACACCGCAACCATCGATAGCCAGACCGAAACGCTGACGCTGCAGCTCTGTAGTGCGAATGCGACGACGCTCGATCTGCGCGGCGCGGCGCAGTTCGCCACGCGGATCGAAACGCCGACCGGAGACGTCAGGGTCGAACGACGCGTTCGTGTCGTGCTCCCGGACCATGGCTGCGCGACGATCACCACCGATTTGCGCGCGGCAGGGCAAGCCGATCGTTATCGTCTGGGCCGCGAGCGCGGCCTCTACTATCGACTCGCCGCCGAACAATGGCTATGGCGACCCGCCCACATCGCCGCCGACAGCACGCTGCGATTTCGCCTGCCCAAGGCATGGTCCGCATCGGTGCCGTGGGCCGAAAATCGCGGGGTATATCGGCTCGGCGCCACGCCGTCAGGCTGGCCTGCGCTTACTGTATTCGGGAGATTCGAGGTCGAACGCGTGCCAGTACCTGGCGGAGAGTTGCGCCTGGCAATGCTCCCCCTCAGCGACACCGCGACGCGTGCCGCCATGCACGAATGGCTGGTCGACAGCGCACGACGCTACTTCGCAGCTGGCGGACTGCCGGTCGCCAACCCGCAAGTCCTGGTGGTGCCGCTCCCTGGCGTCAAGAGCGCTGTCCCGTGGGGCCAGATCCAACGCGGCGGCGCGCCGGCGGTGCATTTGTACGTGGGCGCGGAGGCGGGCGGCGACGCCTGGCGCGAGGACTGGACGCTGGCGCATGAGCTGGCGCATCTGCAGCACCCGTACTTGGGCGAACGCGGCCGTTGGCTTGCGGAAGGATTGGCCAGTTATCACCAGAACGTGTGGCGCGCGCGCGCCGGCGATCTGACCGCGCAGGCGGCGTGGCGCAGACTGCTCGCCGGCTTTGCGCGCGGCCGCGCGGTGGCCCCCGGCGAGCAGTTGGCGAGCATCGAGCGCGGCTGGAGCAACACCATGCGCGTGTACTGGAGCGGCGCGGCATACTGGTTCGAGAGCGACTTGGCGATGCGCGCAGTCGGCTCCAGCCTCGATGAGGTGTTGCAACGTTATCGCCGTGCCGGACTAGCTTTGGAGCGACGTGTCGAACCGGCCGATTTCATTGCCGCGCTGGATGCCATCGAACCTCGAGGCGGCCTACGCCGCCGATACGATCAGTACCTGGCGCTGTCCAGTTTCCCGCCGCTTCTTGAGGCGCGCGCAGCATTGATACTCGGGGCACCAGAGTTGTGGCCAGACGAAATGCCCGATCATCCGTGGCTTAAGGCAATTTTTGCGCCGCAGAAGGAGCACGCACTATGACCGATGATCGCGACCCGAGGCGCTTTCGGGCCAGCTACGTTCCCGAGCACACGGCGAAGGAACGTTGGGGACTTCTGTGGCCGGCGCTGGTGGTGTTGGCGCTGCTCGTGGGCGGGATTGTGTTTTTGTTTCGGTGAGGGAAACGATCGGCGATCGCGGTGGGTTGTACACTAGCGACTGACCGCGCCAACCGCGCTCCACCAAGCCCGCAACACATCCCGTCGACGCAAGCGGATGTTCTCGTCGGCGACGCCTGCTGCGCGTTGGCTCAGATAGCCGCGTTCGAAACTGAGGAGCGCTCGCGTACCGCGCGATGGCACGCTCGGCGTTGGCCAAGCCGACAACGCATTCGCGAAATCGACCATCGCTTTCTGGCGGCTGCTGGTATCGCCACGCCGCACACCATGGCGCGCGATTAAATCGAGCGGCAAAACGTTGAACAACAGCGCCTCGCCGACGGGTTGCCGTAGTGCACCCACGAGCAGCAAATAGCGCCAGGCCACACCACTGGATCGCGCCAGATCGGCCAGCGCGTTCGCCGCTGGCGCCAGTCGATCGGAAAGCGCCGCCGCATTGGCCGACGACGATCCATCGAGCCAACGCGATACTTCGCCGATGAGTACGCCCAGCGTCGGCGCCACTTCGATGGCATCGAACGCTTGCGCCAGTGGATGGCGCGGCGCGCCGGTCGCCCAGCGTTGCGCTTCCTCGTGCCACCAACCAAGCTTGGCTTCTGCAACGCGGCCATCGCTGCTACCGATCGCTATCTGCAGCAACTCGCGCATCAGCACCGCGGTGCCGAGAAGCGACGTGCGTTCGTCGGGCGCGGCGAAACGCATCGCCAACGCCAGAGCGGGCTCGCGCTCGAGCGTATCGGCGGTGTAGGCGTCGAGTGGCGGCAGAGTCATGAGCGAACGATGAGGCGATTCTCTGTGCCCGCGCACGCCGTGCCCCGCGGTTCCTCAAACATCGCGGCGCACTTCAGCGACATAGCAACCCCACCAACTCCTCCGGCGCGCACGCGATCGCGTCGCCGCCCCAAGTGTCCAGCCTCTCGGGCGCTTCGACATAGCCGTACGCGCACGCAATCGTCCACGCGCACCCCGCCGCCTTGCCGGCCTCGATGTCGCGCGCATCATCGCCGACCATGGCCGCTTGCGCCGGAGCGACGCGCACCAGCTCGCACGCGCGTAGCACGGGCTGCGGGAAGGGCTTGCGCTGCGCCAGCGTGTCGCCGCCGACGAGTGCGGCAAAACGCCCGGTCCATCCGAGCTTCGCGATCAGGAGACGCGCCAAACCTTCGGGTTTATTGGTCACGATCGCACAAGCAGTGCCGCGCTCGTGTAGGTCATCGAGCAATGCTTCGATACCTGGATACGGCTTACTGGCCTGTGCGATGCGCCGCTCGTAAGCTTGCAAGTAACGCGGCAACCAGGTCTCAGCCGCATCGTTGATCTCGGGCAAGCCGAGCGTCAAGATCCCGCGCCCGCCGCGCGCCGCAATCGCTGCCGGCAGGGGTGTGACAAGTGGCGCCAACCCCAATTCGGCGCGCACATCGTCGAGCGCACCGAGCAGGTCCGGCGCGGTGTCGACGAGCGTACCGTCGAGATCGAACAGTACGGCTTTCAGACGCGCCGGCATGCGCACAGATAGTTGATCGAAACATCGTCCGACAGACGCGCGCTGCGCGACAACGGATCGTAACTGATCCCTTGAAACTCGATGGCGTCAGCCCCGGCGCTGCGCAGTCCCCGGCGTAATTCCGATGGCTTGATGAAGCGATCGAAGCGATGCGTGCCGCGCGGCAATAAGCCGAGCACATATTCGGCGCCGACGATGCCCAGCGCAAAGGCCTTGGCGGTGCGATTGAGCGTCGAGACGAAGAGCCAACCTCCCGGTTTCAACAACTTCACGCAAGCATTCAACACGCTCTGCGGATCCGGCACATGCTCGATCATTTCCAGGCACGTGACCGCATCGAAACTCTCCGACTGTTCGGCGGCAAGCGCTTCTGCGGTGATCTCGCGGTAGTTCACCAGAATGTTGCTTTCCAGCGCGTGCAGCTTGGCGACCTCCAGCGCTTCGGGCGCCATGTCGATGCCGGTCACCTGTGCGCCTTTGCGCGCCATCGCTTCGGACAAGATTCCGCCGCCGCAGCCCACATCGACGATGCGCGCGCCGCGCAGCGACTGGCGTGCTTCGATGAAGCCGAGCCGCACCGGGTTCAAGTCGTGCAGCGGGCGAAAAGGGCCGCCCTCATCCCACCAGCGCGATGCGACGGCGTCGAAGCGTTTGAGTTCCGCCGCATCGCTATTCATGGCCGTACCGCGCGGGCCTTGAGCGCCCATTCGTTCGCCAGCGCGCGCAAGCGCTCGGGATCAGCGCCAAGCACCACGCCTGCGCGTACGCGCTCGCGACCGGCAACCCAGACGTCGCTGATGTCGCGGCGACTCGCCGCATACACGATGTGCGAGATTGGATTGAACACCGGCGCCAGATGCAAACCCGAAAAGTCGATGGCACAAACATCCGCCCATTTACCGACTTCCAGACTGCCGATCGTTTCGTCCATGCCGAGTGAGCGAGCGCCGGAGAGCGTCGCAGCTTCCAGCGCCTCGGCGGCACTCAACGCCGCAGCATCCATCGCCACTGCCTTCGCCAGCAGTGCCGCCGTCTTGGTCTCGCCAAGCAAATCAAGATCGTTATTGCTCGCCGCGCCATCGGTACCGATGGCGACCTTGGCGCCGGCTTTCAGCAGAGCTGCGACCGGGCAAGAGCCGCTCGCCAGCTTGAGATTGGACTCCGGGCAATGTGCCACCACCACGCCGAAGCGAGCCACATCCTCGATTTCTGCTGGCGTCAATTGCGTCATGTGCACCGCAGTCAAATCCGGACCGATCAGCCCGAGTCGCTTTAGCCGAGAGAACGGGCGCTCGCCGGTCCTGGATCGCGCATCCTCGACCTCGAACGCGGTCTCGTGGATGTGGCATTGAATGCGCACGTTGAGCTGATCGCTGTACGTGCGGATTTTCTTGAAGCTCTCATCGGAGACCGTGTACGGCGCGTGCGGAGCGAACGACGCCACCAGCAACGAATCGCCCTTGACTTCATCGGCAAGCGCCAGTCCGCGGCGTAGATAGTCGTCGGCATCGCGCGCGTATGGCGTTGAAAACTCGACAATCGGAATGCCTAAGCTGGCGCGCATACCGGCATCCCGATAGGCCTTCGCGGAGCTTTCGGGAAAGAAATACTGATCGTTGACTGCGGTGATGCCGCCCGCGAGCATCTCGTAGGCAGCCAGACTGGCACCGTCGTGCACCATCTGCGCCGATACCAGGGCCCCTTCAACGGGCCAGATGTGGTCGTTGAGCCAGGTCATCAGTGGCAGATCGTCGGCAATACCACGCAGCAAGGTCATCGCCGCATGGCAGTGCGCATTGACCAGCCCCGGCACCAGCGCGTGATTCGACAAGCTGCGTCGTTGCGTCGCGTCCACACTTTGGTTGGCCTGCGATGTCGGCATGACCGCCACAATCCGCCCGCCGCGCACGATCAGCGAGTGATCGTCCAGCACAACGCCCGATGGAACCACCGGGATGATCCAGCGCGCGT
The DNA here is from genome assembly GCA_022844135.1 of Lysobacterales bacterium. Taxonomy (GTDB): domain Bacteria; phylum Pseudomonadota; class Gammaproteobacteria; order Xanthomonadales; family SZUA-5; genus JALHMH01. The sequence continues at coordinate 116,097 of JALHMG010000006.1, forward strand.
CGATTTGCAGGTCGGCTTGCATGGGTTCTTGGTTCTATTTTCTTCTGGTCTTGGTTGACCCAAACGTCACTCGTTATAGCCGCCAAGCGAGGCCTGAAGGGCCGAAATGAAGTAGCCCAGGGCGCAAGCCCTGGGTGGCTTCGCGTGAGATCGGAGCCCTGAAGGGGCGAAACAAACTGGTATCGCCCTTCTGAGCTCCAGGGCCATGTTACGCCCAGGCTTGAGCCCGGGGATTGCAGTGGTTAGCCACAACCACCAGCCGACAACGAGCCGCCGACCATCATCAACCAAGCACCCAGAGCTTACTTCGCCGCCCGCCCCACGTACTCGCCACTACGCGTATCCACACGCACCACCTCGCCGTTTTCGACGAATAGCGGCACGCGCACCACTGCGCCGGTCTCGAGTTTGGCGGGTTTGCCGCCGCCCTGGGCGGTGTCGCCGCGCACACCAGGATCGGTTTCAACGATCTTGAGCTCCACGAAGTTCGGCGGCGTCACGGTCAGCGGCGCGCCGTTCCAGAGCGTGACCATGCACATATCCTGCTCTCGGAGCCATTGTGCGGCTTCGCCTGCGGCAGCCTTGTCGGCCTGAAACTGCTCGTAACTTTCCAGATGCATGAAATGCCAGAACTCGCCATCGGTGTACAGATACTGCATGTCGGTATCGACCACATCCGCGCCATCGACCGAGTCGCTGCCCTTCAAGGTGCGCTCCACAGTGCGGTCGTTCTTCAGATTGCGAATCTTGATGCGGGTGAACGCCTGGCCCTTGCCTGGCTTAACGTACTCAGTGTCGACGATGGTGTACGGATCGCCGTCGATCAGAATCTTGAGTCCGTTGCGCACATCGTTCATGCCATAGCTGGCCATGGAGTTCTCCATCGATTAGGTCGGCGCGGTCGCGCCGGTATGATTGGCCGCGCGGCAGACGCCGCGAGGCGAGTGAGCGCGGGATGATAACTGCTTTAGCAGCACCGGCGGCACGCCGGAACGATTGGCGAGTGCAATTGCAAGGCGCCTATCGCGACGCCGGTTCGCTGCTGCGCGCGCTTGATCTTGCGCCGGCGGAGGTGAACTTGAGCGAGGCCGCCGCTGCCGAGTTTGCTTTGTTGGCGCCTTTGCCTTATGTCTCGCGCATGCGCCGCCGCGATCCACAGGACCCGCTGTTACGTCAGGTTTTGCCCATCGCCGCTGAGGAATCGCGAACGCCGGTGGACCTATTGGATCCGGTGGGCGATCTGGCCCGCACCCGAGCGCCGGGGCTGATCCACAAGTACGCCGGCCGCGTGTTGCTGATCGCGACCGGCAGTTGCGCGGTGCACTGCCGCTACTGCTTCCGTCGTCACTTCCCGTATAGCGAGGAGCTGGCGGCGCGCGACGACTGGCGGGCTGCGTTGACCCTCATCGCCGCCGATAACAGCATTAACGAGGTGATTTTGAGCGGCGGCGATCCACTGTCGCTGAGTACGGCAAAACTGCGCTCGTTGACCGACCGGCTCGCGGGCATCAGGCACATTCGGCGCCTGCGCTTGCATACACGCTGGCCGGTAGTGCTTCCTGATCGAGTCGATGCCGAACTGGTTGCCTGGCTCCAGAGCCTGCCCTGGCCGACCACTGTGGTCATCCACGCCAATCACGGCAACGAGATAGCTGCGGATGTTCGCGATGCCTGCGGGCGTCTGCGCGTAACGGGGGCGACATTGCTCAACCAGAGCGTGCTGCTCGCCGGCGTCAACGACGACGCGGCACAATTGCAACGATTGAGCGAAGCGCTATTCGCGGCCGGCGTGCTTCCGTATTACTTGCATCTGTTGGATCGCGTCGCTGGCGCCGCGCACTTTGCGGTGCCGCGCGAGCGCGCACAGGGGTTGATTGCAGAGCTGCGCGCGCAATTGCCGGGCTATCTGGTGCCGCGCCTCGCGCAAGAAATCGCTGGCGAGCCGTCCAAGACGATCATTGCCTGACCCGCGGGCGCCTTACGCTTGCCAGTCCCCAGTGCAACAGCAAGCGCAGAAAAGCCCCAACCCGGATCAACGCGCGGGTGGGCGGCGCTAAACGCACTGCATCGAATTTGTCGAAGTAGCGCAACAAGCTCGAATACTTGGCGTATTCGATGCGAAACGGATGGCGCGCGCTGGACACGCCCTTGACGTGCAGCACGCGGACGCCTGGATGCAGCCAGACGCTGAAGTCCTGCTCGCGCAAACGACGGCAAAGATCGAGATCTTCGCTGTGCATGAAGTAACCTTCGTCGAAACCACGCACGGCGTAAAAGGCCTCTCGGCGCAGCAGCATCAGCGCGCCGCTGATCGCATCGACCGGCATCGGGGCCGTGCCGACGATTGCTTCGTGCACCCCGCGCGTGGGCAGGAATCGCTCCAGACCTAGCGCGCTGACTACGGCGCGCAGCGGCGTCGGATCACGGCGAGCGCTGGCGGGATCTACCGTCCCGGAGCGATCCACGAGTACAGCGCCCAAGGCGCCGAGTGCATGGTGTTTCTCGATTTCAAGCGCCGCAGCGCACAGGTCGTCAAGCGCTGAGGATTCCATCAAGCAGTCTGGATTGCAGAGCAGCAGATGCGGCGCGTGCGTCGCGCGCGCGCCGCGATTGCACGCGGTTGCGAACCCTGGGTTGTCGAGCAAGTCCAGGCGCAGCATGCGTCGATCTTTGAGCCTTGCGAGCAACGCATCGATCTCGCCTGGTTTAGATCCGTTATCGACCAACGCCAACTCATGGACCGCCGGATGCGCGAGCAACCGCCGCAAACAATCCTCCAGCAGCGGCCCGGAGTGATAGTTGACGACGACCGCAGCGAGGCGCACGGCGCCGAGGCAACTAACCTACCCAGGCCTGTGCCACGCCCGGCGCAGCTTCGAAGGCAGCGGGCCAGGCGCGCATCGCAGCTGCGAGCTGTCGGACCTCGCCGCGCACGCGCTCAGCGCATCCCGCGGCATCGAGCGATTCCGGGCAGTCGGCCAGACGCGGCACGCTGGAGCGCACCAACTCCTTGCCCGTGGCTTGCACGATTTCGCGCAAATCCGCTTCCCAGTAAATCGGCGCCTGCTTTCCGGCCTCATCGATACGACGCTGCAAATCCGCGACCAATTCCGACCGCTTGTAGGTCAAATAGGAACCCAGCTCAGCTTGCAGCGCTGAACTTGGCGACGAAGCCAGATCGTCCAGTAACGCTGCCAGCGCGGCGGCACGTTGCAAGCTGCCAGCTGCGCGCGCTTCGCCGGTGCGCGCCTGGATGTGATCGGACAAGAAATTGGCGATGGCGGGCGTAAACGGCTTACGCGCTGCATCGGAACGCTTCAACGAGGGCTGCCACTGATGGCCGTTGGCTGTGGTGCTGTGCAATACCGCCGATTCTGGATCGAGAAACTTGGTGAGCACACCGAAACTCGGTCCGATTCGTGCGCCGGCGCCCGGCAGCACGAACCCGCCGAGCGCTTGCAAGTCGAGTGCGCTTGGTTGGTACACGCCGGCGAGCGTCATTCGCGCGCGGGCAATTCCGTGGCACACCTGATCGCCCTCGTACCAGCGCAGATAGGTCTCGCGCGCTGCCCAGAAGCGATTGCGCGAAGCATTGTCGAGTTGATAGAGCCAGGTGTTGTGTGGCGCTTCTATAGACCCGATCGTGCCTTGAATCAGCGCGGTGACACGCCCGCTCGGCTCGAACTGGCGGATCGATGGCAGCGACGCGCCCGCGAGCGAAGCACTCGCCATTTGCAGCCGTCCCGGCAGGCTCACCACGCGGCCGATGCTTTCACCCACATAACGATCGGCTTGCACGCTCAAATAGCCATCGTCGGTGCCCACTTCTGGCGCCGGATTGGGTTCGTCGCTGCTGATGAAGTAGGCGCTGCGGGCATGATTGTGCAGCAGATCAATGCCCCCTTCGGCACCCGGCATCTCACGTTGCGGCAGGAACTGCCGATCGTCGAACACGATGACGCGATGACCCGCACCGAGCAGCAGCATCCAGTTGAAGAGTTGCGCGCGCGTGGGCGCCTCATCTTCGCCCAAAAGGTACGTCAGCGCGCTCGCGTGCGGCTTGATCTGGCCTTGCAGTCGCGCGATGAATGCAGCGCGCTCCGTGTTGCCCAGGTACTTGAGGCCCGCATCGCGACGCCGTTCGTCGACGACACGACGGTTCGCCTCGCGGCTCTGCTGACTGCGCGAGCCGTCGAGTACCACAATTGGCAATCGATCAAGACCAGTGTCGCCACTCCGGATCATACTATCGAGCGCGCGGGCCAAGCCTTCGGGACGGTCCTCGGCCAGCACAAAAATCGGACCCAACCCCACCTTGCGCCGCGCTGGTGCAGCGGCCAGTTCGGCGCTAATCTGATCGGCGCTTTGCAACAAGCCGCGATCGACAAAGCCGCCAAGTACTCGCTTGGCCGCGTCCTCTTGTCCGCGCAATGCCGGCATCGCATCGAGCACGCCGCGCAGATGCTGATCCATGGTCGCGAAATGCTTGCAGGCATCCAGTGCCTGAAACACCTCGAAGGTCATCACATGGCGATCTTGTGTGCGTGGGTTCTGCACCAGGCATTCCTGGGCAGAAAGCGGCGCGACGAGTCCTTCGTCGGCGGCGTAAAGTGCATCGGGGCGCGGCATCACTGCGCTCATCGTCTCGGGTCCATCCGTATCAGCGTTGTTGAAGCGCAGCGTTCAAGCGCGCGATTTCCGCTTGCAGCGCAGCGATTTGGTTTTCTTGCGCAACCAGGCGATGCCCGGCCGCAATGTGTTTTCGGATCTCGTCGTTGTAGTGGCGGTACACGCTTTCGGCAGCATCGCCAAAAAGATGTACGTGCCCCGGGCTCAGTTCAATGTCGCCAGGGTCCATCGCGCACAACGCGATGTAGTAGAGCGCATCGTAATCGAGCTTGGCATCGATCCGATCCGGGTGCATTGTCGCCGCCGTGCTGGAGGTGGGGGCGCAATCGGGATCCCACAAGACCGACTGGAACAGTAGCTTTTGCGCCAGCAACCGATGTACCGGAAAGTGCGCCTCAACAAGCGCCTCAAACTCGGGGCGATATAATTCGCGCACGTGATGCTCGTTCACGACGCCCGTCAGATCGGTGTAGGTGCGTTTATCCGGCGTGGATACCAGCAGCAGGCCACCGGGCGCCAGGAGCCGCCGGAAACCCGCCAGCATCTCGCTCTGACGCGCCACATGCTCCAGCGTTTCGAATGACACGATCAAGTCGAAACTTGCGTTGGCCATCTGATCCAGAGCGGTGACGTCGGCAACGGCATAGTGCAGATTCGGCGCCGCATAGCGCCGTTTCGCGTGTTCGATGGTGGTCGTCGATACATCCAAACCCACTACGCTGTGCGCATGGCGCGCCAACAGTGCGCTGCCATAGCCTTCGCCGCAAGCGGCATCGAGCACACGCCTGTCGCGCGCGAAGGTGGTTGCGAACGCATAGCGGTGCCAGTGCTCCAGCCAGATTTCGCGTACGCACTCCGGAGTGAAGCGCTCGCCGGTGAATTCTAGAAAATCGGTCATTGGTTCGGTTTGTTAGCGACAGTGCTCGTCTAGCACGATGTTGAGAAACGCACTTCCTGTGCGTTTCTCAAGTCGCGAGTCCGGCGCATGTCCGGACTCGCTCTCCATTGATCAAACACTTACGTGCTTGATCAATGTGCGAACCATCCATGGTTCGCGCTAGCAGGCTGTTTCTCAACAGCCTGCTAGTGTGGTGTCCCAAAAATAACTGGAATTATGTCCGCGTCTTTCGACCCGAATGCTACGTTGCTCGTCGTCGCCATAGCGCTGCTATGACTCCTTCTCGCGCCTTGCCTCGGGCCGAAATCCATCGGACATTTCTTCCAGTTATTTTTGGGACACCACACTGGTGTTGCTTGGCCGTCAACTCGATTGTGCGCTGCCGCGCACTGCAGGCCGCGGACGATATCAGGACCGGCGGCGGCGATCTTCTCACCGCAGCGAATCGCGGACGCGTTCTCGCGTTTCGCGCAATGGATCTGCTGAAATGAAATCGGCCACTTCGCGCGCATAGTGCGGATAGCGCGCCAACAAGCGCTGCAGATTTTCGCCGCCCGGACCGAGGCCCAGTGGCCCAAAAGAGCCGCCGCCTGCGTGCACCACGTAGGCGTCGTCGACCAGTACATTCCTCCAGCCGTGCCCACGCGCGCGACAGCAGAAGTCGTTCTCCTCGCCATAGCCACGACCGAAGGTTGCGGCGTCGAAGTCGCCGATGGCATCCAGTGCTGCGCGCGCGATGCCCATGCAGAAGCCCACGGCGGTCGGCAATTCCGGATATTGCGGCGCGTGTCGAGCGAAGGCGGCGGCGATCTGGTTCTTGTCGTTCGGGATCTCGTTACGCCGCACGAAAACTGGCCACGAGCAGATTTCGGCGTGATTGGAGAATGGCGTGGCGGTGGCCACTCGGTATTGCGCAAGCGCACGCTGTATGCGCTCATACCAACCGGGCGTTGTCTCGGTATCGCTGTTGAGCAACACCACATCGCTGGTGCCGGCCTCGCGCATGCCGCGATTGACGGTTGCTACGAAACCGAGGTTTCCGGGATTGCTCAATATCGTTGCCGCCAACGGCGTCGAACGTGCCCAGGTCGACAGCATCGGCGCAATTTGTGCGTCGCTCGACGCATCGTCGATCACGAGGATCGGCGCGGCAGGTGGAGTACAGCTGTCGAGCGCCTGAAGACAACGCGCGAGGAGTTCGGCCGCGTTGTACACCGGAACAATAATCGTCAGTGCCATTGGTGAGCCAATCGCACCAGACCAAACTCCCGACTGTCGCCGCGGACCAGAAGCTCGCGGGTTCGCGTATCGAACACACGCAGTCCTTCGGGATCCATCGCGTGGAAGCGCAGCGTGTATCCGCCGGGCAGCAGCGGCAAGGCATCGAACCTGAGCGCGTAGCGGACCAGGATGTCCGAAATGCGCGTTGCAGGCGCGCCGTCGATTTCGCTGGACGTTCCATAGATCGCCGTACCGTCGGCGCGGATCAGGCCGATGGCAATGTGCGGCGTTCGCTGGTCGGGTGTGTAAACCTCAGCCGTAATGTCCAGGACGCGACCTTCTGGCAAAGTCAGCGGCAAGTCTTCGGTGCGTCCATTCAAAGCGATGGTCTCAACGCGATAGCCTTCTGAACTGGCAACAACGCGCTTCTCCGCTTCGGCTTCTTTGGCTGTCTTGCGTTCATGATAGGCAAGGTAGTCCTGGGTAACCTCAAACACATCGCCATACGCACGGACGCGGCCTTGATGCATCCAGAGCGCGTGTTTGCAGAGCTTTTGTACGTGATACATGCTGTGCGACACGAGCAGAAGCGTGCCGCCACCTGAAAGGTATTCCTCGATCCAGCGCACACATTTCTTCTGGAAGCTTTCATCCCCCACGGCCAGAACTTCATCGGTGATCAGCAATTCCGGCTTTCGTGCAGCCACAATCGCAAACCCCAGGCGTACGACCATGCCGGTGGAGTAGTGTTTGATGGGTTCATCAATGTAGCGACCAATGTCCGCAAACTCGATGATTTCGTCGATCTTTTGGCTGGTCTCTGCCGCAGTCATGCCCATCAGCGCTGCGGCAGTAGCTATGTTCTGCCGGCCGGTGTATTCAGGATGAAACCCGGCGCCAAGCTCCAACAGAGCCGCCAGAGAGCCATTGACGGCAACCGTACCGGATGACGGATGAAGCACACCGGTCAGGACCTTCAGCAAGGTCGATTTCCCCGCACCGTTCTCGCCGATGATTCCCAGCGATTCGCCTCGCGCAATCGACAGCGTAACATCTTCCAGAACCGTGACGCTCTGCGCGCCATCCAGGCCCAGCAACAAGCGCATGAGCGCCCGCATACGGTCGGCTTTGCGGTGGACCAGCGGGTAGCGCTTGGCGACACTGCGCATTTCCACAAGCGCGTTCACAAGAAATCCTCGAAGTGTCGTTGCAGTCGGCGGAACGCAAGGCTGCCGATCGCGAATACGGCCAGGGCGATGAGCAGCGCATAAGCATCGGCAACTGTCAGCGCCGTCTGCCCCTCCAGCAGCAGTTGACGCAGCCGCTCCGGGTAGTAGGTCAACGGATTCCAAGCCATCCAGTTCTGCGCAAAAGTGGGCAGCATTTCACGCGAATAAACGACTGGCGTCAGAAAGAACCAGAACGCGAGAACTTGGGTGATTATTTGTGCGAGGTCGCGGATAAACACTTGTACCGCGCTCAGGAAGTACGCGAAGCCGAGCGTCAGAAGCATCAGCATCGCCATGACCACCGGCACCAGGAGAGCGCCTTGCCAGTGCATCGCGGTACCTGACGCGGCCAGAATCAACAACGCAAGTGCATATCCCAGCAGGTGTACGGCGGCCGTGGCACAGACGCTGGCTGTGACCAGCATCTGCGTTGAGAGCTTGACCTTGCCGATCAGCGCTGCCTGATCGAGTACGGCTGTCGTGGCGCGCGATGAGGCTTCGGCGAACAACACCCAAGCCCAGAATCCGACGCCAACAAAGGCGACAAAGCCATGCGCTTCGGCGCCGACGACGCGGGCTTTGAAGATGTGCTGGAAGACGGTGGCGTATAGTGCCAGTTGCAAGACCGGGTGGACGAAGGCCCACAGCAGCCCGGACATGCTTCCCAGGTAGCGCGACCGAAACTCGCGCAGCCAAAGGTGCCAGAACAAGGACATCGATGCGCCTCGGAGCCGCACCTGTTTCTGGGTCCCTAGTCGCGGCTCTCGGCTGCTTTGATGACCTTCTCGAGGTTCTCTGGGAAGGTCTGCAATGAGCCTTTCATGCTGAGTTCGTTGCGGTATTCGCTGACGACTCGGCGGCGCGCATCGCCACTGACCGTTTCAACGATCTGCGGCTTGACTTCCTCGAAGGTCATCGGGCGGGCTGGCGCCGACTCAATGAGCTGCATGATGTGGTAGCCAAACTGACTCTTGATGGGGCCTACAACCTGGCCCGGTTTCACCATGGTCAGCGCTGCAGCGGCAAACGCTGGATCATAAGTCCCCTCGTTCTCAACCACCGTGTAGACACCCTTGTTGCTGGTCTTTCCCGGGTCGTCGGACAGTTCGGCAATACGCGCTTCGAAGGTTTTGGCATCGGCATTGCTGAGTTCTTTGAAGACTGCCTCTGCTTTAGCTTGCGCGCCTGGTTTCTCGGCGGCGATGAGCAAGTGCCGGACCGTCGCCGATCGGCCCTTCATGTAGGTGTCTTTGTTGATGGCGTAATGCTCGCGCGCGAGCCTGTCGAAGTTCTTCGGCACCCGCGCGGCTCGAATGGCGTTGAGCTCAACTACAGCCCAGACGTCATCCTGGGAAAGCTGCAATTTTGCTGCGAGCACAGGATCGTCGACGTTGGCGGTTCGCTTACGCGCTTCGTTTGCGAGCTGGCGTGAAAGCAACATGTTGTCGATCAATTGCTCCAGCTGCTTGGGTTCGCTCAGGATCAACGGGCGGTGTTTCTTCTCGGCGCTGTCCAGTTTGGCCACCAGATCGGCGACGGTAATTGTCGCGGTTCCGCGCGTGGCGAGTGGGCAGTCCAGGTCTTTGCACTGCTGAGCAAAGCTGATCATGGGCGCTGCAAGCAGGACCACGGCGGCAATAAAGCGTTGCATGTCTCTTCCTTGAGTGTATGGGTCCGACTTCGATGTCGGACCTTAGTCTAAGTTCCCACTTGCGCAGAGTGCCCGCGTTGATCGGCTCTGGGTAACGGGAAGGCTACTCGGGCGAACGCTGGTTGAGGCTCGAGATATCGCGACCGCACGCCCCAGTGACGCAGAACGGACCGCTGCCCGGCCCGTTGGCATTGCCGAACGTCAGGTTCAGGTAATACGTTGATCCTGGCGTCAGTGCGCAAGAGAACTGCGATGACCCAATCGCCCAGCCGACAGAGGCCGTGCTGCTCACCGGCGAGAGACAGTTCGGACCAAGGTTGGCAGCCGTATAACAGCCTGGCGTAGTCGAGATGGACATTTGCATCGCCCCTTCACCGTCTCCAGGGAATCCCGAGGCTGCGATACTACCGAATTGGTTTGTGGCGCTCGATGCAACGAAGACGATAGAGTCGATGTTGCCCTGCGTCGCAATCCATTGACGGCGACCTCCAGGGTGAGACGGGAACGGTGTCGACCACCACTGCGACCAATTCGCCTGATTGACTGGGAATGGCGCCGTGCAATTTCCGCCGCCACCATTTGTTGTGACGGTGAGCGTTCTGGTTTCCTGATCGCTGCCACCGGGTCCTGCGCAAGTCAGCGTAAAGTTAATTGTCTGGGCTCCCCCTGGAGCATTGTAGTTTCGCGATCCGCTTGCCGGCAGCACGCCTTCGCTGCCCCAGGCCGTTGGCCCGCCGCCACTTGGCTGGCATGGGTTTCCGGCGTTCGTGTTGATCGCCGACCAGGATACTGTGAAGGCACCGTTGGTTAGCACGCTTGATGGGGTGATCGAGAAACTGGTGATTTCGGCAGGGTTCTGCGTTTGCCCGGAGCACTGCGTCAGGTTCTGGGTACTTGACCTGACGGTGACGTTGCCGGTTGCCGGATCGATCTGAACGGCACTCGTTGTTGACGAGCTGATCAGCGGAATAGGCGGCGTTACGTTGTCGAGCTGTAGAAGCTGGGCGTGCGCGCTGGCAGACGCAACGGTCAGTGCGAGAGCGAGGGGAAATCTGGGCATAAGTGTTCCGAACGATAGCCGACCAATCGATCATAGCGAAACGTGGCTGACAGATGGTCGATAGTCGGAGTCAGAGTCAGTCTTTCGTTACTTTCGGTTTTGTGAGTCCGACGAAAGAGAAAGGGGGCCGAAGCCCCCTTTCGTTACCACTTTTGAATCAACTCAAACTATCAATCGCACGGAGCCGAGGCTGCGAACGCGCCCTTGTAGCAGGCGCGCGACGCACGGTGCGGATAAGCACCGCCGTAGAAGCCCTGCACGCCCGGACGAGCGTTCTGGTTCTCGACGCGGAGCGCCCAGAAGCCAGTTGCCGGCAGACCGAAGAAGCGATCCGGCACAACCGGAGCCACAACGCCAGTCTCGACGAGCTGCGGACGGTTCAGCGGGCTCGGGATACCGGCCGCGTTGAACGCGTTCAGATCGTAGAAGCCCAGCCACAGCCAGCCGTTCTGGAACGTCTTCTGGATGATGCCGAAGAGTTGCAGGTAGGTCGGAACGCCGGTCCACAGCGGACCAACGAACGGAGCGGCAGCTGCGCCGGTGCCCTGGAGACCAACGGCGCCGGTGATCGGTGCACGTGCAGTGATCGCCTGCGGCGTGCGTTGGAACCACAGCGGGTTGGCTTCCCAGCAGAGCTGAGCTTGGCCAGTGCTCGGCGAGAAGTCGAAGATGTTGAACGTATCTTCTTCGCGGTTGTAGATGCGCGGGGAAACGCGCTCGCAACCGGCGTTACCCAGCAGCGAACCAATCGGCGCATTGGCGAACAACATCGTGAACGGCGCAATCGTGCCGCTCGTGCCACCGACGTAATAACGACGCGTCGGGAAGGTCACGATCCACTCGGTTGCTGCACGCAGGTCAGCATCAACGGCGTATTCATTGAACACCGCTTCGCGCATCAGCACGGCGGAGACGGCGTCGACGCCGCGGCCACCGGCGGTCAGCCAGTTGCTGGTGATCAGACGACCGCGATCGAACACGTAGCTGGTGACGACACCGGCGACGGCGCTGTTGGCGTTCGTCAGGTTCGGGAAGTCGGCGCCCGGCGCAGTGTGGATCGACGTGGTGCGGAAACCATCGATAGCGTCAGCGTTGTAGTTCAGGAACGTACCGTCAGCAACGTTGACCAACGAAGCGGCGCCGAACAGGCCACCCAACGGAGCATCGACGTCTTCAGCGCCGGCAGTGGCGGTCCAGATGCCGTTCGACAGCCAAGCGCGTTCCAACGTTGCGCAGTCGGCCGGACGATTGTTGATGTGGGTCAGGCTGTCACCAAAGAAGCTATTGGTGTCGATCGAACCCATTTCGATCATCTCGACGTAACCGTCACGGGTACGGGTTGCCGCGGTCAGCGCCGGCTGCGTGTAATCCGTGAAGAACGTGGTGCGGAACGGGAAGAAGCGTTGGCCGCTCGGCAGGGTCGGGAGCTGGAAGATACCGCTCTCGATGCCCGGCACGGTGCAGCTGGTGTCGGTCGTGGTGATGTTCGCCGGGCCATCATCGGCCTGCGAGAACAGCGTCGCGGTCCAAACGTCGAACTCGGACAGATACAGGTTGAAGTCCAAAACTTCGCGCGAGTTACGAGCGTCGAGGAAGCGGACCTTGACTGCCTTGCCAGCGCTCGTGGTGTTCACCACGGAGAGGATGGTCAGGTTGTTGCCGTTGACGGTGTAGTACGGGTACAGGAGGACCTGACCCACGCCGTCCGGATTGAGGTTCACCGCGGTGGAAATGTTCGCGATACCAGCGACGCCGGCGAGGCCGGCAACGATGGCAGTCGCCATGGTGTTCTTTTTCATACAACACTCCTAGTCAACTACAGGGCTTCGCCTACGGCTAACCTCACTCCCAGTGGGGGATTTCATCCCCTCTTGTGGCAAGGCTAGACAAGAGCGCAACAGATGCTAATGCAAGTTGAACTGCAGCGCAACCGTTGCGCGCGCTGCCAACCTCATCGGTCGGCCGCAGGCACCAAATACCACTCTCCGTCGCTCAAAATCCAGTTCTCTTCAACGACGGTCAGCGTCTCAACAGTGCCGACTCGCATCACCGGCATTTCGAAATTCGCATGAACCTCGATACTGACAGCGCAGGTCTCGGTCTCGCAAGAGGCGCGAACAAAATTTGCCCGTGTCCATTGCAAGGGCCGACCGGCCATGATCTTGACGTAATCATCCTTCGGCCGGACCTCGCGATATCCCGGCGACAGATACTCGTACGCTTCATCGAAGCGCTTGTCGATGATTTTCTCCCACCGCGACACCGCGCGCACACGCAGGATGTCCTCAGGCTTGGCCGCCGCTTCGGTGGCGGGCTGCGATTCCGGGGCGCGCTTACCCGTCGCACAGGCGCCGAGTAAAACAGCCGCCACGACCAGCGGCGCAGTGCGGCAAAAGCGTTTGATTGGGTTAGGGATTCTCATCATCGACTCCTTTCGTTTCTTGCAAGCGTTGGAGGCGAGCGCGCTCGGCCTCTTCCATGTCCTTCAGCAGCGGCTCCAAGCCCTGGAAGCGCTCCTTGTACTCATCCGTGAGTTCGGCAGCTTCTGCGCCGCCACGAACGACAGTTGGCGTGATCAACACCAGCAATTCTTTGCGCGAGTTGTCTTTTTTGCTGGAACCGAAAAGACGCCCGAGGACGGGAATGTTCTTCAATCCAGGCACACCCGAGTTTGATTGGCTGTCGTTTTGCTGAATGAGGCCGCCCAAGAGCACCGTGTCGCCGCTTTGGATAGCCACTTCGGTCGAGATCGTTTTCTGGTCGACTGGCACGTTTCCGCCAAACTCCTCTGCAGACGACGCTGGTCCTGGCGTGCTCTGCTCTGCCGAGATCTCCATGAACACAAGGCCACCCGGGTTGACGCGCGGCTTGACCTCCAGCGTGATGCCGGTATCGCGAAACTGGAACTGGCTTTGACCAACGCTGCCGCCGCCCGTGCCAGGCGTTGTGATGGGGTTGAAGAAGCTGCTGACGACCGGAATCTGCTGGCCGACATTGATCGAAGCTTCGGTGTTATTCAGGACCAACACGGAAGGTGCGGACAGCACTTTTACGTCGCCCTCGCTCTGCAGCAAGTTGACCAGTGCGCCAGCACGCCGGCCGGCGAAAATCCAGGTCGCGCCGCCCCCTGTGATCTGGCCGAAGTTGTCGCCGCGGATCGCCGCCTTCAGCTCAGCAGCAGCACCCGACGTGGCGTCGTCATCATCGTCGTCATCATTCGGTGGCACGAGACGATCAAGTGCGTTCTCGAAGTACCACTGAACACCGAAACTCAGCGCATTGCTCAGCGACACATCGAGTAGCCGAGCTTCGATATGCACCTGCAGGGGTACGGTATCGAGTTTGCGGATCGCGCCGCGTATTGCTTCATATTGCCCCGGCGTCGAGCGAATGATCAGCTGGTTGTTCTCTTCAACGGCCGTGATGCGAATCTCTTCGCCCTCGATGATCGCGAGACCTTGATCGCCGCCGCCTGCCGGCGCGCCGCCCGGGCTGGCGACCAAACGCGGCTGACTGCCGTCAGTTGCGTTCGCGCCGCCCTGATTGCTGCTCTCTGCCATCTTGTTCGGTTCGACGCGCTCGCCAGTGGGGCTGCGCAATCGACCACCGCCGCTACCAGATGACAGCTCGACAGGCTGCAAGCCGGGCGCCAGCGAGCCTGCGGCATTTGTGGTTCGTGCGCGGTTCGAATCGCCGCCGCTGCCGCCGAAAATGTCGTTCAAACGGTCGGCGAGATCGGTTGCCTTGACGTTCTTGACGTCATACACGTAAAGCCGCACGCCTGGCTGGTTGCCGCCTTTATCGAGGCGCTCGATCCAGCGCTCCGCTTCGTCCAGATAACGGCGTTGCGGAGTGATCACCATGATCGCGTTCAAGCGCTCGATCGGCATGAAACGGAACATGCCAGCCAGCGGCGAACCGGAGGGCTCGCCGAAGATCTGATCCAGCTCAGGGACCAGGGTTTTGGCTTCGGCCTGTTCCAGCGTGATCAGGCCGATGGACATACCTTTGAGCCAATCGACATCGAATACTTCGATGGTGCTCAGATAATTCTCCAGCTCGCGACGCGTGCCCGCCAGTACGATCAGGCTGCGCGAGTTGTCCGCTTTCAGGATCGAACCTTCGCGCGCATAGGGTTGCAGCAGCTTTTCCATCTCGGTGGGAGCAATGAACTGCAGCGGCACGGCGCGCACTTCGACGCCGCGCGCAGTTTCAGGCGATCCCACGCGTGGCGTCAGGTTGCCGCGCACGGCGTTTGCGGCCGGCACGATCGAGTACTGGCCGTCGATGTAGACCAGGGCAAGATTGTTCCAACTGAGCAGCATCTCCAGAATCGACAAGGCCTGGTCCGGTGTGACCGGGCGCGCCGTGGAAAAGGTCACCGTGCCGCTGACGCCCGCCGCGATCACGTAGTTTTCGCCCAGCAAATCGCCCAGAATCATCTTGACGACATCAGCGATCGGCATGTCGGCGAAATTGAGGCTGGCCTTGCCTTGCTCTGGCGGCTTGCGATTCGGCCGCTTGGCAGCAGCTAGATTGATCAGTTCCCCGGTGCCCGCATCGAGCACGTCGGTGGTATCCGGTATGGCACGCGGCGCCGGCGCCTCGGAGGCCTCCTGCTCGGGCACAGTTGCGGGCGGGCGCGGTTGCGGTGCCACGTCTACCACCGGACGCTCAGGTGCTGTCGCGCACCCCACAAGAACTACCGCCAACGCTACCGCGCCGGCTTTGATCCAACGGTCGATCACCCAAATCTCCTTGAGGCCAGGCCGCATCACTGCGGCTGCCCTTGTTGCTGACTCATTTTTTCCGCTTCCGCGCGCATCTGCGCGCGACGTTGCTCGATGATGCGTTGCACTTCGGCTTGCCGCGCCGCTTCCTCGGGCGACACCTGGCCGGGCTGACCGGGCTGACCCGGTGGTATTGCCTGACCCGGCTGGGGCGGCGGCGGTGGTGCAGCGTTCGTCGATTGCATGGGCGCCGGCGGCGGTGCGCCGGTGGGCGCTTTGGTCACATCGAGCTTGACCTCGGCCGTGCCCTGCTGCGGACCGCCATCAAAGACGGCTTTGCGCGCCTCAAGTTCCTGCAACGTCCATCCAGACAGTTCGCCGGGCAGTGGCATCCCGACTTTCGCGCGCAAGGTGGTGCTCTTGGTGTTGTCGCGGAAGATCGCGATCTTCTTGTCCGCCTCCAGCAGCACACCGAGCAGCGTGATGTTGAGCGCGACAGGTGGCGGCGCGTCCCCCGCAGGCGCGGCTGCGGTCGCCTCAATCGGGCGCGGTTTGCGATCAGAGTTGAAAATCGGCCGCTGTGCGATCTCCACATATTGGGTGAACGGCGGCAGGTTGAACTCCGCCTGCGTCAATGGCTGCTTGAGGTCGTCTTCGAGCGCCAACGGCGTTGCCGGCAGCACGGCGACACCGCCGCCGAGGCCGATCGCCTGCAAAGCCGCCAGAGCCGCGAGCAAGCCGCAGGCACCGCCCAATACCAGCGTAATCCATGCGCCCAGATCGCGCTTCATCCTTGGCCTCCGGGTTTGCGGATGTAGCCGAACAGATCGAAACGGATATCAAGATCGCCCAAGTTTGGTTGCGGCATGCCGCCCTGGAACATCTGCTGCTGGTACAGATTGAGCTCAGTCACAAACAGGAACGGCGTGGCGTTTTCCAGCTCATAGAGTATTTCGGTCAGATCATCGAGATCGCAGCGCATGCGTACTTTCACCACAACGCGCTGATACGGCTCGGTAGCGGTCGGGCGCTCGTTTTGGCTGCTGGTCAACTGGCAACGCTGCGCGTCGCGCGCTTTCTCTTCGATGATCTGTTTGAGCTGGCTGTTCAGATTGGCTGCTGCCAGATCGAAACTGTCTTCGGGCAAAAAGTAGTTCGCGCCGGCCTGGAATTGACGCACTTCGTTCAAGCGCGCTTCGACATCCGCACGTTGCGCGGCGATCTGCCGGAATCTCAGCTCGCTGTCTTTGCCGTCGGACAATTCCTGCGCAAACTCGAGGTGCTTAGCGATAAAGCCGTGGAACGCGGCGAAGTACACCAGCACCAGGGCGAACAGCAGCAGCCCGAGCGCAACCGGCTTGCCCTTACCGGGCGGCGGCAACAGCGTCAGCGCCATGACACACCCCCGTTTTCAAGTCTGCGGATAAAGTGAAGCGCTCTTTGCCGGTGGCGCCGTCCGGTTGAATGATGCCGATGAACTGTGGATTGGTCAGACACTGGCTCTTGGTCAAAAGTCCGATGAGTTTATCCGCGCGGCTGGACTGGCCCTGAAGCTGCAACTGCACGGCCTTCTCGGTTTGCGTAAAGCTGACGCGCTCGAGCCAGGTGTCGTCCGGGATCAGCTGCGTAATCTCATTGAGCACATCAACTGTGATCGGCTGTTCGGCCTTCTTCTTCGCAAGAAAGTTCGCGCCTTCGATCGCGTCGCGCAACTGGCGCTTCAGTTCGGTGGTCTGTGTGGCTTGCAAACGCGACTCGTCCATCGTATCCGAGAGTCGGGAAATGGCGCTCTCGCGCAGTTGCAGCGATTGCCACATCACGAGCCACAACAGTGCCACGACACTGAGCGCCAGAATAATGTTGAGCCGCAGGCGTTGATTGGTGCGGCGCGCACGGCGCTCGATCGGCAGAACGTTGAAACCCGCCAGACCCTCTGAACCACCCACATCGACGCCATCGAGAGCGATATTGCCGACCGCTGCGAGGCGTTGGTCGAGCACGGTGCGCGGTATCGCCAGCATGTCGACCAGCAAGGTGCGGGCGGTCAGATCTCGCTTGACGATGCGCGAATCGACGTACAACTGGTCGGCGCGGAACGGGGTCTGCCGATCCATCTCGAATCCGAGCACCTTGTCCAGATGCTCCTCCGCTGCTGCGGGCAAACCGACGCGACGGCGCAGCACCGAAGCTTGAGGCAGCACGAGAACTTGATGCGGAGCCTCGTTTTCCGGCGTCAACGCGACCAAAGCTTGTGCCAAGCCGTCGTTGGTCTCCACCGTTTGCGAGTCCTCGACGATTCCGGCGCGAACACGATCGACGCGCCAGCCAGCATCCAGGGGCGTGATCGCCAGATGCGCCCGGTCGCTGGCCAGCAGCGCCCGCCACTTGGGCGGCAGCATGCCCACCAATTCGCCATACCACCACGTCAAGAACTGCTTCAGGCCGCTCTTGTCGTAGCGCTGGCGAAACCGGCGCAGAGGCTTTTGGATCACGTCGAGCATTGAGTTTCAATTCTGTCCTGGCCAGGATTTCGTTCGACGTCGGCGACCGATAGGGACGCCGACGACCGCCTATTTCGCTTCGCCGTCGCGCCACCGCACGACGCGAAACGGTCGCCGCGCCACCATGCTCGCGCCCAGGCGAATGGTCGCCTCTAGGCTGGCGGTAGCGCCACCAGGGAGGGTTGCAGCGGACCTGATAGTGTACGTAAGCCCTCCTCCCTGTGCCACCACTGGCGTTCCGTCGGGCAACGCCAAAGCCATTGCTGCCTGCCCTGCTGCCCCCGCCGGCGTTTGCCGTTGTTGCACAAAAAGTTCAACAAGATCAGGCGACATACCGGGTATCAGCGCCAGAACCTGGGGAGACGCGAAGGCCGGGTTCGGCTGCGCACGCCCCGAGTAGATGGTCATCAGCGGTTCAAGTTCCCGATACAGCTCGAAGTTCATGCCAAGCACCTGCTGCACTTCAGAAACGGTCTCGAACGGCGCATTGCGGGGCTTATAAGGGCGGTCTTCGGCTTCGTACTCGTTGGCTTCAGCGCCGTTGGGGCTCAGAAGATCGTCCGGATCGCGCCAATCCATGACCGCACCAGTCAGCGCCTCGGCGTCTTGCTGCTCTAATCCACCCGACTGGAAAAGCGCAGTCAGCGTGACTGGATCGGCGACATTGAGATCGACCTTGCCGGTTTCGTCGAAGATTTCGATGACAACCTTGCTTCCCTCGAAGTCGATCTCGTAGGGTCGACCGTCGGCCACCCAGCGTGTTTCCGGATTGTTGCCGCGCAACTCATACGCAGCTCGATGCAAGCCCGCCTCTGCTGCGTATCGCGCTCTCGTCGAATCCAGCAAATTGCGGCCCTGCAAAGCCTCCACGCGAGCGCTGATCGAAAAGCTCGCAAGCAAAACCGCGATCAGGATGCAGACCCAGAGCACCATGACCAGAGCGATGCCGCGTTGTTGTTTGGGATACTGCATTGGCTTTTGGGTTCTGGGTTCTAAATTCTGGATTCTGGATTCTGAATTCTGGATTCCAGGCGCTCCCGTCATTTCCAGCAACGGAGAGCCAGGGACGCCCACTACCCGGACGGGAAAAACCCGGCGTTGAACCCGCGCGTGGAGCCGCCGTCTACCATCATGACGACTTCCAGCAGCGGCCATTCCATGCGGCTTTCAGGCGTCATTTCCATTTTCAGCTCGACCACCAGTGGCGTCAGTTGCGAGTCTTCCCAGCTGCTGGTCCAGTCGCCCACTTTGCCTTCCGGGTTGATGCCCTTGAAACGGAACGATGCGTCCCGTATGCCTTCGAGGAGCAGCACTGGTGGGTCTCCATCGTCGATGTTTTTCTCGTCGAAACCGTTGTGCAGCCAATAGCGATACACCAGCGATTTGGCCCCACCGTCGCGGATCAACTCCAGCTCCTGGACGTAGGTGCCGCCAAAGCCTAAGTATCCCGGCATGGGACCCACGAAGCGAATCCTCTCCTCCTCGCCTTCGAAAATGAAGAGTTTGCCGTTGGTGGTGTCCTGTTTGTACGGCAACGGCATCAACCGGCTGATCTGCGCACGCAAGAACTCGTGCGTGATGCGCACACGGTTGGTTCGATCGATGAATTCCTGTCCCGTTTCCGCAGCTCTCTGGCCGCTGCGCAATCCCTCGTAGACCATCATCATCAACAGCGCAACGAGCGCCATGGCGACGAGGAGTTCGATGAGGGTGAAGCCGGCGTCGCGTGCAGGGCATGCAACGTGTAGTGATGCCCGCGTGGCACCGGTATCGCTTGTGCGAACATCAAGAGCGAGGGCACGAGGGCACGAGGGCACGAGGGCACGTGCATCCCGAAAAGCAGCAGCGCTTTCGGTCGCATCGGACAATCTCCAAGCGTTCTTGTGCGAGGCGATACGAAGTGCACGTGCCCTCGTGCCCTCGTGCCCTCGTGCCCTCGCTTTCAGCTGAGGGACGAAGGTCCGTGGTTGACGAATCCCGAATTGCAAGATCATCAGAGGGTCTATCAGAGGGTCTAGGACAGCCAGATACGAAGGCATCAGAACTGCCCTTCCTTGAGCTTGCTGCGCAAGGTAACGAAGCGCTGTTCGTTCGGGCGCCGGCTATCGCCCCAGTTGACGATCAACTCGACGCGATACAACTCCACCGGGAAGCTGTCGGGCGACAGGCCATCGTCGCGCGGAACTTCAACTTTGCGGATATCGAGCTGCCAGCGATAGCGGCGATTGAACTCGCCAGATTCGGTTCCGTCTTTTAGCTCCTCCAGGTTGCCGACCGAATCGAGCTTCGATTGCGCCCATAGTGCAGCTTCGCTGACCTCGGCCGAGCGGCGCGTGTTGCGCATCGCCATGCCGAGCGCTTCCAGCACAGCGCCAAAAACCATCACGAACACGACGAAGGCGACCAGCACTTCGATCAGCGTAAAGCCGCCTTGCTGGCGCCGGGCGTTCATCCCTTGCGCCCATCGTCGAGCTGGATTTCGCCGGTCAGCCACGACACATTAACCTTCCATTCGCGCTCGCCGGCGATGAGGGTCACGCGGCCGCCGGTGGAGCCGCCGTCGGAGAAGAAACGGATTCGCCCGACGTTACCGCTGTCGACTTCGGTGCTCGCGGTCAGAAGTTTCAACTCCAGCGCCTCCGGCAATTGCACCGGCTCGCGCCCGGGCGCCTTGTAGGTGCGCTTGTCGAGATCGACCTCCAAGAACATCTCCTCGCGCTTCAGGATCGCCTGGCTACGCGTCAATCGCAGCGCAGCGCTGACGTCGCGCGCAGCGGTGGCGACGCGTACGCTGTCGAGGCGGCCGACGACGGATGTACCCAGCAGCGTTGCAGCTGTGGCAATGATCAGCAGCACGACGATCATTTCGAGCAGCGTGAACCCAGATTGTTTGTCGATGCGTTTCGCGCATTTGGGTATCGGCGCCCGACCGGACTTGTTTGCCTCGACGACAAGCTGTGGCACTTGCGACCAAAAGCGAGGGCACCGCTTGCCCTCGTGCTTTCGCTCTTGGTTCATCGAGCAACCCCCGGCGATTTCACGAAACTTGGCGCCAGCGGGGTTGGGGCGCCGCGCTCGGCCAGAACGAATGTCCAAGGTCGCGCCATCGCGCGACCCACAGGGGGCGGCGTTCACTGGTTGTTGTCGATATCCGCAGCGTTGTCTTTGCCGCCGGGAGCCTTGTCGGCGCCGAGCGAAATCACAGCGTAAGGCTGCCCACCCTCACCAGGCACCTTCAACACGTACGGATTCTTCCAGGGATCGTTGGCTTGCGAGGGATTGATATAGGGGCCATTCCAGTTGGCGGCATTGCCGGGCCGTGTGACCAGATCGTCGATCTTCGATGGGAGTGTCCCAGAATCGAGATAAAACTGATCGACTGCGGTGGCAACCTTGCGCACGCCTGCTTGAGCAGCGCGGACGTTGGCGGATTCCTGATTCTTGAAAATATTCTGCGCCAACATCGTCGCAATAAACGCAATGATGCCCAGCACCAGCAGCATTTCGATCAAGCTGAAGCCGCCTTGGGCGGTGCGCAATTCGCGTCGTTTCATATTCTGCTCCGTTATCCAACCAATTCGTTCAAACTCAGGATTGCTGAAACCATCGAGATCACGATCACGGCGATGAACCCGGCCAGCAGGATCGTCATCACCGGCACAAAAGCGGCCATCAACCGATCGATGGTGGTGCGCACTTCGCGATCGTAAGTATCCGCCGCGCGCAGCAGCATGTCGTCCAGATGGCCGGTTTCCTCGCCTACAGAGATCATCTGCAGCGCGAGGCGCGGAAAACGCTTGCTGGCGGCGAGCGCATGCGCAAGGCCGCCACCGGTTTTCACTTCCTTGTTGGCGATTTCGACCTGCTCGGCCAGTGCCGAGTTCCCCAGTACGTTCTTCGAGATCGACAGTGCCGACAACAACGGCACGCCGTTCTTCAGCAAGGTGCCTGCGGTGCGCGCCAGGCGCGCGGTATCGATTTTGGTCAGCAGATCTCCAATCCACTTGAGATCCAGCAGGCGTGTGTCCCACGTCAGGCGCGTCACCGGGTCGGCAAATTGGCGCTGGAAGAATACGGCAACACCGGCGACCACCAGCAGCATGGCCCACCAGCCATAGCGCAGCACGTTGGCGAAGGCCAGCACGATCTGCGTCAGGATCGGCAGATCGCCGCCCAACTGCTCGAACAGCGGCATAAAATTCGGGATCACGTAGACCAGCAGGAAGATCAATGCTCCGCCGGCCAGAAGCAACAAAATGCACGGATAAATCAGCGCCGAGACCACGCTCGATTTGAGCTCCTGATTGCGCTCCAGGTACTCCGACAAGCGCGTCAGCGTGTGATCGAGCGTGCCACCCAACTCGCCCGCACGCACCATATTCACGTACAAGCGCGAAAACACGCCGTGCTGGCGCTCCAGGGCCTCGGACAGCGAAATGCCGCCCCGCACTTCATCGCGTACGCGATCGACCAGGCGCTTCAAGCGCGGCGATTCAGCGAGTTCGGCGAGCACTAGCAGCGATCGATCGAGCGGCAGCCCGGCGCCAACCAACGTGGCCAGTTGCTGCGTGAACAGCGCCACATCCTTTTGCGAAACGCCGCTCGAACGGAACAGCGTGGCCAGCGAGAAGCCTTGCGCCTGATCGGCTGGCACTGCTTCGAGCGGCAGATTGCCTTGCTCATGGAGCTTGGCGATCACCTCATCGATAGACGCTGCGTCCATCTGACCTTGCACCGTCTCGCCGCTCGGGGCGACGGCTTTGAAGCGGAAGGCGGGCATTAGAGGGGCGCTCCGATCTCGCCGAAGCGACGCCTGATATCAATGCGCCTCAGCCTTTCAGAGCAGTCCATCACGACTCCTGCGTCACGCGCAGCACTTCTTCGATGGTGGTCAGGCCCGTGAGCGCTTTGGCCATGCCATCCTCATACATGGTGCGCATACCTTCCTCGCGCGCCAACGCTTCGATCTTGCCGTGATCGGCGTGTTGCATGACGAGGCGCCGGATCGGGTCGGACATGGTCAAGAACTCCATGATCGTGGTGCGCCCCAGATAACCGGTAGCGCTGCGTTCGCTGGCGACCGGGCGATGCAGATAAATCGGATCGTGGCGCGTGTAATTGCGCAACTTGTGCTCTTGGATCACCTCCGGCAGCGCCAGATAGCGCTGACTGCTCTCGCGGTCCAGGCGCCGCACCAGACGCTGCGCGAGTACGCCATTGACGGTCGAACACAGCAGGTAATCGTCGACGCCCATGTCGAGCAAACGCGTGACCGCGCCAGCGGCGTTATTGGTGTGCAGCGTCGAGAGTACCAAGTGCCCGGTGAGTGCCGACTGGATCGCGATTTTTGCTGTCTCCAGATCGCGCATTTCGCCGATCATGATGATGTCCGGGTCCTGGCGCACGATCGAGCGCAGCGCGCCGGCGAAATCGAGGCCGATCTGCGGTTTGACCTGAATCTGATTGACGCCCTCCAACTGATACTCGACCGGATCTTCGACCGTGATGATCTTGACGTCCGGCGTGTTGATCTTGCTGAGCGCAGTGTAGAGCGTGGTGGTCTTGCCGGAACCTGTGGGGCCGGTGACCAACATGATCCCGTGCGGCATATCCAGCACATTCAGGAACTTCGGCAAAAAGTCGTCGGTGAAGCCGAGCGCCTTAAAGTCGAGGACCACGTTTTCGCGATCCAGAATACGCATCACCACACTTTCACCGTAGCTCGTCGGCACCGTCGAGACGCGCAAGTCCAGCTCTTTGCCTTGCACGCGCAACATGATGCGGCCGTCTTGCGGCAGACGGCGTTCGGCGATGTTGAGCTTGGCCATGATCTTGATACGGCTGATCACGGCTGCGGTGGAGCTGGCGGGCGGCGACTCCACCTCGTGCAGCACACCGTCGATGCGATAGCGTACCTTGAGGCGATTTTCGAATGGCTCGATGTGGATATCGGACGCGCGCTGCTCGACGGCGCGCTGCATGATCAAGTTCACCAGGCGAATCACCGGCGCCTCGGACGCCAGATCGCGCAGGTGCTCGACATCGTCTTCGCCGCCGCCCTCGGCGCCCTCGAGATTCTCGACGATGGTCCCCATCGCCGAGCGACCCTGCCCGTAGTAGCGCTCGATCAAGTCGTCGATTTCGCTGCGCAAGCCGACGGCCAATTCAATGGTCTTGCCGGTGGCCAGATGCACCGCGCCGCGCGCGTAATCGTCTTGCGGATCGGCCACCAGCAGCTTGATGGCACTATCGGTTTCGCCAATCGGCACAACGTGAAACTGCTTCAGAAAGCGTACCGACAGCTGCACGCCGGCCGGCGGCACATCGGGTGCATCTTTTGCCGTGACTTGCGGTATGTCGAGCAATTCCGACAGCGCATCGGCAACGTCGCGCTCCGACGCCAGGCCCAGTCGTGTCAGCAAGTTGACCAGCGGCACATCCGACTGCTCCTCGAAGACGCGTCGTGCGCGCACCAGGTCAGGTTCCTTCAGCCGACCTTTGCGCAGCAGAAACTGGCAGATCTGCTCGTCGAGTTCGGTGCTGGTGACGACGGGGACGTCGGTGTCGGTGGTCATTTGGGTCAGCGATTGGTTGTTGGTTGTTGGTTGTTGGTTGTTGGTTGTTGGTTGTTGGTTGTTGGTTGTTGGTTGCTTCGCGATACCCAGTTCCAACAACCAAGAACCGACAACCAGGAACCGCCTTAAGACCCGCCGCCCGGCCCGTCAGTTCCCTCATCCGGAAACTCGTTGCCGGGCGCGCTGACCAGCAATTGGATGAACGCCTGGTTGAACATCACCCACAAAATCACCGGGGTGATCGCTGGCAACACCAGGTAGCCGAATTGATAGCCAAAGGCGATCAGATTCGGCGACAGTCCAGTTTCAGCGATCAGACGCACTCCTTCCGCCCCGGATTGCAGCGTGACGCTCTTAAGCGCGTCGAACACCGCACCGAAGGTTTGCACCAGGGTCAATATCACGATGCCTGCGCCAATCTGCAACAGCCGCCGGGTCCCGGTCAGCGGCGTGGCCATGACCAGGCCAGACAGCACCGGGATCGAATAGCCATAGATCATGGGGTTGACCTGGACAACCACCGCTGGCGTCCCCTGGCTGGTGTCCAAGCCGACCAACATCTCAGGTTTGACCGGCAAAGACGTGATGAATTCGATGATGTGCTGCGTCTGCTCCATGCCGGTAAACACCTGCGGCAGCCATCCCTGCAGGATGCTCGACGACAGCGCAGCCACGGGCATCACGAACACTTGTGCGAAGTAAAACCACACGAAGAACGACAGCGGCAGCCACAGCACCGCGAGGAACAAGAGAGTCTTAAGAGGGCCGAACATCGCGCCAAACCAGCAATCCGATGGCGCCGGAGTCTACCTGGAGCCGGGCAGAGCGGCATGATCGACCGGTTCGGGCGTTATCGTTGCGCTCATCGTGCCGATCTGCGTCTGCGGAGGCAGGCATCGATGTCGTCGTCAACCCGATAATTGGGTCGACAACGACCAAAGCTTGACGCAGCCATGACCGCTTGTGTCTGGGCGCTCTAACGCGAGCGCCTATACTGCAGCGCATCATGACTTCGGAGCGCCCGAATGATCCGCGTGGTGTTCAACCAGAAAGGTGGCGTGGGCAAATCCACCATCGTCTGCAATCTCGCGGCCGTGGCCGCCAGCCAGGGGCTGCGGACGCTGATCGTCGATCTCGATACGCAAGCCAATTCCACGCACTATGTGCTTGGCGATCAGGCCGCACGACTGGAACTCGGGATCGCGGACTTTTTTGAGGAGTCGCTCTCGTACCGGCTGCGCACGCGCGATCCTGCCGAGTATGTGACGCCGACGCCGTTCGAGAATTTGTCGGTGATCGGCGCCGATCAGCGCCTTGCGGAGCTGCAGACCAAACTCGAAACCAAGCTCAAAATCCTGAAGCTGGCCGACGCGTTGGCGGTGCTCAAGAAACAGTTCACGCACATCTTCATCGACACCCCGCCGGCCCTGAACTTCTACACAGTCTCGGCGCTGATCGCGGCTGATCGCTGTCTGGTGCCCTTCGATTGCGACGACTTCTCGCGCCAGGCTCTGTATCGCTTGCTGGAGAACGTCGAGGAGATCAAACACGACCACAACAAGAAGTTGAAGGTCGAGGGCATCGTCGTCAATCAGTTCAATGCCCGCTCTAATCTACCAACGCGTGTGGTCGAGGAGCTGATCGCCGAGAAGCTGCCGGTGTTGCCGGTGTATCTGTCGAGCAGCATCAAGGTCAAGGAAAGCCACGAAGCCGCCAAACCGCTGGTGTTCTTCGAGCCGAGCCACAAGCTCAGCGGCGAGTTCCGCTCGCTGTTTGAGTTGCTGGATCGCAAGCGGCGGTAGGTGCCGGGATCGTTGGCGGCGGGCGCATACGACACCGATGGAGGTGCGCCTTAGGCAGCTCGATCATTGACCTTGGACGGCATCAGAATCCGGCGCCTGAAGCTGAGCATCCAGCGACACACGCTCGTCGAATACAAAGCAACGCCCCTGATAACCAAAGCCGCCGGCTTTCTCGAAGTAACCAAGGATGCCGCCCTCCAGCTGCAGGACGTTGGAAAAGCCGGCGCTCGCCATCCATAGCGCGGCTTTCTCGCAGCGGATGCCGCCGGTGCAAAAGCTGACGATAGTCTTGTCGCTCAGGGCCTCGCGTTGCGCCTCGATCGCCGCAGGAAATTGCGTGAACTGCACGATCGGCAGCGTGAGCGCGCCAGTGAAGGTGCCGTGCGCGACTTCCTGTTGATTGCGTGTGTCGAGCAGCGCCAACTTGCGTCCCGTGTCATCGTGGCCCTGCGCGATCCAGCGCTTCAAGATCTCAGGATCCACGCTTGGCGCACGGCTCAGGGCCGGATCGATTTCGGGCCGATCGAAGCGAATGATCTCGCGTTTGCATTTGACCAGCAGCTTGCGAAACGGCATCGCGCTGCTTTCGCTCCATTTGCACGACAAGTCCGCAAACCGCGTGTCCATCATCAACTCGCCAACTGCGGCCCGAAGCGCTTGCGGCTCGCCCGCCAGGAAGGCGTTGATTCCTTCGGGCGCCAACAGCACGCTGCCGCGCAACCCTCGCGCGGCCAGCCGCTCGCGCAGCCGCACTGCCAAATCGGCCGCATCGTCGATGCGCACAAAGCGATAGGCCGCGACATTGAGAACGGTCACGGCTGACCCAGCAAGTCGTTCAGGCCGAAGATCGGCAGCAGAATCGCTAAGACAATAAACAGCACGACGCCACCCATCATCACAATCAACAGCGGTTCGAGCACTGCGATCAAAGCGCTCAAACGCGTCTGCATCTGGTTCTCCTGGATGTGCGCAGCGTGATCGAGCATCGGTTCCAGCTCGCCACTCTTCTCGCCGATGCCTACCAGGCGAATCAGTAGCGGCGGAAACTGTCCGCTCTCGCCAAGCGCACGTGCCAGCGAACCTCCTTCGCGTACACGGCTCGACGCTTGCGCGATGGCTTCGCGCAGCGGCAGCAGACTCAAGGTCGCTGCGCCAAGCTTTAAGGCGTCGAGCAACGGCACCGACGCCGAGGTCGCGATCGACAGCGTACGCGCGAAGCGCGCCGAATCCTGGGCACGCAACATCGAGCCGAGCAGCGGCACGCGCATCAGAAGGGCGTGCCAGGCGCGCCGCACGGCGGCTTGACGTAACGCAATGGCGAAGGCGATCAGCGCCGCGACAGCGATCGCCGCCAGATAGGGCCCGGCGAATTCGAACGCTGCGCTGGTGGCCATCAATACTCGCGTCGGCCATGGCAGCGTGCCGCCCATATCTGCGAACACGCCGATGACCTGCGGCACCACATAGGTCATCAGCCCGAGGACCACGGCAAACGCGACGAGCGTCAATAGCGCCGGATAAATCAGCGCCGCGAGCAGCTTTCGACCCAAGGCCTGGCGCTCTTCGAGAAACTGCGCGAGGCGTTCGAGTACGGTGTCGAGTTTTCCGGATTGCTCGCCAGCGGATACTGCGGCGCGGTAAAGCTCGGGGAAACTATCTGGGAATTCGCCCAGCGATTCGGCCAGCGTTCGCCCCTCCATCACCTTGGCGCGCACCGCAATCAGCATACGCCGAGAAGTTTTGTCGGCGGCCTCGTCGCCCAGCGCACTGAGCGCTTCGTCGAGCGGCAGACCGGCGCGCACCAGCGTCGCCCATTGCCGCGTCAGCAGCGCCAGGTCGGCCGGACGTATACCGCGACGGAAATAGTCCTCGACATTTCGCGCGGCGCGTTCTCGCACCTCCACCACATTGAGCGGCACCAGTCCGCGATCGCGCAAACCCTGGCGCACACTCTTGGGCGTATCGCCCTGGACCACGCCCTTGTGGGTGCGACCGTCGCCATCGAGCGCCTGGTACTCGAATGCTGGCATCGCGTGGCTTCAGTAACCGAAGCGCTTCGCGGCCGGCGCGAGCAGCTTGAAAGCCTTACCCAGCGCGCCATTGGCGTACAGCGCGAATCGCCCGTTCTCCAAACGCTCCGGCAATCCGCCGAGCGTGTTGCGCTCGGTGTCGTCGAGATTCAGATGCTCGGGCGCCACACCGAGCGCCTGGGCGATACGGCCTTTCAACGAGGCGCGATCGCTGTCGAACTCCTCGCCCTTGATGATGACGACTGCAAGCC
Source organism: Lysobacterales bacterium (assembly GCA_022844135.1). GTDB lineage: Bacteria > Pseudomonadota > Gammaproteobacteria > Xanthomonadales > SZUA-5 > JALHMH01. The sequence goes on from JALHMG010000006.1 coordinate 144,674, forward strand.
CGGCGGCCGAGCGCATGCGATCGAGGTGCTGGTACTGGCGCAGCAGGAAATTCGCCGCCAGTTCCGGTTGCATCAGCGGCCGCACCGGTTGCGTACCGAACGCCAGCCAGTGCAGCAGCGCATCGCGCGGATCGCGCAAGAAAGCGATCACGCGCGCCGCCGGCAACGCGCCGGAGAGTGCCGCATATTGCGGCCATTCGAAGGTGGGCAATACATCGATGGGCACACGATCGATCGGCACTTTCGCGCGATCGAAGGCGCGCCAGTAGCGGCGCCGGAAGACGCGCAGCCCCGATTCAGGCAGACCATCGTCGAGCAACCCACGTTGATCCGGCGATAAGCCGTCATGCCGCCCGCCCGAGCCCAATCGATCGGCCATGACGACGGTGCCGGAGCTGCGCGCCAATGCGCGTAACAACTGCTCGGTTCCGGTGCCGGGCACGTGCGGTACGAACACCACCGGCGGATGCTCGTCTGCTGGCAACGGCAGCGGCAACTCGCGCGGCGTGCCGAGCGGATCGGCGAGCGCCGGCATGCGCGCTTTGGGCAACGTTCTGTGCAAAGCCATCCAGTGCTCGACGGCGCCTGCAACCTCGCCGGCGCGATCGGCTCCGTATCCGAGAAGGAAGCTGCGTGTGGCGCGCACCGCCATCGGCTGTTTGTCGGCATCCATCGCCGCCAGCGCTCGATAGTGCGTTCCGATCTTGCCGCGCTTGATCTCATAGGCGACCGCTATTGTCAGCGCCTTGGAGTTCTGTGCATCGAGTCCGAGCGCGCGTTCGGCCGCCGCGCGGGCGATCTCGGCCTCGCCGCGCAATTCGGCGCCAGTTGCGTATTCGGCGTGCGCTTCGGCAACGTGCGGCTGCGTTTCGCTCCAGAGTCGGGCGTACGCATAGGCCTCATCGAACCGGCGCGCGCGCGCGAACAGGGTCAAGCGATGCGCCCAAAGCGTCGATGCGGATTCGGCATTCGTGTAACTCGCCAACAGCGCCAGAGCATCGTCGCTGCGACCAGCGCGCACCCGCGCCTCCGCGGCAGCGTGGATCATCGATGCTTCGGTCGGCAGCTTGGGCAGCACGTGATCGAGCAGGGGAATCAACGCGGCAGAATGCCCACTGCGAAGCGCTGCGTCGGCCAGCGGCTGCAGCAGCTGCAGATCGTCGCGCGTCCAGTCGCTCACCGCCAACAACGTTTTGATCGCAGCATCGGGCGCATCGTTGGCGAGCTGCGCCCGCGCCGTCAACCGCCGCAAGCGCGGATTCCCGCTGTCCACTCGCAATGCGTTCTGTAAGGCCTCGCGCGCGAACGTGTGGTGCCCCTGCGCGAGCAGCACCGCACCGATGACGGCTTGCGCGCGCGGCTCGTTCGGCAGACGCTTCACCGCCGCCTGCGCCATCTGCAGCGCCTGGTCTTTTTGATCGCGCATCAGCAAAGTCTGGGCCAACCCGACCATCGCGTAGCCATCTTCAGGATCGGCGCGTAGCGCAGTGCGGAAGCGCTGCTCGGCCTGCTCGACTTGACCGGCGGCCAAGGCCAGCTCGCCCAATTGCGCGTGCGAGCGCGACCAGTTCGGGTCGATAGCGGTCGCGCGCTCCAGATATTCGTTCGCGCGCAGTTGATCGCCTTGCTGGGCGAGCAGCAAACCGTAGTTGACCAGGAAGCGCGGCTCTTCCGGGCTCATGTCGAGCGCTCGCTTGAAATGGCTGCGCGCGCCAAGAAGATCGCCCCTGCGGGCGAGAACGACGGCATACAGATTCAGCGCTTCGGCGTCGTCCGGCGTATCGCTCAGGTGATCGCGCAGCGTCTGTTCGGCTGCCGTCAGATGGCCTTTATTGATGAGTTCGCGAACCGCTTCCATCGTTTTTCCGAAACACAGTCAGCCGCAGATTCTCCCACAGGCGGCGGCGAAAGCGCGGACGTTTGAGTGGTGGAGTGTCTGCCTGCTGTAGGGAAATGGGACAGCCGGGGACCGACCGCCTGGCTTTCCGGCCAACGCGTTCTTAAGCCCGCCAGAACCACATCGACGTTCGGACCGGCGACAACGCAAGGCCCGTGCCCCTCGCCCCTGGCCGCCAATTCCTCTGCAGCTGACTTAATTTTATGGGCGCACGCGCATTAAGGTTGATTTACCGAACAGGCTCTCGACCAGGTCGACCGCCAGCTTGGCGGTGCGATTGTGATCGTCGAAAGCAGGATTAAGCTCGACAATATCCAGCGACGCCAGCCGGCCGGTATCGGCGATCATCTCCATCACCAGCTGCGCTTCACGGTAGTTGGGTCCACCGGGAACCGTCGTGCCCACGCCCGGCGCGATTTCCGGATCCAGGAAATCGACATCGAAACTGACATGCAGATGCGTGTTCTCATCGACATCGGCCAACGCATCGCGCATCACCGCGCGCATGCCGACCTCGTCGATATGGCGCATATCGAAAATCGATACGTGTTGATCGTGCACCAGCTTGCGCTCGCCAGGATCGACCGAGCGTATGCCGATCTGGTGAATCTCATCGCGCTTAAGCGCTGGCGCGAAACCCGCCAGCTTTACCAGGGGCTCCGGGCCAATCCCGAACAGGCACGCCACCGGCATGCCGTGAACGTTGCCGCTCGGCGTGATGTCTGAGGTGTTGAAATCGGCATGCGCATCCAGCCAGATTACGCGCAGCTGCTTGCCGACGCGTCGGCAATGCGCGGCAACCGCGCCGATGGAGCCGATCGCCAGACAATGATCGCCGCCGAGCAATATCGGCAAGCGACCTTCGCTCAGCGCTTGTCCGACGGCCTGAAGCACCGCTTGATTCCAGGCGACCACTTCGTACAAGTGTCGGTAGCCGCCGCTCGGCGGTTGCATGGGGTTGATTGGCCCGAACAGGTTGCCGCGATCGTCGACCTCCAGACCTCTGGCGATCAAGGCTTCGCGCAATCCCGCTACGCGCAGTGCCTCCGGGCCCATCGATGCGCCACGGTCCGCCGCACCGACATCGGTTGGCGCACCTATCAACGTCACTCGGTTCATTGCGAATAAAGTCTGAATAAAGTGGCGCGCAGCCTAATCGCGCCGTCACGTTGCAGCAAGGAAAGGTTGGATAGCGTGTCGCACTCGTTCAGAATCGCGCCGCTTTGAGGCGGTTGTCGGTTGTCGGTTGTTGGTTCTTGGTTGATGGTTACGAATCGGGAATCGTGTCCTCCGTTTCCAGCCCCGGGCACCCACGAAGAATCAGCGCCACGAAAATCGTCGACTGGCGACCAAACGTACGCCGCCATCCAAGAACTAAGAACCAAGAACAAAGAACCAAGAACCAAGAACCAGCATGCCCGAAACCCGCCTGATCTCCCCGACCGAATCCGCCGACGACAAAGCGCTGGATGCCAGCATCCGTCCGCGGCGCCTGGCGGAGTACCTGGGCCAGAGTGCGGTCAAGGAGCAGATGCACATCTACATTGAGGCGGCGCGACGACGCAGCCAGGCAATGGACCACGTGCTGATCTTCGGGCCACCGGGCCTGGGCAAGACCACGCTATCGAACGTCATCGCGAATGAGCTTGGGGTCAACATGCGCCAGACCTCGGGTCCGGTGCTCGAACGCCCTGGCGATCTCGCCGCATTGCTGACCAATTTGCAACCCAGGGACGTGCTGTTCGTCGACGAGATCCATCGTTTGTCGCCGGTCGTCGAGGAAGTGCTGTACCCGGCGATGGAAGACTTCCAGATCGACATCATGATCGGCGAGGGACCCTCGGCGCGCTCCATCAAACTCGACCTGCCGCCGTTCACGCTGATTGGCGCGACCACCCGCGCCGGCCTGCTGACGGCGCCGCTGCGCGATCGTTTCGGCATCGTGCAGCGACTGGAGTTCTACACCGTGGAGGAGTTGACGCACATCGTCAGCCGCTCGGCAGGAATCTTGGGCATTCCGTGCGAACACCTTGGCGCGGTGGAAATCGCTCGGCGCTCGCGCGGCACGCCGCGTATCGCCAATCGGCTGTTGCGCCGCGCGCGCGATTTCGCCGAAATCAAGGGTAAGGGCGTTATCGACCATGGCGCCGCTTCGCTAGCGATGGATATGCTGAAAGTCGATCCTGCAGGCTTCGATGCTCTGGATCGACGGCTGCTTGGCTTGATGATCGAGCACTTCGATGGCGGCCCGGTCGGGGTCGACAGCATGGCCGCAGCGCTGTCGGAAGAGCGCGGCACCATCGAAGATGTCGTCGAGCCCTACTTGATTCAGCAAGGCTACTTGATGCGCACCGCCCGAGGGCGCGTGGTCACCGGCAAGGCCTACCAACATCTTGGCCTTAAGGCACCGAAGAAACCAGAGCCGCTGCCGGATCTTTTCTCCAGCGAGCAGGACGCGTGATGAGTGCAGCGTTCATCTGGCCCGTGCGAGTGTATTGGGAAGACACCGATGGCGGCGGCATTGTTTACCACGCCAACTACTTGCGCTTTCTTGAACGCGCTCGCAGCGAGTGGCTGCGGCGACTGGGTTTCAATCAGAGCGCGCTGCAGAAGACGGATGTGGTGTTTGCCGTCTACGCGATGCAGCTAAAGTTCCAAAAGCCGGCGCGACTCGATGATGCGCTGGAGGTGACGGTCGAGAACCTGGAGTTGCGGCGCGCCAGCTTTACCGTGTCGCAGCGCGTGCTCGATAGCCGCGACGGCAGCGTCCTATGCAGCGGCGAGGCAGAGATCGCGTGTCTGGATGCCAGCCGCTTCCGACCGATACCGATTCCGCAAGAAATTTACCTGGAGATGGCTAAGTTATGAGTGGCGATTTGAATGTGCTGGAGCTGATTCTCAAAGCCAGCATTCCCGTGCAGGTGGTGATGCTGTTGCTGGTGGCCGCTTCGGTCTGGTCGTGGTGGATCATTTTTCGCAAGAAGAAAATCATCGCCAACGCGCAAAAGACCGCCAACGAATTCGAAGAGCGCTTCTGGTCCGGCGCTGATCTCGCTCAGCTTTATCGCGAGGTGAGTAACCGCGGCAAGACCTCCGAAGGCCTGGAGGGCGTGTTCGAAGCCGGTTTTCGCGAATTCGCGCGCCTGCGTCAACGCCGCCAGATCGACGGACGCACGCTGATAGAAGGCAGCCAACGCGCGATGCGCGTTGCCTTGAGCCGCGAAGTCGACCGGCTCGAAGAGAACTTGGGCAATCTCGCCACGGTAGGTTCGATCAGCCCTTACGTGGGACTGTTCGGCACTGTGTGGGGAATCATGGTCGCCTTCCACGGACTGGCGAATGTCAAGGAAGCCACAATCGCCATGGTCGCCCCCGGCATCTCCGAAGCGCTCATCGCCACCGCGATGGGCCTGTTCGCCGCCATTCCAGCTGTCATTTTCTATAACCGCTTTTCGAATGCCGTTGAGCGTATCGAGCTTCGTTACGACACCTTTCAGGAGGAATTTAGCAGCATCCTGCAAAGGCAAGCGCATGTGGATGAACACTGACAGCGGTAAATGGCGACACGTGAGACGTTGGTGGTGTGCGTTATATCGAGCGCACCGACCCCGCTGCGTCACGACCTGCTTTCCATTTACGGCTTACCACTGACTACTTGAAGCTTCCTGGCCCATCGAATGAAACGCAAACGCCGCAAACCAGTATCCGAGATCAACGTCGTGCCATATATCGACGTGATGCTGGTGCTGCTGATCATCTTCATGGTGACTGCGCCATTGATGAATCTCGGCGTGGAGCTTGAGCTTCCGCAGGCGAACGCCAACCCGCTGGAGACCGATGACGAGCCGATCGTCGTCAGCGTCGATCGGCAGGGCGCGATGTTCATCACCATCGCCGGCGAACGCGAGCCGACCGATCCGGTTGCGCTGGTGGACACGGTGCGCGCCATCGTCAACAACAATCCGAAGATTCCGGTCCTGGTTGGCGGCGATCGCGGCGTCGACTACGGCCGGGTGTACGAAGCCATCGTCGCGCTGCAGCAGGCGCAGGTCCCACGCGTGGGCCTGATGGCCGATCCGTTGCCGCAGGAGAGCAAATAAGCGTGGAGACGCGCGCCGATCGCCATCGAGCCTTGATGTACGCGGTCGGCGTGCATGCGATCGCCGCTTCGTTGCTGTTTCTCGGCCTCGACTGGAATTCGGACGAAGAGGTCAAGATTGCCGGCGCGCCCATCGATGCGGTGCTCGTCGATCTGTCGATTTCTCGCACCTTGCCGGCGCCGCCCAAAGCGCAACCGAAACCAGCGCCGAAGGTCGAACCCAAGCCGGCACCGCCGCCACCGCCGCCACCGCCGCAACAGCAGGCAGCACCCAAGCCGGATCCCGTGACCGACCAACGGCCGGTGTTGCCGACGGTGCCGGACGAAAACGCACTCAGCCTCGAACGCGAGCGCCAGCGGCTGGCCGAGGAGCAGGAACGTTTGCGCGCCGAGCAGCAGCGCGAAATCGAGCGCATGGAGCAGCTCGAACGCATCCGCAAGGAGCGCGAGCAATTGTCGCAGCAGCAGAAGCTCGAAGAGGAGCGCTTGAAGCAACTGGAGGCGGCGCGGGCGCGGGACATTCTCACCGCCGCCGCACCAGACCCGGCGCCAACACAAACTGCTGCTGCTCCGCCGCGCGGCGAAGATGTCGAACCCAATCTGCGCGGCCAGTACTACGGACTGATCCGACAGGTTGTCGAGCAGAACTGGCGCCGCCCCATCAACACGCCGCCGGGCGTGCGCTGCCTGCTGCGCGTTCGGCAGATTCCTGGTGGCAATGTTGTCGGCGTCACGATCGGCTCACCCTGTATTGCCGATCCGATGATTCAGCAATCCATCGTAGACGCTGTTGAGCGCGCGAGCCCGTTGCCCTACGAAGGCTTTGAATCGGTGTTTCAGTCAGCCATTGAACTTGAGTTCCAATACGACGGATGAAGACATGATTCGAATACTGTTTTGTTGCGCAGCACTCATCGCCGCGGCTCAGGTCCCGGCTCAGGAAGCCGGCGATCGGATCATCATCAAGGATGGCCGCGAATCGGCACTGCCGATCGCCATCGTGCCCTTCGCCTGGGAAGCGGCGGCAATGCCGGACGGCACCGACGTTGCCCAAGTGATCGCGACTGACCTCGACCGCACTGGCGAGTTCAGAACGATGGCGCGCCAGGATTTGCCGCAAATGCCGGCACGCGGCAGCGAGATCAATTTTCAACGCTGGAGCGTGTTCAAGCAGGACTACATCGTTGTTGGACGCATTCAACAGGCAGAGGTCGGCTTTCGCGTCGAATTCGAGCTGCACGATCTGAAGAATCAGAAGTCCGAACTGGCTTTTTCTTTACCCGTCCGCCCCGGCGGCTTCCGTGGCGTCGCCCACCAGATCAGCGACATGGTGTACGAGAAGATCACGCGCAAGCGCGGCGCATTCTCAACGCGCATCGCCTATATCACCAATAAGCGCCAGGCCAACGGCGAGTTCGAATACGCCGTTTGGGTGGCAGATTACGACGGCTTCAACGCCCAATGGATTACCAAAGACAACGACCCGTACCTGTCCCCGGCGTGGTCGCCCGACGGCAAGAAGCTGGCGTACGTGAGTTTCGAGCGCAAAGAAGGTCCGGCGATTTACCTGCACGATCTGGCCACCACGCAGCGCCAGGTGATTACCGCGTTCAAAGGCATTAACGGCGCGCCAGCGTTTTCGCCCGATGGCAGCAGTCTCGTGGTCACGCTCTCGCGCAGCGGTAACCCGGAGATCTACACGCTGAATCTGGCCAGCAAGAGCCTGACGCAGTTGACGCGGCACTTTTCGATCGACACCGAAGCGGCCTGGACGCCCGGTGGCGAGAGCCTGTTGTTCACCTCCGATCGCGCCGGCAAACCGCAGATTTATTCGATGCCCGCCAGCGGCGGTTCACCCACGCGCGTGACCAGTGTCGGCGAGTACAACGCAGGCGTTGACGTCAGCTACGATGGCAATCTTTTGGCCATGGTGCAGGGCAATAAGAACGTGTATCGTATTGCGGTTTTGGATCGCCAGCGTGGGGGCTCGGGGACGGTCCGGCTGATATCGCCAGGGCCATTGGATGAGTCCCCCAGCTTTGCGCCGAACGCCAGTATGGTGCTGTACGCCGCTCGCGAGGGGAACCGCGGGGTTCTGTATTCCGCCGCCACCAATGGAACGGTGCGCTCACGGCTTGCCATCGCTGATGGCAATATTCGTGAACCGGCGTGGGGCCCCTTCAGGCAGCGTTAACATCAACTGATTAAATTGCCGCGCCGAAACTGCTTGCTTGCCCTGCTTGAAATCCATAGGAAGGAAACAACACATGAATACCCCCGTCCGTTTGCTCGTGATCGCGATCGCTGCTGTTGGTTTGGGCGCGTGCGCCAAGAAGAACGTTGCTCCGCCGGCCTCCAATCCCACGCCGCCGCCGGCCCAGCCTTCGACGCAGGCTCCAGCTGGTGAAAGCTGGACCGATCCGACCCTGCTCGACACCAAGGCATGCCTGGTCTCGCGCGTCGCCTATTTCGATTACGACCAATCGACGCTGAAGTCCGAAGCGATGGAAATGCTGCAGTGCCACGGCAAGTGGCTGGCCTCGAATCCGGGTGCACGCATCTCGCTGGAAGGCCACGCCGATGAGCGCGGCACGCCGGAATACAACCTGGGTCTGGGCGAGCGCCGCGGCAACTCGGTGCGCGATCTGCTCCTGGCCAACGGCGGTCGCAGCGAGCAAGTCTCCGTGATCTCTTACGGCGAAGAGCGCCCGACCTGCACGGAATCCGACGAAAGCTGCTTCGCGAAGAACCGTCGCGCGGAAATCGTCTACACCGCCAAGCAGTAATTCGCTGAACGCGAATCGCCGACGCGGCGCGCACGCGCCGCTGTCGGCACTAAAATGACAGTTCAATGGCGCCAAGCCACGATTGAACGAGGAATACGATGATCGACGCACGCAGCATCAAGCATCGATCCCTGACGGCGGCCCTGTTGGCCGCCGTATTGTTTTCGGGATCCGCATTTTCCCAGGGCCGCCTCAGTCTCGCCGAACGCGTCGAGCAATTGGAGCGGCAGGCGCAGGGCAGCACCGAGGGCGGCACCATGACCGAACTCACCATGCGCAATCAGGAATTGCAGGCCGAAGTTCAAACCCTTCGCGGCTTGGTGGAAAGCCAGACCTTCGAAATCCAGAACCTCGAAAAGCAACTCAAGAATCAATACCTCGATCTCGACTCGCGTTTGCAGCGCCTGGAAGGCGGCGGCATGACCGTGCCGGCGCGACCGACGACCAGTGCGCCGATCCAGGCACCAGCGCCGGAGCAGCTTGGCGGCGATGAGCCGGTGATGAGTGCCCCGGAAACGCAGATCACGCGCATCCCGCCCGTGGGTGCTGAAACCGTGGGCGGCGGCGTGGCGGCACCGGCGATGGCAAGCGCCGATGAGAAAGCAGCGTACGAGAACGCTTTCGAAGCCCTTAAGCAGGGCCGCTACGCAGAATCGTCGGAGTTATTTGCGGCATTTTTGCAGCAGTTCCCGGACGGCGAGTTCGCCGGCAATGCGACCTACTGGCTCGGCGAGTCGTATTACGTGACGCAGAACTATGAGATTGCGCTGGAAACGTTCCAGACGCTGCTCAGTCGCTTTACCGATAGCCGCAAGGCGCCGGATGCCCTGCTCAAGGTGGGCTACTGCCAGTACGAGCTGGGCGATCCTACGCGCGCTGCACGAACGCTCAACGAGGTGATCGATCGCTATCCGGACACGCCGGTGGCGCGACTGGCGCAGGGGCGGCTTCGAGCATTGCGACTCGACGGGCAATAGTTTCGAGCGTCGCTGCTTCTGCGCAGAGGATCGCGCCTGCGAGATTCATAGCTGCGGACCATGGGTCCGCGAACCGAAATGCGCGCCCTCGACTTGCGCGGCGCGCGGCCTGCCGATATGACCACGCTACGCCTCACGGAAATCTTTCTCTCGATCCAGGGCGAAGCCAACGCGGTCGGCTGGCCGACGGTGTTCGTGCGCCTGACCGGTTGCCCGTTGCGCTGCACCTGGTGCGATACGACGTATTCGTTCACAGGCGGCGAAAAATTCGAATTGGAGGACGTGCTCGCGCGCGTGGCCGCCTTTGGCGTACGCCATGTATGCGTCACCGGCGGAGAACCGTTAGCGCAACGCGCCTGCTTGCCGTTGCTGACCAGCCTGTGCGACCAAGGCTACGCTGTGTCCTTGGAGACCTCTGGTGCGATCGATGTGTCGGGCGTTGATCCGCGCGTTCACAAAGTCGTCGACATCAAGTGCCCCGGCTCGGGCGAAGTGGCCAAGAACCGCTACGAGAACCTCGATCATCTGCTGCCGCACGATCAGCTTAAGTTCGTAATCGCCGACCGCGCCGACTACGATTGGTCGGCAGCGCTGCTGCTCGAACGCGCGCTCGCCGAGCGCTGCACGGTGTTGTTCTCGCCGGTCGCAGACCAGCTCCGCGCCGCCGATCTCGCCGACTGGATCGTCGCCGATCGATTGCCCGTGCGCTTTCAGATGCAGTTACACAAGGTGCTTTGGGGTAACGCACCCGGACGCTGAGCGCGGGCTTGACCCAGCTTAGCCGCGGCGCGTTGCCATCAGGCTCACGGCTGCCGATCCCAGCACCACCGTGAATGCGCCGGCCCAGCCGAGCGCGCCAATACGCTCAGGCGCGATCGCGCCTGGCACTGCCCATGCGAATAGGGCGACACTGATCACGGTCAGGATCGGGGTCAGTGCCAACACCGCGCTCACGCGCGAGGCCTCCCAATGCGCGAGCGCTTCGGCAAAACACCCGTAGGCCCCGATGGTGTTGATCGCACAATACGCAATCGCCCACCAATGCACGGCGTCCACGCGCAGCAACTGCGTCGGATGAGAGAGGGGCAGCAACAGGAAGGTTGCTGCGACATAAATCACCCACAGGATGGCCGCCGAATCGAGCTGTCGCAGCAGCTGCTTTTGCGCCAATGCATAACCCGCCCAGGCAGCCGCCGCAAGCACGATCAGCAGTACGCCCAGCCCATAACTCCCGCCGCCGACACGCTGCGACTGTTCGGCGAAAAACAGCAATAACCCGAGCGCGACCGCGCCGTAGCCGCACCACTGTTTCAGATTCAGGCGCTCGCGAAAGATCGCCACGCCGCCGATGGCCAGCAGCAAAGGCGCAAGCTGGATCAGAAGCTGCGCGTTCGCAGGCGAGGTGTAGCCAAGGCCAAACAGATAACCCAGATAGTTACCGATCAATCCCAGCGCCGCGATCGCCAATAGCAGCCATGCACTGCCCTTCAAGCCACGAAAACGTTTCAGCCCACCACGCCACGCCAGCCACACGCCGATGACGATGCTCGCCACCAGAAAGCGAAACCAGGTCAGCGTCACCGCATCGACCACTTCGAGCGCGAGCTTGAGCGCCAGCGGCAACGTCGCCCAGAAGAAAGCGGTCGCCAGTGCCAGGGCTAACCCCAGGCGCCAGCGACCGCTGGTCTGGTGAAGTGCCATCGGAATCCTTCGAAAAATCCACGTGCGTTACCCGCAATGACCGGGCGTTCGCCATCGCAGCGGCCGAAAGCCTCGGCGAGTCGTGACGTCGGCGGATCGTAAGTGAACTTCCGATCGGCCGCAATCGGTGTTCGCGACGTTGACCACTGGCAGATCGATGCGCAAACTCCGCGTCATGTCCGCCCATCAACGCCGCGCTGATGTTCTCGCCCGAGTAGCGCACTTGCCGCTGTTCGCCGGCCTGGATCGGCGCTCGCTGGTGCGTGTGGCCGATGAGTTGCAGTGGATTGCGCTACCGGGTGGCGCAGAATTGTTCGCGGAGAACGATCCGCCGGACGCCGTGTACGTGTTGGTCGCCGGATCGCTAGGCGCCTTTCGCATGGTCGAAGGGCAATTGAAACTGCTTGGCCGTGTGCAGCCCGGCGAGACGGTGGGCGAGATGGCTTTGCTGAGCGGCCATGTGCGCACCGCCACCGTGCGTGCGCTGCGCGATTCGGAAGTGGTGCGCTTTTCGCTCGATGGCTTCGAGCGCCTCGCCAAACTCCATCCAGACGCAATGCTCGCGATCGCGCGTGTTGCGGTGGAGCGCCTGGAACGCTCGATGGAGGGCAAGCGCCAGGACCCGGCACCGCGCACGCTGGCGATATTAGCGGCGCATCCGGGGCTGGATTTGCATCCGCTGGTCGAACGCCTGGGCTACGCGCTGGCGCGCTTTGGCACTGTGGCGGCCGTAGACATCAGGAACGGGCGCGAGGCGACGATTTCCGAGCTGCACGATATCGAATCCGATCACGACACGGTGTTGTACATCGGCGCAGACGACATCGCCTGGAATGAGCGCTGCAGGCGCCAGGCGGACGCGCTGGTCGTCGTCGCCGATGCGCGCGAGCCCGCGGTGGCGATCGAAGCCGAGCGCGCGACGGATGGCTACCAGGCGACGTTGCTGGTGATCATGCATCCAGGGCGCATCGTGCCCGGCGCGGCGCGCGCGTGGCGCACGCGGCTCGGCATCGAGCAGCACTTGCACGTACGCGATGGCAACGATATCGATCGGCTGGCGAGGCATCTGGCGCATCGCGCTGTGGGCGTGGTGTTTTCCGGCGGCGGCGCGCGCGGCTTCGCGCATATCGGCGCCATTCGCGCACTGCGCGAAGCGGGCTTGACCATCGATTCGGTGGGCGGCACGTCGATCGGCTCGCTGATGGCGGCAGCGGTGGCGCTCGAATGGGAAGACGAAATTCTCGCGAGCTGTTTTCAGCGCTCTTTCGTTGCCACCAATCCGCTGTCGGACTACACGCTGCCGCTGATCGCTTTGGTGGCCGGCCGCAAAGCGTCGCGACTGCTGCGCCGCGAATTCGGCGAGGGCGATATCGAAGATCTGCCGTTGCCGTTTTATGCGGTGTCGGCCGATCTGGCCGATGGCCGAAGCGTCGTGCATCGCACCGGCCCCTTGTGGCGCGCGCTCCGCGCGTCGATCGCGATTCCGGGCGTGCTGCCGCCGGTGTGCCAGGGCGGCAAAGTGCTGGTCGATGGCGGCGTGATCGACAACTTACCGATCGCCGCGATGCGCAGACGCCATCACGGTCCAGTCATCGGCATCGATATCGCCGGTCACCATGCGCTGGCGACAGAGTTCGACGAGACCGATTTGCCGTCTGCGTGGGCATTGCTGATGGCACGCTGGCGTGGACACCCCAAACGCCCCGGCATTCTGCGCATTTTGCTGCGCGCCGGGATGGTCAATTCGGCCAGCACGGCCGAAGCGAACGCCGCCATGAGCGATCTGATGATCAAACCGCCGGTCGATAGCATCGATCTCCTGGCGTGGCAGCGCTTCGAAGACGCCATCGCCGCCGGCTATGCGCACACCCGCGAGGCGCTGGCAAAAGCAACGCTTTGAGCCGGACCTTTGCGGCCGCAAAAAACTGCCCGCCGGTGACTCAGCGCAGCAAGCTGACCCGCCCAATGAGTATGTCTTTGAACATCACCCAGTCGCCCATCAGGCTCCACAGCGGATGCTTGAATGTGGCAGGTTTGTTCTTCTCGAAAACGAAGTGGCCGATCCACGCGAAGCCATAGCCCATCAGCGGCACTGCCGCCAGCCACCAGGCGTTGCCGCTCGCCAACGCCAAGGCGATCAAGCCGAGCACGCCTGCGCTACCGACGAAGTGAAGCCGGCGACAGTTCACGTCGCGATGCTCCGACAGGTAGTACGGATAGAACTCGGCGAAACTGGAAAAAGCGCGATACGGAACGGCTTCGATCATGGCGGCGGGCACAACGGGCGATGCGAGGATCGTCGCTCAGCATCGGCTCGGCGTCAACGAGCGCTTTCGACCTGCGTTTGAGTTCAGCACCGGCACTGATGCCGGATCAATCGGAGCGATGCCATGAACAAATTGGTCGTACTTACACTGAGCGCAGCCCTCGCGTTAGGCGGATCGATCGCCATCGCCACAGTTCCCACCGGCACGCTGCTTGCCGGCGCCAGCGCCGATAGCAGCGTACGCGGCGAGCGCCTGCAAGCGCGGATGCAAGCGCGCATGGCTGCGTTGGGCGATCCCGCACGCGTGGCGATGGCGCAAATGCGCTGGATCGAGCGAATCTACTTGAAGCAGAACCAACCAGACGCCGCGCAGGCGATGTATCGCGATGTGCTCAAGCGCACCAACGATCCGACACTGCGCAACTTCGCCAATGCCCGACTGGCCCGAGTCGCCGCGTGGCAACCGCGCGACCTCGGTGCCGCGCTGGCGGAACTCAAGCGCGGGCTGGATGAGAGTTTGGCGCAGGTACGTTAGGGCTTTAGAGGCTGAGCAGCAAAGGCATCTCACACGAGGGCACGAAGACACGAATTAGCTGAGTTATCGGCCCTGGTTTTCTTCGTATCTTGGTGTCCTCGGATGCGGCTTCAGCGCGTGGCGCGATGAAACGTCGGTCGCAGTTCACGGATAAAGCCGATCACTCGTGTCTTGGTGCCTTCGTGAGTGCCTTCGCTTAGCGTTGAAACCTGTCAGGACACCAGCGCGGGCGCGACAAAACGCGCCCCTGCGCCGCGCGCTACCAGATCGCCACGCGCTCCTCTGGCCCCTGCACCATACCGTCGCCGGCCTTGCACGAGAACGCCTTCTTGAATTCCGGCATGTTCGCCAGCGGGCCGTTGACGCGGAATTTGCCGGGCGCGTGAGGGCCGGTGTTGACCTGCATCTTCAGCGCCTCGTCGGTCCAGTTGCGGCGCCACACTTGTGCCCAGCCGAAGAAAAACCGTTGCGATGGCGTCAGGCCGTCGATCTTTTCGGCGTCTTGACCTTCCAGCGCTTTCTGTAGCGCGGCGTAGGACACCGTGAGCCCACCCAGATCCGCAATATTCTCGCCCAGGCTGACGCGGCCGTTGAGGCGCATATCGCCGATCGCCACAAAGCGACCCGCTTGATCGACCAGCTTCTGCGCGCGCGCATCGAACTCTTTGCGATCCTGCTCAGTCCACCACATGCGCAACTGACCCTCAGAATCGAAGCGGCTGCCGGAGTCGTCGAACCCGTGCAGCAGCTCGTGGCCGATCACGGCGCCGATGGAGCCGTAGTTCAACGCATCGTCGGCGTTCTGATCGAAGAACGGCGGCTGCAAGATTCCGGCCGGGAAAACGATCTCGTTCCACAACGGGTTGTAGTACGCGTTCACCTGTTGCGGCGGCATGCCCCATTCGCTCTTGTCGATGGGCTTACCGATCTTGGCAAACTCCTCGCGCTGCTCGAAGGCAGTCAGGGCGCGCACGTTCGCGAAGTACGTGTCGGCGCTCAAGGCGACGCTGGAGTAATCGCGCCATTTGTCCGGGTAGCCGATCTTCGGTGTGAATGTGCTCCACTTCTCCAGCGCCTGCTTCTTGGTGTCCTCGCCCATCCACTCGAGATTCTGCAGGCGCTCCTTGAGGGCAAGTTTGAGATTGCCAATCAACGCCATCATGCGCGCCTTGGCTTCCGGCGGAAAATGTTTGGCGACGAACAACTGCCCCAGCGGTTCGCCCAGCATCGCGTTCATCTGCTCGATGGTGCGGATGTCGCGCGGCTTTTGCTCCTTTTGGCCGCGCAGCGTTTGGTCGTAGAAGCGGAAGTTCTCGTCGACGAAGGCCTTGTTCAAATAAGGCGCAGCGGTGCGCGCCAGATGCCAGGTGAGATAAGCGCGCCACGTCTCCATCGGCGTATCGACCAACGCCGCGTCCATCTCCTTGAAGAACTGCGGATGGGAGAACGAGAACTCGTTAACGTCTTTCAGGTCGAGTGCGTCGAAATACGCCCGCCAGTCGAAGTTTGCGGTCGCTTTGCTCGCCGCTTCGACGCTCTGGATGTTGTAGCTCTTGCTTGGATCGCGCATCTCTTCGCGCGGCAAATGCGAGTTCGCAAAGCGCGTCTCAAGAGCGACGATGGCTTCCGCGCTTTCCCTCGCGGCATCTGGCTGATAGCCCGTCAACTCCAGCAATTTCGCAATGTGCTCGCGATAGGCATCGAGCTGCTTGAGCGAAGCCTCGTCGTCGCGGAGATAAAAATCGCGATTCGGCAATCCAATGCCGCCCTGAAAGGCGTACGCGATGATGCGCGTGTTGTCCTTGAGATCCTGACGCACGCCGAGGCCAAACAACATCGGCGCGCCGCTGGCATGGAAGCGCTGCACGGTTGCGACGATGCCTGCGGCATCCTGGATTTGCGCAATTTCCGCCAGATCGGCATCGATCGGCTTGGTCCCCAAGGTCTCGATGGTATCAAGATCCATCGCCGCCCTGAAAAACTGCCCCACCTGCTGCTCTGGCGATCCGGGCTTGGCATCGGCACCGGCGGCCGCTGCTCTGGCGATATCGAGCAGGCGCTGATTGTTGCGGTCTTCCAGCTCATTGAACGTGCCCCAGCTCGAATACGCCGCCGGCACCGGATTCTTCGTCAACCAGGTGCCGTTGGCATGCACATAAAAGTCGCTGCACGCACCAACGGTTCTGTCTGCGTTGGCCAGATCGATGCCGGCAGTATTGGTTTGCGCAGCGATCGGCAGCGACAAAGCGGAGGCGATAGCGAGAGCGAGCAGGCGCATCGAGACATCCAAGACTTGAGGGGTCGTCGATTGTCGTCCTCACGGGCACCGTGTCCAGTGCAGGAAGTTGGGGGCACTAAAGAAACTCCGAGCACACGTATCCGGAGCGGTTGCATCGGCGATGCGTTCGTCCATCAGGCCCAACTGATCCATCGCCTCCCGGCAGCGTCGATTAACTCACCACGGCAAACGCAGCCCATTGGCATGCCAGAACGTGCCGGTGTCCGCGTGGGTCAGTCGGTCGATCGATCCGAGCAGCAGCTCGGCGGACTCGTCTGCGCTGATGTCGCCGCTGCCTTGCGTCATATCGGTGCGCACGAAACCAGGATGCAGCAAGAACACCGAAATGCCGCGGTTCTTGAGGTCCAGTGCGAGCGTTTTGCCGGCCATGTTCATCGCCGCTTTGCTCATGCGATAGCCGTAGTAGCCGCCCGAGGTATTGTCCTCGACTGAGCCCATGCGGCTGGTAATCAGCGCCAGCTTGCTGCCGTCCTTGAGCGCGGGCAGCAGCGCCTCGGCGAGCACCAGCGGGGCCAAAGCGTTGATTTCGAATTGGCGGCGAATGCCCTCGGTTTTGCTGCCGACGTTGCCGAGGATTTCGCGGTCGAGCACGCCAGCATTCAAGATCGCGCAATCGATGGTACGCCCCGCCAGTGCTGCGCAGACGCGAGCCACGCCCTCCGCGGAGCCCAGTTCCACGCCGTCGATGATCTCAACCCCAAGATTCTTCAGCGCATCGCTGGGCTGGCGGCAGACCGCGATAACATGATCGCCGCGGGCCTTCGCGAGTTTGCTCATCGAGAAGCCGATGCCGCGCGCGGCGCCGGTGATCAACGTGATAGACATAACCGCAACTCCTCGAATGGTCCGTGCATTGTGAGCGCGCAGGCCTGGCTTCGCCAGTCTTGCGCATTACACATCGCGCCGCGCGATATGTTTTGCTACCCGCTACTGTATCCAAGCGCCTGCTGATATGAACATCGACGCCGTCAAAGCCTTTCTGTTGGACCTGCAGGACCGCATCTGCGCTGCGCTGGAGACGCACGAGCCAAAGGCGCGATTTGCCGAAGACGCCTGGCAACGCAGCGAGGGCGGCGGCGGACGCACGCGCGTGCTCAAAGCGGGCGAGGTCTTCGAGCAGGCCGGCATCGGCTTTTCTGATGTTCACGGCGCTTCGCTGCCGGCGAGTGCCAGCGCACATCGACCCGAGATCTCAGGCCGGCCGTTCCGCGCGCTGGGCGTATCGCTGGTGTTGCATCCGCGCAATCCTTATCTGCCAACAACGCACATGAACGTGCGCATCTTTACCGCAGGCGATACGTTCTGGTTTGGCGGCGGCTTCGACCTGACGCCGTTTTATCCGTTCGACGAGGACATCGTGCATTGGCATCAAGTGGCGCGCGATCTGTCGGCAGCGTTCGGTGCAGACGTTTACCCGCGCTACAAGCGCTGGTGCGACGAGTACTTTTACTTGAAACACCGCGGCGAGACGCGCGGCGTCGGCGGTTTGTTCTTCGACGATTTGTCGAGCCCGGATTTCGAAACCGCGTTCGCCTATCAGCGCGCCGTGGGCGATGGCTTTCTGGATGCGTACCTGCCGCTCGTGGAGCGCCGCAAATCCGCGCCTTTCGGGACACGCGAGCGCGAGTTTCAACGCTATCGGCGCGGGCGCTATGTTGAGTTCAATCTCGTTTGGGATCGCGGCACGCTGTTTGGTTTGCAGTCCGGCGGTCGCACCGAGTCGATCCTGATGTCGCTGCCGCCGGAAGTTCGATTCGAGTACGGCTATGTGCCCGAACCCGGCAGCGCCGAGGCGCGGCTCAAAGACTATCTGCGGCCGCGCGACTGGTTAGCCGAGTTTGCATGATCGACATCTTGCATCGCACGGCGCGCTACATCGCGCTCAACAAGCCTGCCGGGGTGACCGTCATCCCGGCGCGCGATGAGCCGCCTGAGCTGGCATTGCGCCAGCGCGCCGAAGCTGCGCTAGGACTGCCGCTGTGGGTGGTGCATCGCCTCGATCGCGATACCAGCGGCGTGGTGTTGTTCGCGCTCGATGCAGAAACGCACCGTGCGTTGAATAGCCTGTTCGAGCATGGGCAGATCGCAAAAACGTATCTGGCGTGGGTGCGCGGCGTTCCCGAACCACGCCAGGGGCGTATCGAAGCACCGTTGATATCCGCTCGCAAGGGCAAAATGCGCCCGGCGCTGCCGGGCGAACGCGATGCCAAAGCGGCGGCAACGCGTTATGCGGTCGAAGCTGTCGGCGAGCAGGACGGACAGCCGATCAGCCGCCTGCGCTGTTGGCCCGAGACCGGGCGCCAGCACCAGATCCGCGTGCATTTACGCAGCATCGGACATCCCATTCTAGGCGATGCGCTGTATGGCAAGGCCGTGCAATCCTGGGCGCCACGCTGTTTGCTGCATGCGCTTGAAGTGCGGGTACCGGCGTTGCTGGGGATCGCGGAGACGATGATCGCCGCGCCGGTGCCGGCGGATATTCGAGGTCCAACAGGTAGCTAAGTGCCAGCGGCCCGGACCACCAGGACGATGATCAAAAAATAGCTGATCGCCACCAGCGGCAGTGCTGCCAACAACAGAGCTCGTCGCATGCGCCCCTGTTTTGCGCAGTGTATGGATGCGAATCCAATCACAACGTGCGCCGGCAGCGCACAAATGAAGCCCATCATTGCGCCCAGCTGCGCCTCAGCGCCACGCGGGTTCACTGGCTGGGCGAGAACAAAAGATCCGAAATGGATCATCACAACACCCATCGTGACGGCCCATACAATGGCCGCGACGACCGCAAGACGAAGCCACAGTTGCCTCAGTTCAGTGCCTCATCGTGATCGAACATCAGGTTTTCCAGCCAGGAGTAGGCAGCTTCCTGGTCGGGCTGATTGAACAACACCATCAGGATGATCCATTTGAGCTCGTCGACGTCTACCTCACCGATGTCGAGGGCGAGTACGCGCTCCAGCACCAGCTCGCGCTGTGCGGGATCGAGCACGCCTTGCCGCTCCAGGAACATAAGGAACCCTTGGGCTTCCACATCGAGCTTTTCGGCCTCTTCGCGTGCAAGTATGCGAATCGGGGCGCCGGAGGGCGCCGCGCTCGGCAGGAACGACGGGCGCGCATTTGCCAGCCCATCGAGCCAATTGAACGCTTTGTGGATTTCCTGCGGAGAGAAGCCGGCGTCGAGGAGTGAGGACTGCAGTCCGTCCCGATCGTCGTCGGGATCCCCAACCATCATGTTTTCGAAGAGAAAGAGCAGAACGTTCAGGACGTTTTCTTTCATCATTCGAACCTCGCTGTGTGGTCAACCAAGAGTTTTTCGATCATCACCCTCATCCAGTGGCGCGGCTGTAGCTGCCGCCAGCGTTGAGAACCACTTCTCCAGCCAACTCCATGCGCAAAAGCATGGAGGAAAGCACCGGTATGGTCAACGACGTGCGCTGCGCGAGCGCGTCGATGCTGACCGGGTCGTAGCCGAGCGCCCGGCGCACGGCCACATAGTCGGGATCGTCGTCTGCATGAGTCTCGCGCGACGCCGCAGCAAGGTTCGTGGTGGTTCGCGCCTGCCAATCGCGCACGTGCGGCGTCAACTCGTCCATCACTTCTTGTGCGGTTTCGACGAGCTTTGCGCCTTCGCGAATCAACTGATGGCAGCCCTTGGCGAGCGGATTGTGGATCGACCCAGGTATGGCGAACACCTCGCGTCCTTGCTCGGTGGCGCGCCGCGCGGTGATTAACGAACCGCTACCCAGGCTCGCCTCGACCACCAATGTGCCCATCGACAATCCGCTGATGATGCGATTGCGTCTCGGGAAATGACTGCGGCGTGCGGCGCTGCCTGGCGGGAACTCGCTGACCCAGGCGCCGCTGCTGAGGATGGCCTCGGCGAGTCTTGCGTTGCTCGCGGGATAGACCTGGTCGATGCCGGTCCCGAACACCGCGATGGTCGACCCGCAGCTTAGCGCGCCCTCGTGCGCGGCGGTATCGATACCGCTGGCGAGCCCGCTGACGACGCAGAAGCCACGCTCAGCGAAACTTGCCGCAAAATCTTTTGCGGTGGCCAATCCGCCAGCGGTGGCGTGGCGCGAACCGACGATGGCCAATTGCGGCAGCGCTAGAGCGCTCGCCTGTCCGCGAACAAAAAGCAGCAGCGGCGCGCCGGTGGTGGCCTTGAGCAGTGTTGGGTATTCGGGGTCGGCGATCGTCAGCACCGCAGCCTGATGGTCTTCGACCCACCGCAGATCGGACTCAGCGGAACGAATCGCGGCTGTGTGCTTGCTTGACCCGAGTTTGGCCAGCGCCAAACGATAAGCGGCGATGTGCACATCGCCGCCGGCCGCTTGTATCAGTTCATTGGCGCTGGCTGACCCGGTGTCGCATGCGCGGTACAGGGTCAGCCAGTCGATGAGCGTCATCAGATCTGTGTCGGCTCGCGTAGGCGCGCGCCGAGGTACACGGGGCGCACGCCGTTGATCACCAACCCGTAACTGACCCGATCGAAGGTGCGGAAGATCATCACGTGCCCGATGAACTCGTCCGGCAAGTCGACCATCTTGTCGCGCGGGTTGAACAGCGCACGGTATGACCCGGTGGGATAAGCGATTTCATCGACAACGCGCTCGCCCGGCTGATAGATCGAATACACCTCACCCACTTCCAGGCCATCGACTGCGCCCTTGGAAATTACGATCACGTCGTTCGGACCTGAGGTCTTGGTGTCCACCGTTGTGCCGATCACGAACGTGTCTTCCGGCACCGACTTCGGTGGTCGCGGATAGAAATTGAGGGCGAACGGCGACTCATTCAGCGGCAGCAGCAAATCGCCATCGCGGATCTCCATATCGCTGTAGGTGACGTACAGTGTGGCCGGATCGCCCGTGCGAGCGACCGACGCGACGCCGAATTCGACCGACTCATAGCCCAAAATCTCGCCACCCGAGACCCACTCGCGCAGGCTCCAGTGCCACTGGTCGGACAACGACCACGGCGCAGACTTGACTCGACGTTCGTCGCGATTCCAAAGCCAGCCTCTGGGAACATCCGAGTAGCGCACCGTGGGGCGCGCAATCGCGAATTTGGCTCCCAGCGGTGTGTTCGGATCTAGCTGGCGCACATAGATAAGATTGCGGTCCGACGCGACCAGTCGATTTTCCTCCACTGCCATTACATACGGGGCAGCCTTGTACTCTTCCTCGCTCAGCAAGTGCGGCTTCGACAGGAAGCTGCGAATAGCCGACAGTGGCAACGGCGGGATCGGCTCCGATTCGCCTTCATCGCGCATCTTCGGTCCGACATCGGGAGCAGGCTCAGCAGAGTTGACCACCAGGTGCGGCTTGCCGTCGATATACACCAAGCTGATCACATCGCCGGGGTAGATCAGATGCGGGTTCTCGATCTGGGGGTTGGCCTGCCAGATCTCCGGCCAGTACCAGGGGTTTTTCAGGAACATTCCCGAAATGTCCCATAGCGTGTCGCCCTTTTTCACCACGTAGGTGTCAGGGTGGTCGGAACGGACTTCGGGGCCTGCGGCGTAAACCGAGGCAGCGAAAGCGATTGCAGCAACAACTGAAAGTGCTTTTTTAAGCATGGCAGCCATCTGCCTGATTCCCCAGGGCTTGTTGAGTGTAGCGGAAGATTGTCTCGGTGCAAATGCACAGTTGCGACGAAATCTACAAATGCGCGAAAAAAGTCCGCAGATTGCGGGTCGCAGGTGCACAAAGCTGTTCGGCAAAGCGCTGAGAGTTCGTAGCTTATGGCCGCGACCCGCAATCGCTTTTAGCGCTTGACGCGCAATGCCGCCGCATACGCCAGCCGCGCCCATGGCTTGAATCGTGTTGGCGCATCGAGCGCGTCGTCGGGAACCGAGTAGTAGCTCATCGCCATCGGTTTGCCCTTGCCGTCATAAACGAAGGGCTCGCAGCCTTCGCGTTCGAATTGTGGTCGCGTCTGCGCATCGACTTTGAGGTACAGCCGCGAATCGGCGATCAATCCGACCATGCGGTCGTCGAAATAAATGCCGTAGCCGCCAAACATCTTGCGTGCCCGCACCACGCCAAAGTCGCTGAAAAGCTCCTTGACGTACTTGACGTAAGCATCCTCAGCCATGCCGATCTCCTGGGACCGCCATTGGCAATAACCTACAACGGCGAGCAGCAACCGACAACGGCATCAAGCGTCGACGACGAACATGCTACGTACCCAGCGCGTTTCGCCCTGACCCATGGATACGGCATCGAAACGTTGCGGCGAGAGGCGCCATTCGGGGTGTTCTTGCACGAATTGCCGTGCGGCGGCGATCAGGCGTTTGCGTTTCCCGGCATCGATACTGGCGATGCCATCGACGAAACTGGTTCTCCCGCGATAACGCACCTCCACGAACACCAGCACCACGCCATCGCGCATCACGAGATCGATCTCGCCTTGGCGCGTGCGGAAATTGCGCGCGACGAGTACCAATCCTGCCGACACAAGCTCGCTCATCGCTGCCGATTCGGCGCGGCTGCCTCGCAATTGAGCGAGCCATCGCGCCAGCAGCGCCATCAGTCGACCTTGCGCGGCGTTGCACCGACATAGCGAGCCCACGCGGGCTCGCGTCGTATGCGCCCGTTCGCGTCGGCGCTCAACGCGCCGGTCGCACCGATCACCGGGCGGCCGGGATTGCGCTCCAGCCACTCAAGGTGCGGCAGCAATCGATAGGCATCGATACCGAAGGCGAACAGACGCGCCGCAGGCCCGGAGGCATTGCGCAGGCTGACAACCTGGGCGCGAGTCGGAATGGTCGATTCGTTGATCGCGCCGAGCACCCAAGGCACTTCGGAAAACTCGACGCCATCGAGCTCGACGTCGCTCGCGCTATTGCTGCCGCCATAAATCGCGCTGGTGGAAATGATCGGATAGCGTGTCGCCTCGGCGTTGCGCAGTTGCGGCAACAGAACGCGCGCCTGCGCGTTCCGCGCAAACAAGAACAATGCGTCCACATCGCTGCGCGGCGTCGGCTCCATCTTCAGATCCATGCCGAGCATGCCTTCCAGAAATTGTGCGCGGCCCTGGGATTGCTCCAGACCCACCAGGGTGCGAATCGTGCGACTTTGGTCGGATGCGGCTGCATCGTACTCGGCGCTGCCCGACACCTGACCGCCAAGCGCGCGCATGCGCTCGCCGAAGGCGGCCGCAGCACGTTTGCCGACCTCGTCGTTCGGCACCAGTACCAGCGCACGTTTGAGCCCGCGCGCGAGCAAGCGATCGGCCGCGGCTGCGGCCTCTTCTTCGGGCAGAAGCGCGAACTGCAGGCTGCCGGGAGGCGGCAGCGCCGGCGCATCGGCGTAGTTCAGAGCCAACGTCGGCACGCGCGGCACATCGCTCTGAAACAGCGCCGTGACGGCCTCTCGCGACAGCGGCCCGAGGATGCGTTCGGCGCCCGCATCGATTGCGGCGCGGTAGGCGGCCATGACTTCCTCGACGCTACTGCCGGCGTCGTACACGGTAATCGCCGGACGCTCGCCGCGCTCGGCGAAGTGCGCGGCGAACACGCCTTCCCGCAGTGCCGCTGCCGCCGGTGCCAGCGGACCCTTGCTCGGCAGCAACAGCGCAACTCGGCCGTAGGCGCTACGCTCGATGTCGTCGAGGACGATCGGCGCAACACCCGGCTCGATGGGTCGCGAGGTGGCGATATCGCTGGCATAGCCGCCGCTGCCACGCGCCTCCGCCTTGGCGCGCGCGCCGGCGAGCAGCCACGTGTACAAGGGGTCGCCGCGTTCGGACGAACGCAGCCGCGCCGTCAGCTCATCTTCGGGAATGCTGGCTACGAGGCGTTGGATTTCGGCCGCGTTGGAGGCACGATCCGGGCCGTCCTCCAGCGTGGCGTCGAGCGCGGCACGATCGGCGATCGCTGCGAGCGTTTGTCCCTGCATTTCTTTGGCGCGCGCCCGAAGCTCGAAGAAGCGTGGCGCGAATCCAGCCGGCACGCCACTCGGCGGTTCCATCAGCAGCGCATCGGCGGATGAAGCCTCGCCGCGTCCGAGCGCCAGCTCGGCATCGATCAGATCCAGGCGGAAGGCATCGTCCGGCGGCAGCTTGGCGCGGTCGATATCCTTGAGCAGCGCCTGCATCGACGCTTGATCGCCTTCTTCGCGGTACGCCTCGGCGGCGCGCAGCCGATACCGAGCGCGCTGCGAGCGATCGCGCTTGGCAAGCGCCAGAAAGGCATCGGCCGCGCCGCGAAAATCGCCTTCCAGCAGCAACGTCTGCGCATCCATTTCGCTCATGATCGGCGCGCGCTGGCGTGGTGCGGTCTGGCAGGCAGCCAGCGCGAGGAGCAAAGACAGCAACAAAGCGCGCGACATCCAAGGCATGGGCGGCTATCGTGATTGTGGAATCCACCCGATCATAAACGCCCGCACTCGTGAATGGCTGCCTGTACATCGTGGCGACACCGATTGGCCATTTATCGGACCTCTCGCAGCGCGCGATTGAGACACTTCGAGAAGTCGATGCGATTCTCGCCGAGGACACGCGCCAAAGCGCCGTGCTGTTGCGCGCGCACGGCATCGCCACGCGCTGCGAGTCGCTGCATGAGCACAACGAAACGGCGCTCGCTGCGCGCCTGGTCGAACGTTTGCAGGCTGGCGCCCGGCTTGCGCTGATTTCCGACGCCGGTACGCCGCTGATCAGCGATCCTGGCTATCGCCTAGTGGCGGCCGCGCGCGCGGCCGGCGTCACCGTGAGCCCGATTCCGGGCGCCTGCGCTTTGGTCGCGGCACTCTCAGCCTCGGGGCTGCCGACGGATCGCTTCTGCTTCGAGGGCTTTCTCCCGGCCAAGACGGGCGAGCGTCGTGCCGCGTTGCAAGCGCTCAAGTCCGAGCCACGCACGATGGTGTTCTATGAGTCGCCGCATCGGCTCAAAGAAACGCTTGAGGATGCTGCAGCGATCTTCGGCGATCAGCGCGAGGCGGCCTTGGCGCGTGAGCTGACCAAGCGTTTCGAAACGATTCTGACATTGCCGCTCGCCGCGCTGGCGCAGCGCGTTGCGCAAGATGCAGATCAGCAACGCGGCGAGTGTGTGCTGATCGTCTCCGGCGCCAAAGAATCGACGAGCGATGCGCTGGCGTTGGGACAACGACTTTACGCCGAACTGAGCAAGGAGCTGCCGCCCTCCCGTGCGGCAAAAGTTGCCGCACAAATAGCAGGCGTGGCCAAGCGAGAATTGTATGGTGCAAGCTAAAGCTTGCTGAGCACACACCAAGCCGCTGACACGCCACAGCCTTAACGGAACGCCGAGTTTCACTCGGCGCTCTTCGGTTCGCCTCACGAGCCCATGCATGCCGAGCGCAGCTCGGCGTTCCGTTGAGGCTGCAACGTTCTGCAAATAACAACGCAACCGCAATCCGCAACGCCACGGCACTCAACATAACGCCGAGTTTCACTCGGCGCTCTTCGTTTCGGCTCACGAGCCCATGCATGCCGAGCGCAGCTCGGCGTTCCGTTGAGGCTGCAACGTTCTGCAAACAACAACGCAACCGCAATCCGCAACGTCACGGCACTCAACATAACGCCGAGTTTCACTCGGCGCTCTTCGTTTCGGCTCACGAGCCCATGCATGCCGAGCGCAGCTCGGCGTTCCGTTTAGGCTGCGAGGCTCTGCACTTCACAGCGCCGCTGCAACCCGACACGCCACAGCCTTAACGGAACGCCGAGTTTCACTCGGCGCTCTTCGGTTCGCCTCACGAGCCCATGCATGCCGAGCGCAGCTCGGCGTTCCGTTGAGGCTGCGAGGCTCTGCACTTCACAACGCCACTGCAACCCGCCACGCCACGGCGCTTAACGATAGGGGTCGGGACGGCCCGTGCCGCCCCGCCCTCCGAACCGTACGGGCGGTTCTCCCGCATACGGCTCTCCAGTGGGTGGTTTCCAT
>JALHMG010000007.1 GCA_022844135.1 Lysobacterales bacterium
GTCGGAGCAGTACTTTACCTGCTCCCAGACCTTTTCCCAGCGCTTACGCCAGGTCATCGGTCGGCCACAGGCGACGCACAATTTGTTGGGCAGATGCTGTTTCTTGACGCCGCTTGGCATGGTGGGCTCTGATTTTTGAATGTGCTGCGAGACGTGGCGCCTGCGAACCTTCGCACGATAAGCGCCGGGCCGCGAATCCAATGTCGATATTGTTGGGCGTTGTGGTGTCGCCGGGTCATGCCTGCCGCCGGCTTTCACTCGAACCCGTTCTGGAAAACCACATCCGCCAACACGGCCGCCGGGCAGTTCAAGGTCCAACTGCGTTGAACGACGCTGCCGGGGTTCGGCGTTTCAGTCAAGACCAAGGTGGCAGTTTGGGCGCTGGCACCTCGAATGCAGCGCAATGTCAGGGTTGCGAGGATCGGTAAGCTCGGAGTGCCGTTGTAGGGGGGAGGACTTCCCGGGAAGGTGAAGCCCACCGATGGGGCAATACCGTCGATCGTAACGCTGCCTGGCGCGACACCGCCGCTGGACTGGATGTTGATGCTGCTGTCCGCATTGCCTGCCGGGC
Organism: Lysobacterales bacterium; assembly: GCA_022844135.1. Lineage (GTDB taxonomy): Bacteria > Pseudomonadota > Gammaproteobacteria > Xanthomonadales > SZUA-5 > JALHMH01. Next base: position 572 of record JALHMG010000007.1, read on the forward strand.
CGGCTGGAAAATTGATCGTACTGCCGGCGGCGGGCGAGTAATTGACCGTTGGCGCCACCGGGACGATGTTGACGGTGAACGAGCCGATGGGCCCGGGTGGCACGAAGCTGCCGGCGCTGTCGCTGACCTCATTGGCGCGCATCGAGATCGTATAGTTGCCGTTGTTGCCGACCGCCCATGCGCCGCCGGGAGCATTCAAGGTGTAGAACGCGGTGCGGGGCGTGCCGTTGCTGCCGGGCGCCGAGACCAGCACGGGCGTGGCGCTGTATGCGTTGGGGCCGGTCACGACGATATCGCTGGTGTTGATCGTGCTGACGTTGATCGCCGTGTCGTCGGCGTAGACCACCGTGACCTGATAGCTCACCGGTGCCAAGCCCGGGGTCGATACATTGGGTGCGCTCGCGCTGGCCGTGGGAATCGGGTCCGTCGTGCCTTGCGCTTCGAAGGCGCCGATGTCGGAGCCATCCGAGGTGTTGGCGATCCCTGCAAAATCGGAGGGGCGCGCGGCGCCGCGTTGATCGACCGTGGTGCCGGAACGATCGCCCTTGTCGAGCGCCGGGCTGCCCGCGAGCATCGCATGGGTGGCCGTGGTGCCGCCGTTGTTCTGCAGAACGCCGAGCAGCGGGTTGAGCAGTGCGGCGCCGGTGCCGGATTGATCGCCGGTGGCAGCGAAGCTCACTGCACCGCGATTGCCGATCAGATTGAAGCCGCGTGACGCGATCCCGCTGCCCAGCACATCCGGAAGCGTGGCGTTGCTGGTGTTGCCAGCGACGATGCTGTTGCGCATCGACACTGGGCTCGCCCCATTGACGAAGACACCGCTGGCGCTGGTGGCCCCCACCGTCGTGTTGTTCGTAATTGTGCTGTTGGCGATCTGGCCCACGCCGCCGATCCAGAGGCCGCCGCCATTGGTGTTGCCATTGGGCGCGTTGTTGCCGCTGATCGTGGAGTCGCTCACGGTCAAATCGCCACTGTGATCGATCGCGCCCGCCGTGCCGCCGACGGCGTTCGCCGTATTACCCGACAAGGTGGAGCTGGCGACCGTGGTCACCGCACCGCCGGGGCCGAAAATGCCGCCGCCGAAGTTCGATGCGGTGTTGCCGTTGATCGTCGCGTGGCTCACGGTCAAGCGCCCGGCATTGCGAATGCCCGCACCGTTGTCGGCACTGCCGCCGGTGATGCGCATGCCCACCAGCGATACGCTGCGGTTGCTCAGCACGTCGAACACGCGCCGCCCATTGTCCCCGGACACCGTCAGCAGATTGGCGCCCGGTCCGACGAGATTGAGATCCGAGTCGAGCAGGATCTGATCCGTGCTCAGCACGATGGTCTGCGGGTTGTTGAACAGTGCGTTGGACTCGCTGCCGAACAGGATGTCGTCGATGCCTGGGCGGGCTGCGGCAGCCAGAACTGCGCTGCGCAGACTGCCGGTGTTGGCGTCGTTGGCGTTGGTCACCAGGATGGCCTGCGCCTCGAAGGCGCCAATGTCCGACTCATTGCCGCCAAAGCTGACGCCGGCCAAGTCGAACAGCGGCAGGCCGCGTTGATCGAGGGAGCTGTTGCCGCCGGCGTCCAGCGCTTGGCTATCGCCCAGCAGGGCGTGGGTCAGCGTGGGGCCGCCGTAGTTGGATAGCGGTGCCAGCCTGGGATCCAAGGGCTGCGTGCTGGTGCCCACAAAATCACTCAAGCAGGCGAACGCAGTCAACGCGCCGGGATTGCCAATGCGGTTACGGCACTCCGAGATGATGCCAGTGCCGCCGACATCGGGATTGCTGCCGTTATCGATATTGGCGGCGATGATGCTGTTGCCGATCGATGCGCTGCCGCTGAAGATTCGAAGCCCACTGATGCCGCCGGCTGTGGTCACCCGATTGGCGGTGATCGTGGCGTTCTGCATGTTCAGCGAGCCGCTGTTCTGGACCAGGATGGCGCCCGCGCCCGCGAGTGCGGTGTTGCCGGAGATCGTCGAGCGCAGGATCGTCAGGCTGCCGTTGCTCAAGATGGCGCCCGAATTCTGTGCCGTGTTGCGGGCAATCGTGGAGTAGTTCACGGTGACGCTGTCGCCATTGCCCGTGCCGATGCCGCCGCCATTGAAGGCCGAGCGGTTACCGATGATGTTCACCTGCGACACGGTCAGCGTGCCGTCGTTGTAAATGCCGCCGCCATCGCCGCCGGTGTTGCCGCCGGTAATCGTCATGCCGCTCAATGTCACGGTCGCGCCCGGCCCGACTTGAAACACCCGACTCGCGTTGTTGCCCGACACGCTCAGCAAATTGGCGCCAGGGCCGAGCACATTGACATTGCTGCCAATGAACAGCTCGCCCGTGGTCAGCGTGATGGTTCGGGGCGTGTTGAACACGGCGCTGAACACGATCTCATCCACGCTCGGGCCATTGCTGGCCGCCGTCGCAATGGCGGCGCGCAGGCTGCCGCCGCCGGCATCGTTGGTATTGGTGACTTCGATGGCTTGCAGCTCGTAGGCACCGATGTCGGAGTTGTTGCCGCCGCTGGCGGCCGTGATGCTGGGGATGTCGATCGGTCGCGGCAGGCCGCGCTGGTCGGTGCTGATGGCCGCACCGGCAAAGCTGCCTTTATCCAGGGCCGGGCTGCCGGCCAGCAGCGCATGCGTGGGCGTGGGTCCGCCATAGAGCGCCAAGGGGCCCAGGCCCGGATTCGCCGCGACGATGTCGGTGCTTGCCGGGGTGAACGCGCCGTTGAAGTTGTCACTCAAGTTGAAGCCATTCGTCCGGATGTCGGCCACGCCACCCTCCAATGCCTCGCTGGACAAGTTGGAGGGCGTATTGCCCGCCACGATGGTGTTCAGCAGCCGCGTGGATGCCACCACGCTCGCCCCGTTCGCATTGCTGTGAATCGCGCTGCCGGCGGGCGCCGTATTGCCGACGACGGTGCAGTTCTCCAGCACCAGCGTACTCTCGCTCGGCGTTCCGAAGGCACGATTGACAATGGTGTCGCGGCCGGTGCTGTTGCCGCTGATCGTGCTGTTGCGCATGCGATGAACGTACGTGAAGCCGTCGGTGATGTTCGTTTCAATGACCCCGTTGAATCCAGCATTGGCGCTGAAGGTCGAGCCGATGATGAGGCCAGTGGCATTCTCCACCGCCAGCGCCGATCCACTGCTCGCGGAATTGCCTGTCATGTGGACGTTGGTCAAGGTCAGGTTGCTGACACTGCGGATGCCGCCGCCCGAGGCACTGCCGCCCGTCTCATTGCCGTTGGCGATCGTGATCCCCGCGAATTCGACGCTCAATCCGCCGTTGGGAATATGGAAGATGCGGTAGTTGCCGCCGGTGTCGCGCCGCACCGTCAGCAGATTCGCGCCGTTGCCGCTGATGGTCATGCTGCTGGTGATGTTGGGCAGGGCTGCGGTCAGGTTGATCGTGCCGTTGACCGTGATGTTGAGCGTATCGGGCCCGCTGCCCGCCGAGCAGCCGCCGAAGGCTGCGTTGCTGTTGGCGGCAGTGATGGCTTCACGCAGCGAGCAACTGGTGCCGGTGTTGTTTTCGTCGACCAGCGTGTTGACCGTGATTGTGGCAGCAATAGCGCTGGCGGAAAACGCCATGAGCAGAGAAGCCGCGATCGACGCTCGCAAAGCGAACTTTATTTGCATCGCCGGGTCCCCTGTTGGCGAACTAAGTGCTCGAGTATGAGCGCGCGGCGGCCAAACTCGCCAGCTCGGTTCAGAGCGGCTTGACCGTCAACTGCGGGCGTCGAGCCCTCGCTGGCGATGCACCGAAACAACGTTGTCCATTCGCGCATGATGAAGCGCCAATGGGCGGCCTTGCCCCTTGATCCCTGTCCTGACCAGCTGCATTCGATTGCAACTGTGCGCGGGCGCGACCGGCGCCACGCATCATTGTCCAAGGTTCGGGAGGACAGGCATGCGCATGACCAAGATCGCCAGGCTCGGCTTGGCGCTGGTGCTTCTGCTGGTAGTTGGTTGTCAACGGGCGCCCGAGTCGGCGACGGACATCCAGCCATCGCCGCCTGCATCTGATGTTGGGCACGTGCCCGGTGAGCCGGTTGGCAAGCCGGTGGTGTACCAGCTGATGACAAGGTTGTTCGGCAACAAGACAACGACCAACGCGCCATGGGGCACGGCCGCGGAAAACGGCGTCGGCAAGTTCGCCGATATCAACGATGCGGCGCTGCGCGAGCTCAAGGCGATGGGTGTCTCGCATGTGTGGACCACCGGCGTGCTGCACCACGCGTTGGTTGCAGACTACACAGCCCTTGGCATTGGGCTCGACGATCCCGAGGTCGTCAAGGGTCGCGCTGGATCGCCCTACGCGATCAAAGACTACTTCGATGTCAATCCGGATCTCGCTGTCGATCCGGCGCAGCGACAAGCAGAGTTCGATGCGCTGGTCGAGCGTGTACATCGCCAGGGTTTGAAACTGATCATCGATATTGTCCCGAATCACGTGGCGCGGCGATATCGCTCCACCCAAGCCCCGGAAGGCGTGCGCGATTTTGGCGCCGATGACGATGTCAGTGTCGAGTACGCTCGCGACAATAATTTCTACTACGTGCCGGGCCAACCCTTCGTGTTGCCTGCGTGGCCAGGCAGCTATCGACCGTTGGGCGGCGAGGCGCATCCGCTGATCGATGGTCGGTTCGACGAGAACCCGGCCAAATGGACGGGCAACGGCGCGCGCAGCGCGCAGCCGAAGTTCGACGACTGGTATGAAACCGTCAAGATCAACTTCGGCGTGAAACCTGACGGCAGCGCCGATTTCCCGAGACTTCCGCCGGATTTTGCGACGCGCACAACCATGGAGCATCACGCGTTCTGGGCGGACAAAGACGTGCCGGCCACCTGGAAGAAGTTTCGCATCATCGCGCGCTATTGGCTGGCGCGCGGTGTAGACGGCTTTCGCTTCGATATGGCCGAGATGGTGCCGGTGGAGTTCTGGAGTTATCTCAACAGCGACATCAAGTCGATCGATCCCGACGCACTGCTGATTGCCGAGGTGTACAACCCTGCGGAGTACCGCAACTACCTCCAGCTTGGGCGTATGGATTTGCTTTACGACAAGGTCGATTTCTACGACTCGCTCAAACTGCTGATGCAAGGCAAAGGTCCGGCGCAGAGGCTGGTCGACATCCAGTTGCGATTCGCCGATATCGAAAGCCAGTTGCTGCATTTTTTGGAGAACCACGACGAGCAACGCATCGCCAGCCCGGATTTCGCCGGAGATGCGTCGATGGGCAAGCCGGGCATGCTGGTATCGACGCTGATCTCGCGTTCGCCAACGCTGGTGTACTTCGGGCAGGAAGTTGGCGAAAAGGGCGAGGGCGACGCCGGATTCGGCAAAGCGACGCGCACTACGATTTTCGATTATTGGGGTGTGCCTTCGCACCAGCGCTGGATGAATGGCGGTGCTTTCGATGGCGGTGCGTTGACTACAGACGAAGCGGCGCTGCGCGGGTTCTATGCGCGGCTGTTGAAACTGTCCGCGACCGCGCCGGCGATGCGCGGCGAATACGTCGAGCTGCACAGCTACAACGCGGCGCGTGGCGGCGGTTATGGTCAACAGCAGTTCGCCTTCGCGCGTTTTTCCGAGCAGCAGCGCTTGGTCGTGGTTGCGAATTTCGAGCGCATCGAGAAGCGGCTGACGTTGGCATTGCCCGCGGAACTCGTTGCGCTTTGGCAGTTGCCGGTCGGCGAGCACCGCTGGGTTGAGCGCATCGATGGCGGCGGCGACGTGGTGTTGCGCGTGAGCGAGGAAGCGACGGCGGAATTGACGCTGCCGCCGATGGCGGCCTGGGTTTTGGAGGAGGGGCGGTGATGGGCGCAGTAATGACGAATGGGATGGCGGCATTCCGATCTCGCCACGATAGGAATTGCGACAACGACCGAGTGCAAAGTCACGAAGGACGTAACCAACCGCTGAAGAGCGCTCTGCGACTAACTGCGGCACCTTGTTATGAACCAGTAAGAGCGTGTGCCCTCGTGCCCTCGTGCCCTCGTGCCCTCGCTTTTGATCACAAGCTTGCGACCGTCGTCGCGGGACTACTCTTCGCGCTTTGTGGTCCAGCCCACGCCGCCACCTACCAATCGCACACGAACCACAAATCGAACGTCCTGCGCATCGTCGATTCCGAGCGCAACGTTACGACGCTGACTTTCCACAACGAAGGCGCGGTCGAAGTACATGTGCAGCCGCCGGGTTTGCCGCAACCACGATCGTATGCGCTCAACGTGGAGGTTCCGGACCTGTTGCCGACGACGCTCAAAGACTCGCCCGCAACGCTGGTCTTTGGTACTCCGCAGCTCACGGCGGAGGTGCAGAAATCGCCGCTGCGCATTCGCTTCCTGCGCGGGCGCGAAGTGCTGATCGAGGAAGAGCTGGGGCACTTCGTGCATGAAACCTTACGCGGTTTTCGGTTCCGCCTGAGCCCCGGCGAGAAACTGATGGGGGGCGGCGCACGCGTGCTCGGGATGGATCGCCGCGGCCAGCGTTTGCCGCTCTACAACCGTGCGCACTACGGCTACTCGACCGAATCCAATCAGATGAGTTATGGCTTGCCAGCCGTGCTGTCGAACAAACGCTACGCACTCGTTTTCGATAACGCCGCGCGCGGGAATCTGGATATCGGCAAAACCGAAAGCGACATCCTGCACGTCGATGCGGTGGCAGGTCGCCTGGCGTACGTGGTTGTCGCCGGCGACTCCTATCCGGATCTTGTCGAGCACTTCACCGACGCGACCGGGCGTCAGCCGCTGCCGCCGCGTTGGGCGTTCGGCAACTTCGCCTCGCGTTTTGGCTATCGGTCGGAGCAGGAGGTGCGCGATACCGTGGCGTTGTTCCAGAAGGAAAAAATCCCGCTGGATGCTGTGGTCATCGACATCTACTGGTTCGGCAAAGACATCCAGGGCCACATGGGAAATCTCGATTGGGATCGCGCCACGTTTCCCAACGCGGAAAAAATGATCGCCGATTTGAGCGCTCAGGGCATCAAAACGGTGCTGGTCACCGAGCCATTTGTGCTGACCACCAGCAAACGCTGGCAGGAAGCGGTTGCTGCGGACATCCTGGCGAAAAACGTCGCCGGGCAACCTCGGCGGTATGACTTCTACTTCGGCAACACCGGTTTGATCGATGTCTTCAAGCCTGAGGCGCAAACCTGGTTCTGGGGTGTCTACGATGGCCTGATTCGCCAGGGTGTCGCGGGGCATTGGGGCGATCTGGGCGAGCCTGAGGTGCATCCGGATGACACCATTCATATCAACGGCACCGCCGAGGAAGTGCATAACGCCTTCGGCCATCAGTGGGCGCGGCTGTTGTACGACAACCATGTCGCAACCTATCCGGATCGTCGGCCGTTTATCCTGATGCGCAGCGGCACTGTCGGCTCGCAGCGTTACGGGATGATTCCGTGGACCGGCGATGTCGAGCGCAGTTGGGGCGGGCTCAAGCCGCAAGTCGAGCTGAGCTTACAGATGGGCATGCTCGGTGTGGGTTACATGCATTCCGATCTCGGCGGCTTTGCTGGCGGCGAGAAGTTCGATCGCGAGTTGTACACGCGCTGGTTGCAGTACGGCGTGTTCCAGCCGATCTATCGTCCGCACGCGCAAGATCACATTGCCTCCGAGCCGGTGTTCCACGACAAAAAGACGCGCGCGCTGGCGCGTGAAGCCATCGAGTTGCGCTATCGATTGCTGCCCTACATCTACACGCTCGCCTATGAAAACAGCACGCGCGGCGCGCCGCTGATGCGCCCGCTGGCGTACTTGGATGAGAGCGATCCAGAGCTTTTCGATCGCAAGGACGCGTATTTGTGGGGCGATGCGTTTTTGGTCGCGCCGCTGACCGATCCGAAGCAAAAGTCGATCACGCTCGATGTGCCCAAGGGCCAGTGGTATGACTTCTTCGATCCGGCAAAACAGTTTTCGGGCGGACAGGCGCACAAGCTGAAAGTTCGGCCCAATCACGTGCCGGTGCTGGTCAAGGCCGGCGCCTTCGTGCCGCTCGCGCCGGTCGCCACTCACACCGACAGCTATCGGACCGATGCGCTCGACTTGCACTATTACGCTGGCGCGGCGCAGGCGACCGGTCAGATGTACGATGACGATGGGCGCACGCGAACAGCCATCGAGTCGGGGCAGCATGAGTTGTTGCGCTACACGGCCAGCGAAACGCAAGGCGGCTATGCGTTTACCTTTGCGCGCACCGGTCGCTTCATCGGCCAGCCGGCGGAGCGGCGCATTCGTCTGCGTCTGTTTGGCGTGTCGTCGGGATTGTCCAGCGTGGAGGTCGACGGCGCAGTACGCCCGGTCTCGCGAGACACCGAATCGGCGTATGTGGATGTGGTGGTGCGTTAACGCGTTATGCGCGGAGCCGCGGGCGCGATCGACCTCAGGCTCATCGCCACGCAGGGTTCCAAGGGTCCCGCCTCGGCGCGACGCTGTTATCTTCGCAGCTTAAGCGCTCGTGCCGAGAACGATGTCGGGCGACCCAGCAAATTCGACCGCAAAAGGGTCGCGCCATGGCGCGACCCACAGGAGCCTCGTGATGCCTCACACCCCAATGATCGACTCGATTCTGCGCCAGGCGCCGGTGGTCCCGGTGATCAGTATCGAGCGCCTGGACGATGCCGAACCGCTCGCGCGGGCATTGGTGGCTGGCGGCTTGCCGGTACTGGAGGTGACGTTGCGCACGCCAGCAGCGCTAGGCGCCATCGAGCGCATGAGCCGTGTTCCCGGTGCGATCGTGGGCGCGGGCACCGTTCTGACGCCTGAGGACATGGATGCGGTCGCTCGCGCTGGTGCGCAATTCGCCATTTCGCCCGGCGCTACGCCGCGACTGTATGCAGCGGCGGCGGCGCGCGACTTGCCATGGCTGCCGGCGATCGCCACCGCCAGCGAACTGATGCAAGGGCTTGAACATGGCTACGAGCGTTTCAAGTTTTTCCCCGCCGAATCCTCGGGGGGCGTGGCCGCGCTGAAATCCTTCGCCGGCCCGTTCGCGCGGGCCAAGTTCTGTCCGACGGGCGGCATCGATGCCGCAAAGGCACGACTCTATCGAGCGCTGCCGAATGTGTTGACGGTCGGCGGCTCGTGGATGCTGAGCGCCGCGCTGATCGAGCGCGGCGACTTCGAAGCGATTGAGGCCTTGGCGCGCGACGCTACGAACTGACGGGGCTGCGCCTCAGACCGACGACCGAACCAGCCTACTTCTTCGGCACGTACGCCGCACACCAGCCGTTTGCAGCAACCGATTTGCCGGGGAAGATCGCGCACGGGCGCAACGCATCGCCGTCTTTGCCCTGCACAAGATTGCAATTGCTGCACACTTGCTCGTCTTTGTGATTCGGGTATTTGGCCTTGTCGACCTTCGTGGTGTCGGCCTTGTAACCGAGTGCGGACGCCGTGGCATCGCTCTCGCTCAGCTCCGGCAGGGTTTGCGCAGTGGCGCTGCCTGCGGCGCCGAGCGCGGCGCCGAGGACCACTACCTTGGCAATAAAATCACGACGGGTTTGTTGCGACATGGCTGGAACTCCTGGGTGACGAATCGACATGGCTGCTCGAAAGCTTACGCACAAGTTTGCAGAGAGCGGATGAACAGCAGCATGACCTACATCAAGTGCATATCGAATTGTCCGGTGTTCGCCGCTATCGTTCAGCTTCAATCGGCAGCAGCGACATTTTGCGGTCAGCAATGCACACAATCGACTCCAAAGCGCTCGAACGCGCAGTGCATGACATCATCTTTGCCGGGCGTGAGTTTTCCTCTCGCGGATGGACGCCGGCGACCAGCAGCAACTTTTCGGTGCGCTTGTCGCCAGAACTCCTTGCGGTCACGGTGTCGGGCAAAGACAAAGGTGCGCTGACGCCCTCGGACGTGATGGTCGTCGACATGGCCGGGGCACCGGTTAACGATACGCGGCGGCCATCGGCCGAGACCTTGCTGCATTGCCACGCCTATCGCTCGCGCCCGGACCTGGGCGCGGTCGTGCACACGCACTCGTTGGCGCAAACCATCGTGAGCAAACTGTTTGCCGAGCAAGGCTATGTGGAACTTGGCGACTATGAACTGCTCAAAGCTTTCAGCGGCACCGCCACGCATGAAACCAGTATCCGCATTCCTGTGTTCGCCAACACGCAGGACATGCAGGCGTTGGCAACGCGCATCGGCGAGCATGAAAAATCATCACCGATACCGCACGGCTACTTGATCGATGGCCATGGCATCTACACTTGGGGTAAAGATATGTCCGAGGCGCGGCGCCAGCTGGATGCCTTCGAGTTCTTGTTTCAATGCGAGTTGGAATTGAGGAAGCTTCGCAGATGAGTCGCTTACGGATTTTTCAAGAAGATGAACCCGACGCACCGCGTCTGACCACCGACGATGCCGCGCTGATCGCAAAGGAACTCGGCGCCAAAGGTGTGCGTTTCGAGCGCTGGCAAGGCGCCGATGTGCAGCCCGGCGATTCGCCGGAAACTGTGCTGGCGGCCTATCGGCACGACATCGATAAGCTGATGGCCGAAGGTGGCTACCAGGCGGTGGATGTGATCAGCCTTGCGCCCACGCATCCCGACAAAGACATGCTGCGCCAGAAATTCTTGAACGAGCACACGCATGCCGAAGACGAGGTGCGCTTCTTTGTCGCCGGCCAAGGGCTGTTCACGCTGCACCTGGGAGACGAGGTGTACGAGGTGCTGTGCCAGAAGAACGATCTGATTTCCGTGCCCGCCGGCACGCGGCATTGGTTCGATATGGGCCCGGCGCCATCGTTCGTGGCCATTCGCATCTTCACCAATCCCGCGGGCTGGGTGGCGAACTTCACCGGCACCGATATTGCTCAGCGTTTTCCGCGCCTGGCAGGCTGATGGTCATCAGACTGCCAAGGCAAACCAAGGAAGGTTTGCGCATGGTTCAAACACCGTCGTGTTTGATCCATGGAGAGCAAATCCGGACATGCGCCGGACTCGCGACTGGGAAAGCGCTCAGGATGAGCGGTTTCCAACAACGATCCAGGGCAGAAGCCGCGTGAACATTGTCGTCACCGACATCGAAGGTACTACCAGCGATATCGCGTTCGTCCAGCGCGTGTTGTTTCCGTATGCGCGGGCGCACCTGCCTGACTATGTGCGCGAACACGCTGGCGCGCCAGAAGTCGCACCTTGGCTGGCGATGGTTGCCGATGAGATACGCGTTCCTGGCGATCACCTGCCCGCCATCATTGCCGCGTTGCTGTCCTGGATCGACGCCGACCGCAAACACACGGCGCTGAAAGCGCTCCAGGGGCACATCTGGAAGCGCGGTTTCGAACGTGGCGAGTTCAAGGCGCACGTTTACGACGATGCGGTGCGCGCGCTGCAGCGCTGGCAAGCCCAGGGCGTGCCGGTGTACGTGTATTCCTCAGGCTCTGTGCAAGCGCAGCGTCTGTATTTTGCGCACACCGAGCACGGCGATTTGTCGGCGCATTTCAAGGGGCATTTCGACACCACCATCGGCAGCAAGCGCGAGGCCGACTCCTACCGCGCCATCGCCTCGCGAATTGGCGCTGAACCGAGTTCGATCAGCTTTTACTCCGATATCGGCGCCGAACTCGACGCCGCGCGCGAGGCCGGCTGGAATACGGTGCAACTGGTGCGCGGCGATACGCTTCCCGCACCCGGCCATCGACAGGTGGCGAATTTTGATTCGATCGATACTGGCATTTAACGCCACACTGGTCGCCGGCCTTCGCGCGATGTTTGCGTTGCGGCTGACGGCGACTCAGGTATTGCGCCCCTTGGCGCACTTCTGGTGGTTGCTGGCGCTCACGGTGGCGCTCTCCGTGGCCAGCGATTTGTGGTTCGTGCAAACGCCGAGCGTGTTCGCTGCCGAAGGCCTGCAGCGCGATGCGTTCAGTGTGTTGCTGGTGCTGCTGTTCGCCACACTCGCGGCGCAGGCTGCAGGGCAGCGTGTGCTGACCTGGCCGATAGCGATTCATCTGATGGCCATCGGCCTGATCGTGAGTGCGATTTCGATGGGCGTTTACGTAGCGCTGGACGTGAACCAGTGGCTCAACCCCGGGCGCGCGCAAGTCTGGTACTGGACCTCGGTGGGCTGGTGGACGATCGCAACGATCGCGGCGTGCCATACGTTATTGGCCAACATCAAAGCCTGGCGCCGCTGGTTGATCGGCATCGGCGGCGCGCTGCTGACGACAGTGCCATTGATGCAATTGGAGTTAGCGCGCTATTGGGTGTTCGATCACGAAAGCGCGATGGCCGCTCGCGCCAAAGACGCGGCGCCGCGGCGCATTCCCGGCAGCGCCGAGAAAGTCTGGGCGATGCAGCCGGCGCTGGTCGATCACGACTTGTCGCGGTTGCGCCCCGGCATCCCAGGCGTCGTCGATGCCTACCTTTTGTCGCTCGGCGCCGATGGCAACGAGGATGTGTTCCGCAATGAGGCCGAATACGTCGATCAACTGCTGCGCCAGCGCTTCAGGATGAACGGGCGCACCCTGCGGCTGGTGAATCACCCGGACACGACGGCGGTCACGCCGCTGGCCACACTGACCAACGTGCGCCGCGCTCTGTCGGGCATCGCGGCGAAAATGGATCGCGATGAAGATCTGCTGTTCGTATTTGCCACCACGCACGGCACGGAAGACCATCGGCTGTACGTCGATCTCGACCCGCTGCCGCTCGACTGGATTACGCCGACCGATTTACGCGAAGCTATCGATGAGGCCGGCATCACTTGGCGCGTGCTGGTGGTGTCGGCGTGTTACTCCGGTGGTTTCATCGATGCGCTCGAGAGCCCGACCACGTTGGTGATCACGGCCGCGCGACATGATCGCACCTCGTTCGGCTGCGGCGCCGATTCGGAAATCACCTATTTCGGCCGCGCGTTTTTCGTCGACGCACTGAACCAGACCCCCGATTGGCTCGCCGCATTTGAGTTGGCCAAAGACGCGGTAGCGGTGCGCGAGAAAGCCGATGGCTTCGATCCATCCGAGCCGCAGATTGCCGTCGGGGCACTGCTCGAACCGAGGCTACGGAGCTGGAGCCAGGCGCTGGAAGTAGGCAAGCCGGTCGCGTTCGTGCCGGCCGTGCCGAAAGCGTGTGCGAGGGCGAATTGTGCGGACGCTAGGTAAGTCCAGCGCTTCGCGCTAGATTTGTCCAAGAGTATGCTGAGCATGATGAAGAGCTTCGTCGAATGTTGATTTTTCGCGGGATGCGTGTTGATGGCGACGGACTGCCGGCACTTGGGAACAACAAGGGCTGTCTCCATGTAGACCGCGGTGAAGTCAAAGTGGTCAACGGTCAGGTGATACCGAGCACTGGCGGGATGTCCGCAGTTGACGACTACACCCACCTACCTGTGCACAGAAAGCCTTTGGCGTTGGGTGGAACTGCATCTGACCACATCGTGTTTTCAATTGACACTTCGCGACTTGGCGAGAAGCTTTTGGCAAGATTCGATTCTCCTATTTTCAACCCGCACCATATCGCCATAGAACCAATAAAGCTGATGGCCTTTGATGAGTACTATGAAGCTGTAACATCGACAAGAACAAACTGGAAAGCTATATGAGCCCGCTATTTGAGATTTATCGACGAAAGCTTTTCGAAAGCATTTCGGCCAAGAATCGGGGCGAGCAGGAGTCGGAAGACGCGCTTCTCGATGAGCTTGATGATATCTGGAATAAAATGACGGAGACGGAACGAGTGTTCGCGAAAGGCTATCCGTTCCTGGAGCAATATCGCGGGCAGTTTAACTACTTCGTCGCCAAGCAAGTGAAATGGAGCACGCCTTGGACCCTTCCGAGTTATTCTCGGGATTCGGTCCGCAGCGTAAGAATCGTCAGCTCGCCTGTGGTGGCTTGGGCATGACGCCACTTCAGCACCAGCGCGGCGCAACGACGATATTTTGCGATGATATTCGCCGGGAGGACTCTGGGAAAGAGATAATAATCGGCGTTTATGGGAGCGATCTTATCGTTCCGGAGCCGGTCGTTCTTCCGAAGCTTGTTATTCGTGTTAACGCGTACACCGACGCCGATTATCCGTTTAAGGATTTCGCCATCAAGATTCTCTTTGACGATCAAACGCTCATTCACGAGACGTTTCCAGCCGACGTCTGGTTGTCGATGGTTGAGAAGCAGAGTGATATTATTGCTCCGTCGGGTGCCGTCAAGCGCTTCGATGCCAAGTTTGTTCTAGAAATCGCGCCATTCAAAATCACGAAATCCGGGACGCTTAGAGTACGAATCCTGGCAGAAACGGAAGAAATTCGAGCCGGTGCGTTGACAATTCGGGTTGGCTAGTTTACTTACGGGATGCACTATTGACATTCTCGCCCTCGACCGCCTGCTCCGCCCGCGCTCGCTGGCGTTGATTGGCGCGTCTGATCAGCCGGAGTCGCTGGGTACCACTATCGTGCAGCAAGTGCTCGGCAGTCCATTTGCGGGCGAGGTGCATTTGGTTAATCGCCATCGCGCGGAAGTCTTCGGTCGAGCGGCGCTTACCGACGCCGCGTACTTGCCGACCGATATCGATCTGGCGATGGTGATGACGCCCTGGGCTACGGTGCCGCAGGTGATCGATGCGTTGATCGAACGGCGCTGCGCCGCCGCGGTCATTGTCGATGTGGCGAGCGAGCGCGGCTGGCCGTGGTCTTCGACGGCGAGCGTTCTGGCGCGCTTGAAACGCCGACTGGCCAAGTCGGGGATGTGTCTGGTCGGGCCCGCCAGCCAGGGCGTAATGCTGGCGCGCGAGCAGTTGAATCTGAGTTTGTGCCCGGTGTTGCCGCCGCCCGGCGGCATCGGCTTTGTAGCCGCCAGCGGCGCGATTGCCAGCGTGATTGCCGACTGGGCGCATGCGCGCGGCGTGGGCATGTCCGCGCTGCTGTCGCTGGGCGACGCGATCGATGTGTCGTTGGCCGATTGCTTCGATGCATTCGCGCGCGATCCACACACGCGTGCGGTGCTGGTGCATATGGGCGAGTTGCCGAACCCGCGCGAAACCTTGTCGGCGGCGCGCGCGCTGGCGTTCAAGAAACCGGTGGTGGTGTTGCGCTCGCAGCGTCACGGCGGCGACGAGGCTGTCTTGAGCAACGCCTTGCATCGCGCGGCTTTTTTGCGCGCAGGTTTGCTGCAAGTGGACGATCTGGAGGAGCTGTGCGCGGCAACGAATGTCGATCTGCCGGCGTGGCCGCATGCCGGCAAGCGCTTCGCCATTGCCGCCAATGGCCCGGCGCTCGGTGAGCTGGCCGCCGATGCAGTGCTCGCCACTCGCAGCGAACTGGCGTCGCTGGCGCCAGCGACCGTCAAGGCGCTGCGTGGTTTGCTACCGCCGCGCTCGGAGATTGCCAATCCGTTGGACTTGAAGCGCGACGCGGGACCTGAGCGCTACAACGAAACGCTCAAATTGCTGGCACGCGATCCGGCGGTCGATGTGGTGCTGCTGTTGCATCACCCGACGCGATTCGCCAAGGGCGACGACATCGCCGCAGCACTCGACACCGTCGATCATCAAGACGCGCTGGCGCTGGCCGCGTTCGCTGGCGCCGAGCAGCAGGGCGCGCGGCGCCGGCTCGCCGCGCATGGGATTGCAGCCTTCGCCACGCCCGAAGCGGCGGTGCGCGCTTATGCGCTCAATCGACGCTACTACGAGCAAAAGGCCTCGCTGCTGCACACGCCGCCGCCCTTGCAGCGCTGGCCGGATGTGCGCGCCATGGCGTTTCGCGCCATCGCCAGCGATGGTGTTCAGAGCGCCGATCAAGTGCGGCAGCTGATGGCGCTGATGAAATTGTCCGTCGACTACGATGAAACACCGGGCGAGACGGCACTGGAGTTCGAGGCCCATCCCTTCGGCATCCATGCGCGCGCAGGCGCGACCATCGAGTTCTTGCCGCTCAATCGCTCACGCGCCATCGCGCTGGTGGCGGCGCTGCCGGCACCGATCGCCGGGCAGTGGGCCGCCGATATTCTGGCGATTGCCGACTGGATGAGCGCCATTCCCGCGCTGCGCAGCGTGCGCATCAGTCACCTGCGCAGCGACGTGCAGGGCCGCCTGAGCGCGCGTGTGGAGATCCGCTGCGACCTGGAGGCGCGGCGCACCGATTTTGCGTTCGCGCCCTATCCTTGGCGACTGCTGGAAGAGATCGCACTGCCGAATGGCGACGTGGGGTTGCTGCGCGCGATTCGCGCCGAGGATGAGCCGGCCTTGCAAGCAGGCTTCACGCAGCTGAGCCCCGAGGAGGTGCGGCTGCGTTTCTTGCATCCGCTCAAAGCGCTGACGCACGAT
The DNA here is from genome assembly GCA_022844135.1 of Lysobacterales bacterium. GTDB lineage: Bacteria > Pseudomonadota > Gammaproteobacteria > Xanthomonadales > SZUA-5 > JALHMH01. Next base: position 16,842 of record JALHMG010000007.1, read on the forward strand.
CTCGCCGCGCGCTTGACGCAACTCGACGACGATCGCGAGATAGCGCTCTGTGTGACCGATCTTGAACCGCCCGGGCAGGCCCGCCTGATGAGTGTGGTACGCGCCAGCCTGGACCCGCAGCGCCGCGAAGCCGAATTTGCGATCGTAATCCCCAAGCAGCTCGCCGGTGCCGGACTGGGGACAAAGCTTCTGACGCGGCTCATTGCCATCGTCCGCGAACGCGGCATGCGCCGCATGGTTGGCGACACCTTGCCGGAGAACGCCGCGATGCGCAGGTTGGCGGCAAAGCTCGGTTTCCACGAGCGCACGGTCGATTCGCTGGTGCGCCTGGAGCTGGAACTGTAGACGTGCGCTTCGTGCCAAAGTTTCCTGCGCTTCGTGCCAAAGTTTCCTGCGGAAACTTTGACCCGGTTTCAAGCGCTTCGTGCCAAAGTTTCCTGCGGAAACTTTGACCCGGTATCAAGCGCTTCGTGCCAAAGTTTCCTGCGGAAACTTTGACCCGGTTTCAAGCAGGCCAGGCCCGCGGAGCGAAAACGTGGTTTTCGCTGCGCGTCCACAGGCGTCTCCGTAGCAACTTCCAGCGGCGCGAGCGTGGGCCGCTTTTTTTGCGCGGACCGATGGTCCGCAGGCTGGACTTGGTGTGCTGCTGAATGCGGACCATGGGTCCGCGGACCTAGCCCGCATATTTCATGAGGTCGCGATGAAATGGCTTAGTTTCGTTGTTACAGCCCGGAAATCATCGAGTTGGTCGTACTGACAGAGTGTTCGCTGCCATTTCCTCGCTAACACGGCCCTCGCTCGTTCTTTGCGCCGGACTCTTCGTTGCTCGTCGTCGCAATGGAACAACCATTCCTCCTCCTCGCGCCTCGATTCCGGCGCAAAGTCCTTCGCGATCTTCCGCGTTCCCTCATGAAATATGCGGGCTAAAGGCGCTCACCGCAACTTGCAACTTACTCAAACCCGTTCTGGAATACGCCATCGACGACGCCCGGCGTGCCATCCAGCTCGCGCAAAAACGCGAGCAAGGCGTCGCGCTCGCCGGCTGGCAACGACTGCACACGGCGGTGCGGCTGCGCCACGGCAAGGCGACTGGCGTTGGCGATCAGCACCTCATCTACTGCCAGATACCAGCCGTTGGTTTCGATCTCGATACTGTTCGCGCCCGCGTTCAACGGCACGTTCTCGATGCGCACCTGATTCCAGTTCGTCGAGCGCCACGTCGGATCGTTGTCCGCCGCGGGCAGATTGACGACCGGCATCGCAACACCATTGACGCGCACCGTGAGCGCCTGGGTCTGCGCGCCGGTCCGCGAGTTGCTATAGCGCAACTCGAGCGCACCGTTGCCGCCGCTGCCGCCGTCGACGCCAGTGAAGGTCAGGCGTTGGCCGGTGTTCTCCAGTTGCACATAGGCGCGGCCGCGCACGGTGTCGTCGTTATTGAGATCGATGAAACTATTCTGCAGCGAAGCGCCGCCGCTCAAGGCGCCGCTCTCGGCGGCAAGGGTAACGCCGCCGCTGTAGCGGAACACATCCTCCAGGGTCGGCGCGCTGCCATCGTGCAAGTACGGCGCGCTGTGATGCAGGCCGCGCAGCGTCGGCACATCGATGCCGGCGAGCGCGCCGCCGAGCCGGTTGCCGGAGCTGGCGCGCAAGGTGCCGACATCGCTCAAGTTGCTTGAGGCCAATGCGCTCATCGTGTAGCGCGGCGGCGTGTGGCAACTGGCGCAATTCTCGCGCGCGAAGATCGCCTCGCCTTGCGTAGCCGCAGCGGTGTTTGCGCCGTTGCTTTGCCGGAACGGGCTGCGCGCGATGAAACTGTCGTCCAGCGATGCAACGTAGGCGGCAAGTGCGTCGAGATCGTCGTTCAGGCCGGCCTTCGGCGCACCCAGCGGATTGCTGGTCGCGGCGAACTGCGGATTGGTCAGGAAGCCCGCGCCACCAAAAGCGCTGCGGATATCGTTTTCGAAATCCTGGATCTCATCGAAATTGCTGCTCCAGTGCACGCGACCGTGCGCCATGCCGCCGCGCCCGTTCAGCGTGGTGGTGTTGCGCAAGCCCTCGCCGCGGCCGGTGAAATCCCACACCCGGCCATCCTCGGCGCCATCGATATGGCAGGTGGCGCAGGACAGATAGCCTTCGGCGCTCATGCGCGGATCGCCAGCGTGATAGAACAATCGCTTGCCCTGCAGCACATTGGCCGGCAGGGTTTCGCTGGCGACCATCGAGATGCTGCTGGACGCCACCTGGATGTCGCCGCTATTGAACAACGCCGCCGTCTCCAGCGCGCTGACGCTGCGGCCCATGAAGTTCTGCACAAACGTGCGTCCAGTGGTCGCATCGCTGCACACGCCCTGCGGTGCGGCGCCGGTTGCGATGCGCGTCACCAGCGAGCCGAAGCCGGTGTTGGCATCCAGCGCCAGCGCATCGAGCACCAGCAGCTCGTTCATGCCTTGCAGCGTCACCAGCAGGTAATCGCCGAGCGGCGAGAAGGCCACGCTGCTGGCGGAATCGCTGTTGTCGATATCGATGGCGCGCCGGAAGCGCTCCTGCGGCGTGGCTCCGCCTGGATCGATCTCGACCAGCAGATTGCGCACGCTGTTGTCTTGATCGAGGTCCTGGCTGGCGTGGATGAGCAGGCCACGTTCGCTATTGGGTTTGGTCGCCGGCACAAAGGCGCGCCCGCTGCGCGGCGAAATCGCGACGTTGGCGAGGTAGTTGGCGACGCCTCGGCCGCTCGCGGTGGTGTCGCGATTGGCGTTGTCGCCGAACTTCGGGATGCGGATCGTGCGCGTCAGTTGCATCGTCGACGCGTTGACGTCCCATACTTCGCCGTGATGCAACGGCGACAGGAAACGTGTCACCAGGACCCGCGCGCCGTCGGCCGAAACCGCAATGCCGCGCGGCGTGCGCCCTAAGCTCAGTACCCCGGTTTGCTGCCGATTGGCGACGTTGTAGCGGCGCAGCTCGCCGCGACCGGTGAGGCTGACGAAAGCTGTCGATCCATTCGGGGCAATGGCCACGCCCACCGGCGCGCTGCCGTAACCGGTGTCGATGCTTCCCAGCACCGCGCCGGTGGCAGCGTTGTGCACTCGCACGATGTCGTCGTCGTGGCAGGCGACCCACACCTCGTTACCGGTGCGCGCCAGCGCACGGGGATCGTTGCAGGTGGCGTATTCGGCGACCTTGACCAACGTATCGGCATTCAGAACGCTGATCGTGTCGCTATCGGGATTGACCGTCCACACGCGCCGGCCAGGCACATCGCAGGCGATCGCCGAACTGGTCGTCGGCTGCGGATTGGCGAGTGGCGAAAGTACGGTGACCACGCGTGTGCGCGAGGCGATCACGCCGGACGGATCGCGCACCTGGACGCTGGTGCGATAGTGCCCGGGCTGCGCATACGTGCGCTGCGCGCTCGCCGGACCCCAGGCTGTGCGTGGCGAACCGTCGCCGAAGTCGAAACGGTATTCGAGCGGATTGCCGTCCGGGTCGCTGGCGGTGGCCGTGAAATCGACCGCCTGGCCCGGCGTTGCCGGATAGGGCAGGGCATTGAACGCCGTCACCACTGGTGGGCGATTGCCGCCTACAGCGCCACCGGTGGAGAAGGTAAACGCGTACGGCGCCATTGGATTGCCGGCGGCGTCGGTGATGTTCGCGAGCCGCACCTCATACGTGGCATCGACCGCGAGCTGCGCATTCGGTTGAAACGTCAGCACATCGTTGAACGAGAACGTCCAGCGGCCTGGCAGCGGCGCGCCGAAATTGCCGGGACTCAGCACCTGGCGCACCATGAACGTATCGCCATTGATGATCGACAGCGTATTCAAGGTCTCATGGATGATCACGCTGATCGGCGCGCCGCGCGGATAGGCGGTTTGGCCCGCCCGCGGGATGTGATAAGCCACGCTCGGCGGGCGCGTGTCCGGGGCCGCCTGATGCGCGTAGATCGCCCAACCTTGCCCCGGGCCACCGGCGCCGCCGGTCACCAGAAGATTGCCCAGCGGCAGCGCGAACTGACTGATATCGATGTTGTTGCTCAGGGTGGCGAACTGGCGCACCGAGGTGCGCGTCAGCATGTTCACTTTGTGATCGCCGATGAAACCGAATTCGTCCTGGAACTGCGCATACATCGCGCCGGCCGAATCGTTCGGTCGCGGCAGCGGCACATCGGCGACGAAGCGCAGCGCGGTGGGATCGGTGGCATCGACGATGCGCATGCCGTTGCCGTTATCGTTGTACGGGAACACGATGTACAGCTCGCCATCGTTGGCCCACAACTCCGGCCAGTAGCCGCCGGGACCGCCGTGCTTGAGCACATCGAGCAGCACCGGTTGCTGCGGGTTGCTGATGTCGTACGTCGCCACACCGGTGCGGCTTTGATCGGAGGCGTAAATCAGCAAATTGCCGAGCAGAAACGGATGGCCAACAACGCCGGTCAGTGCCAGATGATCGAAAGTCGATTGCAGCGTGCTGCCGGGATTGCCGGGTGCGCCGTTGGTGTAAATCTGCGCCTGCCCGCTGATCTCGCCGTAGCTCCACCAGGTGCGATCGATAAACCACGGACCATAAAGCTGTCCGCGCACGCCAGCGCCGAAATGTTGCGACGCTTGCCGCGTGATGCCGGATTGGCCGGCAGTCGCGCGAAACGACCACGGCGCATCGGGTGGCCAATCGGCGCCGAGTACCAACCAATGGCCGGCGGCGCCGGTTGCCATGTTCTGCCCGACATGGAAGTAACCGTGCGCATTGATCGCCATCGGCGAGGTGCCGAGCGAACCTTGGGCATTCGCTGGCGCGTTGACGATGATGCGCGGATTGGCCGGGTCGGAGATATTCCACATGCGCGCCTGGATCGTCGACCCAGGGCTGCTCGATGGCGCCTCGGGTGAGGTGAACAGCACGCCGTTGTGCCAGGCGATGATCGCGCCGCGGCCGTCGGTCACGCCGAACGGGCCGGCAAGAATCTGCCCTTCGGTGCGCGCGATGTTCGGGAAACCGATGCCGGTTGGCCAGTCCGTCGTCGTCGCCTGCGTAAAAGCCTGGCTCGAAGCGGCCAGGGCCAGAATTGCAACGGTGCTGCGCATGTGTCACCCCCGTCGTTACGCAGATTATTCTGCGTCCGTTGGCTAAGAGACGCAGGATCGATCGCAAAACGACACCGCCCGGCGACTAAACCGCGCCGGTTGTCCGGAAGCTATTCGAATCCCGATGCGAATACGGGATCGGCCGCAGCGGTGCTGCCGATCAGCGCCACGCTGTCGACGAATACAATCTGCGGCGCCCCAGGCGCGGCGCCGCTGTTGTCCTGGATGTTGATGCGCTCGAAGGTGCCGCTGTAACTCATCGGCGGCTGCGCGTAGCGGATTCGCACTTCGCGATAGCTGCCAGCGGCAATGGCGCCACCGGCGACGAACTGGGCAAGCGGCACATTGACGTGCAGCGTATTGCCGGTTTGCAGCGAGACATTGAAGTTCTCGCCGCCTGCGTTGCCCCGAATCTGAAAGCGAATTTCGGGGAACTGCGCGGCGCCGATCGCGGCACCGGGTTTGGCGAAGGACAGCCCCTGAAAACTGTGCGCCGAAAAGCGGATCGCGCTGCTGCCGCTATGCGGCGCGCTGGTGTTAGAAAAATCGACGACGCCCCAGGAAAAATTCTCCCAGTTGTTCGCCAAAGCATCGATGTAGATGTCTTGCGTAGCCTGCGGCGTGGCGCCGCCCTGGCGATTGAAGAAAGCCCAGGACGCGGTGGCCGCTTGAGCCCAGATCGAATGGCCCATGCCGGGAATGGAGCACCAGCCGACGTCGCGCTGGCAACCGTTGTACGTGACGCACGGCGAAGGGGCGAACGCCGTTGTCGCCGCCGTGCACGCCTGGGTGGCCGTCAGGTTGTTGCGGATACTGACGCCCGTGGCGTAACTCACGCCGGGCGTGTTGTCGGACTCTCCCCACAACAACATCGTCGCCGGCATCGCACAACTGACGCCGCCATTGCCGGTATAGGTGAAGTCGTTGTCGATCGGGTACAGCGAGCCGGCGTTCACCGCGAGGCCGCGAATCTCGGGGAAACCCATGCGACAGCCGAGTGCATTCGCCATCGTGCCGCCGCCGGAGAAGCCGCTCAGGAACACCCGATTGCGATCGATGTTGAGTTCGGCCTGCAACAAGTTCACGACGTCGCGCACGAACTGCACTTCCCGAGTGCGCCCGATGGAAGTGAAGTATTCGAAGGTGTTGTTCGATGCCGCGTTCGGGTACACGAACACGGCAGCGCCCGCCGCCGCAGCCTCCAACGGCAATGCCGCGCGCATGCCGGCGCCATTGCCGCCATCGCCATGCAGCGAAAACACCAGCGGTTTACCGGCGGCGCCAGACGTGGGCGTGGCCAGCACAAAACTGCGCGCCTGCCCGCTCGACTGGATGTTGCGCGTAGTCGTCTGGTAATCGCCGCCTGCCAAGGTCGTCGCGGCTATCAGCAACATCGAGTACATGATCAATCCCCTAAGCCCCAAAGATCGAAACGCGTTCGCGCGTCGAAGCGGGACAGATGCGACGGGCGGCACAACATGGCAATTCGCCGACGCAATTGCGCAAGGGCATGGATAACGGGTAGCCCGTGCGGGATTACATTAGCCCGCCAGCGATTCGTCGGGGAGGACGTCGATGCTACGCATGGGATGTTTCATTTTCTGCGTTCTTGCGATGCCGGCCCACGCCGGCAAGATCTATCTGATGGGCGGCGGCTATAGCGACACCAACACCGATCTCTTCGTCGCCGGCCTGCGCAAAGCTACCGGGCGCGATGCCAGCTTCGTTCCCAACATCAACAGCACGAGCAACTGCGGCAACAATTGGTCGACCACCAGCTGCCCACGAATCGCAGTGGTCACCAGCAGCAAAGAGAGTTACGCCGTCGGCCTGGACGCCTTCGCGAACGACTTAGGCAGCGGCGCGTCGCGCAAACGCGGGTACTACAACCTGTTCCAGACCCACGGCTTTTCGCCGAAATTCATCACCGCGCACGTGGACAACTACACCACGCACGCGCGCGGCGGCAATGCGGCGGGCGACGCCAATATCGCGCTCGTCAATCAGGCCGACGTGGTCTGGTTCGCCGGCGGCGACCAGGCCAAGATCGCGCGCACCTGGCTTAACGACAGCGGCAGCGATTCGCCGTTGGCGGCCGCGTTGCGCGCGCGCTTCAATAACAGCGCAAGTTTTATCGTCGGCGGCGATTCGGCTGGCAACCACGCGATGAACGCCACCATGCACGGTGGCGGTATCAGCTATGGCTACTTGTACTTCGGCGCTAACCTGCTGAATCAAACGATCAGCCAGTGGCAGAGTTTCGGCGATACGCGCGACGGGCTGAACAGTTTGCGCTATGACGACAACGGCGCCACGATGAAGGGACTGGCGTTCTTGCCTGCCGGCATTCTGTCCGACACGCATTTCGATGCGCGTTCCGGGCGGCTCGGGCGTTTGTTCGCGGCGCTCAAACATTTGAATCTCAACCAGGGCTTCGGCGTCGACGAGGACACCGGCGTGCTCGTCGATCCGGTCTCGCAGACGGCGCGAGTGTATGGTTCCGGTCCGTTGATCGTCGCGGATTTGAGTGCGGCAACGTATCCGGCATCGAGCTACTTCCGAGTCAGCAACGCCCGCGTCAGTTTGCTGACCAGCGGCGATAGCTACAACTATTCGACGCGCACCGCTACCAGCAGCAAACCGGCCATTACAACGCGCTATTACACTGGCTTTCGCGACTCCGCCGATGTCTTCGCCGCGTTCGAGACCTCTACCCTGCTGACGCGCGTCGTCGACCAGGCGAATACCTACAATCTCGGCACCGCGCCGGCGCCCGAGTACAGCAGCGCGCCCTTATATCCGGCAAGCGCGCCGGATATCCGCTTGCGCTTTACGCGCGATGCGACCACGCGCGGGCACTGGGGCGGCGGGAAGTACACCGCAGTCAAGGTGAGGGTGGATATCCAATAGTTGCGTGTGAACTAATGGCTTTTCTGGGTTGATGCCCCGTGGCGCCTTCGCGCGCTACGGCGGATACGGCCCGCGATAGCGCGTATCGCGCAACTCGCGTTGCCAGACGCGCTCGCCACTCGCGAGGTCGTAGGCCACCAGCGACGGCATCGACAGATCGACATCCGTGCCGCTGCGGCGCATCGCCAGCGGCGTGACGAACAGCAGGCGTCCGGCCACGACTTCGAACGGCCTATAAGAGTAGTCGCTGTTGATGGTGCCGAGCGTTTGGCCCTCCGCGCTCGAGATGGTCCAGCGATAGCGGCCGTCCTGGCGCTCGCTGATGAGCCGAAACGCGTCGCTTTGGGAGCGAAAGGTGCGCGGCCCGCTGGGGTTCGGAGTACCAATCTCGACGGCGCGCCGTGGCGCTTTGGTCGCATCGAATTCGGCTTCGATCAGCGCGCGCTGTTCCCAATCGATCTCAAATGCGCCGCGCATGTCGACGGCATCGGCGCGTTTGGCCACCGATTCGTCCTCGCTCGGTGGCGTGCCGCGGACCTCGGCGCGGCGGTAGTGCCAGTCGAAGCCGCTGGCGGTTGCGTCGATGGCAAACGACTCGCCGAGGCGTTCGTCGATCAGCGCGCGCACGCTGTCGGGCAAATCGACGCTGCCGGCGGCCAGACGCTTGCCGCTGTCCGCATCGACCCAGGCGTAGGCCAGTCCAGCGTTGTCTGCGTCCCGTACTGCCAGCAGCTGGCCGTCCGCAACGCTCACCGGTAGCGCGATGTCGCGGGCAAACCAGAGCTCGCGGCCATCGTCCACCGAGACGCACGCGACCCCGCCCGTGTCCGCCATCAGCCAGACGCGATCGTCGCCGAGCACCAGTCCCGGCTGCAATTCCGTCGCTTCGAGCGGCGGCGCAAGCAGCCCCAATGCAAACATCCACCCGCCGCACCAGAGGTTTCGTATTCGCATGAGCGCTCGCCGTGAATGCCGTGATCCTCAATATACTGACGAACAATCCCCCTCTGCGAGAACAACTCCGTGACGCGCCATTGCCTGCAGCGTGCGACGCTGATGCTGTGCCTCTTGCTTCTCGCCGCAGCGGTCCGTGCACAGCCGGTCAACGATGCCTTCGTCAATGCGATTGTATTGAGCGGAGCGGAAGTGCAATCGAGCGGCAGCAACGTGGGCGCAACGCGCGAGCCGGGCGAGCCGACGCATGGCGGCGTTGCCGGATCGGCCTCGGTGTGGTGGCGCTGGACCGCGCCCGCCAGCATTCGCGTCAAGATCGACACGGTGGGCAGCAGCTTCGATACCGTGCTCGCGGTGTACACCGGCCCGGCGGTCAATCAACTGACAGCCATTGCCAGTAACGACGACACCAGCGGCATCGCCAGCGAGGTCCGTTTCAACGCGGTGGCGGGCACCACGTATCAGATCGCGGTCGATGGGTTTCTGGCAGGACAGACCACAGCGACCGGATCGATCACGCTGAACCTGCTCGCCGCCAATCCAGTGCCGATCATTACGTCCAATCCGGCGCCAGGGGCGATCAACATGCCGGCGACGGCCGTGGGCGAGCTGTCGCGCGCGACGATCGATCTGATCGCAACGGGTGGTGCGCCGGGCACTTCTGCGGGGATCGATTGCGTGGGAACGGGGGTGTTGGTGGGTGCGGCCGGTTCGTCACCGACAGTGTTGCGTTTCGCGCAATCGGTGACGGTGGGACAGCAACCGGTGGACCTGAGCATCGCTGCTGCCAGCGCGCCGACGGCGCAATCGCTAAGTCTGGCTTGCACCATCGATCCGTCGGAGGGCCCGAACTACGCGCTCAGTTTTTCCGTGCTGGTGCCGGCGGGGCTTGCAGCGAATGCCGGTCCGCAGGTGATTGGTGTGCCGTCGTCGGGTTCGCGCATCGCATTTCCGAATGCGGCGATTGACACCAGCCCGCTCGCGGTCGGACCGGAGCTGCGTGTGACCGGGACTGGCGCCGGCTCCACCGGCGTTATCTGCACGGCGGCACCACCGTTGCTCATCTCGCCAGGCGATTTTCTGCTGCGAGCGGAAGTTTCGTTCAGCCTCATCCCAACCGCCCGTTCTGCCGTTTTACTGATGTCGGCGCCAATTCGCGCCGAGGCTTACGCTGTAGCACTGAGTTGCAGGATCGGCGACGGAACGGGTCCGAACCGAACCCTGAGCTACACCATCGACGTTCCCGCCGGCATCCCGCCCGGCGTGCAACGCTGGCAAGCCGAAGGCCCGGCCTCGGCGATCGGTGGACAATCGGAGAACATCGGCGGCGCATTGCCGAACGCTGTGTCTGGCGCCGTGCATGTCGTGCTGCCGCATCCGACCGAAGCGAATGTGCTGACGATCGGCTCGGTCAATGGCGGTGTCTGGCGCACGCAGAATGCGTTGGCTGCAGCGCCACAATGGCGGCCCAGAACGGACCGGCTGGGTTCGCTCAGCATCGGCGCGCTGGTTTACGATCTCAGCGATAACACGCAGCGCCGGATGTTCGCTGGGGTCGGCCGTTTCAGCAGCTACCGCAGCGATGGTGGCGCGCGCATTGGCGTGCTGCGTTCGCTCGATGAAGGCGAGAACTGGTCGCTGGTGAGCACCGATATGGCCGGGCGCAACATCTCGGGCCTGCATGTCAATGGCGCTGTCGTGGTGGCGGCGGTGAACGCCGCGAACAGCGGCAGCTGTGCCGACTTCGGTTTGTTCCGCAGCGTCGATGGCGGCGCGACGTTTGCGCAATTGGGCGCGGCGCAAGGACTTCCCGCCGGGTTGTCCACCGCTCTTGTCAGCCACGCCAGCGCACCGGCGACGCTGTTCGCCCACGTCGATGGCGCCGAACGCTGCGGCGGATTGGCGAGCGCGAACGGCATCTTCCGCAGCATCGACAACGGCGCTACCTGGACGCGCGTTGGCAGTGCGGCGATGAATTCGCTGCTCGCTGTTACCGGCAAACTGGTGCGCATGCAGGCGATCGCCGGTGGCAATGTGGTGGCCGCGATTAGCGATGCTCGGCTGCAAGGTGTATTTGCGAGCGCCGACAGCGGCGACAACTGGACGCAGCTTGGATTCCCGCAAACCTTCGAGGGCGAGCAGGCGATCGGCATCCATCCGGGCGGCCAGGGACGATTGCACTTGTCGGTGGCGATCGACCCCAGCAATCCCGATCTGGTGTTCGTTGGCGGCGATCGTCAACCTGTTGGTGGCAATGGCAGCTTCCCCAACAGCATCGGCGCGCGCGGTTTCACCGGGCGTTTGTTCCGCGGCAATCGTGCGGCACCGGGAGAATGGTTCCCGCTCACGCACAACGGCACCGGCGACAACAGCTCGCCGCACGCCGATTCGCGCAGCATGGCATTCGATGCCGCTGGGCGCTTGATCCAGGGCGACGATGGCGGCGTGTACGCGCGCCTGGAGCCAGCGAGCGGCAGCGGGCGCTGGATTACGCTCAATGGCGATCTGCAGGTCAGCGAGCAGCATAGTCTTGCGGTGGATGGTTTAAGCGGCGCATCGATGACCGGTAACCAGGACAACGGCACGATGCGTCAGGACAGCATCGGCCAGCGCCTGTGGCGCGTCATCAGCGGCGGCGATGGTGGCGATACCGCGATCGATGCGCTGCAGCGCGATGTGCAGAACGAGTCCGTTGGCTACACCAGCTCGCAGAATCTGGGAGGCTTCCGGCGCCGCACCTACGCTGGCGAGACGCCGGTGGCGGTGGTGTTGGCGGAGCTCGAACCCGTTGGCGGTGGCGAAGCCGTGACCGGTCAGTTCGTCACGCCCATCGCAACGAACGGCGCCGCTGGTCACCGTCTCGTGATTGGCGGCGATAACGCCGTCTTCGAGTCTTTCGATTCGGGCGACACCGTGCAGATCATCGGCGAGGGCATCCGTGCGCGCGCCATCGTGTCGTCGGCGTCGATCGCTTATGGCGCACAGGGGAGCGTCGATGCGCTGTACGTGGCGGGTTGTCGCGGCAATAGCTGTACCGATGGCGACGATGGGATTTTTGTGCGCCGCACGCTCGGCACGCCGTTGACCCTGGTGCGTGCCAATACTGCGCCACAAGTCGCGCAAGCCGTGACCATCGATCGTAATCGCGGCGAACGCGCGTTCGCGGTCGTTGCCGACACCAGCGCCACGCGTGCTGGCGGACAAGCGATTCTCTACACCGCCGATTTCGGCGTCAGTTGGCAAGACGTGACCGGAAATTTTCCGGCTGAGGCGGGTCTGGCGCGAAGCCTGCTCTATCTGAGCTTCGGAGACCTGTTGCTCGTGGGCACCAACGTTGGCGTGTATGTGGCATCGGGTCTGCAGAGCTATCGCCACTGGGCGCGCCTGGGCGATGGCTTGCCCAACGCGCCCGTGTATGAGCTCGACTACGATGCCAAGCGCAATCGCGTGATTGCCGCCAGCCTGGGTCGCGGCAGTCATTCGCTGCAGGCGCCGGCCTTGCGCGCCAATCCGGGATGGAGTGGCCTGTGGTTCGATCCGGCCGTCGACGGCCAGGGTTTTCAGTTCGACGTGGTTCCAGAACAAGGCCTCATCGTCGCCGCGTGGTACACCCACGCGCCCGGATCGGGGCGCAGCAACTTGCTGTGGCTCACCGGCGTCGGGACGATCCGCGATGGCTCTGCGGAGTTCTCGGTGTTTCGCAGCCGCGGTCGATTCGATGCCGCGAACGCGACGCAGTCCCGCGCCGGCTCGCTACGGGTGCGGTTCGACGATTGCGGGCGCGCCTCCGCTTCGTATCAACAGATCGATTTCGGCGCCGGGCCGCGCAGCGGCGAGATCGCGCTGCAGCGTCTGTCGCCCGATACGCTGTGCCAGGCCTTCCGGCGCGAGGGCGCTGGCGCCGCGATTCCGCCGCCCTCGGGCAATTTCCAAGTAGGCCTCAATGGCACCTGGTTCAATCCCGCCACCAATGGCCAGGGCATGCTGATCGAATATCTTGCCGATCGCAGGCAGTTGGTGGTGGGTTGGTATGCCTATGAGTTTGGCGATACCGGAAGTGAGCAAGCGCCGCTGTGGTTGACGGCCATCGGCCCGGTCAGCGGCAACCGCGCAACGCTGCCCGTGACGCTGACCCGCGGCGGCGATTTCGTTTCCGCCAGCCCGCCGGTGACGCGCACCGAGGTCGGTACGCTGACCATCGACGTCCTCAACTGCAGCGCGCTGACCGCGCAATACACCTTGACCATCGACGGCGTGCAGCGCACCGGTACTATTCCGTTGCAGCGAGTGACCGCGACGGGGCTGTGCCGTTAGCGCCTTCGGCACGGCAAGGCGGGCTGCGGTTCGGTCACGGGCTCACGCCATCGAACTCGTGGGCGAGCGAACAGCCGCGCAAATCGCCGCGATTGCCGGATCAGGTGTCGGCGATCGCGCACGCCCGATAGCCGGGGACGTTCTTTCCGAGAATCACATCCCGCTCAACTAACCACACGCCATCGACCATGCGCGGTGTCGAGACGCCGTTGCCGCCGGTACCCATTGCCAGCGCGCGTTCCTGTGCGGCCGTCAGTTTCGGATCGTCGCGAAACAGCACATCGTCGATGAAGTACGAAAAGCAGCCCGGCTCGATCACCTGCACATGGATGTGCTCGGGGATGTCGGCATTCGGATAACTGCCTGGACGAATGGTGTCGATCTGATAGCGCCCGTCCACGTCGGCCTGCACCCAGCCGCGTAGTCGGCCGTGGCGGCGCGCCGCCGCGGTCGAAGGCGACGCTGGCGGCGGATAAATCCCGGTGCGATCGGTCTGATGCACATACAGAATCGTGCCGGGTCTGGGTCGACCTTCGACATCGACGATCTTTCCGGACACGCGCATGCGCACGCCCGGCTCATCCGTCGGCGCGAGCTGCAAGCGCGTCGACACGGCCGACGGCAAACCGTCGAACGCCGCCTCGCAACCTTCGCAGGCGTGGCCGATGATTGGGAGAGATTCCGCTGCCTGCACGCCGAATGAAGCCAACAAGATGCCGAGTATCGAGAAGCGCACAAAAACTGCTCCAGCGTTCCATGACCAGCCGACAGACAGCGGCAGGAGTCCTCAGTTCCGATGGACTGCATTTGAATCAGGTACACGTCGCGCTACCGTTATCACGGAGTTCTCCCGCGACTTCTCTTGCCTACGGGCTTACCTGTTCGCCGGTTGATCCCATGATCCTCATCATGCCCCTGGCGCAATTCAAAACAGTGCAGCAGTTACTGCCTGCTGCCGTCGCTCCCAGCAAAAAACGCCTCCACATCCGCCAACACCCGCGTACGCCGAAAGGGCGGCAGCGCGGCGAGAAATTCTCGGCCGTAGGATTTGCTCACCAGGCGCGGATCGCACAGCATCAACACGCCGCGATCGCGGCTGCTGCGGATCAGGCGGCCGGCGCCTTGCTTGAGCGCCAGCACGGCTGAAGGCAACTGGTAATCGCGAAACGGATTGCCGCCTGTCTGGCGAATGGCATCGAGGCGCGCTTCCATCACCGGGTCGCCCATCTGCGCGAACGGTAGTTTGTCGATTACCACCACGCTGAGCGCATCGCCGGGCACATCGACGCCCTCCCAGAAGCTGGCGGCGCCCAGCAGCACGCCATTGCCGCTGGTCAGGAAATCGGCCAGCAGGGCAGGGCGTGGACGCTCGCCTTGCACGAATAGCGGAAAAGGCGCGGTCAGCCGCAAGATTTCCGCGGCCTCGCGCAGCGCGCGGTGCGAGGTGAACAGCAAGAATGCGCGGCCGCCGCTGGCGCGCAGCACCGGCATCGCTGCTGTCACCACACCTTCCACATAGCGATCGGTGTTCGGCTCGGGCATACCGGTGGGTTGATACAGCAGCGCCTGATTGGGGTAATCGAACGGGCTGTCGAGACACAGCGTTTGCGCGCTATCGAGGCCGGTGCTTTGTTGGAACAAATCGAAGCGCCCGGAGACCGCGAGTGTGGCCGATGTGGCGATCCACGCGGCATGCGTCGAGTCGCGATAGGTCTTGAGTGGCTCGGCGGCATCCAGCGGCGTTGCGTGCAATGCGAAGCCGCGCTGGAACAGCTCGTACCAACACACCTCGCCCTCCTGGCGCCTCGCGACACGCTCCAGGCGCAGAGCGACATCGGCGGCGCGCGCCGCGCAACCCTTCAAGCCAGCACTGCGCTCGGCCTGATCGCCCAGCGCGCTCGACAATCCCGCGATCGCGTTTTGCAAACGCTCATGCGCCGCCATCACCTCGCCGGTTTCGGCCGCATGCCACCACGGGCCTTTGATCGGCAGCGGATCGAGCGCCAGTCGGAACTCTCGCAGGCGCTGTTGCACTTCGTCCACCGGCGGTTGCAACAGTGCCAATGCGCCTTGCTGTTGCGAAGCTTCGTTCAGCGCGTCGCGCGTCAGCTCGACAATCTGCCGATAGCTCACCGAGGTGGTGAAGAATGTGCTGGCCACCTCGCCGATCTGATGCGCCTCATCGAGAATGAAGGCTTCGGCGCCGGGCAGAATTTCGCCGAAGCCTTCGCGCTTGATCGCCAGATCGGCAAACAGTAAATGGTGATTGACGACCACCAGATCCGATTCCTGCGCTTTGCGCCGCGCCTTGACCACGAAGCATTCGGAGTAACGTGGGCAATCTTGCCCCAGGCAGTTGTCGGCGCTGGAGGTGACCCACGGCCACACGCTCGAATCCTCCGGCACGCGGTCGAGTTCCATGCGATCGCCATCGCGCGTGACGCGCGCCCAGGCGCGAACCTCCGCCAGTTCCTTCACCGCCTCCTTGCTCGCCAGCCGCGCCTGCTCCTCCGACAGATCCAGTCGATGCAGGCAGAGATAATTGGCGCGGCCCTTGAGCAAGGCTTTCTTCGGCGCGATCCGCAGCGTCTTGCATACGCGCGGAAGATCGCGATGAAAAAGCTGATCCTGCAGCGTTTTTGTCCCGGTCGAGACGATGATGCGCATACCGGCCAGCAGTGCGGGCACCAGATAAGCGAAGGTTTTGCCGGTGCCGGTGCCAGCCTCGACCAGCAGCGTCGAGCGCTCGATCAACGCGCGCTCCACCGCCTCGGCCATCGCCAACTGCTGCTCGCGCGGGGTAAACAGCGGATCGGCGCTGAACGGCCCGTCGGGACCGAGCGCGGTAGTGGCAGTCATGGACGGATTGATCGATGGGTCATGGCGTCGGGCGTCGTCTGCGCAAGCGTAGCGAAGCCGAAGTCTATCGGAACGACTGCCGCCACAGCCCAGGAACCGAGGGACTTCAGTGTGCTCATAGCGTGGGATGGGTGGCAACGCGGGCTTGCGATGGCTGCAACTCTTGCGGGATAAGCACGCCATCAATCCCGCAACACTGGAAGGCGCATGCGGCAATCCACTCCGACCACCCCAGCGGTACACGTATGCCGCATGCGAACCAAAGCGCTGGCGCTCTGCGGTCTGCTTGTTTGGGCCGCGGCGTCGGGTGTCGCGATGGCGGAGGTCGCCGACCCGGACGCGGTTGCAGTCGCCGAGCTTCATGGATTCTCCATGGGTTTGGCGAGATCCGACAAATTCTCTGGCGTCGTGCTGGTCGCCAAAGATGGTCAAGTCGTTCACGAACACGCTTACGGCAAGCGCGATGAGTTGGGCGACGACAGCAACACCGTCCAGACGCGATTCAATCTCGCATCCGCCGGAAAGATGTTCACGGCCGTGGCGGTTTTGCAGCAAGTGGCGGCAGGCCGCATCGAATTGGATACGCCGGTGGGCGCGGTGTTGAAGGATTACCCGAATTCGGAGTTCGCCACCAAGGTCACCATTCGCCACCTGCTAACGCACACGGCGGGCGCCGGCGATATCGACTTATTCGGCCCCGAGAATGCGCGCAACCGGCAGCGCGCTCGCAGCGTCGAGCAGATGCTGGCGCTGCATGCCGATCGGGCGCCAGCGTTCGAGCCAGGGAGCCAGCAGGAGTACGGCAACTTCGGGCATGTTGTGCTGGGGCGCATTGTCGAGGTCTTGAGTGGGCTTTTGTTCGAAGACTATCTGAGCAAGCACATCTTCGAGCCCGTTGGCATGACGCGGACGGGTTTCGTCGATTGCGTCGATGCATCCCCAGACCTCGCAGTGGGTCGAGTCGACGTGGGCGATCAGCGCAAGCGCAATTGCGAAACGCTACCCAGCCGAGGATTTCCCGCGGGCGGGCAAGTGTCCACGGCGCGGGACATGCTTTTGTTCGTCGAGGCGCTGAAGTCCGGTGCGCTGCTGCCCACTGCGCTATTCGAAGAAGCGACTCGCCCGCATCGGGAGTTTATGGGTCTCGGGTTCTTTGCCACCGAGTACGGGCCGGGTTACCCCGAGCGCAACTTTCGCTGGGGACATGCCGGTTCCGCAGACGGCATCTGCACCGACGTGCGCACCTATCCGATGACCGGCGAGACCATCATCACACTCTCCAACCAGGATGCGCCGTGGTGTTTTGAGGTTGCCGGGTTTCTCCATCAACAGTGGATTGAGCGGCAGAAATGAGCGTGTCGATCCAAGTGTCGCCGCGTTCCAATGAGATGCTAAGCTTGCACCATGATCGATTGGTCCAACTGCTCTGCCGTCGAACGCGACCCCAACCGCGTGAGTGGCGCATGGTTGTTTAAGGGTACGCGCGTGCCGGTCTCCGCGCTGTTCGAAAATCTTGAAGACGATGTGGCGCTGAGCGAGTTCCTGGTGTGGTTTCCTGGCGTTGAATTGGAGCAGGCCAAGCTGGTGCTGGAGCACGCGGCACGCAGCGCGATTCCCGATGCTGCCTGATGCGGATTCTGTTCGACCAAGGGACGCCGGTTCCGCTGCGGTTGCATCTCGCCGCACACGACGTTCAGACAGCGTTCGAGCTGGGTTGGTCAGCGCTACAAAACGGCGAGTTGATTGTGGCGGCTGAGGCAGCTGGCTTCCAGGTTTTCGTCACCACTGATCGAAACTTGAAGTACCAACAAAACCTCAGGGATCGAAAGATTTCGCTTGTGGTGATCCTTTCGGCAAGTTGGCCTCGAATCCAGGCCGTCGTGCCGGAGATCTTGGCAGCGGTGTTGAGAGCTGAACCTGGCGGTTACCGTGAGATCAACGTTCCCAAAGCTGGGAAGCGATCAATGTCCGGGTTATAAGGCGAGCAAGTATTTTTCTGGATGGATCGCGTGTCGCTGTACTCTCTCGCCAAACCGCTGCTGTTCGCATTCGATGCCGAGCGTGCGCACGATCTGGGGCTGCGCAGTATCGAGCTGGCGTATCGCAGCGGTTTGAATCCGCTGCTCGCGGCAAAACCCAAGCCGTTACCGACCCATGCGTTTGGGATCGAATTTCCGAACCCAGTCGGGCTTGCTGCAGGTCTCGACAAGAACGGCGCGCATATCGACGCCTTGGCCAGTCTGGGCTTTGGCTTCATCGAAGTCGGCACGATCACCCCGAAGCCGCAGGCCGGCAATCCCAAGCCACGCATGTTTCGCCTGCCGGAGCATCGTGCCGTGATCAATCGGTTGGGATTCAATAACGGCGGCATCGAGGCACTGGAGAAGAACCTCGAGTGCACGCGTTTCGGCGGTGTGCTTGGAATCAATGTTGGCAAAAACAAGGACACGCCGAACGAACGTGCCGTCGATGACTACCTTTATTGCCTGGAGCGCGTGTATGCGCGCGCCAGCTACATCACCGTCAATATCTCCTCGCCGAACACCCAAGGGTTACGCGACTTGCAGCAAGAGGAGGCGCTGAAAGCCTTGATCGGGGCACTGCGCGAGGCGCAGGAGCGCCTGAGCGCTCGGCACGGGCGCAAACCGATGCTGCTGAAGGTCGCCCCCGACTTGTCCGATGCGGAGCTCGATGCGATCGCCGCCGTGCTGCTGGCGAGCGGTATCGATGGCGTGATCTGCGGCAACACCACGATCGATCGCGCGCCGATTGCCGGACACCCGCTTGCCGCCGAGGCCGGTGGGCTGTCGGGTGCGCCGCTGATGAGCAAAGCCACTGCGACCTTGCGCGGCATGGCGGCGCGGGCCGGCGGCAAACTGCCGATCATCGGCGTTGGCGGCATCCTCTCGGGCAGCGATGCGGCGGACAAGATCGCGGCCGGCGCGACGCTGGTCCAGTTCTACACCGGTCTCATTTATCGCGGCCCAGAGCTGATCGTCGAATGCGTCGAGGCGATCCGTGCGCGTCGTTGAGCATGCCGCGCTGCGAACGCTGAACACCTTCGGCATTGTGGCGAGCGCGCGCTTTCTCGTGCGCGCGGGAAATACCGCCGACCTTCTTGAGGCCCAGGATTTCGCTGGCGCCAGGTCGCTGCCACTGATGGTGCTCGGCGGCGGCAGCAACGTGGTGATCGCGGGCGATCTGGATGCCGTCGTGGTAATCCCCGATCTGTGCGGAATGACAGTTGAACGCGATCAAAATGACCTGGTTATCGAGGCCGCGGCAGGCGAAAACTGGGCCGAGTTCGTGCAGCGCACGATCGACGTCGGCGCATGCGGGCTGGAGAATCTGGCCGCTATTCCGGGCTCCGTCGGCGCTGCGCCGATACAGAATATCGGCGCTTACGGTGTTGAGCTTGAGCGCTTCGTCGAACACGTCGAACTTCTCGATCTCGCCACGCGCGAGGAGAAGCTACTGAGCTGCGCGCAGTGCGAGTTTGCCTATCGAGACAGCCGCTTCAAGCGCCGCACCAATGAAATCGTGACCCGCGTGCGACTGCGCCTGGCAAGCCAATTCGAGCCGATGGTCGACTACCCAGGCGTGCGCGAGGAACTCGCCGCGATGGGCATCGCGCCGTCCCCGCGCAGCGTCCACGATGCAATTACCGCGATCCGCTGGCGCAAACTGCCGCGGCCGGACGTGCTCGGCAATGCCGGCAGTTTTTTCAAGAATCCGATTCTGGATGCAGCGCAGAAAGACGCGCTGCTTGCGGTCGCCCCCGCCGCGCCGATCTACGCGCATGGCGGGGCTTACAAGACCTCCGCGGCGTGGTTGATCGATGTCTGCGGGCTCAAGGGCTTTGCGCTCGGGCGCGCGGCTGTGCATCGCGATCACGCTCTGGTGCTTGTCAATCTGGGCGGCGCAACTGGAGCGGAAGTGCTCGCGCTCGCCGCGCACATTCGAGACGTCGTGCATGCGCGTCTGGGCGTGGTGCTGGAGCCCGAGCCTCGAGTTCTTCACACCGATCAACAACGGTGATCGACGAAGCTGCAGCCGCCGTTGTCGGCCACGCTCCCTTATCATCCCGCCACTGCTGTCGGGCGTGGTGTCGCAATGGGCTGGGGATCGATAACGCTGCAATGGCTTGATCGAGCGATCCCGCGGCTCAAGTTTGCGCTCGTGCGCAGGCTGCCGTTCGCGCTTGCCGCTTTGGCGCTCGCGGCAAGCGCCCACGCCCAGCAAACCGCCTTCGGACCGCTGCCGGTGCCGCCCGGCAATCCGGTGACGCCCGCCAAGGCGGCCCTGGGGAAAGCGCTGTTCTGGGATGAGCAATTGTCGCTCACCGGCACTGTCGCCTGCGGCACCTGCCATCGGCCGCAGTCGGCCGGCACGGATCCGCGCAGCCTGCTGCTCGGCGATTCAGCCCGCCATCCCGGCCCCGATGGCGTGCTCGGCAATGCGGACGACACCATCGCCTCGCCGGGCGTTCCGGCGCACGACGCGTTGGGCAATTATCTGGTCGATCCGCAATTCGGATTGCGTCCAAGGGTCGGCCGGCGCAAGGCCGGAACCATGGTCAATGCCGCGTTTGCCGGATTACTGTTCTGGGATGGCCGCGCCGACAGCTACTTCCGCGATCCGCTCACCGGTCAAGTGCTGTTCCCCAACTATGCAGCGCTGGAAAACCAGGCGCTGGCGCCACTGACCAACACCAGCGAGATGGGTCATGCTGGCGTCACGCTGAGCAGTCTGGTGGCGCGGCTGGCAACCGTGCAGCCCTTGGCGCTGGCGAGCGACATTCCAGCGAGCTTGAGCGCCTGGATCGGCACGCGCCGTTACCCGGCGCTGTTTGCCGAGGCCTTCGACGGCGGCGCCATTACGCCGGCGCGTCTAGCGATGGCGATCGCCAGCTATCAGCGCACGTTGATCGCCGATCAGGCGCCACTCGATGCGCATCTTGCCGGAACACCATCGCTGACGGCGCTGGAGTTGCAGGGCCAGCAATTGTTCCAGTCCAACGATTGCACGTTCTGCCATTCCGGCCCGCTGATGACCGATGGGAAGTTCCACTACATCGGCGTGCGGCCGGTGGCTGAGGATCTGGGTCGGGGCGAGTTCGATAGCGACGCGCGCATGCAGGGCGCAATGCTCACGCCGGGCTTGCGTGGCCTTGCGGAGCGGGCACCTTACATGCGCAACGGTCGGTTCGCGACGCTCGAAGAGGTGGTTGATTTCTACAATCGCGGCGGCGATTTCTCGGCGCCGAACAAAGACCCGCGCATGCGCCAGCGCAACTGGACTGAGGCGCAAAAAGCGGCGTTGCTGGCGTTCATGCGTCGACCGTTGACCGACCCGCGCGTTGCAGGGGAGTTGCCGCCGTTCGATCGCCCCACGCTGTTCACCGAGACCAGTCGCGTGCCACAGATCAGCGGCGCGGGGCGCGCGGGCAGCGGCGGCCATGTGCCGCAATTGACGGCGCTGGAACCGCCATTGCTCGGCAACTCGAATTTCACGATCGTGGTATCGCAAGGCCTCGGCGGGGCTTCAGGCGTACTCGTGGTTTCCAGCGGCGATCCCGGCTTGCCACCGAGTCCGCCGAGTGGCTTGGCTAATCTTCCATTCGCCCTTTCCGGGAGCGGCGCTGCGGCTGGAAATGCCTCCGTACAGTTGAATCTGACGCCGGCCAGTTTTGCGTCTGGGCAAACCCTTTGGGCGCGCGCGTTCGTTAGCGACTCCGGCGCAACGGGCGGCTCCGCGGTGACGCCAGCGGTGAGCTTTACCGTTTTCGGTCCAGTGCCGGATTCGATTTTCGACGCAAACTTCGAATAGACCGTTTGCGGCATCAGCCCGTCAACCCATCATCGCCCGCACATGCGCCACCGAGCTTTCCCGCAGCGCCGCGAGCGAGTAGCCGCCTTCGAGTGTCGACACGATTCGACCGTGCGCATGGCGCTCCGCCAGTCGCACCAGCTCAGCCGTGATCCACGCGTAGTCGTCGCTATCGAGATTGAGATCGGCCAGTGGATCGAGTCGGTGCGCGTCGAAGCCGGCCGAGACGATGACCAGTTCCGGCTTGAAAGCATCGATCGCCGGCAACAATCGGCTCGACCAGAGCGCGCGGAATTCCTTCGGGCCGCTGTACGGCCGCAACTCGCCATTGACGACATTGCCGACGCCGCGCTCGCTGGCCCGGCCGGTGCCGGGATACAGCGGCGATTGATGCGAGGATACGAACTGGATTCGCGGCTCGTGGGCAACGATGTCTTGCGTGCCGTTGCCGTGATGCACATCGAAATCGACAATCGAAACGCGCGTTGCGCTATGGACCGCCAGCGCGTGATGCGCCGCAACTGCGACATGATTGAACAGGCAAAAGCCCATCGCCTCTGTTGCCGTGCTGTGATGCCCTGGTGGCCGGACCGCACAAAAACTGCGCGTCCCGGCAGCGAATGCCGCATCGACTGCTGCGCACAGCGCGCCGCTGGCGCGAAAACTGGCTTCGAGCGAGGCCGGCGACATCACCGTGTCGGCATCCACGCGGATCAGTCCGTGCGCTGGCGCGTGGCGTTTCAGAAGCTCGACAAAAGCAGGCACATGCGCGCGCCCGATCTGCGATTCCGTGCCGAGCGGCGCTTCGAGCCAGGTCAACGCGAGCCCCAATTCGCCTTTCAGCGCGTCGAGCACCGCGGACAGGCGCCCGGCATGCTCGGGATGGCCAGCGCCGGTGTCGTGCTCCAGGCATCGCGCATGCGTATAGATGTTCATCGGCGCGGTTTCCTCAAGGCGCGTTTCAGCCAGCGCGCGCGCTGCGCTCGGCCGACCACCGCAGCCACCAGATGTTTGGGCCTTAGCGGCTTCATCAAATAATCATCGCCGCCGGCGGTCAGCGTCTCGAACCGACGTTCCTGGTCTTCATCGCCCGAGATCAGGATAACGGGCGTGAATGCGGTTTTCGGATGCGCACGGAACAGGCTCAATAGCTCCAAGCCATTCAAGTTCGGCATGTGCAAGTCGAGCAGGATCACGTCGGGATCGAAGCCGTCGATGGCCTCAAGCGCGCGTGTCGAATCGTTGACCATGCGCGTGTCCATTCCCGATCTTCTCAAGATCGAGTCGACGACCATCGTCATCGAAACATCGTCGTCGACGAACAGTGCGCGATAGGGATCGAGTCGATCCCTGAGTGTCGCGACGATTTCGCTGCTGAGCCGCTTCATGTCGCCCGGCAATACGAAGTAACCGTCGACGCCGGCCTTGCTTGCCGCGAGCCGCTGACGTGGGTCGTCGCTGCGCGACACGACGAACAAGCCGATACGTCGTCGGGCCTGGTCGAGCGCCGGATCGAGTTGCGCCAGCTTGTTCCAGATTTCCAGCGCCGCGGCGGGCACAATCAGCGCCTTGACATCGCTGCGGCTCAACAATTGGCCGGTTTGCCGATCGAGCCTGAGCAGCGGTTGGACGACATAACCGTGGTCTTCGAGCGCCATCCCGAGCGTGCCGGCGTCTTTGCCGGAAGGATCGATGAAAATGATGGTTTCGAGCGTTGGCGTTTCCGAAGGCGCCGCCGCAGCTTGTTCCGGCAGTGGCGCTGGCGCCGGCGCGTCGATCACGATCGGCGCCGGCTCCGGCGCTTCATTGGGCAGCATCAGATCGAGCGCGTTGGAGGTCTCCAAGCGATGCAATTGTTCGGTGACGCCGTCGAGCAGCGCGACCAGCTGCGCGCGTTTTTGCTGCATCGGGCCGACCCGCGAGCCGGTAAATGCGCTCAAGTACGCGGCAAAACCCAGGCAAGCCTCTGCGAGCGAGGCATGTTGCGGATTGGAGAGTCGATCGGCCTGCGCTTCAGCCCGCTCGCAGACGTCGCTCGCAGCCTCGCAGTCCCAAGCTTGCGCCATCAGGCGTCGGGCATCGACCTCCAATTGCCGCAACGCGTCTAATTCTTGGCCCATCGCACTGGCTGATCGTTTCGGAAGCCGACGTTATACCGCTCAGAGCATGCGTTGCAACGCGATGAAGCTGAGAACGAACAGAGGAATGTTGGACAACGCAAACAGGACGAAACGCAGCGGGATGATGTTGACCGTACTCTGCACCAGACTGTGGATGATGCGCAGCGCAACATAGGTCCAGGCCATCGTCACCGCGAGCGTCGATGTTTCGCCGCTGACTGCCAGTGCAAGCACGAGCGCATAGTAGATCGTCGGCTCTTCCATCAAGTGGTTGTAGTTGTCGGCCTTCCAGCGCACCTGGGGTGGCAGCTCGGCCATCTGTTCGCCGCGCGGCCGGGTGGGGTCGAGTTTCATCCGGGCGCGTTGGATTGCCGGTAACCGCGTGGCGTACATCCAAAGCCACATGATCAGCGTCCAAACCACGAGGACAACGACAGGAGCGAGCAAGGCGTTTTTCATGGGCGTCGATGGTCGGCGGCAGATCCTGGTCGGCAGTTTCGCACATCCGACCGCGAGCGACTCGCGAATCGCCGACGCGCCCATAACGCCGATCGCCGCAAAAGTCCCGAGACCGAAGAAGCCTACGCCGGGAACCGAAAAAACAGCCGCCCTCTTGAAACGCTACACCGCCGCCCCCATCCATCGGCCGTCGCGGCGCTCAGGTTTCAGCTTAGAGCCCGCACAAAACACTAACTCGTTGATTCGACTCACCTTTAAGGATTTGAGCCATGAAGATTCGTCCCCTGCATGATCGCGTGATCATCAAGCGCATGGAAGAAGAGCGCCTGAGCGCTGGCGGTATCGTGATTCCCGACACGGCAACTGAGAAGCCGGTGCGCGGAGAGGTTATTGCCGTGGGCAACGGCAAGATCCTCGAAGACGGTTCGGTGCGTCCGATCGCTGTCAAGGCTGGCGACAAGGTGCTGTTCGGCAAGTACAGCGGCACCGAAGTGAAGATCGATGGCCAGGAACTGCTGGTCATGCGCGAAGAAGACATCATGGGTGTGATCGAAGCCTAAGGCGCGTCGCGCTGGTTCCGCTTTCGCAACTAAGTCATTGATTTAATAAAGGAATTTGTATCATGGCAGCTAAAGAAGTCCGCTTTTCCGAAGATGCACGCGCTCGCATGGTCAAGGGCGTCAACATTCTCGCCAATGCCGTCAAAGTGACCCTCGGCCCGAAGGGCCGCAATGTCGTGCTTGAGAAGAGCTTCGGCGCTCCGACCATCACCAAGGACGGCGTGTCCGTCGCCAAGGAAATCGAGCTGGCCGATAAGTTCGAGAACATGGGCGCGCAGATGGTCAAGGAAGTCGCGTCCAAGACCTCCGATGTCGCTGGCGATGGCACCACGACCGCCACCGTGCTCGCGCAGGCGATGATCCGCGAAGGCATGAAGGCGGTCGCCGCCGGCATGAACCCGATGGATCTCAAGCGCGGTATCGACAAGGCCGTTGTGGCCGCCGTTGAGCAGCTCAAAGCCATCAGCAAGCCGTGCAAAGACGACAAGGAAATCGCCCAGGTCGGCACCATTTCGGCCAATAGCGATACCGAGATCGGCACCATCATCGCGGACGCGATGAAGAAGGTCGGCAAGGAAGGCGTGATCACGGTCGAAGAGGGCTCGGGCCTGAACAACGAGCTGGATGTCGTCGAAGGCATGCAGTTCGACCGCGGCTATCTGTCGCCGTATTTCATCAACAACCAGCAGACGATGAAGGCCGAGCTCGAAAGCCCGTACATCCTGCTGCACGACAAGAAGATCAGCAACGTGCGCGAGTTGCTGCCGGTGCTGGAAGCGGTCGCAAAAGCCGGCAAGCCGCTGTTGATCGTTGCCGAAGAGGTGGAAGGCGAAGCGCTGGCGACGTTGGTGGTCAACACCATCCGCGGCATCGTCAAGGTCTGCGCCGTCAAGGCGCCGGGCTTCGGCGATCGTCGCAAAGCGATGCTCGAAGACATGGCTATCCTCACCGGCGGCCAGGTGATCAGCGAAGAAGTGGGTTTGTCGCTGGAGAAGGCCACGCTCAAGGATCTGGGCCAGGCCAAGCGCATCGTGGTGGAGAAGGAAAACTCCACGATCATCGACGGCGCCGGCAAGGCCGACGCGATCAAGGCGCGCATCGATCAGATCAAGCGCCAGGTGGAAGAGACCAGCAGCGATTACGATCGCGAGAAACTGCAAGAGCGCGTGGCCAAGTTGGCCGGCGGCGTGGCAGTGATCAAGGTCGGCGCGGCCACCGAAGTTGAGATGAAAGAGAAGAAGGCGCGCGTCGAAGACGCTCTGCACGCTACCCGTGCGGCCGTCGAAGAAGGCATTGTGCCGGGCGGCGGCGTGGCCCTGATCCGCGGCCTCGAAGCGGTGCGCAAGCTCCGCGGCGACAACGAAGATCAGAACCACGGCATCCAGATCGCCGCGCGCGCGATGGAAGCGCCGCTGCGCGAGATCGCCACCAACTCGGGCGATGAGCCGAGCGTGGTGCTGAACAAGGTTGCCGAAGGTACCGGCAACTACGGCTACAACGCTGCAACCGGCCAGTACGGCGATATGGTCGAGATGGGCATCCTCGATCCGACCAAGGTGACGCGTTATGCGCTGCAGAACGCATCCTCCATCGCGGGCCTGATGATCACGACCGAAGCGATGGTCGCTGAGCTGCCGAAGAAGGAAGCGGCGGGCGGCGGCGGTCACGGCCACGATCACGGCGGTGGCATGGGCGGTATGGACTTCTAATTTGTCTCGGATCGAAGTTTCCTGCGGAAACTTCGATCCGGTTAGAAGCAGTTCACGCCGGCGGAGCGAAAACGCGGTTTTCGCTGCGCCGCGAGATATCGCCCTGTTGTTGGTTTCAGAGCCCCGCTTCGGCGGGGCTTTTTCGTTCGCGTCGCTGAAAGCGGAGCTTGTCGGCAAGACGGCGGTTGTCGCGCAGACCCTCAAACCATCGAACCCACTAGTGTGGTGTCCCAAAAATAACTTGAACTAATTGTGGCGAGGTTCGTCTTTTTAGAGCAGGGAAAGGGATTACTATTTAATGGTAGTTATTTGTGGGACACCACACTAGCTCTCCATTGATCAAACACTTACGTGCTTGATCAATGTGCGAACCATCCATGGTTCGCGCTAGCAGACTGTTTCTCAACAGCCTGCTAGAAGCCGCTTAGCACCACTCCAGCCGACGGTGCCCAAGAAAGGCCGACGATCGGCCATGCGCCTTCGGAACATCATTGCGGAGCGTTGAAGGCGTGTTTAGAGTTCTGGCTTCCGCACATCAAAGCGCTTTGGCAATGCGTCTTCTTCTTGCAGTTCTTTTGCTGGTCCCGGCACTGGCCACGGGTGCACCGGTACCCGATTACTACGTCCGCGCCGATGCCTTGGCGGCGCAGTTTTCCGCCGACGAGTTCGATGAGTTGGCGCGTGGCGGTTCGCTGGCGCTGGGCACCCGCTTGAACGACTTCGTAGCCGTTGAGGTCTTCTACGCGGACCTGGGACGACCAGAGGGCGGAAGGCTGGTTTGTGAAGGGAGTCTTGGCTGCGCTGGCTTTGCTGGCGAGTTCGATGCGCGTACGTATGGCGGCGGATTGAATTTGCGTTATCCGGTTGCGGATACCGATGTTTCGTTCGGTGGCGTTGTCGGGATTCACCGCATCGACCTTGAGGGTGATTACTCAACCGGGGGATTCCCCGGCGCAATTTTCGAGCCGGTCGAACAATCCAAGACCCACGCCTATCTTGGGATACAGCTCGCCTACATGGTCAGCCCGACGGTTGTTGTTCTGGGACGTTGGACGTCGATGACGCTTTCCCTTCAGGCTCTGGACGATCATTTGATCCGACCGTGTTCAGCCTCGGGGTCGAATACCACTGGTAGCGGCGCGTTTGTGCCTTGTGCGTGTGGATCAGCCGGGCTGGCAGGGTTCACATGCCGCGAAAGCGGGAGGCGAGGGCCTGGCTCATGGGAAACCACTCGTCGCGGTTCCTGAGTATGACTTGCCAGCGCCCAAGTTCGTCCTTGCGCATTTCGCTGATGGCATGGATGCGCACGATCAGGCTGCGATGGAGTTGCAGGAAGGCTTCGCCATCAAGGCCGGCAACCAGGTCTTTCAGCGGTGTGCGGATCAGCGCTTCGCCGCTGCGATGCAGCACCCGGGTGTACTTGTCTTGCGCGTGGAAGGCATCGACATCATCGATGGGTATCAAGCGCACGCTATCGCCGATGCTGGCACTGATCCACGACAAGCGTTCGGCTGGGCGACCGTGCCGGCCGAGTTCGAGCGTGTCCAACGCCGGTCGTTGACCGTTCGCCAGCCGCTCTCGCACGCGCGCGATAGTGATTTGCAGGCGCTCGCTGCGGATGGGCTTGAGCACGTAATCGATCGCACCGGCATCGAAGGCGCGCACAGCGAATTCGTCGTATGCGGTGGTGAATACCACCAAGGTCTCGGGTGGCAGTTCGCGCGCCACTTTCAGGCCATTCATGCCGGGCATGCGGATATCGAGAAAGGCCACGTCGAAGCGTTGCTCCGCGATCGCCTCCAGGGCTTCGATACCATCGACGCACACTTCCAGTGCCAGCGTTGGCCAGAGTTCCGCCAGCGCCACGCGCAGCGCCTCACGTTGCGGCGCCTCGTCTTCGGCGATCAGACCCCGCATGGTATCTCCACAATCGCTTCGAAACCGCCGGCTGCGGGCGTTTGCACGATCAACGTGGCAGCGTCGCCATAGCGCTGCGCAAGTTGTGCGCGCAGATTGCGCAACCCCAGGCCACCGCCGCTGCTGCCGGCGCCGAGGCCCACACCGTCGTCGCGCACCAGTATGCGCAGACGGTCGCCGAGGCGTCTGCCCTCGATGCGAATCGTGCCGCCCGCGCGCTTGGGTTCCAGTCCGTGCTTGATGGCATTTTCGACCAGCGACATCAGCGCGAGCGGTGGAAAGGCAGCGCCTGCAATGGCCGGGTCGATGTCGATCGATACCCGAAGGCGTTCGCCCATGCGCAATTGCATGACTATCAGGTAGTGCCGCACGATCTCAATTTGTTCCGCGACCGTCGATGTCGCCGTAGGATCGGCGCGAAGTTTGGGAATGGTCGCGCGCAGGTACTCGACCAGAGCATCCAGCGTGGCCTCGGCGCGCCCGGCGTCGGCGCGCAGCGTGGAGCGCACGGCGGCCAAGGTGTTGAACAAGAAATGTGGCTCGATTTGCGCTTGGAGTACGTGCAGTTGCCATTCGCTTGCGCGTTTGTCGGCCAACAGCGATTGCACCTCGCGTTGCCGTTGGCTTTCGCGCCAACGGCTCAATTCGCCGAAGTAGGCGCGCAATGCGAGGCCACCGCCCAAGCAGAAGTAAACGGCCAGGCCGAAGACTGCGTTGACCGCGACAGTCAGCGGCGAGCGCTCGATGTGGGCGGGCATTTCGCCGCGGGAAGATGATTTGGCGTCAGTCGGTTTCGTAGCGTCGCTTCGGACTTGGAACTCAATCGGAACGTCTCTTGCGATGGCTGTCGATGCGACATGGTCGACGCTGGCGGCCAGCGCCATCCCGACGACCACAGCAGCGACCACTGCGGCGCGCTCGCGATGCCAGCTTCGGGTGCGAACCCATGCGGCGAGCAATGGCCCGGCAAAACTCATGAGCATGAAGCTGATGAACGTCCAGGCGCCGATACGCAGACCGACCGCCAGATCTTGGCTGACCAAACCGTTCCCGGACCCCGCGGCGATCGCCAGGAGGCCGATGAAACCGGCGAAGACCAAGGCGCGCCCACGCAGCCAGGGCGCGCTGAATGTGGCGAAGCGCCGATAACCGAAAGGCCCGCCCATGGTCGCTAGCACCACCTCAGGCGGCAGCGGCTCGCCGAGCGAGTAACGCGCGTTCATTGCCTGGCCGCTCGCTGCTGCATGCCGCCCTGATCGAGAATCAGGGCAACGATGCGGCCATCCGCATCGCGTTCGAAGCGAATCTCAGCGCCGACTGCGGCGGCGGTGAAGGTATCGGCGCCGGCGGGATCCAGCGGCACCGGCCCCTGTCCCGTGGCTTGCACATTCAGACGCCCGCCGGCGCTGAAAATCTTCATAACAAAGCTTGGCGCCAGCGGGTAATCGCCGTGATACTCGACGAGCTGTTCTGGGCTGAGCGCCGGCAATGCCTTCGTCGGCGAGAGTCTTTTCGCGGCAAGCGCGCCACCGCCCTGATGCCAGACGAATCCCATTGCCGCGCCGTCGCGTTTGGGCGCCAACAGGGCATCGAAGGCGAGCGGGTAGAAATCGCCAGCGCTGTCGTAACCCGTTTCGAAGGCCGGCTGGCCGGCCGCTTGTATCTCCAGGTTCTCGCCCTTGCGGCGCAGCGTCATCGGCAAGCCGTTGCTCAGTCGATAATCGCCGACCAATTCGTCGATCAGCGCCGCCGGCGCCCCCTGCGCGATTCGCGGCTCGCCCAGTGGCACGGCGGAATCGATCAGATGCAGGCCAAGACTGCCGAGGCCCCCGAGGTTGGTCAGCGAGGTATCGGCGAGAATCGCCACCGCACGCTTGCGCTCAATGTCGATAGCGATGAACGACGAGAAGCCGCCAGTGCCGCCCTCGTGGGCGAGCAACGTGCGGCCATTCAACGGTGCGCGCAGCCAGCCAAGGCCGATCGACTGGCCGACCTTGGAATGCTCCTTGTGAGTAAACTCAATTGCCTTACCTAGAACGCCCTCCGGAGGATCGAGCTGCGCTTTTGCGTAAGCAACCATATCGTTGAGGCTGGCCTTGATGCCACCCACGCCTGCCAAACTCGGCTCGAAATCCCAAGCGCTGGTGACGTCGCCATTGGGCAGATGACCGATGGCACGCTTTGCCTTGGCTTGCACGGCGATGAAGCTCGATGCCATACCCAGCGGCGCAAACAGCTGGCTTCGCAGTTGCGCTTCAAAGCCCTTCTCGGTGTGCCGGGAGATGACCAGGGACAACAGCATGGCGCCGAAATTGGAATACGCGAAGGCGCTTCCAGGCACGCTCTCCAGTTGGGTTGTCGCCAGCGCCGCGAGCAGCTTCTGCTCGGTGAGCCGCGCATAAGGATTGTCGGCCGGTCCATCGAGCGTCGTCGGAATCGCCGGCAAGCCGCTGGTGTGCGTGACCAGGTGCGATAACAGAATCGGCTTGCCCTCTTTCTCCGGCGCGCGTACGTCGTCCGGCAGGTGCTTTTGCAGAGGATCGTCGAGATCGAGTTTGCCGGCGTCGACCAGCAGCGCCAACAGTGTCGCATTCATCGTTTTCGAGATCGAGCCGATCTCGAACGCGGTATCGGCGTCGAGCGCTCGCGGCTCGCCTGCACAGCGAATCGACTTGGACACGGTGGTGTCGATCACGGCGACGGCAAAACACGCGCCGGTGCGGTCGCCCTTGAGGCGCTGATCGACGATGCGATCGAGTTCTGTGGCCATCGCCGTAGCAGGTAAGCTGGCGCAGACGGCTAGAGTCAGCAAAGCGCGCATCGCGAGTTCCTCATCGGTAGTCGGGAGCCTCATTTTGCTGTTGCCGCCGTCTGCCCGGCGAAGCTTGCGACGGAACCCGGCGCAACGCAGATGAAATCATCCGACGCTTCGATGAAGAATCAACTCGAGCACAAACTTGCTGCCGAAAAACGCCAGAAGTAGCAGCGCCATGCCGGCGAGCGTGAAGCGCACGGCGGTGCGGCCGCGCCAGCCCAGGCGCCAATGGCCGACGATCAGCGCGCCGAATACACCCCAAGCAACCATCGTCAGCACCGTCTTGTGCACCAGACGCTGCGCCATCCAGTCGTCGATGAACAGCGCGCCGCTGAGGATGGTCAGCGTCAGCATCGCAAACCCGGCGACGATCATTTGGAACAGTAAGTTTTCCATCGAAACCAGTGGCGGTAGCGCGCGCAATGCCGGGCCGAAGCGCTTTTTGCGGAGGCAGTACTCCTGCCACGACACGATCAACGCCTGTAAGGCGGCGATGCTGAGCAGCGCATAGGCCGATAGCGCGATCACGACATGGAGTCGGATCTGCCAGTGCGTGTCGGCGCTATGTGGCGTGCCGGGCAGGTATGCGCCGAGCGGCGCCGCCAGCAGCGCAATCGGCCAGATTGCGATCAGCAGAGGACGCGTGCGTTCGCGTACGCCGGCCAGCGTCATCGTGGTCGCCATCGCGAAAGCCACCAGCGACAGCGCGCGGAAGAAACCTGTGCCGTCGGGGGCGCCTGACGGGCCGAACAGCAGCAGCGCGTGCAGCGCGACGGCGGCCGCACCCAGGTACAGCGCAAGCGTGGACGACTCCCCGCGCAGCCCGTCACGCAGCAGCAGCACAGTGCCGGTGAGATAGCAGGCGATCAACGCAAGGGTGATGAGCAGCAGCATGTGCGGATCATAGTCGGCTGTCGGCATTCGGTGTCATCGGCTGAGGACGTGGCCTGGTCGCAAATGCGCTAACGCCAAAGAACGATGGGGCATGGACCGTTTCGGAGGGTCGCTGCGCGTTGGTTTATTGCAAGCCCATGAGCTTGCTTCCCCCTCCAAAAAACAGGACTCCCAGATCATGCGTACTTTGTCCCTCGCAGTGTTGTCCCTGCTGGCAATCGGATCGGTCCAGGCGGAAACGTCGAGCGTCGAGCAAGAACTGATCCAGCGCGGCATGACCGAAGCCCAACCCGGCCTTTATCGGGCCAACGAGAAAGGTATCGAGCGCTTTGTTGCGCTCACCAGTGAGGCCCAAATGGCGCTCGCCGAGCGCATCACGCAACGCGCTGAGCACGTACAAGCCCAGCTCGGCAAGAACGGACTGACGAAGAACGAACAGCAATTCATCGATGGCTTGTTGAAAAGCGCCGAGCAGATCCGTGGCGATGCGAGCAAGACCCCTTGGGACTATCGAAGCAACGATGGTAGCTGCAGCACCGGCGCGCTGGTCAGGGCGACTGGCTTTTCGCAATGGGGCAACGAATCGTACGCAACGGCGGGTGTAACGCTCGACGCCGGCCCAACTACGCCGACCAGCAATTACGCTTTCGCCGGCAATGAGACGGCGCCTGGCAACTATTCGTACACGGTCGGTTCCAACCTGGCAGTGGCCTATAGTTTCTCGGGCTATGGCTGCTACGGCGCCGGCATCGCCCACGTGACCTGCCCCACCGGTGGATCCGGCGCGTCGGCTGCAGCCTTCAGCACGCATCCGGGCGCCCCCAACTTCTGTTACGCCCCTTAACCGAAGCAACGACGCGGCAATCGCGCCGCGGCAATGTCGCCTGAGGATGGGCCAGGCTCAGAAGTCGGCCTGGCTCATCCTCGCTGTTGCGCAGCCCGCGCCGGGCGCGCAACGTTTCATCATCCGACCATCGACCTGAGCCAGACGCTATGCTCTCGGGTTATGTACACCCAGTGCCCCAGTTGCATCACTGTCTACAAGCTGCAGGCCGAATCGCTGGCGCGGGCGCGGGGGCGATTTCGCTGTGGCCATTGCGGCGAGGTATTCGATGGCCTGGAGCGCCTGGTCGAACGCCTGCCTGAGGATGGTTTCATCGATCTGCCCGAAGAGGTCGCCAGCGCCACGCCGGTGGTGTTGGCCGTGCCGGCCATGCGCCCGGCGCGGCAGCCGGGACTGAATCTGCGCGTCACTGCGCCGGAGAAGGATGCCTCGACCTGGAGCAGCGACTGGTCGCAGGCCGTCCGCGAGGCGCGCCCTCAGCCTCGACCTTCGTCTGCACGGGCGCCTGCGCCACGCGTTGCTGATCGCCAGGAGGGTGTGCCTTCGAACCGCCGCTGGTGGTTCGGCAGCGCTGTTCTGACACTTCTGTTGGGCGGGCAAATCGCTTACGCGGAACGCGAGTACCTGCTGCAGCATGCGGGCACGAGGCCGCTGCTGGACAGCATTTGCCAAGCCGCGGGTTGCACGCTGCCGATGCGCGAGGCGCTTGCCGACATTCGCCTCGTCAGTCGCGAAGTGCGTCCGCATCCGGATGCGCCCAAAGCGCTCCTGATCAGCGCCAGCATGGTCAATGACGCGGCTTTCACCCAGGCGTTCCCGATTGTCGAGGTCACGCTATCGGATTTATCGAATCGGCCCATCGCGCAGCGCCGTTTCCTGCCGTCCGAGTATCTTGCCGAGAACGCCAGTGTGTCGCGCGGTTTTCCGCCCGGTTCTACTGCACCGCTGGTTTTCGAGGTGGCCGATCCGGGACAATCGGCTGTGGCGTTCGAGTTCCGATTTCTCTCCGAGCGCCCGCCGCCTGAGCCGGTGTTGTTGTCCTGGCCATGACATTTGTCATGCCGGCGCGCTGACGTCGGGCACTGCAGAACGGTCAGTGCAGGTACGATGCTCGGCAGCATCCAAATCGATTGTCGGCGCACACCATGGAACCGCAAACCACCAACAGCGACTTCAAGCTGTGGCGCAAGGTGAACCTGGTCTACCTTGTGTTTGCGTTCTTTCCCATGGTGCTCAATCCGCAGTTGCGCGGCGATTGGGTTGCCTGGCTGGCTACGCTGGTCGCCATTGCGTTGTTCTTGCCGATTTATTGGGTGAGCTATACGGCGCCGCCCTCACGCCAGCTGCTCACCTGCGGCGCCATTGCCGCGCTGGGACTTGCATTGACGCCGTTCAATTATGGCGGCAACACCTTGCTGATTTTCGCGATGGCCGCTGCCGGTTACGGCTTGCCGTGGCAGCGGGCGGTTCTTTTTGGGACCGGTGCCGTCATCGCCTACGCCGTAACTTTGCATTTCTCCGGCACACCGCAGATACCAACGCTGATGCTGGCGGTTATCGGCGGCATGGTTCTGCTCGGCGCAACCATGAGCCGCCTGCAGGAACGCCGCAACGCCGAAATGAAGCTGACACAGGATGAGGTCAAGCGCCTGGCGCGTATGGCCGAGCGCGAGCGCATCGGGCGCGACTTGCACGATCTGCTGGGCCACACGTTGAGTTTGATTGCGATCAAGAGCGAGCTGGCAGGCAAGCTGCTTTCTCGGGATGCGTCCGCTGCCGCGACGCAAATTGCCGATATCGAGGCGATCGCGCGCAAAGCGCTGGGTGAAGTGCGCGAAGCTGTGACCGGTATACGCGCCACGGGATTCGCAGCCGAATTGGCCGCAGCGCGCTTGAGCTTGCTCAGCGCCGGCGTTTCGTTGGATACCAAAGTCGAGCAGATGCCTGAGCTGGCCGCCGATATCGAATCGGCGCTGGCCATGAGCTTGCGTGAAGCGGTGACCAACGTTGTGCGCCACGCGCAGGCTGATCGCGTCGAAGTCGAGGTGGAGTCCTCGCCGCGTGCGGTACTGCTGCAGATCAGCGATGATGGTCGCGGCGCGACCATCGCGCCAGGCAACGGACTGACCGGAATGCGCGAACGAGTGGAAAAACTCGGCGGTCAACTCAGTATCGATAGCGCCCAAGGCGTTGGGACGCGTCTGCGCATCTGGTTGCCGATGGTGGCGCCGGCGTGATCCGAATCGTATTGGCCGAAGATCAGGCGATGGTGCGCGGCGCGCTCGCGGCCCTGCTCGCGTTGGAGGACGATATCGACGTCGTCGGCGAAGCGCCCGATGGTGTCGAGGCTGAGCGCCTAGTGTCGCAGTTGCAACCCGATTTGCTGGTCACCGATATCGAAATGCCGAAGCTGTCGGGCCTGGATCTCGCCAAACGGCTGCGCGACAGCGGCGACGCAACGCGAGTCGTGATCGTCACCACCTTTGCGCGTGCCGGATATTTGCGCCGGGCGCTCGATGCCGGCGTGCGGGGATATCTGCTGAAGGACGCCCCGTCGAGCAAACTGGCCGAAGCGTTGCGCGACGTACATCGCGGCGGTCGCGCCATCGCACCCGAGTTGGCGCAAGATGCGTGGCGCGAAGACGCCGATCCATTGACCGAACGCGAGCGCGATGTCTTGCGGCTTGCTGGCGAGGGTTTGAACTCCGCCGAAATCGGCGAGCGCCTGCATCTCTCCGCGGGCACGGTGCGCAATTACCTGAGCGAGGCGATCAGCAAATTGGGCGCCAGCAACCGCATCGAAGCGCATCGCCTGGCGCGGCAGCGCGGCTGGCTGTAGGTCTCACCAGGCGGACCGGTAGTGCGCGCGCTGTGGCGAAGGTATCGTGATCCCACAGGCGGTCTTTACCTGCGAGCGCCAAACTGCCATGCCAATCCGCGACCTTTCGGTTTTGCTCAGTTCCTTGCGCCCGGTCTTCAACGACGGCGCGTACATATTCGCCACGGTTGAAACTGCGCCTCACGATGCCATCGCAACCATGCGCGAGAGTGAAGGATTGTCGGTGGTGTTGCCCGAAGCGCGGGCTCGGGCGCTGGGTATCGAAGTCGAGCAGCGCTTTGCGTGGATTACGCTGACCGTGCACTCGGCGCTTGAAGCGGTCGGCCTGACGGCTGCCGTATCCCGCGCCCTCACAGATGCCGGCATACCCTGCAATGTCATTGCCGGCATGCATCACGACCATCTGTTCGTGCCGCTCGACAGGGCCGATCAGGCGCTGCAAGCGCTGAATGAATTGAGCATGTCGGTCGATCGTTATCCAAGCCGCTGATGTTCTTGCCGCGAGCGCATCAATGCGTGGACATTGCTCTGCATGCGGTGGTTCGCCGGTCGCCTCCGCCATCCGCGCCTGAGCAGCCGCACCAGGTCCGCATGTTCAATCCGCAAGGGTGAAACTCACCGGCACGCGCGCCCAGACCTGCACCGCCACGCCATCCTTGGCGTGGGGCTGAAAGCGCCAGCGCTTGATCGCGCGCTGCGCAGCGCGGTCGAGATTGCGATTGCCCGACGATCGGTCCACGCGAACCTCCATCGGCAGCCCGTTGGTACCGACGCGCACGAGAATTTCCACATGGCCTTGAATGCCACTGGCCTGCTCGCGTCGTGGATACGCTGGCGGCGGCGCGTAAAGCGCGGTCAGGGCCAAGGCCAGGCTGGGCGAAGAGCCATCCGGCCCGGTGGCCGTTTCGCTCGGCGCGGTTTCAATGGACGTGCTCTCGACCGAGGTCTCGTCGAACATCGTTGGCGCCACATATTCCGGCGTCTCGATGGGCGCGGCGGTCGGAATGGGTGTTGGCACAAAGGTCGTCGGCGCGCGCGGTGCTGGCGCGGGTGTCGGTGGCGGCGGGGCAGGGCGGGGCGGCGGTTGAACGTCAATGAACTCAAAGATCGTCGGTTCAATCGTTGGCTCAGGCTGGGTGATATCCACGCCGCGCTTGGGCAACAACAAGAACCCGAACACGATCGCGTGGAGAACAAACACGCCCGTCAAAGCCACCACGCGTTTGGCATCCCAACGCGGCTGCATCCATGTACTTGCGCCCATTTTCCGATCCCCTCCGTTGCCGCCCCAAATGGCTTGCGGACAACGTAAGGCACCTCGCATTGGGCGCGGCTCAACGGGAGATTGGGAGATGTTTAGCCCGCATTTTTCATGAGGTCGCGAGCAAATGGCCTGATTTCGTTGCATCGGCGCTGAAATCTTCGAACTGGTTGAATTGACAGACTGTCCGCTGCCATTTCCTCGCTAACGCGGCCCTCGCTCGTTCTTTGCGCCGGACTCTTCGTTGCTCGTCGTCGCAATGGAACAACCATTCCTCCTCCTCCCGCCTCGATTTCGGCGCAAAGCCCATCGCGATCTTCCGCGTTCCCTCATGAAATATGCGGGTTAGGGACGAATCTGAAGATATGCAAAGCGTTCGCGCACCCAGGCATTCGGCATAAGCCGCGAATCAATCGAACAACAGCCTCAGCAACTGCTCGCGATCAAGTTGCAGCTTCGACGCTACATCGCCCAGGATCGCCGCCAGGGTGCCGACTCGAATCGGATTGTGCGCAGGCACGGTAATGTGATGTTGCGGATTGGTAGCGTTGCTCAGTCGCACGTCACCTGGTAGCCGACGCGACCCAGGGCTGCGATCAACTCGGTGGCACCAAGATCGGGCGGCAATTTCATGCCGCGATCACCTCATCGCGAGTGAAGTGCAGGCGAATCAGTTTGGGAACGCCGCCCGGGTCAAAGTGGCATCGGACTGCGTCGCGCACCTTCTCATGCAGATCCGCCACTGAATCGGCCTGGGTGAAGATGGACTCGCCCAACGCGCGCGCCAGGAAGCCGCCTTCGGCCGAATCTTCCACGACAAAAATGATCTCGCTCATTCGCAGGCTCCCGTCAGCGACGCGAATCTACTACGATCCAGGCGTTGCTGCGATTGCCTGGCGTTTCAACGAACGAACTCTCTTGCATCACGACAATTTGGTGAGCGGCTCACCCCAGCACCACCAAATTCGCATGCGCAAGCTTGAGATAGCGCTCGCCATGGGTCTCGAAGTTCACGCGCACGACGGCGTGCACGCCGCTGCCCTGGCCGCCGATGACGATGCCTTCGCCGTATTGGGCGTGCGAAACGCGGTCGCCGATACTGATGGAAGGCAGGTCCAGAAGATCGATGGGTTGCTCGCGCTGTCGCTGCGGGAAGCGATAGCCGCCGGCGCTGTACTTGGGTTTTGGGCGAACTTCAAAGAGCAGCTCGGCGGGAATTTCGCGCAAAAAGCGCGAGGGCGGATTGTTGTTCTCCTGGCCGCGAAAGCGCCGGGTTTCGGCGTGGCTCAAGACCAGCTGTCGACGGGCACGGGTGATGCCGACGTACGCCAGACGTCGCTCCTCATTGAGCTGCGCATCGCCGGCTTCGCCAGCGCGCGCGCTCGGGAACACGCCTTCCTCCAAACCGACCAGGAACACGCACGGAAACTCCAGGCCCTTGGCCGAATGCAACGTCATCAGTTGCACGGCGTCGTCGCCGGCCTCGCTCTGCCCGTCGCCTGCATCGAGCGCGGCGCTGGCGAGAAAAGCCTGCAGCTCGGTGATGCCTTCCTGCTCGTCTTCCGCCGAAAGCACGAAACCGCGGGCTACCGTGATCAACTCGTCGAGGTTGTCGACGCGCGAATCGGCCTCGTGCTTGCTTTGCGCCGCGTAATGCTCGCGCAAACCGCTGTCGTCGATGGCGATGATCAAGCGTTCGTGCAGGCGCATCGGCAAGTTTGGATCCAGGCGATCGATCATCGCGAACAAGCTGTCGAGTCCGGTTTTGGCGCGGCCGCGAATGGCGCCAGCGCTTAAGCTCTGGCGCGCTGCGGCGAACAGCGATACGCGCGCACTGCGCGCAACGCCGCGGATGTCTTCCAGCGTCTTGTCGCCGATGCCGCGCGGCGGCGAGGAGCAGGCGCGCTCGAAGGCGGCGTCGTCGGCGAGGTTGGCGGCTAAGCGCAGATAAGCGAGCGCGTCCTTGATCTCGGCGCGCTCGAAGAAGCGCAGGCCGCCATAGACGCGATAGCGGATCCCGTGGCGCATCAGCTCGTCTTCGAACACACGCGATAACGCATTAGCGCGATACAGGATCGCGTGATCTTTGAGCGCGAACTCGCCCTGCGCGCCGCGACGGATGCGCTCGATCACATAGCGCGCTTCGTCCTGTTCGTTGTAGGCCGAGTACAACGCGATCGGTTCGCCGCTGCCGGCATCGGTCCACAACGCCTTGCCCAAACGGTCGTCGTTGTGGGCGATAACAGCGTTGGCGGCCGCGAGAATATTGCCGCTGGAGCGATAGTTCTGCTCCAGCCGGAAGGTCGTCACGTCCGGAAAATCGCGCGTGAAGCGCGCCATATTCTCCACTCGCGCGCCGCGCCAGCTGTAGATCGACTGATCGTCGTCGCCCACAGCGAATACCTCGCCGGTGCTGCCGGCGAGCATGCGAATCCACGCGTACTGGATCGTGTTGGTGTCCTGAAACTCATCCACCAATAGATGCGAGAAGCGGCGTCGATAGTGATCTAGCAACGCCGGGTGGCCGAGCCAAAGCTCGTGGCTGCGCAGCAGGATTTCGGCAAAATCGACCAATCCCTGGCGCTGGCAGCTGTCCTGGTAGCGCTGATAGATATCGATCCACGTGGGCAACTCCTGACTGCGCAGAGGATCGATATCTCGCGGGCGCTTGCCTTCGTCTTTCCAGGCGTTGATCAGCCACGCGCCCTTGCGCGGTTGGAACAAAGAGTCGTCGAGTCCCAGGTCTGCGATGACGCGTTTGATCAACTTCAACTGATCGTCGCTGTCGAGCACCTGAAAGCCGGTTGGCAAGCCGGCTTCCGCGTGATGCAAACGCAGCAAGCGATGCGCCAGCCCATGGAAGGTGCCGATCCAGAGGCCGCGCGATGGCCGATCGAGCTGCCGTTCGCAGCGCTCGCGCATTTCCGCCGCCGCCTTGTTCGTGAAGGTAACCGCCAGAATCGCGTGCGGCCACACATCGAAGGCGTCCACCAGCCACGCGATGCGCTGCGTCAGCACGCGCGTCTTGCCGGAGCCCGCGCCAGCCAGCACCAGGTGGTGACCTGGTGCGGCGCTTACTGCAGCACGCTGCGCATCATTGAGGCCTTGGAGGAGGTGGGTCAGGTCCATGCGTTCTTGTGGGCAGGGTTCAGGGGGCAGGGGCCGAGCGGCTGAGTCTCTGCGAACAGAATTGCGAATTCGACACGCGGAGATGCTGGGGCAAAGCATCGTGAACGTCCCTCGCCCCCCGTCTCCCGCCTCAATAGACCGCCCATGACCTAAAGCCCATCAACACCAGCGCAATAGCCCGATATCATGCCCGACGGTCCGCTCGCCTGCTGTGAGCGCGAATCAGTCATCTTGAGGAGTCACCCTTGGAAAAGCGTCCTGGATTTTTGCGCCGGTTTTTTGGCGGGTTGTGGAACGGCCTGAACTTCACCCGGCAGCTGGTGTTCAACCTGATCTTTGTGTTCATCCTGATCGCGGTGATTGCGTCAGTGATCGGTGGTGGCGAGGGCAAGATCGACGAGAAAACCACGCTGGTGCTGGATATCAAAGGTGAAATCGTGGATCAGTACACGGGCAGCCCAGCCGACGTGGCGCTGTCGCGTGCGCTGGGTGAAGAGGTGCCGGAGACGCAGCTACGCGATGTCTTGAAAGCGCTGGAGGAGGCGGCCAAAGATGACAACATCACGCAGGTACTGATCCAGCTCAACAATTTCGGCGGCGCCGGTGTGACCACGCTGCGCGAAGTCGGGCGCGCCATCGACGCCTTCCAGGCCAGCGGCAAGAAGGTGATCAGCTACGGCGAGTACATGGATCAGGCCGGCTACTACCTGGCCGCGCACGGCGATGAAATCTACGTGCACCCCGACGGCATGGTGCTGCTCGAAGGTCTGGGCCGTTATCGCAACTATTACCGCTCGGCATTGGAGAAGCTCGGTGTCACCATGCACGTGTTTCGTGTCGGCCGCTACAAGAGCGCCGTGGAGCCATACCTGCTCGATGGCCCGTCGGACGATGCGCGCGAGGCGGATCTGTATTGGTTGAACGATGTTTGGGGCGTGTTCCTGGCCGACATCGCCAAAGCGCGTAATCTCGACGCGGCCGGTTTGCAGGCGATGATCGACGATTTGCCGCAGCGGCTGACCGCCGTGGAGGGCAATCTGGCGCAACTGGCGATCAGCGAGAAATTGGTCGATGGCACCAAGACCCCGGATGAGCTGCGCGCCATGCTCATCGAATCGGGCACCAAGGACGACGAGAAAGAGAGCACCTTCCGTCAGGTCGCGCTGCAGAATTACGTCAAGCGCTTCCCGGCGCCGCTGCCGCTGCCCGGCAGTTCGCACGTGGGCGTCATCGTCGCGGCCGGCGCGATCACCAGTGGCTCGCAGCCGCAGGGCACCATCGGCGGCAAGAGCACCAGCGAACTGGTGCGCAAGGCCCGCGAAGACGAGAACATCAAAGCGGTGGTGTTGCGCGTCGATTCTCCCGGCGGCAGCGGGTTCGACTCCGAATTGATCCGTCGCGAAATCGAGCTGACCAAAGCTGCGGGCAAACCGGTCGTGGTGTCGATGGGCGATCTGGCCGCCTCGGGCGGTTACTGGATTTCGATGACCTCGGATGTGATTTACGCCGAACCAACGACGATCACCGGTTCGATCGGCATTTTCGGCCTGTTCCCGGATGCCAGCCAAACCATGGACAAAGTGGGCCTGCACACCGAAGGCACCACAACCACCTGGCTGGCCGGCGCACTCGATTGGCGCCGCCCGCTCGATCCGCGTGTCGGCGAGATGCTGCAGACGATGATCAATGCCGGCTACCAGGATTTCATCGGCAAAGTGGCTACCAGCCGCAGCAAGACCAAAGACGACATCGACGCGATCGCCCAGGGCCGCGTCTGGAGCGGCACGCAGGCCAAAGAGCGCGGCCTGGTCGATGAAATCGGCGGTCTCAAAGACGCCATCGCCGACGCGGCCAAGCGCGCCAAGCTGGAGAAATTCGATGTCGTGTATGTCGAAAAGGAGCCGAGCGGCTTTGAAGCCTTTGTCGCCAGCATGACTACGCGC
The DNA here is from genome assembly GCA_022844135.1 of Lysobacterales bacterium. Classification (GTDB taxonomy): domain Bacteria; phylum Pseudomonadota; class Gammaproteobacteria; order Xanthomonadales; family SZUA-5; genus JALHMH01. The sequence continues at coordinate 59,282 of JALHMG010000007.1, forward strand.
ATGACTGCCAGCATCACCCGCAGCATCGGATCAGCCTATGTCCCGAGTTTCCTGCGGAGCACGCAACAGGAATTTGAGCGCGAGCTGAAGATCCTCGAAGGCTGGGAGCAGCACCCGCTGCGCACTTACGCCTATTGCTTCTGCGACGTGCGTTGAGCGCAAAGCGCGAGCCCGGCAAGCCGGGCTCGCGATCTCGGAAATGCCTCATCGGCGTTTCCCGATCGGTTGAGGAGCGTTGCCGTGATCCGATGGACCGCATTACTTCTGGGTTCCTGGACCTTCGTTGTTTCTGCGGCAGACGCGCCATCGCAGCCTGCGCCTTCCTTCGACAAGGCGCTGGCCGCTGAACTGGGTGCCGATGAGCACGGCATGCGGCGCTACGTCCTGGTGATCTTGACCACCGGTCCCAATCGCAAACCCGATGGGTCCGAGCGCGATGCGATGTTCAAGGGGCACTTCGCGAATATGCAGCGTCTGGCGGCTGAAGGGAAACTGGCGCTTGCCGGTCCCCTCGATGGCGTCCAGGGTCGGCGTGGATTATTCGTGTTCGCGGTCGATTCGATTGAGGAGGCCAAAGCGCTGGCGGCCACCGATCCGGTGCTGATCGAGGGCGAAATGGTTGCCGAGTACCACCAGTTCTTTTCCTCTGCGGCGCTGATGAGCGTGAACGCCACTCACGCGAGGATCGCGGAAAAGCCGATGTAAATTTAGCGGCGTTGCCAGTGTTCGAACAGCAGCCCTTCCGCGGCGTCGCGTGATGTGCATTCGAACTCGCTCTCCGAGAACGCTGGAAACCAGGCATCTGCGTCGCTGATCGTCAACGGAATGCGCGTCAACGCCAGATGCTCGGCATACGGCAAGCACATCGCGTAGATTTCGCCCCCGCCGATCACCCAAAGTTTCCCACTGACTGCCGCTAACGCCGCATCGAGTGTCGCAAAGCACTCCACACCTTCGCGTTCGAACGGCGTTCTTGTGAGCACAAGGTTGCGCCGTCCCGGCAGCGGTTTGCCGATAGAGTCGAAGGTCTTGCGGCCCATCAAGATGGCGTGGCCGAAGGTTAGTGCCTTGAAGTGCTTAAGGTCGGCCGGGTAATGCCACGGCAGCTGCCCCCGCGAGCCGATCGCCAGGTTGCGGTCGACCGCTGCGATCAGTGCTATCGAGGTCACGCGATGAAACGTGCTTCGTACAGCAACTGCTCGACTTCCTCGTTCTGCCCAGCCGCGAACTGAAACGCGATGTGTTCCTCAGAGGCGCGTACCAGGGTAGCTTCGATGTCGATCACCGTGTCCTGATCGACAATAAAATACAGCCGATAGGGTGGGCGCGATTGATCGGTCCACGCCAACGGCCGCACCACGCGACAGCCGCCGCGCGAGACGTCGGCGAGATTGCTCAAATAAGCGCCTTTGGCAGTCGCTATCAGCACTGCAACCGCGGTGATCTCGGTGCGCGGGTGGCGGCGCTTCTCGTAGCCTTGAACCATTGCCGATGCCGATGGTCGTAAGAGCGACCAACATAGGCTGCGGCAACGAACGAATCAAGGCGCACTATGGTGGTTTGGGCACAGTTCAAGCGCCTGGCTTATCTTGGTGGAAGCGAAAACGTGGATGCATTGTGATGAAGAATTGGATATGGATCGCCTGCGTGCTGTCTTCCCAGGCCTGGGCCGATGGCCGCGCCGAACTGGAGCGTATGGCCAATGGTACGGCCTCACTGTCGGCGAACTTTGCCCAGCAGGTTTTCGACGCCGATGGCGAGGCGCTGGATCAATCCACCGGAAAGGTGATGCTGGCGCGCCCGGACCGCTTTCGATGGGAGTACCTTACGCCTGAGCCGCAGCAGATCGTCGCCGACGGCGAGCATGTCTGGATTTACGATATCGATCTGGAGCAGGTCAGTGTGCGTCCGCAGTCCTTCGACGAGACGCGCAGCCCGCTCGCCGTGTTGCTCGACTTAAGCGTGATGGATGAGCAGTTCAACGTCGCCGAACAGGGCGAACGCGACGGCGCGCAGTGGCTGCGCCTGACACCGAAAACCACCGATGCGGAATTCGCCAGCGTCGATCTGGGGATGCGCGATGGCTTGCTGGTGCGCATGGTCATCGCCGATGTGGTCGGCCAGCGCACACAAATCGTGTTCCAGGATTGGCAACGTAACCCGACGCTTCCGGCCGGTACATTTGCGTTTCAGCCGCCGCCGGGCGTCGATGTTGTCGGCGAGTTTCGGCCAGAACCGAAGTTACAGCCGATCGCAGATTAATCCCAACGATCGTCGCGTACCCAAATTTGGCCGTCTTCGATCTTGATCGGAAACACGGCGGTCGGCTGATACGCTGGTGCGCACAACGCCTGGCCAGTGCGCACATCGAAGCGCGCGCCATGGCGCGGGCATTCGACCTCGAAGCCGCACAGAGTGCCGCCCGCAAGCCCGCCACCATCGTGCGTGCACACATCTTCGATGCAGTGAAAGCTGCCTTCGACGTTGACCACAAGCATTGCCACGCCATCGACATCGACGACGCGCCATCCGCCCGGTGCTATGTCGCTGTCGTTACCGACGCGTGTCCAGGTGCTCAATTCGATCCTCCGGTCAATTCGAAATCGGTGCTGGTTTGCAGCTGGCCATCGAGCGCGCGAAGCAATGTCGCCCAGGGCAATGTCAGCGTTTTGAGGCGATTGCGGTAACCCAACACGCTGTCGAATACCGCGAGTTCGGCCAGCGGCGCGGCGCCAGCGCCCGAAAGATAGCGCAGCATGGCGCCGCACAAAGTGCGCACCGCGCCCAATTCGCGGCCTTGGCACAGGCTGACCATCAACGATGTCGACGCCAGTGTCAGAGCGCTGGCATCGATCGCATAGCCAAGTTCGCAAACGATGTTGCCTTCGATGCGACCGTCCAGCGTCAGATCGTCCCCGCACAGTGGATTGGCGCCGCGGGCGGTGAAGGTTGGCGAGGCCAGGCGCTCGCGACCGATGGGCGCGCGGTTGTGCGCTAGTACCAAATCGGCGAACGGGTTCTCGCTCATCTTGATGGCTTGCTCATCGTGCCGCTATTTGAAGTGTGCCCAGGTGAACACCAACTGGATTCGCGCACGGCGCAGGGCGCTGCGCCAGCATCCTGCCCTTTCCTCGCCTACGCCAAGGATGTTACGGTTCAGTCATACCCACAGCTCGCCCGATCGATGTCTTCGCTCCTTGAATCAATTGACGATCCTTGCACATTGCGGCGTCTGCCGCGAGAACAACTGCCGCTCCTGGCCGATGAGTTGCGCCAGTTCGTGCTCGATTCGGTGTCGCAAACAGGTGGTCATCTGTCGTCGAATCTGGGCACGATCGAACTCACGATCGCACTGCACTATGTGTTCGATACGCCGAACGATCGGCTGATCTGGGATGTCGGTCACCAGAGCTATCCGCACAAGATTTTAACCGGCCGTCGCGAGCGCATGCCGAGCTTGCGCCAACTGGGTGGCATCTCCGGGTTTCCGCGGCGCGAGGAGAGCGAGTACGACGCGTTCGGCACGGCGCATTCGAGCACGTCGATTTCGGCGGGCATCGGCATGGCAGCCGCTGGCGCGATCCAGGGCGATAGCCGCCGTCAGGTCGTCGCCGTGATCGGCGATGGCGCGATGACCGCCGGCATGGCGTTCGAGGCGATGAACAACGTCGGCCCGGAGAGCGAGCTGCCGCTGATCGTGGTGCTCAACGACAACGATATGTCGATCTCGCCGCCGGTCGGCGCGCTCAACCGGTACCTGGCGCGTCTGATGAGCGGCCAGTTCTATGCGCACACGAAGAAGGGCATCGCCAGGGCTCTTTCGATTGCACCGCCGCTATACGAGTTTGCGCGGCGTTTCGAGGAGCACGCCAAAGGCATGGTCGTCCCGGCAACAATTTTTGAGGAGTTCGGCTTCAACTATATCGGGCCGATCGACGGGCACGATCTGGAGTCGCTGATCCCGACCCTGCAGAACATTCGCGCGCGCGTCCGCGAGGGCGATGGTCCGCAATTCCTCCATGTCGTGACCAAGAAAGGGCAAGGCTACAAGCTCGCCGAGGCCGATCCCGTGCTTTATCACGGCCCCGGCAAATTCAATCCCAGCGAAGGCATTCGGCCCGCCAAAGCGGGCAAGCAAACCTACACGCAGGTGTTCGGCCAGTGGCTGTGCGATATGGCCGCAGCCGACGCCAGGCTCGTGGGCATTACGCCCGCGATGCGCGAAGGCTCGGGCATGGTCGAATTCGAGCAGCGTTTCCCGAAACGCTATTTCGATGTCGGAATCGCCGAGCAGCATGCCGTCACTTTCGCCGCCGGCCTGGCCTGCGAAGGCTTGAAACCGGTGGTCGCCATCTATTCGACTTTCTTGCAGCGCGCCTACGATCAGCTGATTCACGACGTGGCGCTGCAGAATTTACCGGTCACTTTTGCGCTGGACCGCGCCGGTATCGTCGGCGCCGACGGTCCAACGCATTGCGGCGCCTTCGATATTCCCTACTTGCGCTGCGTGCCGAACGTGGCGGTATTGACGCCATCGGACGAAGCCGAGTGCCGCGCCTTGTTGTCGACGGCGTTTGCCCACGACGGGCCGGCGGCGGTGCGTTATCCGCGCGGCAGCGGCGTAGGCGTTGCAGTGCCAGCTACCTTGGACAAACTGCCTTGGGGCAAAGGCGAGCTGCGGCGCCGCACCGGCGCGCTTGGCGGTCGTCGCATTGCGATGCTCGCATTCGGCAGCCTGGTAGCGCCGGCATTGATTGCCGCCGAAGAGCTCGACGCGACGGTGGCCAATATGCGCTTCGTCAAGCCGCTGGATGTCGATCTGGTGCTCGAACTGGCGCGCACTCACGATGCGATCGTGACGCTGGAAGAAGGCGCCATCATGGGCGGCGCGGGCAGCGCATGCCTTGAAGTCATCGCTCAGGCGGGGTTAGCTATCCCCGCTCTGCAGCTGGGCTTGCCTGACGTCTTTGTCGAGCATGGCGATCCAGGCAAACTGCTGAGCCAACTCGGACTCGATGCAGCCGGCATCATGCGTTCCGTTCGCGAGCGTTTCGCGTTTCCACTGCGGGCGGTTGCGTAAGGGACCGCACATTGCGCTATTTGGTACGCGGACCCATGGTCCGCATACCGGGCACACTCAGAAATTGCGCACCCTGGATTTGCGTAACAAAACGCGACGCGCGCAGCCGGACTACAGAATCTCGTCCCACGGCCCGGTAATTGCCACGCTAAACCCCGGCCGATAGACATTGGCGATCAGCCATTTGCCATCAGGCGAAACGCAGGCGCCCGCCCACTCCGCACCACCGTAATCGACCCCATCGATTATGGTGTGGTTTTCGGCAATGGTCACCAGGCGTCCGCGGCGAGATAACCACACCAGCTGCTGATGCGCGCGGTCCTTGCTGTCCTCGCAGATCACGAGTCCCTCGCCCAATCCGCTGGCAAGATTGTCGGGATAGTCGAAGTGTGCGCGATCGACGACATCGTGCTCCAGCGTCAGTGTTTGCGCGCGTGGATCGAAACGCCACAACTGACCGCCGCCGGTGCTGCCGCCGCTGGTAGAGGTGAACCAGATACCTTCGGGTGTCGTCAGACAGCCTTCTAGGCGCAAGAACATCGTGCCGCCCGCTGCGAGCCCTTGCTTGACCACGCCGCCTTGGTCGCGTGCATCGAAATGCGCGCGTCTGGGGTCGTCGATCGGCACCCAGGAGACGTCGAAGCGCGCGCCGCGGCGTATAGCGCCGCGCAAATCGCTCGCGCCGACAGCCCGGAGCATCTCAAGCTGACCGCTATCGAACCGGCCTTTGGTCGACGGCGTGAAGCGATAGAAGCCTGCTTCCGGATCGCGATCCTCGGTCAAGTAAGTGTTGCCGTCGGCATCCTCTGCGGTGGCCTCATGGCGAAAAATGCCCATGGCTTCGATCGGCTTCGCATCGGACATGCCGCTGGCCGGCACCTCAAACACCCAGCCATGCGATCGGCTCAAGCCTGCCGCATTTGCGAGGCGCCCATCGTCGCTGGATTCGTCGCGCGCAATCACGATCTCCTCGCAGCTCAGCCACGTGCCGCGCGAGGTGATACCACCAGCGCAATTGATCAGAGTGCCGGTGAGCGCCGCTTCAGCGCTAATCAGCTTCTCTTGCGCCAAATCCAGCTCCAGCCGCACGCAACCACCGCCGCAGCGAGCATCGTAGGCTCGATCGGGTGCCGCAAACGCGCCGCGCGCATGCGTCACTTCCTGATTGCGGATCAGCGTCAGCCGCGAGCCCCGATGAGCGACGATACCCATGCCGTCAGCCGACTCTGGGATCGCCCCGCCGCCCGCAAGCGCTTCGCCGGCCCACCCGAAGCTGAAGTAGCGAAACCCCGGCGGCAGGCGCAAGAGCGAAAGACCTGTGGTTGCATCCGCGGTCGGGCGCAACGGAGCGCGAGGTCGGCGCGTCGCACCGCAACCCAGCGAAGTTCCGAAACCCGCCGCAAGGCCGGCGCGCAGAGTGTTTGCCAAGAAGTTGCGACGTTGCATAGGGCCAGATCGAGCTTGCGGGAGGCTTGCAGTGTAGCTTTCTTGCATGGCTGCCGCAGGTGAGGCGAGTGAATCAGTAATGTGTTGCGAAAAAGCGACAGCACCGAGGCACTTTTGCAACCGTTAGCTTTTTGTTAGCCTCCATCGCGCTCAGGGATGGGACTAGGACAAAAGTCCTGTCTGGATGGCAAAAATTGTCCCTCGAGGTATCCGTAGAAGTCTTTTGGAGAGTGCTAATGAGCTTGAAACTTCGTGAATTAAACCGCGCCATCACCGCCGCGCTTGCGTTCGGTTCGGTGGCTGCGCTGGCGGCGGCCCCGGCCTTCGCTCAGGACGAGGACGAGAATGGCGATACCGCCCAGATGGAAACCGTCGAGGTGACCGGTTCGCGCATCAAGCGCACCGACGCTGAGGGTTCCGTCCCCGTCACCGTGATCGACCGCCAACAGCTCGAGTTGTCGGGCGAAGTGTCGGTGGCCGATTACCTGCGTAACACCACGTTCAACAGCTTCGGTTCGTTCCGTCCACAGTCGGGTTCTTCTGCTCAGTCGTTCGCCGAGCTGAACCTCCGCGGTTTGGGTGGCGCTCGCACGCTGATTTTGGTGGATGGTCGTCGCGCCCCGATTGCCCCGCAAGCCGGCCAAGGCCAGGACTTGAATTCGATTCCGCTCGCCGCTGTTGAGCGCATCGAAATCTTGACCGATGGTGCATCGGCGATTTATGGCTCGGACGCCATCGGCGGCGTCGTGAACATCATCACACGTTCCGATTTTAGCGGTGTTGAGATGTCGTTCGGTATGAGTAACCCGAAGCGCGAAGGCGGCGAGACTGAGCAAGGCTCGGTGATCTTCGGTGCCGCTGGCGATCGCGGAAACATTATTGCGGGTGCGTCTTACGACAATCGCGGCATCATCTTCAATCGTGATCGTCCGTGGTCGCGGGTCGGTGTGTCGACGTTCTCCAACAATACAGTGGCGGCTCTTCCTCTCGTCCCTAATCCGAATCCGAACAACGCCACCAACTGGCGGCCCGGTCCAGCGGCGGCGCAGCGCGCCGTTCCGGGCGGCTGCAGCGATCGCGGCTTCAGCATAGGCACGGGTGCGCAAGGGCAGGCAATATGCCTTTACAACTTCGCACTGGTCGCCGCCGACGAGGCCGAGATCCGCAACAGTTCGCTGTTCACGCGCGCCAACTATGAGATCAACGAAGATTGGTCGACGTACATGAACGCGAGCGTTGCGCGCGTCGAGTCCTTCGGCCGCTATGCACCGGTGCCGGCAGTGGTTTTCATCCCGCCGAACACGCCGAACAACCGCACCAACGTGCCGGTGTTCCTGCGTCACCGCTTCGATTCGTTGGGCAATCGCGACACCTTCGTCGATTCGCAGGTCTATGAATTCCTGGTCGGCTTCGAGGGTCGCATCGGAAATTTCGACGTGGACTTCGGTGCACGACGAAACGAGTTCAAGTTCACTGAGTTGGGCCGCAACTACCTCGTGATCCCGATTGCGGAGCAGTTCATTGCTCGTGGCGACTACAACATCTTCAACCCGCGCGGCAATCCTGCGAACGTGTTGAACTCGATGAAGGTGACCATCAATCGCGAAGCGGCATTCGAAATCGAAGAGCTGTACGCAACCGCGAATGTCGATCTGTTCGAGATGAACGGTGGCGTCGCAGGTCTGGCATTCGGCGCCGAGTACCGCGACGAGTACTACCAGGATCTGTACGATTCGCTCTCGGAAGGCGGCGTGGTTGGCGGCTCTGCCGGTAACTCCGCGGCTGGCGGTCGCTCGGTGGGTGCGGCGTATGCCGAAGCCTTGTTCCCGGTGACCGAGAACTTCGAGATCAACGGTGCGGTGCGCTACGACCGCTACAGCGACTATGGTTCGGATGTTTCGCCGAAATTGTCCATGCGCTTTACGCCGTTCGAAAACCTGGTGCTTCGCGCCTCCTACGGCGAGGGCTTCCGCGCTCCTACGCTGGACATCCTGACGCAGTTGGAGTCGTTCTCGGCATCGGCTGTCAGCGATCCGGCAACCTGCCGCGCTTTGGGTCAACCGCCCACCTGCAACGTGCAGATCGACGCTTTCCGCATCGCCAATCCTGAGCTTGAGTCGGAGCAGTCGCGCCAGTGGTCTATTGGCGCGGCGTGGGACGCGACCGATTGGCTGAACGCCAGCCTGGATATCTTCAATGTCGAGATCGATAACCGAATCGCGTTCTTCAGCGCAAACACGCTGGTTATTCGCGAGCAGACGGGTCGCCCTGTTCCGCCGGGTCTCGGCGTGTTCCGGTTCCCGGACGGCTCGATCGATTTCGTTCGTGAGGGCAATGCGAACGAGGGCGATCTGGAGCTGCGCGGCGCGGATTTGAACGTTCGCACCAACTTCGATTTCGGCGACATCGGAAATCTGCGCAATCAGTTGCAGATCAGCATGATCGACAACTACACGATCGATGGCGGTGAGAATCTGGTGGGCGACAACAGCCAACCGAAGTACCGTAGTTCGCTCAACAACGAGTATGTGTGGGGTGACTTCAGCTTCGTTTGGAATCTGAATTACATCCACACGCACAACGACTCGTCTGAGGGCGGAAAGTTGCCGTCCTGGACGACGCACGATCTGCAGGCGTCCTGGAATGCACCGTGGAACGGTCGATTCACCGTTGGCGTCAATAACGTCGCCGACAAGGATCCTGTGCTGGATCCGTTCGGTGGTTGCTCGAGCGACGGTTCGCCACGCGGATACTGCACGCAGCTCTATGACGGTTACGGTCGCGTTCCGTACTTCCGTTATACGCAGTCGTTCTAATAGCTTAGTTCATGTCTTAACCTTCGAAGGGCCCGGCAACGGGCCCTTCTTTTTTCGCGGTAGGTGATTGTGAGATGAGGTCAAGCCAGAGTGTTTCACGCGAAGTCAGGGTCTGGTTCCGTGTTCGCTTTGCCCTCAAGGAACTGGCTAGAATTGAACGAGTAGCAGCCCTCGAAGCATCAAGAGATCAAGCATGACGACATTCAGCATCGCGCCCGCATTTGCAGTGCCCTTCGTCGAAGCGCTGATGCCCGAGTCGGAAGCTTTAAATGCTGAGTTGAAAGATCTCTTCCTCAGACGCGAGATGGAAGGAATGGGTTATGCCAACGCTCAGCCATTGGTGCAGCGAAATGGTCTGTTCGAGAGCAATTTCGAGCTTTTCGACTGGCCGGATGCTCCAATTGGTGTCTTGCGCAACTGGTGTTGGCTTCAGCTGTATCGAGCAATAGGCGAATTGAACGGCTACACCCCCGAGCAGTTGCGAAACCTTCACGTCGCTGCCGAGTCGTGGTTTCATATCACGCGAAACGGCGGCTACTTCGCGTTACACAATCACCCGATGGCAAGCTGGTCCGGCGTTTACTGCGTTGCAAGCGGCGATCCTGATCCGACGGTGGCCGACAACGGTCTGCTCACCTTCGTCAATCCTCAGCAAACTGCGACGATGTACATTGATATGGCCATCGCTCGTATGAGTCGGCCCTATGCATGCGCACCGGTTGCGATGAGCCTGAGAGCGGGTCAATTAGTGTTGTTCCCGTCTTGGGTTCTCCACGAAGTGCGCCCCTTTTATGGTCGTTGTGAGCGCATTACGGTTGCTTTCAATGCGCGTTTCAAGATGGTGGGTGTCGAGAAGAACCGAGTACCGATCTATCGATGACCCCTGATTGCTAAGCCGCATTATCTCCTGATCCTCGACGACGATGGATTGAGCCGATGAATTGGTAAAGGCCCCGCTAAGCGCTGCATCCGAGCCGCGCGTCCAGTTATGCTGAGTGACTTGACACCGGAAGGATATGCACCACGATTCGCAGTCTGTTAGTGGTGCTTGGCGCTTCGCTGGCGCAGTTTGGTTAGGCTCAGCAAACTGCAGTGAAGATCAATGCATCCCCAGAAGCGATCGCTGCTGCGGGCGTGGATGTCCAGTCCGGCGAGCATTTCGGCGCCTTCGTTTGGGGACGTTTGGCTGCGTTGGAGGTCGAGAAGCTCCTCAGTCGCGGCGTCATGGTCGATGTTGTTGCTGCGCGTTGGCGCCACCCGCGTCGCTTTGCAGTCTCCAGAGCATGTCGCGTCGACGTTTGTCGTCGTGGACTACCCATGACTTGCAGGCGAGCCGGAATGCGCCAGGGAACGGCCGATTCACGCTGGGCATGAACAACATCCTCGACAAGGACCCGGTGATCGATCCGTACGACCCGACTGGTCGCGGCTTCGACTTCTCGCTGTATGACGGTTATGGCCGCGTGCCGTACTTCCGTTACACGCAGTCGTTCTAAGCAGTACCGGAGCGTGTAAGAAAGCGAAGGGCCCGGAAACGGGCCCTTCGTCGTTTCTTCGAACTAACGGCCTAACCTGGCCCGCAGTTCTGAACGCAATAAACAAAGGAAATGTAGCAGAGATGTTCGGGTATGGCCCCGGACAAGACGCAGTGGTAGTAGTCGTTCTCGCACGCTATAGCACACTCGTCCCACGATTGTGAGGAGACTGGAAGCGCTAATGCGCCGACCAAAGCGACGCCTGAGACGGATAACAGAGCCTTTCGAATGTCCATATCTGCACCGATGGTTAGCCGGTCAATCCCGGCGTTCGGTAGTGTCAGATCTGGAACAAAGTGTTGCTGAGAAGTCCGCGTTAAAGAAATATCCAATTCATCCGCGCTTCGCAAGCTTGGGTATCTTGTCAAATTTCTGCAAGGCTTTACGCATCTTTGCGTCATCTGCGCGCTGCAGTGTGTCTGTATGCAGCGAATCGCTCACGCCATGGATACCTCCTATGCAAGTCCTCGCACTGTCGCGGGACCGAGGCGTTTGCGCGTGGCTGTGGTCAGCGAGACCTATCCGCCGGAAATCAATGGCGTTGCGCTGACCGTGGCAACGCTGACGCGCGGCCTGCACGCCGAGCGTCACGATGTTCTGCTAATCCGTCCTTCGCAGACCACGTTCGCTGCCGAAGATCAGTTGACCGAGGAACTCATCGTTCCGGGTGGTTCGCTTCCGCGCTACCCGGCGCTGCGTTTTGGCTGGCCGGTGTACTTCCGCGTGCGTTCGGCATTGAAGCGGTTTCGTGTTGATGCGCTGTACATCGCCACGGAGGGGCCGCTGGGATGGGCGGCCATGCTTGCGGCGCGGCATCTCGGTATTCCGGTCGCCAGCGGGTTCCATACGCGTTTCGACGACTTTGTCGGGCACTATGGCCTGGGCTTTTTGCGCTCAACGGCCTTCCGCTATCTGCGCGCATTTCACAATCGCGGTCAGGCGACGTTGGTGCCGACTGAGCAGCTGCGCGCCGAGCTCAGCGCGGGTGGATTTCGCGATGTGCGCATTCTGGAACGCGGCGTCGATTCCGATTTATTTCACCCAATGCGACGCAGTGCCGCATTGCGCAGCGCCTGGGGCGTTGCGGACAACGAACTGGCGGTGCTGTTCGTCGGTCGAGTCGCGCCGGAAAAGAACCTCGACTTGACGGTGCGCGCCTTCGATGCGATCGCCGCCAGGACGCCGGCCAAGATGATTTGGGTCGGCGATGGGCCAGCGCGGGCCGCAATGGCCGAACGCTATCCACAGCATGTCTGGTGCGGGATGCAGCGCGGCGAAAAGCTCGCCGAACACTTTGCGAGCAGTGATCTGTTTCTGTTCGCCAGCATTACCGAGACTTTCGGAAACGTCACGCTGGAGGCGATGGCTAGCGGCCTGCCGACCGTGGCGTACGCCTACGGCGCGGCCGGCCAACACATTTGCGATGGGATCGATGGCCGCACCGTCGCCTTCAACGATGAGCAAGCGTTCGTTGCCATCGCCAGCGATCTGGGGAGCCGCGCCAATGAGCGGCGCGCGATGGGTGTGGCAGCACGCAACACGGCACAAAAGCTCGGGCCGCGCGCGGTCAGCGAGCGCTTTGCGGCGATCTTAAGCGAACTGGCAGGAGCGAGCGCATGACTCGTCAAATGGCCCTTGGCAGATTGGCAGCACAGGACTTGAACTGGTGCCTGCGGCTCAATCGGCTTTCGCGTAGACGTTTGTGCTTGAGGTACTTCGCCACCGTCTCTCGCCTCGGAGACGGCGTGTTCTGGTACGCGCTGATGGCGCTGTTTCCGTTACTCGACCGGCAGATCGGCGTGCAAGCGGCGCTGCACATGCTCGCGATCAGCGGCGTCGCGTTGTTGCTCTATCGCACCTTGAAGCGCTGGAGTCGGCGGCCGCGGCCGTTGCATCGCCACCCGGGTTCTATCCTCGCGAGCGTGGCGCCGCTGGACGAATTCAGCTTTCCGTCCGGACACACCCTGCACGCGGTGAGTTTCACGATCGTCGCCCTGGCCTATGCGCCGTGGCTGGCCGTCGTGCTGGTGCCATTCGCCCTCAGCGTTGCCGCATCACGGGTGGTTCTGGGATTGCACTATCCCAGCGACGTACTGGCCGCCACAGTCATCGGCACCGCACTGGCCACCGGCAGCCTGCGTTTGGTGGGCATGATCTGACTCGGCGTTCGCGACGAAACGCCGGACCGCGCATCGACGTCATCGACTATCGAATCAGCGATGCGCAGGCAGATCCGATCGGTTCGGAGTCGCAGTGCAGCGAGCGGTTGCTGCGAATGCCGAGCGCGTGGTGCTCTTCGCCCGAGCAGATCGACCATGCCGCGCTGCCGCAGCGTCCACTCACCTTCGGGTGCTTCAACAACAGCGCCAAGTTATCGCCGGCGTGCGTGGAGCTATTCGCCTCGGTATTGAGAGCCTTGCCTGCGGCGCGGCTGCAACTCAAGGCCTTCGGTTTCGCCGATGCGCCGACTCGGGATCGGGTGGTCGCCCGTTTTGTCGAACATGGCGTTTCGGCGTGGCGCTTGAGCGTTCTCCCGCCAGAGAGAGAGCCCCATGCGCATCTGCAGCGCTACCGGGAGATCGATATCGCCCTCGACACCTGGCCCTACCACGGCACGACCACAACGTGCGAGGCCTTGTCGATGGGCGTACCGGTGCTGTGCCTTGCCGGTTCGAAACACGCATCGCGCGTCGGCGTGAGCTTGCTCAGCCAACTCGGCACGAGCGATTGGATAGCGCGCGATCGTGCCGGGTTTGTGGCAAACGCGTTGCGCCTGAGCGCACCGGGCGCGCTGGCGGCGGCGCGCGACGGTCTGGCCGAGCGCTTTCGGCGAGCCTTGTGCGATGGACCGCGGTTTGCTGCGGAATTCGGCGAGCGCGTTCGCGAAAGTTGGCGCGAACGCTGATCTTGGGAATCTCAGAATCCGAACCGCAGTCCCGCTTGAATCAGACGCGGCGATCCGGTCTGGATGCCGCGCGTGCGGTCGACGATGAAATCGCGGTCGAACAGATTCTTGACCGTGATGAAGGCGCTGTAGGGCGCATCCTCCGGCTCGAATGACACTGTCAGATTGGCGATCGTGTAGGAGGGCAGCAAGCCAAACTGGCCGTTCGGATCGACTGTTGTTCTATTCGCGAAATCGCCGAATTGCTCATCGACATAGACGCCTTCGATCGACGTGTCCCAGACGCCGAAATCGTGCCCAATCCGTAAGGTAGCTGCGGTCTTTGGCGCATACGGCAAGCGCTTGCCGACTTCGCTGCCGCCGACGGTTGCGCCATTCGATACGGCTCGCAGTATCGATTCCTGACGTGCGGTCGGCAGTAAGGTCAACGCCAGATTGAGATAAGTCTTCCCCGCGGCCAGCACATCGTCGCGTTCGAAACGGCCCAGCAACTCGACGCCCTGGTACAAGGTTTCGCCTTGCGCCAACGGCACGCCGCCGCCAGCGATCGAGCCCACTAGAATTTGCGGGTCGAAGCGGTTGCGGAATACGGTCGCCTCGTATTGCAAGTCGCCAGACACCTCGCCGCGCAAACCGAGTTCCAGGTTCAACGACTCTTCGGCGCCAACATTCACGCTGATGCCATTGTTGTCGATGATGTCTTCTACGCGCGGTGGCGCGAAGCCGCGATGCGCGCCGCCAAACAGCGCCAGACTATCGCTCACGGCAAAATTGACGCCGACGCCAGGAATAAACTTGTCGATGGATTCGCTGCCGCTGCGTCCGTTGAGCCGATTGAAGCGTTCGTAGTCGATCGATTCGAAACGCACGATCGGCACCAATTCCAGTGCGCCGAAACGAAAGCGATTGCTCACGAACGCCGCGCTCGCGCTGGCGTCGCGGCGATTGTCTTCGGCAAGGGTACCTGTCCGTCCCTGCGGCGATGTGGCATTCACCTGGCGTCGATTTTGCACTTCCTGGTGCCAACGCAAGCCTGCTTCGAAAGTAGAGCCGTTCCCCCATTCGGCCGTGAGGCGCGGTTCGATGCCATAGGTGTCGTAGTCGCGCAGCCGCCCTTGCGTGGAGTTGCAGGCGTCGAAGTCCACGCGCACGCCGCGCAGGCGGGCATCGCGAAACGCCGTGCCGCACTGGGTGTCGGTCGTCGAACTGGACTGGCGCCACCAGTCGCGCTCGAAGCGATAGCGGTAGAAATTCGTCAGCAAAAAAACGCCATCGCTGATATCCCACTCGTGGCTCAGGGAGCCGCCATAGCGCTGGATGCCGAAATGCGCGTTCTGATCGAAGCCATAGCGCGGTCCGAAATTGCGCAGTTCCGCCTCGGTGAGACCCGAATAACCAACTTGCGAGCTTTCGGCCAAATAGTTGGCGCGCAATTGCAGATGTTGCGAGTCGCTCAATGCGGACGCGAATTTCACGTTGAAATCGTTCTGCTCCAGCAGCAGCGTATCGCGCGCCCCCTGTGCTCGTTTATGGATGGCATCGACGAGCACGCCGCCGCCGCCGAGGCGCAGGTGGCCGTTGCGATAGCCGCGATTGCCGCCGGTGACAGACACGAAGCCGCCAGCATCGATGGGCGGCTCCGGCGTGATGTAGTTGACGACGCCGCTGATCGTCTGCGGTCCGAAGCGCAGCATCCCAACGCCTTTGAGCACTTCAATGCGCTCGTAGCGATCCACCGGCGCATGGTAATAGCTGGCGTTGTCGCCATAGGGAGCGTAGGCCGCCGGCAAGCCGTCTTCGAGCAGCAGAACCTTGGTAGAACGCGTCGGGTTGGTGCCGCGGATGCCGATATTGGGCCGCAGGCCTAATCCTTCTTCATCGCGCATCACCACGCCCGGCACGCCGCGCAGGACTTCGTTGACGGTGTAGGGTTTGATGCGATCCAGGTCTGCAGCGGTGATGATTGCGCCCGAACCCGCTTCGCGCTTGAGTTTTTCGGGCGAGCCGATGACCTCGATCCGCGCCACGCGCTCGGCTGAAGCCGGATCCGGCAACGGTGCTGCCCCGGCGTGCGAAGAAAAGCACGCAATCACCGCAGCGGACAGCGGAAGAAGACGAATTGCCATGCACCAAACCCTGAACTGCCGACGATGGGCGAAGACTACCCAGATACAATGCTAAATAGCAATGATTCGCATTAGCATGAGATGTGACAGGTAGCTCGTAGCCGCGATCGGAAGAGACAGGCGAAGCGCAGGAAACAGGAAGCCCAGCCGACGGGCGAAATTGGGCAATGAAGGCGTCGTACCGCGCAGTGCTGCAGCATGAACAAGCCGCGTAGAAACCCGGCGCCCATCGCATCGGCAGCGAGGATTCCGCGAAACCGCAGTCTCAATCCTTCGTCAACGTCTCGATTCGGCGCAGACGTCCGTCGACAAAAAGCAGCATGCGATCGAACGAGTTGCTCGGGCGATCGTAGTACCACTCCTCAACCAGCACCTCGCGCGCTACGGTGCGATCGAAACCGACATCGCGGTACACCACTTCGATGCGCCTGATCACATCATCCGGCTCCCCACAGCGTTTGCTGACCTCAAGGCGCGTCATGCCTTCCGAGGCAAGCTTATTGCCGCAGCGCATCGCCTCGGCCGATGCGAATGGCGCCAGAAGCATCGCACTCACCACTACCCAGTGACGCATACCGAGATCTCCGGTGGCTGATTGCTGCATTGAATCACGTTTGCGGTCAGGCTGCAGACCATTCTGTTACTGCCGTCAGCGTTCGGTCAGCCGCCGCGCTCCCGGCGCTCGCTATGCTCCGTGCAGCCATACCGGACAAGCGACCCCGAATGAATGACACCCTGATGATTGGCGGACGAGCGTACGCCTCGCGATTGCTTACAGGCACCGGCAAGTTCAAAGATCTGGAAGAGACGCGCCTGGCGACCGAAGCTGCTGGCGCGGAAATCGTCACCGTGGCGATTCGCCGCACCAGTATCGGGAACCTGCCCGGACAACCCAACGTGCTGGATGTATTGCCACCCGACCGGTACACAATTCTGCCCAACACCGCCGGTTGCTTCAGCGCCGACGAAGCCGTACGGACTTGTCGTCTTGCGCGTGAGCTGCTGGATGGCGCGAATCTCGTTAAGCTTGAAGTGCTTGCTGAGACCAAGACACTGTTTCCGGATGTTGTGGAAACGCTCAAAGCGACTGACATCCTGGTTCGCGAAGGCTTTCTGGTGATGGTCTACACCAACGATGATCCAGTGGTCGCGCGTGAGTTGGCCAAGCGTGGATGCGTGGCCGTGATGCCACTCGCAGCGCCGATCGGCTCCGGTTTAGGCGTGCGCAATCCTTACAACATCCTGACCATCGTCGAGGAGAAAAGCGTGCCGATCATTGTCGACGCGGGTGTCGGCACCGCGTCGGACGCGGCCGTGGCGATGGAACTGGGCTGCGATGGCGTCTTGATGAACACGGCAATTGCCGGCGCGCGAAATCCTGTGCTGATGGCCAGCGCCATGCGCAAAGCCGTAGAAGCGGGTCGCGAAGCCTTCCTCGCTGGGCGCATTCCGCGCAAACGCTTCGCGAATGCGTCCTCTCCCGAGCAAGGATTGATCGAGTGAGCGAGCCGCGCCACATTCGCAGCTTCGTGCTTCGCCAGGGGCGCACCACCGACGCGCAGCGTGAGGCGCTGGACACGCTGTGGCCGCGCTACGGTATCGACTGGCCGGCCGATGAGGCGCTGATCCGGACTGCGTTTGCGCGGCCGTTGCCGCTGGTGGTGGAGGTCGGCTTCGGAAACGGCGAGGCGCTGATCGCGGCCGCAGATGCTGATCGCGGGCGCAACTTTCTCGGCGTCGAAGTCCATGGGCCCGGCGTCGGTCGCGCGCTGCGCGCAGCCGCTGCGCACGGGCTCGAGAATCTGCGCGTGATTCGCTTCGACGCCATCGACGTGTTACGCGCTCTCGCCCCGGCGAGCGTCGATGAAGTGCGCATTTACTTTCCCGACCCATGGCCAAAAGTGCGGCATCACAAGCGGCGCATCGTGCGCGGCGAGGTTGTCGCCCTGGTTGCCGAGAGGTTGCGGCTGGGCGGGTGTTTGCATCTGGCCACCGACTGGCAACCCTACGCCGACTGGATGCGCGAAGTGCTCGCAGCCGAACCGCGCTTTGCGCTGCGGATCGACGGCGACGGGCACGCGGCGCGTATCGAAACGCACTTTGAACGTCGTGGCCGCAAGCTCGGCCACGCCGTTACCGATCTTGTCTATGAGCGTATCGCATGAAGTTCGACAACCGTTTTGTGCGCGAACTGCCGGGCGAACCGACAGCTGCACCCGGCGCGCGCCCGGTGCGCGGGGCCCTGTACTCGCGCGTGCAGCCGACGCCGGTGGCGGCGCCGCGATGGATCGCCGTCAATCACGCGCTTGCGGCTGAAATCGATGCCGAACCCGACTCGCCAGCGTTTCTCCAGGCGATGGCGGGAAATCATTTGCTGCCCGGCATGGAGCCGATCGCCAGCAATTACGGCGGTCACCAGTTCGGGCATTGGGCCGGGCAGTTGGGCGATGGTCGGGCGATCAGCCTCGGCGAAGCCATCGGCCGCGACGGTGCGCGTTACGAACTGCAGCTCAAGGGTGCAGGCCCGACGCCGTACTCCCGTCACGCCGACGGCCGTGCCGTGCTGCGCTCGAGCTTGCGCGAATACGTGCTGTCCGAGGCCATGCACGCGCTCGGCGTTCCGACCACACGAGCACTGTCGCTGGTCGCCACCGGCGAGCCGGTGGTGCGCGACATGTTCTACGATGGCCGTCCACAGCAGGAGCCCGGCGCCATCGTTTGCCGGGTCGCGCCGTCGTTCATCCGCTTTGGGCATTTCGAATTGCCGGCGGCGCGTGGCGACACCGCGCTGCTGGAGCGCTTGATCGATTTCACCCTCGATCGCGATTACCCGCAGTTGCAGGGCGATCGCGGCCGATGGTTCGTTGAAATCGCCGAACGCACGGCGCGGCTGATGGTGGATTGGATGCGCCTGGGATTCGTGCATGGCGTGATGAACACCGACAATTTTTCGATCCTCGGATTGACCATCGACTACGGTCCCTTCGGCTGGTTGGAAAACGTCGATCCACTCTGGACGCCCAACACCACGGATGCCGAGGGGCGGCGTTATGCGTATGGCCGCCAGCCGCAAATCGCGCAATGGAACCTCTCCGCGCTCGCGCACGCGCTGACCTCGATGGTCGATGGCGACGCGCTCGCGGCCGGTCTCGATCATTACGGGAACACATTCTCAGCAGGCTACCTCGCCGCGCTGCGCAACAAACTGGGCCTCGCCGACGCGCACGACGATGACCTGGATCTGGTCCGCGAATTGATGGCGTGGATGGAAGCGGCGGAGTGCGATTTCACGCTGACGTTTCGTGCATTGAGCGAATCCCGGCCTGGTGACTTGAGTGCCCGGCATTTCGAAGCGCTGAGTTACAACGTACAGAAGTTTTCGCGTGCCCAATCGCGGATCGAGAGCTGGCTTTCTCGCTACGCGCAGCGCGGCGACGCGCCCGACCGCAAGGCGCGGATGGATGGCGCCAACCCGCGCATCGTGCCGCGCAATTATTTGCTGCAGCAGGCCATCGACGCGGCCGAGAAGGGCGATCTTGGCGTGTTGAACGAGTTGCTCAAAGCGCTGGAGCGGCCTTTTGCCGATCAGCCGCAGTTCGAGCACCTGGCTGCCAAACGCCCGGAGTGGGCGCGCTCGCGCGCCGGATGCTCGATGCTGTCGTGCAGTTCCTGACCTTACACACGGTCACGGCCAGGAGCGAATCGGCATACTGCATCGCAATGCTCGATTGAGACCTCGTATGACTCGACTGCTCGCCGCCCTGGCCCTGGCCCTGGCGTTGCCGCTGAATGCAGCGGAGGAAACCAAGCCCGACATCGACGAGGTCGACGTCGAAGACATACGCGTATTCACCGCCGTATTCCGCGAAGTGCAGCGCTCCTATGTTGAGCCGGTGAGCGCCGACAAGCTGATGAAATCCGCGATCCGCGGCTTGCTGCTCGATTTGGATCCCCACAGTGCGTATCTGGGCAAGAGCGATCTGCAGTCGCTCACCGACGACACCAGCGGAAGCTACGGTGGGCTCGGCGTCGAAGTGCAGGTGCGCGGCGGCGAACTGGTGATCATCGCGCCGATCGACGAAACGCCGGCGGCCGCCGCTGGCATCCAGCCGGGCGACATTATCCGGCGCATCGACGACACGCCGATCGACAGCGAAAACGCCAACATCGCGATCGACCAAATGCGCGGTCCGGTCGGCAGCAAAGTGAAGCTCACTATCCAGCGCGGCGCTGCGGCCCCATTCGAAATCGAGCTTACGCGCGCGGTCATCGACATCACCGCCGTGCGCGCGCGCACGCTGGCGCCGGGTTTTGGCTATGTCCGGATCGCCGCGTTCCAGACCAACACCGGCGAGGAAGTGGCAAAGCGAGTCGCCAGTCTGGTCAAACCTGGACAACCCATCGAAGGCCTGGTGCTCGATCTGCGCAGCAATCCGGGCGGCTTGCTCGACGCTGCCGTGCAAGTCAGCGATTTGTTCCTGGAGCAAGGCACCATCGTGTCCACCAAAGGCCGCGTGGCGCTCTCGAAAGCGGCCTTCGCCGCCACGCCGGGCGACGTGCTCAAGGGCGCGCCGATCGTGGTCCTGGTCGATCGCGGCTCAGCCTCGGCCAGCGAAATCGTCGCTGGCGCCTTGCAAGACTCGCGGCGCGCGCTGGTGCTGGGCGAACGTACCTTCGGCAAGGGTTCGGTGCAATCGGTGCTGCCGCTCGAAAGCGGCGAGGCAATCAAGCTGACAACAGCGCTCTACTACACGCCATCCGGGCGCTCGATCCAGGCAGCCGGCATTACGCCAGACGTCGAGTTGCAGGCCGCCGAGCTTAAGCCTGTGGACCGCGGCGTGCGCAGCGTCAGCGAGGCCGATTTACCAGGACACCTCGACACCGGCGCCGCGCCGCGCGCGACCAATCAAACAGCCCTCGAACGCGATTTCATGCTGCAAGAAGCGCTCAATGTGCTGCGCGCGCTGGCACGTTGGCAAAGCCGCGCGGAGCCGAACTCGGCGGGTTAGTCCAAACCAGCAAACGCGGCGCAAGCCGCTGCGCAAAACGTGTTGCAGCACATACCAGAGAAACCCAGCGCGCCATCGGCGCCAGGCTGGGGGTTTGGTGCTGGCATCGCAGCCGAAGGTCACGGTGCCCGTCGCTGGACCTGCTAGCCCGCATATTTCATGAGGGAACGCGGAAGATCGCGAAGGGCTTTGCGCCGGAATCGAGGCGCGAGGAGGAGGAATGGTTGTTCCATTGGGACGACGAGCAACGAAGAGTCCGGCGCAAAGAACGAGCGAGGGCCGTGTTAGCGAGGAAATGGCAGCGAACACTCTGTCAGTACGACCAACTCGATGATTTCCACGCTGTAACAACGAAATCAAGCCATTTCATCGCGACCTCATGAAATATGCGGGCTAGATGTGTTCGATCTAATGGTTAAGAATGGTACCAGGCTCGAACAGGGGGGCTGTGTATGTCAGACGAACCCGTGATGCATCTTAGCGTCATGATCTCCAGCACATTCGTTGACGTGAAAGGCTTGCGATCGATTCTCATAAAGGCTGCGATGGGTGCCGGGCTGCACCCGCGGGCGATGGAGCACGATCAGGTTATGCCGGACGCTGATGTCGTCGACAATTCGCTGAAAATGGTCAGAGAGGCGTTTGCTTACGTCTTACTGATTGGCCACCGCTACGGTCAACGTCCAGTGTGCGCAACGCGTAATCCCAGGCAGCTTTCGATCACAGAACTGGAGTTCAACGAAGCGTTGCGGCTCGGCCGACCCATTCAGTTGTACTTGCTCAGCAACAGCTATCCGGTCGCACGCGAGCACATTGACACTGATCCTGCGAACTTGGAGAGCTTGAAGAATTTTCGCCAACGCGCCAAGTCGATGGATGGCAGTGGCGGAGTGAATCGAATCTACAAGGAAGTGAGCAGCAAGAAAGAGTTTGAGATCGCGGTGGGTCCATTGATGCTCGGGCTGAAGCAGTCGCTACAAACCACTTCAACGTCCCGGAAGTCGAAGCCTACGAAACCGAGCACGGTCGCGGATCCTGGCTCAACAGACTCCGCTAAGCCGACAACGACCAGGCTCCAGCGAGCGGTTGAGAAGATTCTCAACGAGATACCCAGCTCTTCAAGCGAGGACCAAAAGCAGTTCCTTGGTGCGTTGAAGATCCATAGTTTCGAAGGGCTTCTGGCGATGCTGTCGAGCGCTGGAGGTGCATACATGGTTGAGCAAGTCAGGGCCAAAGCACTCTCGCTGTGGCGCGACAAGCGCCCGGACGAGGCGAGCGCCCGTCTTGCCTTGCTCATATTCCTGATTGGTGCAGAAAAGCGACTGGTCGACGCTTCTTCATCGATCACAGGTCCAGCCCATCTGGAGTTGGATAGCAAAGACATTGCCGCGCTTTTAGGCGCCTGTTTGCTGGATAGTGGTCTGTGTCTTCAACTGGATTCTGCGGGGGCGCGCGTCAGCGCGCAGAATGTCATCACCGATCTTTCGATTATGGAAGGCGGGAGTTCGCCGCTTGCCAGGGTTCAGATGGAGCTGCAAGCCAAAGAGCGACGCCTCAGGCAGCCTCCAGGAGCCCCTATCGCTTCGGTCGAAAGCCTCTTGGATGACGAGTCGTTCAAGGCTCGCCTGGATATTTTCGAAAGTGAATACGGGGTACGTCTCGCAATTGGCGTCCGCGCGGATGATCCGCTTCTGCGCAGCGACCAGGTTCGCGTGTTCCTCACAAAGTTCGAGGTCGGGTTGTTCTCTTACAGCCGCAATGTTGCCGACACTTTCGCAGCATCGCTTCGAACGGCTGTTTCGTCCTTGGTCAGCGCCCTTGATGATGTTGCAGCCGCCATTTTCGGGCGCGTTCCAACGGCAGACGATTCGACGTCCGAACGTCCAGCTATTGCGAGTTTCTCAGCGGGTGATGAATCGCAAGACATCCTGAAGTGGGCTAGCACGCGCGAGGATGGGCCTGGAGCGGACGGCAGTCGCCGCTGTCCGTTCGTGTTCTTCAGCTACTCGCACGAGAAAGACGACGAGAAATGGAATGCCAATCTGATTGCGCAGCTGAAGGCGCTGGAAGTGCACGGCAAGATCACGCTTTGGGTCGATCAGCGAGAGATTGCTGCAGGCCAACGATGGAATGATGAGATTCAAGCCGCAATTGGCAAAGCCGACGTGGCTGTGCTGATGGTTTCCAAGCACTTCATGAATTCAACCTATATTCGGCACAAAGAGCTGCCACCACTGCGCGCGCGCGAGAAGGCCGGTCTGCTGCGTTTTGTGCCGGTGCTTGTCGGTGCCTGCCCCTGGAAGCATGACGAAGAACTCCAGTCTCTGCAGTTCGCTCTAGGAACAAAGCCACTGGACACGCTAACCAGAATCGGTGATCTCAATCTTGCCACCACAAAAATCGCAGAAAAGGTCCTGAGCCCATGAATACCTTGAAGGGGCTCGCGCCCAACGACATCACTCCACTTCCCCCCGATGGTCGCCATGAGCGCAGCGTCCATCAATGGTCTGAATCGGAAATCGATGCACTGACATTGGCCCTGGCAGCGCGTCGGCCTTTGCTGGTGCGCGGTGAGCCGGGGATCGGCAAAACGCAGATTGCGCGCGCAGTGGCGGTGCACTGCGATTGGATGCTGCATAGCGAAACCATCCATCCGCGCTTCGATCCGGAGCATTTGATCGCACGCTGCGATGCGGTGCGGCGTTTGGCGGATGCGCAGGCTCAGAAGCTGGGTCCAGACGAAAGCTACTGGACACCGGGGCCGTTGTGGCTCGCGTACGACTGGACTGGTGCGCGGCGCTACCTGGGGCAGTTGGATCAGGTGCCGGAGCCGGGCGGGCATGTGATTCTCATCGACGAGATCGACAAGGCCGAGAGCGATTTGCCAAACAGTCTGCTGGAACTGCTGGGCCAACGTTCGCAGTCGTTTGCGCCGCTGCGGTTGCAACTTGGCGGCCCAAGGGCGAAGTTACCGCTGGTGATTATCACCACGAACGAGGAGCGCGAACTACCGGCGGCCTTTGTGCGACGCTGTGTCGTGTTGAATCTGGCAGCGCCAGAGGATTATCAGGGCTGGTTGATCGCGCGCGGTCGGGCGCACTATCCGGGTGGCGACTGGTCGATGAACAAGCGCGTGTTGACGCGGGCGGCGGAGCAGTTGGTCGCGGATCGCCTTGCGATGCAAGAGGCCGATCTGCCACCACCGGGAGCGGCCGAATATCTGGATTTGCTCGCCGCGCTGCACGACCTGGCGCCGGGCAATACGGCGAAGCAGTTGAAGAAGCTGGATCAGCTGAGCGCTTACGTCTACATCAAGCACAGCGATCGTGCCTCACCGCTGCGGCAGTCGCGTGAGCCGATCGAGACGGGCGCCGGCTGATGCGAGTGGCAACGCTGCTGGGTAGGGCAGACCTGCTGCGTGCATGGAAAGAGGCCGATGCCAGCGCGTCTGCCCGACTGGCCAGCTTGTGCGGCTTCCAGGCTGAACTGCGCACGCTGAAGCTGCGACTGAAGCCAGACAAGGCGCAGACCCAAGCCGGGCGACACCGAATCGCGACCCCGGAAGACACCAAAGCACCTCTGCACGCGCGTCTGTTTCAAGCCTGGGTCGAGGAAGTTGAGCCGATAGCCGCAACGCCGCCCGAGCAACAAAGGCCGGTGGCGCGCAAAGAGTTACTCCCGCCCAATGGCGCGCGTATACCTGCGCCGCCGCCACTGGTGCGCACCCCGCGCCTCTGGCCGGCGCTGCAGCGCTCGCTGGGCAAGACGGTGCCGGGCGAGGTCGATGTGGCGTCGCTGGTGCGGCGCCTGTCGCAAGGCCGGCGCGTCGGACCGCTGCCATTTAAGCGCGCGCGGGTTCCGGCAACGCCGCTGGCGGTGATCTGGGACGATGCCGAGCGGCTGATGCCTTACGAGCAAGACTGCGTCCAGATCATCAAACTGATCGAGCGACTGCGCGGCAGCGACTTTACGCTGTACACGCGGCACGAGTCTTTCGGCGCATGGTCGCGTTGGGATGGTTGCAAGCGAGATAAGCAAGTGCGCTTGATGGCGCCACCGAAACTCAGCAGCGGCAGTGTGCTGCTGCTCTCGGACCTCGGCGCGCTGGCAAGTTCGCCCTGGTGCGAGCAGCAATGGCTGCGGCAGATAAAGATCTGGGGCAAGCAGGGCGCGCAGGTGGTGGCGTGGCTGCCGACGCTGCCAGGGCAGGTTGCGGCCGACGTTGCACGCGTGGCCGCCATCCATCACCTGAGCCAGGCCGGCGGTCTGCGCGCGCAGATCAAGGGCTGGCGCGTCAGCGAGCAGCGCGCGCGCGCCCATCGGCGACTGCGAGTAGCGCGAGATCGGCTGTTGGTGCTGGCCTCGTGCGCGGTGCATGTGGCGCCCGAACTGTTGCGCGCGCTGCGCGTTCTCGATCCAGATGTGCGCTCGCAACCTGCGGCCGAAGGTCTGGCCTGGGTTGCGGCAGAGGTCGGAAGCTCGCTGCTATCGCGTCCGCTGGGCGCGGAGTGGGCACCGCGCTATCGCCAGGAATTCAGCAAGCTGTCGCCAGCTCTGCAGCGCAGCGTCATCGATGCGCTGCAAAAACAGCATGTCGGGCACGGGAAGACCACGCCCGCGATCGAATGGTTGTTATGGCAATCGCACACGCTGCCGGCCGCACAGTCGCCAGAAACAGCAACGCAGGTTGCGGCGGCACGCGATCTGCTCAGACGGCTCGCGCGAACGGGCGCCGGCGAACTGCCGGAAGCCGATATCCGCGCCTTTGCCCAGGACATCGTGCATCGGCTTGGGCACGACCAACGCCTTTGGAGCCAGGAAGGTGAGCTCGGCGGCGCCCTCTACCACCTTACACAGAGTGAACGAGTGCCTTCAGGGCTGGATGCGGCGCATGTGCTTTCTGGTTCATCGGCCAGCGCGCGCGTGTATTTGGCGCAGCGCCGCTCTGGTTTGTGGTTGATGCCCGAAAGCCAGGCGCTGCCAACAGGGCAGCGTCTGTGCGCAGCCTTCGAAGCCAGTGAACTGGTCATTGACACGCTCGTTCCCGCGCCATCGGGCCAGATGATGACGTTGAGCACGCACTGGCGGATCGGCGCTGAACCGGTCCGGCTGCTCAAAAAAATGCAGGCGGCGAGAGTCCGCACCAAAGACCGCAGCATTGAGATTAGCGACATCCCACGCCCCGCCTGGGCGCATGAGTTCGGACGCGATAGCAAGGGTGTCTATGCGATGTCCCCGCCGTTGGGGATTTTTCAGGAGCGCTTCGATGCGCGGCTCGAAGCACCGGGACGGAATGTTTCGTTCGTGTCTGAGGGTCGCTGGCAGAAAAGAGTGCATCTCAGCAACAAGCATAAGATTCCCGACCTCTCGTATGCGATCGGTGTCGATCATCGGTACGGTGTTTACGCCAACATCCGCTTGGGCGATGCCACGCAACGCTTTCGCTGGATCGCCCCTGGCGAGTTCTGGATGGGCAGCACGGACGCCGAGCGGGCGCGGATCACGGACAAGGATTTCGCCGAATGGGCCAGGAACGAAGCGCCGCGTCACCGTGTGCAGTTGACGCGCGGTTACTGGATCGCGGACACGCCGTGTACGCAGGCCTTCTGGTTTGCACTGATGCAGGGCAATCCGAGTGACTTCAAAGACAAGGCCGAGCACCCGGTTGAATTCGTGAGTTGGGACGATATCCAGCCAGCGCTGAATGCGCTGACGGCGCTGCTGCCGGAGGCCTGCGAGGCTGACCTGCCCACGGAAGCGGAGTGGGAATATGCCTGCCGTGCTGGCACCAGCACGGCTTTTTCCGGCGGCGATGGGCTGACAGCAGCGCAAGCGAGGTTCTTTGGCGCGGATGCGTTCGGCCGTAGTGGCGACGAATTTGAGACAGCCAAGGTGGCATCGTACCCGGCCAACCCCTGGGGGCTGTTCGATATGCATGGCAACGTGTGGGAATGGTGCCGCGATGGGCTGCGCGAATACCAAGGTGTGGACGAACTGGACCCGGAGGGTCCGCAGGGTATTTCCTCGCGCGCCGCCCGCGGCGGCTCGTGGATCGGCCGCGCGCAGATCGCGCGTTGCGCTTCCCGCGGCCAGGACGGGCGCGGCAGCCGCTACCGCGCCCTGGGCTTTCGCGTTGCCCTGAGGTCCAGGAGCCAGGGGGCACTGCCGGAGGCAGTGCCTGAGTCGGCGCCGGAGGCGCCGACGACGGCCCGGCGGGACGCCGGGCCGTCGCTTCGGGAACGGGTGCAGCCGTTGACTCGGCCGAAGAAGGGCAAGAAACCATGAGCCTTCTGCCGCTGGAAGTCCTGCTGCCGAACGCTCCTGGCTTGCCGAACCTGGCGCGCAACGATGACGCGCGAACCTGAGGTGTTTCCGCCGGACTGGGCAGATGCCTGGGGCGATGATGGGTATGGCCTGTGGGCGGAGTTCGTCGTGCGCGACGTGCGCCAGCGGATGCGTTGGATCGAGCCGGGGACGTTCTGGATGGGGTCGCCCGCGAATGAACCCGGGCGCTTTGAGGATGAAGGTCCACGCCATCGCGTGACCATCAGCAAAGGATTCTGGCTGGCCGATACGGCCTGCACGCAGGCGCTTTGGACCGCGGTGACCGGCAGCAATCCCAGTCGCTTCAATGACGATCCGCTATGCCCCGTCGAGCAGGTCAGCTTCGATGACGTGCAGACGTTTTTGGCGGCGCTGCGTTTGGTTGGCGTGGATGGCGATGCCGAACTGCCTACCGAGGCGCAATGGGAATACGCCTGCCGCGCCGGCACCGACACGCCGTTCCACTTTGGCGCGATGATCACGCCACAATGGGTGAATTACGATGGCAACTACCCGTACAACGGCGGCGCGAAAGGCGAGTATCGCCAGCGCACCGTGCCGGTGAAGGCGCTGCCAGCCAACCGCTGGGGCCTCTATCAGATGCATGGCAATGTATGGGAATGGTGCCGCGATGGATGGCGGGAATACCAGGATCGCGATGAACCGGACCCGGAGGGTCCGCAGGGTGGCGCCTCGCGCGCCGCCCGCGGCGGCTCGTGGCTCGACTTCGCGCAGTTCGCGCGTTGCGCTTTCCGATCCCGGAACGTGCGCGGCCGCCGCATCCACTTCCTGGGCTTTCGCTTTGCCCTGAGGTCCAGTGCCGAGTAAGCGCTGCCGGAGGCAGCGCTGCAAGCACAGGCACGCGCCGGAGGCGCGTGTGCCGGCCCGGCGGGACGCCGGGCCGGTCGCTTTTGCGGGCAAGTTGTCGTGCCACTGTGGTCAGGGTTTACTCGAACCTCAGATGCGGACCATGGGTCCGCGGACCAAAAAGCGAGGACCAAAAAGCGCGTGCCAAAAAGCGCGTGCCAGAAAGCGCGTGCCAAAAAGCGCGCAGCAACGCCCGTCTGCGTGCCGGGTTATCCCAACGCTTTGCGCAATCCGTCCCAACCCAGCGCCCGCAGTTGCGCGATGTTGCGCTGATAAATCGCGTCGGGATCGGCCAGCGTGTCGACCGCGCGCGAAACGCTGGCCTCGCGCAGCAGGTGCAGGGTCGGATACGGCGAGCGATTGGTGGCATTGGCGATGTCGTCGGCATCGCTGTCGGCGAACTGATACTGCGGATGAAAGCTCGCCACCTGAATCTCGCCCGTGAGGCCCATCGCTTTAACACAGGCATCGGCGAGATCGAGGAAGTCGTTGAAGTCGAGAAAATCCTGCAGCACGTGCGGATGCACCAGCAGCGTGGTTTCGCAGGTGGCGGGTGCGGAGTTGGCCAGATGCGTCAACTCATCGCTCAGCGCTTGCAACAACGCGTCTGTGTCGCGCGCATCGCTCAGCGCGATGCGCACGGTGTCTTGCTCGAAGGGCTTGCGCGCAAACGGACACAAGCCAAGGCCAATGACCGCGCGCTCGATCCAGCGGCGCGTGGCTTCGATCGCCTCGTCTTGCTCGCTCATTCGTTGCGCTCGGCGATGCCAGTGGCCTGCGTGCCGACCACGCCGCCCACGCGCGCAGACGGATCGACACGGACGTCCGCCTCGGCACCGTCCTCCACGACGATCTTCCCTGTGATGACGACGCCAGCGCCGACGCTGATCACCGGATCGTTGCCCCAGCAGATGCCCCAGCAATCGCGGTCCCGCACGCGCAGATCGCCGTCGATCTGCGTGTTGCCCGAGAGCCGCACATCGCCGCTGGTGGTCAAGATGCCGCGTGCGCTTGAGTCGATCAGCGTGATCTCGCCGCTGCCGACGTCGACCACACCATCCACCCGCGCGCCGCGCAAATCGACGTCGCCGCTGCCGGTATCGATCTTACCGATCACTTCCGAGCCTTTGCCCACACGCACGGAGCCCGAGCCGGTATCGATGTCGCCGTCGACGACCACGTCCGCGCCGATGTCTACCTCGCCGCTGCCGGTATCGATGCCTTTGGTGCGCGCGCCATCGTCGATCTCTACGCCGCCGCTGCCGGTGTCGATCATGCCCGCTTGCGCACCGACGTCGAGCGACACCGATCCGGAACCGGTATCGATATCTCCAGAAATCGCGCCGGCGCCAAGGCGTACGCTGCCGCTGCCCGTGTCGATACGCTCGGCGCCAGATTTGTCGCCCAAACGAACGGAGCCTGAGCCCGTATCGATGACCCCGACCACCATGCCCGCCGGAATCTGCACTGACCGCGATCCGCCATCGATATCGAGACCGGGCGCGATGACCAGGTCGGCATGCGCGGACGCCGAGACGATCATCAACCAAAAAAGATGTACGCGTTTCATGCGACGCTCCCATGTGAAGACGCCGCGATGCTCGCAAGTTTCGAGCCAGCGTACGCTGAATCGAGCGGGCGTTGGTGGATCGCGCCGGCATAGCCTTAACTTGGCTACACTGCGCACCAGTCAATGGCTCGCGAGGCGGTTATGCAGCGCTGGATAAGGCTCCCACAAGGTGGATTCATCGACGCGTCTAAAGTGGTGTTTATCGGACGTATCGAATCGTTCGCCAAGCTCGACGAAGAGGGTAACGCTGCCGGAACCGAGTACTCGGTGGCGGTCGGCACTAACTTGGGGCGAGATTCGCACACCAAGATTCACGGCAACAAAGAAGAGATCTCAGGTTTCGTCAAGAGTCTGCTGGGGCAGGCCGGATGAGCAATCGTCGTGCGCTCGAGGAGGGCATCACCACCGATCTGGCCGAGCGCCTGAGTTACGGCGGCTACCTGCAATTGGATCGGCTGCTGAGCGCGCAATCGCCGTTATCTTCGCCGCCGCATCACGACGAGATGCTGTTCATCATCCAGCATCAAACCAGCGAACTCTGGATGAAACTCGTCATTCACGAACTGCTCGCCGCAATACGCGAGTTGCGCGCCGACGATCTTGGTCCCTGTCTGAAGATTCTCGCGAGAGTCAAACACATCCAGCGTCAGTTGTTCGAGCAATGGGCGGTTCTGGAAACGCTCACGCCGAGCGAGTACATGGCGTTTCGCCACGTGCTCGGGCCCGCCAGCGGCTTTCAATCTGTGCAATATCGGCTCATCGAATTTCTGCTCGGCAACAAGAACGCCGACATGCTGAGCGTTTTTGCGCACGACACAGAAAACCGCGAACGATTGGCGGTCGCGCTGTCGGCGCCGAGTCTTTATGACGAGTTCCTGATGCATTTGCACCGCGCCGGGCACGCGATTCCGGAGCGCTGCCTGAAACGCGATTTCTCTGAACCGCACGAGCGGGTGCCGGAGTTGATCCCAATCCTGAAGACGATCTACGAATCGCCGGACGACCATTGGTCCGCCTATCACTTGTGCGAGCAACTGGTCGATGTCGAAGAAAGCTTTCAGTTGTGGCGGTTCCGGCACATGAAAACCGTGGAACGCATCATCGGATACCGGCGTGGTACCGGCGGGTCGTCGGGCGTGGCTTTCTTGCGCAAAGCGCTCGATCTGACTTTCTTTCCCGAATTGCTGGAAGTCAGAACCGTGTTGGGCGCCAGAGCTTGATTAACAGACGCGAGCGTCATCATCTTGCAACGTCGATTGCACTTTGGCATTCTCCGTTGGCCCGATTAATTAACGATGGAGGTAAATCATGTCGATTGATATTAGTGGCCTGTCGATTGCCGAGCTGGAACAATTGGCCGTCGCCGCAAAGGCTCGCGTGGAAGTGCTGAAGCGTCAGCAGTTTGCTGAAGTGCGTCGCAGCTTGGAGGCGCAGGCCAAGGAAGCCGGCTTCGACATTTATGAGCTGTTTGCGGGCCGTGGTGCACGCACGGCGATGGCGCCTGCGGGCGATCAGGCGAAGCGTTTCGTCGCGCCGAAGTACCGTAATCCGATCAATCATCTGCAAACCTGGACCGGTCGCGGTAAGCAACCGCACTGGGTTCGCGATGCAATCGCGGCCGGCAAATCGCTGGACGATTTGCAGATCAAGTAAGCATCGCTTGCCTGCCGAAACAGCCCGCGAAAGCGGGCTGTTTCGTTTCTGGTCCCGTCAAATCAATCGAACGTTGCCTGAATGTGGTGCGAACATCAAAGAGCGAATCGCAGCGTTTGCTCCACTGCGGCAACTAGAAAGCCGGTCAGAAAGAACACATACGAGAAGCGCAGATAGCGGTACTTGTGCCGCGACAAATAGCTGCCGATCGAATACAGATCATTGGCCAGGTTCTCGTAGACGGCCGCATCCGTGCGCAAAGCATCTGCCCAGCGCCGCATAAATTCTTCGCGCGGCAATTCGGCGAAATGACCGAAGAACATGATGTTGAAATGCGGCGGGAGTTGCTTGGGATCGGTCAGACGCATCGGTCGATATTTGGGCAGAACGGCGAGGATCGCCAGTAGCAGCGCAATCAACGTGAATCCGGCTAACGTCAGCATGCTGGCGCGCAGTTCCGGGTCGTTCATGCGCCCTAGCGCCAACGTCAGCACGATCGATGAAACTGTGATGATGATGTTCGCTTTGTTGTCGGCCATTTGGCTCAACGACACGTGGTGCCGCTGCGCCGCCATGATCGAATAATCGGCGGTGTTGCGGCCAAGAATCCCCATGAACGGTTCTCGGCAGCCGATGTGCGAGATATTGGGCTGCGAATGCGGAGGTGTGATGTCGGTCATGCCTTAGCCTTGAGCAGGTTCGAGTGATCCTATCGCGCGCTGCAGATGCTGCAACGGATCGCCCTCCGTCGTCACTTCAAATCGCGACGGTAGTGCTGGTAAACGATGCCGATGGTCGTACAAGGGATCGTGCGGTCGATACAGCAGCGTCGTGTCCGCGCGCACGTCCGCGATTCGCGTCGCGGCGTGCGGATAAGCAAGCGCGGCGCGGTATCCCTTCCAGCACTCTCCGGCGCTGAGAATCACGTCATCGATGATCGATTGGACGATGGCCGGATCGGGATTTCCGCGTCCCAGCAGCGGCCGGTCTTTCGCATACCACGGGAAAAACCGGAATTGATCGTAGCTGCGCTGCCAAAGTCGCTGAAGATGGCTGCCGTCGGGCTGCGGCGCCAGGTCCTGGAAATAATGTGCAGCCAGATCGGCGCGCTCATCGCTATCGAACAGGGGCAAGCCATCGAGAACGATGTGCGCCGGTTCGATCAGCAGCGCGAGCTCCAGCGCGACAAGCGCTCCGGTATGGACGCCGAAGATGATGCTCGGACGGATGTGCAGTTGTTCGAGCCAGATGGCCAAGGTTGCAGCGAAGTCTTCGATGCGAGGCTCGCCCGGCAACCCATCGCTCAAGCCATAACCCGGCATGTCGGGTGCCACTACCCGCGCATCATCCGTCAACGCAGCGATGAGCGGCAGCAGTCGGCCGCTGTGTTGCGGCGACTGGTGCAACAACAACACGGTTGAACCGATACCCGCCGATCGATGATGTATCCACGTGCCTCGTACGCAGGTCAGGGATCGATCGATGGTCTGCAACGCTCTCTCCGCAACTGGGCGTGAGGCCCCATGTTATCCCGCGCCGCGCCGGGCGGAGCATCGCAAGACGATGTTTGAGCAAAGCGTGACCCTTGTTATCACGACACTGTTGAATCCACGACCGGCCAATGCGCTTCTCTGGTTCTCGGTTGCGTCGTACAGCTGCCTCGATTCATTGCAATCGAAGAATCGCTGTTCTTAGCGCCGGCCGGTCATTTTTTCGATTCGTCGGCGAAGACGACTTGCAGCGGCTCGCCCAGCAGCCGCTCCATCGGCAACGGCCAGGCGCCGAAAGCCTTGAGCTTCTCCATCGCCTGCTGCGGCGTGTGATTGCGATATTTGACGAGCCACGCGGCATAGACCTGCGAAGCCCGGCCGCCGCTGGCGCAATGCAACAAGACGCTGCCATCCGCCGACTCCATTTCTGCCGCGAATGTTGCCAGGTGTTCGGGCGTAAACGGATGCTCAGCGCCGCCGACCGGCATTTGCCGATAGCGCAATCCGAGTTCCTTGGCGACGGCGGCTTCGTCGAAGTCCAGCTCCGCCATTTCCTCATTCGTCCGGATGTTCAGCACTGAGCGCGTGCCGGCCTTGGCCAGCGCCTGCAGATCGAGCTGGCTCGGCTGCGCGCCGACCAACAAACGCTCGTCGCGATGGGCCGTGTCGGCGTATGTCGACGGTGTCGAAACCGGGCGGGTCGCGCAAGCGGACAGAACTACGGTCAACACCAGCATCGCCAGGCGCATGGGGAACTCCAGTCAGGCCACATCGGGAAGTCTAAAGACAATGCCCGCAGGCCAGGCTTCGCTTGGGCGCGCGAAGCGAACCATTCGTGGCGTCGAGTAATCCGGATGTGTACGCCTACGGTTTCGGAATCGATCAGCGTCCACCCTCGATGCCCGGAATGCACCCGCCGCGTTCGTAAATCGCGTAGTCGAACGCGGAGCTGGCGGGTACGTCGCGGTCGCGGGCGCGCACGTAGCGTTGCTTGCATTCCAGCGGGCAGCACACTTCTGGATCGCGCCAGGGTTCGCGCACGCTGCAGCTCGGCATCTTCGCCACGCAGGTATCGAACACGGCTTTTTCGCCGCGCATGCATTCCTGGACGGCATTGACGCACCGCGAACGTAGGGCGAGCGGGGTTTCTGGATCGTTCATGAGTTTGACGAAGCCGCGCTTGACCACGCGGCGTTCGCCGTTTTTGCCGAGCATGCCGTGGATGCGTTCGCCGACCTTGCGCGAAGCGCAGAAGTGCAGAGATTCATCCGGACCTAAGCGCCACAACGGCGTGTCGATCATGCCCTCGTCGGTCAAGTTGGCCAGCAGCGCGTCGAGTTCCATTTTTTGCGCGTCGTTGAGCGCCACGGCCGCGTTCTCCTGGAAGACGTCGTAACTCAGCCAGACGCGCGCAGGCGCATCGCACCAGCGCTCTTCGCTCGCGTCGGCATCGCTATTCGTGTTGGCAGCCTCGTCGGTGGGCGTTTCGTTTGCCGCGCTGGCCGTCGGCTCGTCGATGGCAGCACCCTCGCAAGGCTCATCGCTGAACACCATCGTGCCGTCGCCGCTGCGACATTTGTACACCGTGTCTTGCGCATGCAATACCGGCGCGGCGAGCAGCAGAAGTGCAAACCAGAGTTTCATATTGCGATCCTGCCTGGGTCGGTTCCGACGCAGCATAGAAGCCTGCCCTGGCATGCGACAATCGGCCGTCGAGCAAAGAGGCGAAATCGTGTCCATCCATACCTATTCGCCACGCCATGGTCTGGCGCTCGTTGCAGCGGTCGGCGCGCTGCTGATCTGGTCGGCCATCGGGCCGGAAGACCGGCTGACCTGGTTGATGGAAGTGATCTGGGTGATCGTCGGCGTGCCGCTTCTGGTCTTTACGTATGCGCGCTTCCCGTTGACGCGTGTGTTGTACGTGCTGATTGCGCTGCACTGCGCGTTGCTCATCGTTGGCGGGCATTACACCTATGCCAAAGTGCCGCTCGGATTGTGGGTGCAGGATGCTTTCGATCTGGCGCGTAACCACTACGATCGCCTGGGCCATTTTGCCCAAGGATTTGTGCCGGCGATCCTCGCGCGCGAGTTGCTGCTGCGCAAAACGGCACTGAAACCGGGCGGCTGGTTGTTCTATCTCGTTGTCGCTGCTGCGCTGTCGTTCAGTGCCTTCTTCGAAATGATCGAGTGGTGGGCGGCGCTGATCTGGGGCGGGGATGCCGACGCGTTCCTCGCCACGCAAGGCGATGTCTGGGATACGCAATGGGATATGTTCCTCGCCCTATGCGGCGCGATCATCGCGCAGCTGTTGCTGAGCCGGCTGCACGATCGGCAGTTAGGGACTTGAGTTTGTTAGCCCGCATATTTCATGAGGGAACGCGGAAGATCGCGAAGGGCTTTGCGCCGGAATCGAGGCGCGAGGAGGAGGAATGGTTGTTCCATTGGGACGACGAGCAACGAAGAGTCCGGCGCAAAGAACGAGCGAGGGCCGTGTTAGCGAGGAAATGGCAGCGAACACTCTGTCAGTACGACCAACTCGATGATTTCCACGCTGTAACAACGAAGTCAAGCCATTTCATCGCGACCTCATGAAATATGCGGGTTAGCGGCGCGTCAGGCGCGGCCGCAGTGCGAGCGCGCAGCGCAGTGCCTGGTCGAGCAGATCGTGGTGGCGCTGTGCGAGCACGCGAGCATGCTCGGCATCGATGGCGCCGTGGTGGCCGAGCCAATGCAATAAGTCGG
This sequence comes from Lysobacterales bacterium, assembly GCA_022844135.1. Lineage (GTDB taxonomy): Bacteria > Pseudomonadota > Gammaproteobacteria > Xanthomonadales > SZUA-5 > JALHMH01. The sequence goes on from JALHMG010000007.1 coordinate 94,845, forward strand.
CGGTGACTGTCGGGATCGGATCGTCCACGGCGCCGATGTTGCCGGCCAGCAGGCGCTCTTGCGCGGCAAATTCGATATCGACGAGACCGCCTTCGCCTTGTTTGAGATCGAACCACTCAGCGCTGCTTCGATCGAGCGCCTGACGCCAGCGTTCGCGCATCTCGCCAACATCTTTGCGCACCCGTTCGGCATCGCGCCTGGTCAGCAACAGCTGCTGGCGCAGCGCACCGAACTCCATGCCCAGCGCCGCGTCGCCCGCCGCGAAACGCGCACGCACCAGCGCCTGGTGTTCCCACAGCCACGCTTCGCCCGACTGATAGCTCAAGAACGCGCTGATCGGCGTGACCAGCAAGCCCTTGCTGCCGTTCGGCCGCAGGCGCGCATCGATCTCGTACAGCGGTCCGTAGCGCGTTTGCGCGGTCAGCCAGTGCAGCAAGCGCTGCGTCACGCGGGCGACGAAGCGTTGGCCATCGAGCGGACGCGAGCCGCTGCTTTCGACGCTCTGCAGCGCGTCGCGGTAAAGAAACACGAGGTCGAGATCGCTGGCGACATTCAGCTCGCGCCCGCCGAGACTGCCGTAACCGATCACGGCCAGGCCCTCGCTCGCCGACAGGCCCGGCAATCGACCGTGATTGCTTTCGATGTCGCGGATCGCAAAGCTCAGGCATTGGGCGATCACGCAATCGGCGACATCCGCGAAGGCTGCCATTGCGCGCGCGGCTGCAATCCTCCCGTCCAAAAAGGCGAGCGCGATTTCCAGGCGCGCGCTTTGTTGGAACTGGCGCAGCCGTTCCAGTTCCTGCTCTGAATCGCCATGCGCAACCGCCGTCATCTCGATGGCCAGCGAGCGCTGAAGTTCGGCGGGCGAGGGCGCCTCGATCGCCAGACGCGTATCGAGCAAGTCGTCGAGCAGAATGGGCGATTCGGTGAGTGTGCGCGCCAGCCAAGCACTCGCGCACAACAATCGATGCACGCGCTGGATGGTGGCGGGGCGCTCTGCGAGCAGCGCGAGATAGCTGGTGCGCCCGGCGATGGCCGCCAGCAGGTCGATCCAGCGCGCGAGCGTCGCGTCGTCGCCCTCGCAGGCCGCGAGCACCAACGGCATGATGCGATCCAGTCGCGCCGCGCTGCGCGCGCTCATCGAGCGCACCGCGGGCGTTTCCGTCAGCCGCAGCAGCGCTGCTTCGGTCTTGTCGGGGGCGGCGCGATGTGCGCGCCAGCGCGTCTGAAAACGATCGTCCTCGCCCCGCGTCTCGCCGCTGCGCGGCAGGCAGCGCGCGAAGGCGGCAGCCACCGTTTCGCGATGGCGATTGAGCACATCGAGCAGCGCTGCGAAATCCGGATAACCCAGCGATGCCGCGTAGCGCAGCTGCTCGAAGGGCTCATCCGGCAGGCTGTGGCTTTGTTCATCGCGCCACATTTGCACGCGATTTTCCAGACGGCGCAAGAAGCGATAGGCATCGATCAGCTCCTCGCTCTCGGCGCGATCCAGGATCTGGCGTTCGCCCAGGGCCTGCAGCAATTCGATGGTGTGGCTGATGCGCAAACCCGGATCGCGTCCGCCGCGAATAATCGATTCGAGCTGCGCGCGGAACTCCACCTCGCGAATGCCGCCGCGCCCGAGTTTCAAATCTGCCTCGCGCTCGTTCTTGCGAACTTCGAGATCGACCATCGCTTTCAACTCGCGCAGTCCTTCCAGCGCCGCGTAGTCGAAGTAGCGACGCCAGACGAACGGCCGCAGCCGCTCCAGCAGCAACAGGCCGGCATCGATATCGCCAGCGACCGGCCGCGCGCGCAGCAGCGCAAAGCGCTCCCAATCGCGGCCCTCGCGCTGGTAATAGTCCTCCATCGCCGCAAAGCTCAGTGCCAGACGGCCGGCGCTGCCATAGGGCCGCAACCGCCAGTCGACGCGATAACAAAAGCCGCTGGCGCGGGTTTCGCCGAGCAGCGTGCTGGCGCGCTGCACCAGTCGCGCGAAGAAATCCTCGTTATCGAGGCTGCGTCGACCATCGGTCTCGCCCGGCGCCGGGAAGCTGGCGATCAGATCGATGTCGCTGGAAAAATTCAGTTCCCGCGAGCCGAGTTTGCCCAGGCCCAGCACCACCATCGGCTGCGCGTTGCCGTGCTCGTCGCGCGGCTCGCCATGACGCGCCACCAACTCCGCGCGCGCCGCCGCGAACGCCAGTGCGATCAGGCGATCGGCCAGCTCAGTGATGCGATGCAGGGTGACATCGACGCTGTCGCGGTCGAGCACATCGTCGATCAGAATCTGCAGCGATTGCGCGCGCCGGTATTCGCGCAGCGCGTCCGCCAGCTCAGGATCGGCGATATCGGGGATATCCACTGCCGGCGTGCCATCGAGCAACGCCAGGCGCTCTGGCGTGCGGCGAAACTCATCGAAAGCAAACTCGCTGGCGAGGAGAAGGCGATCGAGTCGCGCATCGGAGCTCCCGAGCGCTTCGCGCCTGCCCGCCAGCCAGCGCGCGAGTTCCTTCATCGATGCGCGAACTGCACACGCCGCGTGACGCCACATACCAGCTCATAGCCGATGGTGCCCGCCGCTTCCGCCACTCGCTCCACCGGCAGCTCCGGACCCCAGAGCAGCACTTCGCTGCCCACCTCCGCCGCAGGCGCCGCGCTCAAGTCGATGGCCAGCAAATCCATCGACACCCGACCCACCACACTCGCCGCCTGACCGGCCACGCGCACCGGCGTGCCGCTCGGCGCGTGCCGCGGATAGCCATCGCCATAGCCGATGGCAGCGATGCCGATGCGCATCGCATGCGGACATACGTACGCCCCACCGTAACCGATGCGATCGCCGGCCGCACAATCGCGCACACTGATCAGCCGCGTGGCCAGCGACATCGCCGGCTTCAACCCCAAGTCGCGCCCCATTTTGCGCGCGAACGTCGACAACCCATAGAGCATGCCGCCCGGCCGCACCCAGTCGCCGTGGCTGGCGCCGAAAGCCTGCAGTGCCGCCGAATTGGCCAGCGAACGCTCGCCCGGCAGCGCGCCCACGGCGGCGGCGAAGCGCTGCATCTGCAGCTCCGAGACCTCACGATCATTCTCATCGGCGCAGGCGAAATGCGTCATCCAGCGAATCGTGCCGATGCCGGCGATGGCGCGAACGCGCTCGTACACTGCCGCCGCAGTCTCCGGCGCAAAGCCGAGCCGACGCATCCCGGTATCGAGCTTGATCCACACATCGATGGGCGCCGGCAATCGCGCGCGCTCCAGCAGCGCCAGTTGAAACGGGTGGTGCAACACCGTATCCACCCGCCATTGCGCCAGCGCATCGATATCCGCGTATTCATCGAAGCCCGACAGCAACACAATGCGGTGCTTCAGCCCCGCCTGGCGCACGCGCTCAGCGTCGGTCAACGTCGCCACGCCAAAGCCATCCGCCTCCGCCAGCGCGCTCGCCACGCGCTCCAGACCATGGCCGTAGCCATCGGCCTTCACCACCGCCATCACCTTCGCCGCCGAGAGCGCGCGCACCCGCCGCAAGTTGTGCTTCAGCGCCTCAGTATCAATCGTAGCCGTCGTCGCGCGCATTCCGTTCGCTGTTGTCTCCAAACTGCCGCGAAGGCTCGCCAATCGAGTGCGGGCATGCAAGGGCGAAATGCGGTCGGTTTTTCGGTTGCCTGATCGTTCAAGTAGCGATTCGCATATCCGGTCGGCGAGCATCAGCCAGGAAACAAACGCGATTCTGGACCAGATCAAGATTCGACGCTTCATTCCTGCGGAAGCGGGAATCCAGCTGATTGGTTCTTGCCAGTAGCGACAAGAGGCCACAGGGCACAAAAAGCCGCTTAACGCGACTCATTTCGTACTTCGTATTGACCAGACCCGCCAGGCGGCTCGGTGCGGTTCAAGGCTAGTGTGGTGTGCCATAAACAAGTTGAAGAAATTCCGGTGGATTTCGTCGCTAAGCAAGGCGCGAAAAGAAGGAATAGCCCTTCGGTGCAATCGACACGTGACTCGGCAGCTCGCCGCACCAGCGCACCATCAACACGTTCGCGGACCTTGACTACTTCCGGATCGACCGGGCGTCACGTCCTTCGACTACCATCTGCTAGGCACCTACTACGCCCGATTCACATTCCAAGAGCGCTCCATGCCACTGCCCGCCGACCCGAATGCCGCCCGCTCGCTGCGCTGGTTCCTCGGCGCCGCCGTCTTCGACGAAGCCACCCGGCAGCTGTCCCTTGACGGCGAGCCCGTCACGCTGGAGCCCAGGCCGGCCCACGTCCTTTTGCTCCTGCTGCGCAAGCACGGTGATGTCGTCACCCACGCCGAGCTGCGCGAACAAGTCTGGGGCAATCGGACCACCGTGGCGCACGTCATCGCCACCGCGATCGGTAAGGTCCGCCACGCCCTGGCCGAGATCCCTGAGCTCGAAGTTGTCTCGATCTCGCGGATCGGTTACCGACTGAGCGGCCCGGTCCGTCAAGTCCTGGTCGATCAGGAACTACCCGACCTGATGCCGCTGCAAGCGGGCGATCTGCTGAGCAGCGCCGCCGGCTTCCGCCTGCTCCGCGCGCTTGGCGAGGGCGATGAAGCGCTGTGGATCGCCCGCGAGGACGTGAGCGGCGTACAGGCCCTGTTCCGCATCGCGCAGACGGAACCCAGCTACTTGCGACTGCGCCTCGAACTGGAACAGGCGCAAGCGCTGCACCAGACCTTGGGCCCGCTCGCTGCACTGCCGACACCCGTGGCAGCCAACCTGGCCGAGCCACCCTTCTATCTGCGCTACGAGTATGCTGGCCTGACCCTCGCCGAATGGGGCCCGGAGTACCTGCCCGGCCTCGACGGCGATCAGCGCCTCTCGTTGTTTCTGTGCATTGCCGACCCCGTCGGCGCGCTGCACAACGTCGGCGTCCTGCATCAATCTCTCAACGCCAGGAACATCCTTATCAGGGGTGCCGCTGGAGCTTGGCAACCCAGCCTGATCAATCTGGGGCGGCGCAGCCTTCGCCCTTCCGGTGCGCCAGAGCGCCAGCGCGACATCGACGCCGAGGCCTCGGTCGCCATGCCGCTGCGCCCGGAGGCCGCGCTCTATCTGGCGCCTGAACTGCTGCAAGCCCACGCCTGCACCGCTAGCAGCGAGGTCTACGCCCTCGGCGTGCTCCTGTATCAGCTGCTCATCGGCGACCTGCAGCGCGCCGTCCATCCTGGCTGGGAACGCGATATTCCAGACGATTTGCTGCGCAAGGACATCGCCGCCGCCACCGATCACGACGCCGCCCGGCGGATCGGCAGCGTGCATACACTGGTCGAGCGACTGCGCAAGCTGGACGCCCGCCGCGCCGAGGCCGAAGGCCAGCGCCGCCTGGTCGAGGAACTGCAAGCCGCCGAAGCGCGCGAAGCGCGAGAACGTGCCCGCCGCCCATGGATGCGCGCTGCCGTTGTGCTCCTGGTCGGCTGCACCGTGCTGGCCGCCAAGTTGTATTTGGAAGCTGACCAGCGCCGTGCCGCCGCCGAACGCCTGGCCAAGAGCAACGAAACCGTTCAGCGCTTTCTCGTCGAGGACGTCTTCGCCCTGACCAACCCGGCCGATCCGCGGTACAAGCGCGATGCCAGCATGCTGGATGTGCTGGACAACGCGGCCAGCAAAATCGACGAGCGCTATGCCGATGATCCGCTGACCCTGGGTGTGCTGCATCAGGCCATCGGCTCCTCCTACAAAGGACTCGGCAATCGAAAAGTCAGCATTGCGCATTACCGCGCCTCCATTCCGCTGCTGGAAATCGAGCTGGGCGGGAGCAGCGAAGCAGCCCTCGACGCGCGCTATGGTCTGGCTCATGCGCTGATGCTTGCAGCCGAATTCGAAGAGGCGCGGTCACAACTGGATACCGCCGACCAACTGGCCGGCGAGAGACTGCGCCAGCAGCATCCGCTCGCTTTACGCAGTGCCGTTCACCGCGGACAGTTGCATACCCATCAGTTCCGGCCTGCAGAGGCATTGCCCAATTACCAGCTCGCGCTCGCCTTGCTGGATGCGGGAGTGCCCAGCCGTCCCGAGCTCCGCGCGGTAGTCCGGCATGAGTACGCCGATAGCCTGCTGCGACTGAATCGCCCTGATGAGGTGATCTCGATGTTCGCTTCGTTCGACGATTTTGTCAGTGACGGGCAACGCGGTTCACATCACCGAATTTTGGCAAGGGCCTACCGCGCAAAAGCCGACTATCAAGGGGCACTGCCACACGCCGAGCAGGCTGTTGCCTTGCTGCGCAGCGCATACGGCGACGATGACTGGGACACACTAACTGCGATCAGCTCGCTGTCCTATCTGCAGTTCCTCTTAGGAAACTGCACGGCAGCAGTCCCATTAGCCGAAGAAGCCTACCAACGCATGGTGGTGCGCGAGGGAGAGACCAAGCAAGGCGTGCTGATCGAACTCGGCAATCGCGGCTCACGCCGCGCCGATTGCGGCCAGGCCGAAGCCGGCATCCGGGACCTCTACGCCGCCCGCGACCAACTCCGCGAGCACTACGGCACCACCAGCGCGCCCGCGCAGAGCTTCGCGATGATTCTTGCCACCCATCTCGGCAAGCAGCAACGCCACGCCGAAGCGCTGGCGGTCATCGCCACCATGGACACCGACGCCGCCGCCCAGATCCAGGCCAGCGGCGGCCCCAGCGTTAGCCCCGCCACTCTGCAAGTTCTGCACGCCCGCCTGCTGCACGGCGCCGGCCGCAACGCGGAGGCCGTCCCGCTCCTCACCGCAGCCCTCGAAGTCCTGGAAGCCCCAGAAAGCACGGACACCAAACTGCGTGACGAGGCGCGGGAATTGCTGGCCGCGGTGTGCAAGGGCAGCCCAGCGGCCTGCGCCGAGTCCATGGATTCGTCTGAAAATCAGGCCGCGGACCCATCGTGATGTTTTCTTGAACCCTGCGTGGTAGCGCCTGCCGGCCGCCACATCGTAGCGTGTTCGAGACTGGCCGTCTGGAAGGGTGCTCCAACCCTACCGGCCTTGCCCCGCATACCGAGGTGTTCCATGTTCATTTCGTGCGTCAGACACTTAAATTGGTGTCGCCCATCTCCTTCACGTCACCCAACCATTCGCCACAGCCGCGATTGTCCTGGTGGGCAACGGCCTGAGACCAACCCAGGAGTTGTCATGAACAACCGTTTTCTCGCAACTTTATTGGGTTGTGTTTTCTGCGGGTTGCAGCGTCTAAGCAACGGGCTGGGCGTGCTCGCGCTGCTGATGGGTCTGGCGTTGACGACCTACCACCCCTCCGTGCATGCCCAGGCACCGCTTAACGACATCATCCGAGTCGCCGCGGGCTTCTCCCACACCTGCGCCCTCACCACCGGCGGCGGGGTCAAGTGCTGGGGGTTGAACAGCTTCGGTGAGCTCGGTGACGGCACTACCATCCAGCGCCTGACGCCCGTGGACGTCAGCGGACTGACCAGCGGGGTCAGCGCCATCGCCGCGGGCAGCAGCCACACCTGCGCGCTCACCACCAGCGGCGGGGTCAAGTGCTGGGGTAGCAACGTCAACGGCCAGCTCGGTGACGGCACCACCACCCAGCACCTCACCCCGGTGGACGTCAGCGGACTGACCAGCGGGGTCAGCGCCATCGCCACGGGCGGCGGCCACGCCTGCGCCCTCACCACCGGCGGCGGAGTCAAGTGCTGGGGCAGTAATATCGAAGGCCAGCTCGGGGACGGCACCATCACTGATCGCCTCACGCCGGTAGACGTCAGTGGACTGACCAGCGGGGTCAGCGCCATCACCTCGGGCTTCCGGCACACCTGTGCGCTCACCAGCGGCGGGGTCAAGTGCTGGGGCAGAAACAGCGACGGTCAGCTCGGTGACGGCACCACCACTAATCGCCTCACGCCGGTGGACGTCAGTGGACTCACCAGTGGGATCAGCGCCATCGCCGTGGGCAACTTTCACACCTGCGCCCGCACCGTCGGCGGTGGGGTCAAGTGTTGGGGAAGAAACTCCTTGGCTCAGCTCGGAGATGGCACCTCCACGCGCCGCCTCACTGCAGTGGACGTCAGCGGACTGACCAGTGGGGTCAGCGCCATCGCCACGGGCGGCGGCCACACCTGCGCCCTCACGAGCACCGGTGGGGCCAAATGCTGGGGCGACAACTCCAACGGCGAGATCGGTGACGGCACCCTCACGCGGGCCTTTACCTCAGTGGACGTCAGTGGACTGACCAGCGGGGTTAGCGCGATCGCCGCCGGCAACCAACACACCTGCGCCCTCATCGGCGGCGGGGTCAAATGTTGGGGCAGAAACAGCGACGCTCAGCTCGGTGACGGCACCACCAGCATCCGCCTCACATCGGTAGATGTCAGTGGACTGACCAGCGGGGTCAGCGGCGTCAGCTCGTACTCACGGCATACCTGTGTCTTCACTGCCGTCGGTAGCGTCAAATGCTGGGGCAGCAACTCCCGAGGTCAGCTTGGTGACGGTACTACCACCCTGCGCCGCATTGCAGTGGACGTCAGCGGATTGACCAGCGGCGTCAGCGGCATCGCCACAGGCTCTGGTCACACCTGTGCCCTGACCACCGGCGGCGGGGTCAAGTGCTGGGGCGGGAACGTCCTCGGCGAGCTCGGCGACGGCACCACCACGCAGCGCCTCACGCCGGTGGATGTCAGCGGATTGAGCATCGGGGTTGGTGCGATCGCTGCGGGCAACTTTCACACCTGCGCCCGCACCGTCGGTGGGGTCAAGTGCTGGGGCAATAACTTCAGCGGCCAGCTGGGTGACGGTACCACCACTAATCGCCTCACGCCGGTGCACGTCAGCGGACTGACGAGCGGGGTCAGCGCCATCGCCCCGGGCGATAGTCACACGTGCGCCCTCACCGGCGGCGGGGTCAAGTGCTGGGGATTCAACGGCAACGGCCAGTTAGGTGACGGCAGCACCACAAATCGCCTCACACCGGTGGACGTCAGCGGACTGACCAGCGGGGTCAGCGCCATCGCCGCGGGCACCTCCCACACCTGCGCGCTCACCACCGGGGGCGGGTTAAAGTGCTGGGGTAGTAACTTGATTGGCCAGCTCGGCGACGGCACAACCACTGATCGCCTCACTCCGGTGGACGTCAGCGGACTGACCAGCGGCGTCAGCGGCATCGCCGCAGGCGCCGCTTACACCTGCGCCTCCACCACTGGCGGCGGGGTCAAGTGCTGGGGCAGCAACTTCCGCGGCCAGCTGGGTGACGGCACCACCACTGATCGCCACACGCCGGTGGATGTCAGCGGATTGACCAGCGGGGTCAGCGCCATCGCTGCGGGCCTTTCCCACACTTGCGCCCTCACCACCAGCGGAGGGCTCAAGTGTTGGGGTTCTCATGAATTGGGACAACTCGGCATCGGCGGCCGCAATTACGGGCTGCCCGGCGATGTGCTGACGACTAACCTTGACCTGCTGTTCTTCAATGGGTTCGAGAACGCGCCATAAACACGTTTGTGACGCTGACCTGCTCCAGATGCATGGGGCGACCACGAGCCGAAGCGCCAGTCAGCAGAAATCTAACGCCCCATGGCGCCTGACGATACGAATTTGGAAAAAGGACGAGGTCAACGATGCGTAGCTGGATGGTGGGGCAGTTTTTGCTGATGATTCTGAGTGTCGGGTGCTTGAGCCTCCCGGCACAGGCCTCGTTGCAGGTGGCGGTTGAGGTGTCCTCCAGCCCTGCCGCGCCTGGCGAATTGCTGTTCGTGCGGCTGACCGTCGCCAATTCGGGCACGAGCACGGCGTCAACGGTGCGCCTCGAGGTGCCTTATCCGAGCGGCTTGTTTTCGCTTTCGACCGGTTCGATTTCGGACGGGGGTTCTTGCTCGGGAAGCAGCTGCGAGGCGACCGAAACACTGGCTTGGAACTTGGGTGATTTACCCGCAGGCGCGGGGCGATCGGTCTATTTCTCGCCGACCGTCTCAAGTTCAGCCGCCAATGGCAGTTCGATCAGCCTGCTGGTGCGCGCTTTGGAAAGCACGATTCCGCGCGATCAAGCTACGCAAGTAGTAACGATTAACTCGGCACGTTTGCTCAACGTTGCGGCGCGTGCGCAACAGGACCCGGTCGCGCCGGGCAGCCAGCTGACCTACGAGGTGGTGTACGGCAATCGCGGCGGCGCAGGGACGAGCGGCACGGTGCTGCGATTCCCTATTCCACCAGGAAGCAGCTTTGTATCTGCGACTGATGGCGGCAGCTTGAGCGGCAATGAGGTCGTGTGGAATCTGGGTTTGCTCAACGCCGGGGATAGCGGGCAGCAGCGCGTCACAGTGCAGCTAGGCGGCTCCGCGGTGGTCGGCAGCTTACTTGAGGTTGATGCAGTCAGCGTCAGCGGCGATTTTGAAGGCTTTCTACAAAGCGCCCTGGTCGCGTTGGCGACGAGGGTCGAGAACGCGCCACAACTTGATTTTGCGATTGTGACCAGCAACGGGCCGTCGCGCTCGGACGAGTTTTTGCACACTTATTTGACGGTGACCAATCGGACTGCGGCGGTGCTTACGAATGTGCGATTGGAAATGTTCTACAACAGCGGGCTGGTGGGGGTTTCTGAATCTGTGTCTGTCTCCGACGGTGGTACTTGCGGAGGATTTTGCGAGGTTGGAGAAACGGTGTTCTGGAATCTCGGCAGCCTTCCTCCAGGCACCGGCAAGACCGTCACGTTGACGCCAAGCACCTTGTCCAGCAATCCCAATGGTCGACTGATTCCTCTGGTCGCCCGTGCTTTCGCCGACAGTGTGCGTGATCGTTGGGAACGAAGAATCGTCGCCACACGTAACAACCGTCCATTGGACCTATCGATTTATGCGCAGCAAGATCCAGTCGCACCTGCGGGCCAACTGACCTATGAGTTGGTTTATGGCAATCGGGGCGGGGCGGGGACCAGCAATACCACATTGCGATTCCCAATTCCGGTGGGCGGCACTTTTGTTTCGGCGACCGACGGCGGAAGCGTGAGTGGCGGTGAAGTGGTCTGGAATCTTGGTCTGCTCAATGCTGGCGATAGTGGCCAACGACGAGTGACGGTGCAGTTAGGCGGTGCTGCGGCGGTCGGTACGTTGCTGAAGGTGGATGCGGCGAGCATCTCGGGTGAAGCCGAATTTCTCCCGCAAACCACTCGTGTGGCGTTGGCGACGAGGGTCGAGAACGCGCCACAACTTGATTTTGCGATTGTGACCAGCAACGGGCCGTCGCGCTCGGACGAGTTTTTGCACACTTATTTGACGGTGACCAATCGGACTGCGGCGGTGCTTACGAATGTGCGATTGGAAATGTTCTACAACAGCGGGCTGGTGGGGGTTTCTGAATCTGTGTCTGTCTCCGACGGTGGTACTTGCGGAGGATTTTGCGAGGTTGGAGAAACGGTGTTCTGGAATCTCGGCAGCCTTCCTCCAGGCACCGGCAAGACCGTCACGTTGACGCCAAGCACCTTGTCCAGCAATCCCAATGGTCGACTGATTCCTCTGGTCGCCCGTGCTTTCGCCGACAGTGTGCGTGATCGTTGGGAGCGAAAAATTGTCGCCACCCGGGCAGATCGCTCCCTCAGCCTCACGGTCGACGCCTTTGAGGAGCCAACTTTGGCCAACCCGGATGTGCGATTGCTGCTTACGATAGCCAACCGCAACGCGACCGCGGCGCTCGGCACCGAACTGCGCATGCCGGTCCCTGCGGGCACCAGTTTCATCAGTGCGGATGGCAATCCTTCGCTGACCGGTGGCGAAATTGTCTGGGCAGTGGGCTCGTTGGGACAGGGCCAGGGGACGCGTCGCGAGGTTCTGTTTCAGGCAAACATGCCTGTAGCCGGACAACTGGTGGAAGTTGATGCGGCCGAGGTTGTTTCCAGCAATCTCGGGACCACCCGTGCAACGCGAGTGGTGCCGATCAAACCCAATGCCAACTTGGCCTTGGCGGCAACGGTAATCCCGAATGCTCTCCTGCCCGGCAACAGTTTTACCGTAACCCCGGTAGTAGAGAACCGCAGTGGCGCGACCATGGCCGGGGTTGGGGTCGAGATGTTCTATCCCAATCTGGTGAATCCCCTGAATAACAGCGTGATCATCGGCGGTGGTTGCGCTGGATCGACCTGTGACACTGGCGAGCTGGTGATCTGGAGTGTGGGCGAGATGCCAGCCGGTAACATCCGGAATCTGGCCATAGCACCCACCGTGACCAGCGGCGTCGCGCAGGGGCGCATTACCCAGTTCTTCATTCGCGCCCGAAACGACGCCGGGGATCGTGCCTTCACGACGAGGTCTGCGCTCATCGGCACCTTTGTTCCGGCGCCCCCGCTGCTGCAAACGGAAATCGAGATACGGGGCAACAACGTAATCATTGCCAATGGGCACACGATGCCCTCTCTCCAGGATCACACCGATTTCGGTTCCACCAGTATCGGCAGCAATTTCTCGCGGACCTTCACGGTCCGGAATCTCGGCGGGCTGGCACTGACGCTGACCGCCAATCCTCCGGTTGTGCTGTCCGGCGACGGCGCCGCGCAGTTCCAGATCACCACGCATCCGACAACGCCGATTGCGCCCGCAAATCTCTCTACTTTCACGCTGCGCTACACGCCTACGGTGGCCGGCACGCATACGGCGGTGGTGTCGATTGCCAACAACGATGCGGATGAAAATCCGACTACCTTCACCATTCAGGGCATCGGCAGCGGAACGGTGCCTGATCTTGTGTTTCGTAACGGCTTCGAGCTGTTGCAGTAGCTTTCTAGTAGCGGGGCGAACTCCCCGCTTGGCATCGAGTTCGATTCGCGTGGCGATTTCGTAAGGTGGATCTCGCCATCCTTCGTCGTGCGGAATCCACCGATACGCCCACGGCACGAACTGCGGAAACGCTTCACCTGAGTGGTGCATCCACGCGGACGTCCCAGTACTGATGGCGCAATAGCTCGACCACCTCCGGGCCAGCGCTCTGGCCGGCGACCCCGGTTTGTGCCAGATCACGCAGTAACAGTCTATCCGGGCTGGCGCGCCGTTTTCCGCGTAGATCCGTCCGGCCCATCGGGAACCGGCGCCGATCAGGGCGGCATCAATGGCACCCTGCAAGTCCGGTCGCGCTTTGCGCAGATCCAGAAGTGCGGGCTCGATGTCGCGGCATTGTTCGCCGAGTGGCACTGGACCCAAGCTTTCGCGGACATCTCTCGATGGCAGCCAACCCTTGCGGCCATGTTCCTTGAGGGCACAAAAAAGCCGCATAACGCGGCTCTTCTCGTACCTCATGACAACTAGGCCCGCTAAGCAGCTCGCTGCACCTCCGGTCCGTCTGCAGACTTGCGTTTGCCACCGGAGAATCGCTCAGACAGGTCACGACGAAGCGACTCCAAGCCTTCACTGCGGCCAGTGAGTATCAGCAGGCCATAGGCTTGCAGCGCAACGGTCATGATGTCGTTACCGAGTGCCGCATCGGTATCGTTGCCACGCTCACACAGGCGGGTCAATCGAGTGAGTAAGGGGCGCAACTGATCCAGGACCCTAAGATCGGCAAGCGCATCGCTGACCGGGACATTGGCCGGAATCATCTGCGGATTCTGGCTGATCACCTGCAAGGCCTGACGGCTGAAGCTTTCGCTCTTGACCCCCATCTTGCGCATCCGGCGCTTGTCCATTTCGCTCAGGGCAATCAGCCCAGCCAGTTCAGTTTCCAACGTGGTCAGCGCTGCATCCACAGCGGCAACCTGGGTTTCAGTGAGGGTGAGGGTAACGAGGTTTTGCATGGTCATAGTGACTTTCCTTTTTGGCTACTTTGATAGAGCGTCCGCACTGTGCGGATCGCCACCCCGGCGTTGTTTCCGGGGTGTGGCTATCAGACGCCCGCGCTATGTCACCGGATGACACGCAGGTTAAATTTGACTGAACAGTAACGCAGGCGCGCCAGATCGCTACAGGCCAGGCACCGGCGATCCACGCCAGAGCATCGCGCACGTATGCCGCGCATTCGATGACGACTAAAAATTGTCCGATGGCGAGCAGAATTTGCTCGATGGCGAACGAAATTCATTCAACGACGAATGCCAGCCATTCGCGATCGAATGGTCTAGCACTCAATCACTAACGCCAGCCGTTCACGAGCGAATGGCCGAGCATTCAACGACGAACCCCAGCCGTTCGCGAGCGAATGATTGAGCACTCAACGGCGAATGCCAGCCGTTCGCGGTCAAATGGTCGAGCACTCAACGACGAATGCCAGCGGTTCGCGAGCGAATGGTCGAGCACTCAACGACAAACGCCAGCCGTTCGCGAGCGAATGGTGGAGCATTCAATGACGGTGGTCAGACCATCGGGAACGCACGCCGCGCATTCGATGGCGGACGAAATCTGCCCGAAGGCTGGTGAAGTTGTGAGTCGGCGCGACAGGCTGGCTTTCTTGCTCGGGTTGACCTTGGCCGTCCCGCGAACACCAAACGCACCCACTCCCGAACCCCTTGTCACCCGCCCATTGCGCAAGCAGGATCGCCCCAGCCGCCTGCAAACGCCGCGCCCCATGGAACGTACCGAACGCATCGCCCTGTTGCACGGATTGCTTACGCGCAACCGGTACGGCCTTAGCAACGATCGCTTGATGCAGGAATCGGCGTGCTCGCGCTCCACGTTGTATCGGGACTTGAGTTTCATGCGCGATAGCTTAGGCGCGCCGTTGGTTCACGAAGGCGATCCAGCGCGAATCTGGCGCTACGTGCATCGCGAATCCGGCGCCTTCCAACTGCCCGGCGTCTGGCTGAGCGCAGACGAGTTGTACGCGCTGATGCTCGCGCAGGAAGTCCTGCAGCGCAGCGGCGCCGGCCTGCTCAGTCAGGCGCTGGGCCCGCTGCAGCCGCGCATCCAGAAACTGCTGGGCGAGAAAGCCCGCCGCCTGCACCGGCTGCGCGTGCTGCGCACCCAGGCGCGGCACGGCAACCAGACTGTCTTTCGCATTGTCACCGAAGCCGTGCTCGAAGGCCGCCAGTTGCGCTTCATCTATCAGGCCCGCTCCACCCAAGAAGAGCGCGAGCGCCAGGTGTCGCCGCAGCGCCTCACCCATCATCGCCACAATTGGTACCTCGACGCCTGGGACTCACAGCAGAACAGACTGCGCCGCTTCGCCCTCGACCGCATCCGCAAACCGGCGCTCACAGAAGAGGCCGCCATCGAACTGCCCGCCGCACAACTCGACACCCACCAGGCCGCCGGCTACGGCATCTTCGCCGGCCCCATCATCGCCACCGCCGTCATCCGCTTCACGCCACACGCCGCCCGCTGGATTGCCGACGTACACTGGCACCCACGCAACGCCAGCGCGTCCTGCCCGACGGCAGCCTGGAACTCACCGTGCCTTATGCCAACCCGCGCGAGCTGCTAATGGACGTGCAACGCTACGGCGCCGACGCCGAAATCCTCGCGCCGGCGGAGCTGCGCGAGCAGATGCGGGGGATGCTGGCCGCGGCGTTGGGGAGGTATGGGTAGTGCTTGCACCTTTCGATACGCTGCCGTTGGAATCTGGCGAAGTCGTCGTCTTCGACAAGGAGAGGGGGACATTCCATCGGTCATTCGATCCCGCGTATGCGGCCACCGATCGTGCCGTTTATCAATTGGTACCGGGGCTGCGGAGGCACCACCGTTGGCGGCGGTTCCCTTACTCATCAATCCAATGCGCGAGACTTGAACGCATCCCCGACCGCGGCGGGCTGATTGCCGTTGCTGCGGCTGTCGCGAGTGCGCCGTGCATTTGGTTGGCCATTCAAGCTGACTCCGCGCCCTGGGCAGCCTTTCTCCTGGCTTCGGTTCTCTTTGCTGCTTATCTCGTCCACAAGAGCACTCGCGGAAGAGTGCGCTTAGTTAGTGCTTCATCAGGCGCATCGCCGCGTGCAGTTCCGTGCTCCAGCAGACGGCTATGAGGACGAGAAACCCTACGACCGTCGTTTGCTCGAAGGGCTCTCGGAGGCCATCGCAAAGCAAGGCGTCCCGGTGGAACGAGAACCAGGCCTGTAGTCGATCTGATCCGGCGTTACCGAGGACGCGCCCCGATAGCTGCTGATAGACGTGCAACGTTGCGACGCCGTCTGAGGTCACCGTTCCAGAATTTGCAGCGTATGCGTATCGTTCTGGTCATGATGCTGAAGCAATCCCATCCGCATTAGATTTCGCGCGCAAAGCGGCGCTGCGCATCTCTGCGCAATCGTCGACCGCCGCCGAAGGCATACGGGCACCGTTCGCCAAAGGCAAAGACAGCACCAGCCCGCGTAAGGCGGATTCCCGCGTAGGTGGAACCCGCACACGCTTCATCGTGCGGATTCCACCGTTACGCGCACGGCACGATGAACGATAGCTGTCGCGGGCCGGCGGCGGAAACCGCGCGGACGGATCGCTGCACGGTCATTGGATTCGGCGCGCGGGTTCCGCCCTACGTCTGCTGCCTTGTCCCAACCTTCACACCCGCTTCGGCAAGGTTCCGCGCTTCGCCCGGCTAACCGTTTGCCTCCCGTGACCACGCCAGTGCCACCCTCACGCATCGAGCGTATTGCCCGTGCCATTCCCGATCCGGTGTTGCTCTTCATCGGCTTCTACGGCCTTGCCTTGGCGGCCGCGGCTCTGCTGGGCGGGACGACGTTTGCGACGCAGGGGCCGAATGGGGTGGTGGAGCAGAGCATCCGACCAATGCTGGATGGGGAGCATGTGCGCTGGATCTTCGACAACGCTCTGCTGGCGAACTGGCTGGGCTTTGGGAATGGCGTGCTGGGCGTCATTCTGATCGTGACCTTGGCGATCGGCGTGGCGGAGCACGCGGGCTTGCTGGGAGCCTTGATCAAGAAGGCTGGGCGGCAGGTGCCGATGCGCTGGATGCCGCTGCTGCTGGTCTTCCTCGGGATCATGAGTTCGCTGGCCACAGATGCGGGCTATCTGGTGCTGATCCCGCTGGCCGGCCTGCTGTATGCGGCGCTGGGGCAGAACCCGCTGATCGGGATGGCGGCGGCTTTTGCGGGTGTATCGGCGGGATTCAGTGCCAATCTGATTCCGGCAACGCCGCCCGATGTGATCGTCGGCTTGAACGCGAAGACCTTCGCCGAGGCGCAAGGCGTGCCTTTCGCCAGCGCCGATGGCACGCCGCTCAATGCGGCCACGATGAACTACTTCTTCATGGTCGCCTCAACCTTTCTGCTGGCAGGCATGGGCGCGTGGGTGACGGCGCGCTTCGTGGCGCCGAAGCTGGCGACGCAGCCATGGACGCGACCGACCGATCTAGACCTTGGCGAATTCACGCTGCAGGAGTCCGAGCGGCGCGGTCTGCGGGCGGCGGCGTGGGCCACGCCGGTGGCCCTGTTGGTGATCTTCGGCTTCGCGCAGGGACCGCTGGCCTCGTTCACCGGCGCGGACGGCCGCGAGGTCCATCCCTTCCTCAACAATGTGATCCTGCTGATTTCTTTCTACTTCGTCGCCGTGGGCATGGCCTTCGGCTTCGCCAGCGGCAAGTTTCGCAGCCTGGGCGACGTGGTCGAGGCGATGACGAAGCAGGCCAACACCACCGGCTACATCCTGGTGCTGACCTTCTTCTCCTACAACTTCCTCGGCCTGCTGACCTACAGCGGGCTGGGCGCCTACATCACCTATCTGGGCGCGCAGGGTCTGCTGGTCCTGGGCCTTGCCGACAACGCTGTGCTGCTGCTGATCGGATTCATCATCACCACCACGCTGATCAATCTGTTCGTCGGCGGTCTGACCTCGAAGTGGTTGCTGCTTGGGCCGATCTTCGTGCCGATGCTGTACCAGGTGAACCCGCAGATGACGCCGGACCTGGTCTCGGCGGCGTACCGCGTGGCCGACTCCTCGACCAACATCGTCACGCCGATGATGGCCTACGCCGGCATCGTCCTCGCCTTCATGCGCCGCTACCGGCCCGACCTCACCATTGGCGACATGATCCTGATGATGGTTCCGTACTCGGTCTGTTTCTTGCTCAGTTGGACGGCGCTGCTGCTGGTGTTCTTCCTGACCGGGCTGCCCCTGGGGTTCTGAGCGGGGGGTCTGTTGGTTCACGCAAAGGACGCGAAGAGCGCGAAGTCCTGGGCGCAAGGCTGGTCAGGAGGGCGCCGCGCTGTGGCGCCGATGCGAGGTCTAAATGCGCGTCGCGCTCAGCGTTCGAACTTCGGATGTTGCAAGGCCCGCACGCGATCGGCATCGGCTGTTCGGCCGCGGTGGTGTAGCTCGGCGGCGACGCCGTCGATGATCTGCGCAACGATCTCCCGATCCCTATCGATAGATTCGGCGAGTCCCGCACGCCACCATGGGTTATCGGTAGCTTCGACGATCGAGCGCAAAGATAGGTCGAGATCAGATTGGGCCGGATTTATGGCGTCCAATGCAGTGTAGGCAGCGAAGAGCGCACGCACGGGCGGATCGTCGCCGATGATCGCCTTGGCCTCCTCAGTGCGCTTGGCTTGGATCAGCGAATGCGCAACTTTGGCGATCATTGAGGCCGAGAGGAATCTATCGGGCGTGTCGCCTGGAGGAGTCGCCGCTCGCAACCGTGCCATGTGGCCCGCATGCAGTGCGGCGCGTTCGAGGTTCTCCAGCTGCAAGGCGTTGCCGAGAGCGATATTGAGTGCCAGCGGCAGCGTCCTTTCGGGCAGGTACGCGTGCATCTCCGAGTCGCGCAACATGTCGAGGAACATCACGCGGGCATCAAGATGCGGCGCTGCGAGTTCAGGCTGCTTGGCGAGATCGATACCCAAATCATTCGACACCGTCTCAAACCAGAAGTTGGTGAATTCATCGCGCTCTGGTTGGCCCAGGTATTCCGCTTGCGCGGCAATGACCAGGCGCGCGGCCTCGGTCAACTGCTTGCGTTTGGAATAAGCCAGTGCCAGTCGCAGGCCAAGGTTCGCGCGCACGAAGGCATCGGTGCTCGGGTTGGCCAGGTCCGCACGCATGCGCGCCTCCACCGCCGCGCTGGTCTCCGGCTCGCCGGCCTTGTCGCAATGGATGATCCACATCCCACCCGACCGTTCCAAACTCCCTTCGCCCCCGCTCAAAAAGGCTCGCGCCTCAGCACACCCGGCAACGCTGTAATCCAGCTCAGACTCCGCTATTGCGGGCTGACCGACGCATGCCGCAAACACGATAAGCCAGCGGTGAAACTTGAAAGCCATGGTTACCCTCCAGTGTGGGCCAATTGCGATCGACTTCAGACCTCAAACCAGCGCCGGCACGACCACGTCCAGCATGTGCAGGCGGTAACGGCGATCGGCAGCGAAGCCACTGAACGAAAGCTACGCAAATCCGCGAAGGCGAGGGCCATTTGCAGGTCTGCAGATGCCTGGCGAGACGGCAGCTTCGGATTCAACTCGACACCGAACGCGCTCGCATCACTCGGTCTCGACGCGCCTTGAGATCAACCTATCAAGGGCGTGCGGCCGAAATTGCCGGCCTGACCCGAGCGGGCTTCATCGACGCACTTTCTCGCTACAAAGTAAGCCCGTTTCAGTACACGGCCGAGGTACTGGCTCAGGAACTGCACGGTGCGGATGGATGCTTTCAATCGACAGGTGGGTCATTTTCCAACTGGGTGGAGCAGCTGGCTGAGTGAGTTGGAATTGGAGAAGTGGCTCATGGTTCGATTCGCGTCGACGAACTCGATCACATTGCGCTCATCGAAACTCAACGATGCCGGGACGACTGCTCCATGTCGAATAGCGGTGCAGCAGCTTGTCGACTACCGAAGATCTCAGTCTGTATCGAACTTCAGCCACCTCTGGCGGTTCACGACGCTGCCATGTCCAGAACCGGCGACAAGACACTAGCAGGAAAGTGTTCGTGCCCCTGATTGTCCATGGGCCGAGGAGTTCCAGCGCTCCATTTCGGAGACCGCCCTTGGGATGCCGCGTCAATAGGATGAAACGCTCGGGGACTTCTACGCCGACAAGGTAGCGGCGTGTTCGATGGTGAGCCTGAGCGTGGTCACAGTCCGCGCCCAGCTCGATGAGAACCACCTCCGGTGTGCGCTGGAACTCCTTCATAAGGCCACGCATTTCATCCTGCTTCTCCTCAGGAAACTGCTCTGGAGGGAACAGGAACTCACTGAATAGCAGCTCCTTGGCATTGAATCCGAGCATGTTTCCGCTCATTGGAGAGCGTGCCGGGACGACAACCCCTCTATCCCAAGACTTTGCTCCAGCCACCTGGCGATCGATGTGGAAGTACGTGTTCAACTCCGCGTGCATCGAAACGCGTTTCGCGAACGCAATTTCGTCGTTGAGGACCGCACCCAGCGCCGTGGCGATGGTAGCTTTATAGCGAGGTTCGTCGACCGAAGAACCGAGTTGGTCAACCAGTATGTCAAGCATCCCGGCGTCAAGAGCACGCGCTGGCTCGGCCCGCGCCGCGGCGCTACCGGCTGCCGCTTCGGCGATCTTGGCAACAACTCTTGTTAAGGACGCACCGACGTTCGATAGGTTCGGCTCGTCGATTCTGGCGCACCGGTGCACTTCATTCACGGTCTGCGCCGCCGACTCTGCTGCACGGGACTCCCACGCTGCAACCGCATTGAGATTTGCATTCGTAGCCACGGCGCCAGCAACGGCCGTGCGCAGGTCTTCGATGCTCCCGTGCAGCGCAGAGTAGAACTCTTTCAGCCCCTCATTGAAGGGCTTGCCTTCGGGCGACTGCGCGAGAAATGTCGACTTTGGCAACTCGAGAACCTCGATCGGGCAAGGCATGCCTTCCAGCTGATCTGCTCGCGCGTACAGCATCGCTCTAACATCCGCAGCCCGCTGCTCTACTCCCGTCCAGAACACAAGAAGGTATGGCCCCGCTTCCTTGGACACGACTTGCTTCAGGACGTGAACGACCACGGACCAGAGCGTCGGGGTGTCCGGAACGCCGCCGAGTTCCGCCAGATTCAGGTCACTAAAGATTAGGCGAAGGTGCGGCAGCCCTCCTTCGGGAGGTGCTGGCCGAAGTTCATTGGCATCCCGGTCGTACCAGTAGCCCAAGCAGGGGATGCCGACTGATGAGAGGCCGCTGGTGATCGACAGAAGATGACCAGGCTCATCGTCAACCGCGACTGCCCTTATCGGACCGAACATTATTTGCTCTCCCTAAACCGCAGGACGACAGCGGCGCCATCGAACGCCTTCGGAATCCTAATTTCGTCGCGGAGTTCGTCTGCCGAGTGAATCGTTAGTTCTCCGCCGCACTGCTCCATCACATGCTTCGCAAAGTAGAGGCCGAGGCCCATGCCACCCGGCCTAGTCGTATGGAACGCTTCCGTCGCCTGTTCGCTGGACATAGAGAATCCCGGTCCATTGTCGATGACAGCTATGAAGCCAGAATTCGACTTGGCGTCCCAATCGGAAGCAACAAGCACCGAAGCGGGGATGCTCCGTTCGTCCCGCTCTCTTCTGTAGCGCGCCCAAAATTGGGCATTGTCCAGAAGATTTCCTAGAGCGCCGGAAAAAAGATTGGCCGCTCCATGTATCTTGAAATCGGGTTGTTCCTTTTGGAGTATCGGCGCGGACAACGTGACCTTGTGGTGCTTGAAACGCGGCTCTCTGGTCATCAGCGCAGCACGCACTACCGCGCTTGCAAACATGGACTTTGGTGTGTTCTTTCGGAGTAGTGGCGCAAAGCCCTGGAGCAGCTGATAGAGATGCTCAATCTGTTCACGTAATCTGTCCGGATCAATCCCCCGGTCCAACGCAGTGGCGAGGGACTCCACACCCCGCTCGACTTCGTGGAATATGACTGCAAGATTCAGCCCCGCCATGCCAGCGTTAGCCATTACATCGCGAAGCTGCACGAACTCTCGCTCGATCGTGTCGACATCCTTTGCAAAGCTGTGGTCCAGCTTCTTGGACTTCAATCCGTCCCGAAGGTGTTCGATGGCTTCGACAAAGCGCTGGGGTTGCTCGGCGTCAGTCCCCTTAATGACATCATCCAGAGCCTTCCGGTCATCCGCATGAAGGCGCTCCAAGTGCTCGAATATGCTGAGAACCACTCGTCTCAGACGTTCGAAAGTCTCGTTCTGATCAAAGCCTTCCCGGTTGGTCTTCTCGCGAAGACCGTCGCTTTGATCCAAGTCCAGATGGATAGCCGACACGACTGAGCCTGTTCCGAGCTTGCCGGCGGGCGTGTTTATCCTTCGAGCGTTCAGTCCGAGCCAGTCGTCATTTCGCTCGCCATAGTTAAACACGCGCACGCCGTCTCGGTAGACACGCACTCCGGTCTGATCGTCGAGCCACGACTTAACCTGTGAGGAGCTGCCGGTGGCATTGAGTACTTCAGACCGACGATAGTAAGCATAGATCCTCCCCTCTACTGGGCCGATTCCCTCCAGATCGTCTTTCGAAAGCATCAGCTTCTCATCGGGTGACGCGCGACGCCGCCTGCCACCATCTGGATCAACCGATGGCGTCAGAAAAAGTCGGTCATTCTGCTTCTCTGACTTACGCGGTTTGACGTTCTTCCAGTGCGGTGGATTGAAGGCATACCGCCAGCTAAAGGCGCTGCCTTCGATGTTGAACTCGAACTTCCACACAGCAAGATCGAGAAAATCATTCGGGGCAATGAGATCTTTGAGATCGCCCTCTCGCCCAGGCGCATTGAACTTGACGACAAATTGATCGGGAGTCTTAAATGGGCTTGCTAGCGACGTCACGAGTCGATAGAGCTTTCGAAGATCACCGCGAGTCCAGTGCTCTCGGCGCAGACCAGAGATGGCGATCCGAGTGCCCGAAGTTCTGCCGCGGAAAACCTGAGCATCGGCGATCTCCTTCACCTGCACACTTAGGTTCTCAAGGTAAGCGCCTTGCCCCAAAAGGTGTTCCCAATCTATTGACACCTCATACTCGGGATGCCCTTCGGCGCGAGTGGTCAAAGTTACGTAGCGTCCAAGCTTGAAAGAGGCGATGCGCCCAACTCCCTTTTCGCCCAACGGATGCCGACGAAAGTGTTTGGTTCTCGCCGTGCGGTCTTTCCGGCGAGAGTCAGTAGCAAGCTCTAGCCATTTATCGGTTATGTCCTTAAGAGTCATACCGCATCCGGAGTCCTGAACGACAATCGACTTCCGATGGCGGCCGGAGAGATTGATCGTGATTTCAACCTCATTCGCGTCTGCGTCGTAGCCGTTCTTCACGAGCTCGAAAATCGCGAGTCTGTCATCTCCAATCAGCTCATCGCCGAGGAGTTGGAGCAAGTGGCTTCGCGCCCGAATGGGATACTGAGTACCGGTGGTCATCGATCGGCGATCCTGGTCTTATTCTTTGTCCGCTACCTATTGCAATCGCGCGTTCTCTCACGAATATCGCCATCACCAGGGCAAAGTGGCACCATCGCTGATCTTCGCGAGCATAGTGAGATGGTGATCGCTTTCCCGCAACATCGGCATTGAAACCACTTATCCTCTGCGAACAAGCATAGGCTTAGGAGTTGGCTGATGGAGCTACCAGTCTACGACACGATGTTCGAATACTCGCGCACGGAACCGGCGCGACCATATCGTGTCGCTGAGCCCCTTCGCCATGCAATGCGCGAGCGAAAGCTTCTGCGGATTGCGCACGGTGGTTCAGTTCGATGCCTCGATCTTTTTGCTGGTTGCGGCGGGTTGTCGTTGGGTTTTCAGGCGGCGGGGCTGCAGCCGTGGGCTGCGGTGGAGTTCGATGCGCTTGCTGCGGCATCGCATGGCCTTAATTTCTTCGGTGTGAACCAAACCGAGCACACCCGCGCGCGCGATGTTTCAGTGTCGCCCTTTTCGTTCGCGAATGACTTTGGCGTGTCGGACCCGTCGACCGCAGTCGATGTCCTTGTGGGCGGTCCTCCGTGTCAGGCATTTGCCCGTGTCGGCCGCGCCAAGCTGCGTGAGGTCGCCGATCATCCGGAGGCCTTCAAGCTCGATCATCGTGCGCGTCTCTACCTCGATTTTCTTGCCTATATCGAAGCGTTTCAGCCTCTCGCTGTTGTCATGGAAAACGTGCCGGACGTGCTGAACTTCGGTGGTATGAACATTCCTGAGGAAGTCTGTGATGTGCTGGAGTCGCGCGGTTACAACTGCCGTTACACGCTGCTGAACTCCGCTCACTACGGTGTGCCGCAGATGCGAGAGCGCATGTTCCTGATCGCACTTGCCAGCGAGCTGGGTCGGCCGGTCACGCTGCCGGCGCCCACTCATCGCCACGTCTTGCCGTCAGGTTACGAGGGGACGCGTGCTGTGGCGTTGAAAAACTTGGGCGAAGATCTGTTCAAGGGAGGCACATCGCGTTTCCAACGTCCACCCGAGGGTAGTGAAGACCTTCCTGCCGCCATCACTGCCGAAGAGGCGCTGGCCGATCTGCCACCGATTACTTTGCATTTGGAAGGCAAGCTTCGCCGTGGTGCTCGTCGTTTTGACGAGTTGATTCGATATTCGGGACCACCTCTCAGCGCCTATGGGCGCCTGATGCGGGAATGGACCGGATTCGAGAGCAACGAAGGCGTTTCGGATCACGTCATTCGGTCTCTGCCGCGCGACTACAAGATCTTTGCGCGCATGAAGCCCGGCGACCAATACCCGCAGGCATACGAGCTTGCGCAGCTCATGCTTGAGGAAGAAGTCGAGCGACGCGTCGGCGCCGACGCCAGCGAATCGCGCAAGCACAACCTACGTGAGCAGTTGCGCGCCGAGTTCGTGCCGCCTTACGACGCCAGCAAGTTCCCCAACAAGTGGAGAAAGATGGAGCCGGACGCGCCAGCACGCACGCTGATGGCGCATCTAGGTAAGGATGGCTATTCGCACATCCATTACGACAGCGCCCAGGCGCGAACAATTTCGGTGCGGGAAGCGGCGCGATTGCAGTCCTTCCCAGATGGCTTTAAGTTCTGTGGGACCATGAACCCGGCATTTCGTCAGATCGGAAATGCGGTACCGCCCTTGCTGGCCAAAGCAGTTGCTGGCGAGGTTATGTCGGCAATTCGGAAGGCCACTCAATGAGTCGACGCTTTGCACTGAAGCGCCTGACGGCGTCCGACCTGACGTTCTTTCAATGGCACCACGACAACCAAAAGCTTGGAGGCCATCAGAAAGCCGTCAATCTCAATGCGGATGTATTTGAAGACCTGTTGTATCCACGGCTCGAGCCTGGCTCATATAAGGTTGGCCTGACGTTGATCGGCCCCGGCGACGTTGCGCCGTTGACGATGACACGGAAGATCCTCAAGAACGCCGCATATAAGAACTGGCGCCTGAATGGCGAGACGGTAGACAAGCAGCAGGAACGCTTCGCGGTGCTCCGTCCCGGCGATTATGCGCTGATGGTGTTCGAGGGCGATCAGAAGCCTGACGATCTGAAGATCGTGTTCGTTGCGAAGGGCCTGTCTTCAGAGGTTTCTCTGCACAAAATGTTGGGGCGTTACATATCTGAAACGGGTCGGCAAAGCATGAGGGCACTCAGTCTTGCCGACGTGCAAGCGATTGCCGAAGAAGGCGGCGTTGCAGCCGATCACTTTCTGCGGGTGCTGGTGGTGGACGATGATCTGGTCGATGCCGCCAGCGGGATTGATTCTGCAGTCCAGCGGTTTCTTGCGCGCGTTGGAAGACAAGCCAGACTCGATAAGGAGACCTTGCAGAAGGCTCGGGCGCAGGGAGAAGCTACAGGCGATCTTGGCGAGTCGCTGGTAGACATCTTCCTGCAGGCGAACCGCGAGTCGGGGCTCTTGACCTCATATGCCTGGCTCGCGCGTGCGAACGCTATCTCGCCGATGGACTTCGAGGCAACCGACGTTAACGGCGTCACTGAGTCCATCGAAGTGAAAACAACTTCGGGTGATTTCGACCGGCCCTTTCATGTTTCGTTGTCCGAGCTTCGTGAGGCGGTCACCGGAGGGCGCACATACCGCATCTACCGGGTTTACGGGGCAAATTCGAAGGGTGCAAAGTTGCGTGTTTCCAATGATCTTGCCCCGCTCGCGCGCATCATTCTTGAGTTGTTCGAGCGGTTGCCCGCTGGTGTTGCGCCTGATGGTGTGACGATCGCGCCGAACTTGATGTCATTCGGCAAAGTGGTCCGCCTGCAACCTGGGGACTAGCGAGTGGTCGATGTGCTGACACCCGATCAGCGGCGACACAACATGTCGCGTATTCGAGGTCGCAACACAAAGCCTGAACTCGTCGTGCGCAAGATGCTGCATTCGATGGGCTATCGCTATCGACTGCATGTCCGCGATCTGCCCGGAACACCCGACATTGTTTTTCCTGGACGGCACAAGGTGATCTTCGTGCACGGTTGCTTTTGGCATGGTCATAGGGAGTGTCCGTTTGCGGCGAAGCCGACGACGAGGCCCGAGTTCTGGCGTACAAAGATCCAGGCAGCGCAAGATCGTGATAGCCGGGCGAAAGCGGCGCTCGAACAAGGTGGCTGGGACATTCTCGTTGTATGGGAATGCGAGCTGAGGCGGGATGACCTTCGATCTCGCGTTAGCAGCTTTTTGGGTGCCAGAACAACGCGGTCGTGAGAACCCGACCTGATCTGTGAACGGGAAGGGCACGAGCAGTACAGCGCCGAAGTCATAACCGGTCATACGCGGCGTCAGCTTCGTTGGTCCAGAGTGTTGCCAACGAGGCTTCACTGACAGCTTGGGCGGCGCGTACCAAGCGACGTTCTTGCTCGCGCGTGGCGATGAAGTCAACGAAGTCCACGACCTCTTCGAGTCGCTCCTGGGGCAACTGTGCCAGCTGCATGGTGATGTGTTCGATCGCGGTGCTCATCGGGGCGGCGCTCGATCCTGTTTGGTGGATTCAATGATAACGCGCGGCAGACCGCTTCCCGACCAGCGCCAACCCGCGTAAGGCGGATTGCCTGTAGGGTGGAACCCGCACAAGCTTCATCGTGCGGATTCCACCGTTACGCTTACGGCACGATGAACGATGGTTGTCGCGGGCCGGCGGCGGAAACCGCGCGGATGGATCACGGCACGGTCATTGTATTCGGCGCGCGGGTTCCGCCCTACGTCTGCTGGTGTCCCATGCCGAACCCGTTGTGCGCTGCGTCGCCCGACGGCGTTTGCGCCTTACGGACGTGGATTGGTCCGAGCCGTTGGCCGCTAAAAGTGTGGCGCAGCGTTCTGGCCCGCCGCCGAATGCGCAAGGAGTTTCGAGACGACATGAGGTTACTGACGCCCCCGGTGTGCGCGGTCGTGGTGGCCCCGTTGCCGCTTGCGGCGATCGTGTGGATCCTGTCGGGCCCGGCCGACGCGCGCGGCACACTCGGTGTCGGCTGGTCGATGGCTCTGAGCGCAGTCATTCTGTGGCTGTTGTTGGTTGTGCCCGTCGTTCGGCGCTTCGGAAAGGGACACAACGGACATTGGGCCTGGCCCAGAGTTTTGCTGTCGAGCACCATGGGCGGTTTCTGTGCCGGCGCACTGTTCGGCAAGTCCTTTGCCTATTTCTCTCTTGGGATGTTCGATCTCCTGTTTGAGCCATCGCGACTGTTCTGTGCATTGCTTCACGCCTACGTGGCGCTGATTGCTGCGGCGTTCTTGATGCGCGACCCGTTGTTTCGGTCGAGCGGTTGACCAACCCGCGTAAACCCGCGTAAGGCGGATTCCCCGTAACCCGCGTAAGGCGGACTCCCGCGTAGTCGCGCGCACGGCACGATGAACGATGGTTGTCGCGGGCCGGCGGCGGAAACCGCGCGGACGGAACACGGCACGGTCATTGGATTCGGCGCGCGGGTTCCGCCCTACGTCAGCTGCGGCGTTCTTGATGCGCGACCCGTCATTTCGATCGAACTGTTGACCAGCTCGGCGTCGGCGCTGTGAGGTCAGGCTCGAATCCGTTGGCGAGAAATCCATCGTCGAAGCGCACATCGTCGAGCATGTAGTTGCCGACGCCCGATGGCTGCAGCCGAGTCACGAATGCGCGATCGAAAGCTTGCGCGCTGACCACGCCGACGAAGCGCACCGTAGAATCGAACGCTGTTGTCACTTCATCGACGCCGACCACATCGTCGCCGTTACGTAACTCGATGCGCATTCGACTCGGCGCAGCGCCGCTGGAATCGCAACCCACGCACTGCAGCGTCATGCCCAATGAGCGCGTCGGGTGCGCGAATACCAGCGCAAAATCGCGCCAATTCACCAGCACATAGTTGGGCGGCGATGCCTGGCCTTGAAAGACGGTCGAGTGTTGATCGCTGCTGATGCTCGGCGCGTTCGGAAACTCGACACCGCTCAGCACCACACCCGGCGTGAGCAGTGGCGCCAGCGCGCCCGCCGTTAGCCGATCGAAGCCCTCCGCCCGTTGCTGCGGCGCCGCCTGCGCAAAGGCTTGGAGATTCGTGAAGGTCGTCGTTTGCGTGCCTGCCGCACTCGCGGTTGCGCTATCCGCGCCGGATCCGCCAAAGACAGCCGCACGATCGACGGGCAGGTTCGACAAGAAGACAGCTTCTGCCGATGCCGCAAAACCGCTGATGAAGGCAGCCAGCCCGGCGCAATTGGAAAGGGATCGGGATACTCTCATGGCGACTCCTGGAGCATTGGTATCGGCACAGCGGCCAACGATATCCAGTTACTCGGAAAAGCTCGCCACAATCGCTCAGCGTCGAATGATGCTGGCGCGCGCAATGCCCCCTGGGTTGGTGATGCCAAAGCTTTATGGGCCTGCTGCCGTCGCCGTGGTTATGCTCGGCTCGTTAGAAGTAGCGCCGCGCCAGAAGCGTCGCCTGCGTGCCGCCCTGGTCGATCTCACCGGCAAATTCGTTGTTGCCGGGACGCGCGATGTCGCCGTACAGAAGTTCGGCGCCGAAGCGCCAATCCTGCCACTCGCGCAGGACGGCGAGCGTCAGCGCGGTGCCGTTCTGCGTGTTCAATTCGCCGATCGAGCGATCGATCTCGGCGATGTGAAACGCGTCGATACGCCCCGAATAGGTCCACGCCCCGTCCTGAAAACTCAACAGCACATAAGCTGCATCGATGTCGAGATCGACGTTTGGGCCCGGCGGAAAGCCCATCAGTGTGTTGCCGCGCATGACCTCGCCGAGCAAGGTCCAGCGTTCAGCGAAGTTCCAATCGAAACCAATGACGGCGAAGTTGGTGTTCCAGGCGTACTCATCGCCGTTGTGCAGGTCTTGATCGCCGCCGTTGTCGGTGTAGAACGCCGAGAAGCGAATCCCCGAGCCGTTGTCGTAGCGCCCACGAAGCGCAAACCCCAGCCGACCATCGAGGTCGGGCCCGAAGGGTTGGGTGCCGTCGACGCGTTGCGCGCCGAACCGCCGCGGGTCGCGAAGCGAGGGCAGTGGCAGCAGCGGCAGCGCCTCGCCATAAACCGAGAGTCGATTGTGCATCGCGAATCCGCGCCACGCCAAGGCGGCCGGACCGGTGTCGTTGCCGACGTAAGCGCTTGCGGCCAGATCGAACGATCCTGCGTCGATCGCCCAGCGCTTGGCGAACTCTGCTCCGATCGGTCGAAACTCCTCGCCGATCCAGGCGTTCAATGCCGACAAACTCAGCGTGTATGGCGTTTGCCAGAACGCCTCGACGTTTTCGCGGCTGGTGCCTGCGAAGGCCTGACCGATCCGCAGTCGATAACCTTCCTCGCCGAGCCGCCCGATGTCGACGAAGCCTTCGATCAGCCCGGCGCGTCGACCGCCCTCGTCGCTGCGGGCGAGCATCGACGCGAAGATCAAAACCCGATCATCGAAGACGCGATGTTCGGCACTCAAACGGGTTTCGGCGAAAACGCCATCCCCGCGTCCGAGCGCGCCACTGCCACCCTCCGACCAGACGCGCTCGGCGTCGGTAGACGCGGCGCCGAACTCGACGTAGCCGGCCACGTCGGCGATGCCGCCGGGGGAGTAAAAAGCCAGGGCCAGAATCGCGAGTCGTCTCATGAGCAGTCTTGACCGGATTCAGCCTCGGAATATTTCAATATCGCGTCGCAATGTCTGACGGCATGCGATGCCTGGGTAGCAGCGGATGCAAATCGCGTTAGCGCGGCATTTGCGATGGTCAGAATTTGCGAGATTTCTGCGCTTTCGCCGGTGAGCGATTGCTGCGACGATGATGTTGCGCGGCGCTGCCTGCCGCTGCGATCGGCGCTCTGCGCTGCCCCATCTCGTCGGAGTCATCGGTGAAATACAACCAAGCCTCGTACAAGCAATCGCACAATTCTTACGATCGCGATGAGGATTCGCATGTGTCGTTGACCTTCCACCCGGACGACCCCGCGAACGCCGGATGCCGCGGACTGGAGTACGACATCTGGCGCCATTCGGATGGCACCCAGGGGCGATCGCTGGGTTACTTCACCGTTGCGCACAGCACGTCGAGTGGCCCTCCGTTCGCGTCGTATCTCGGTTATCTGCTGTCGTGGCATCTCGCGGACGACAGTCACGACGTCATCTTCGTGACCGTCGATATCAAGAGCAGCAAGGGGGCGAAGGAGTCGTTCCCGGACGAGATCGACAACTATCTGCGCGAGTGGTTCGATGCGGCGCTCATTTACTCGCCTGGACAACTCTCCCCGCAGAGCGACGACTTCGTGGCCTATGTGCGTCAGAACGGTTGGCCGGATACCGATGCGCTGCGCGGCAAGTTCGTTTTCTGCCTGAGCGGCAACAAAGACTGGAAGTCGTATTACGCCAAGACCCTGCCGCGGCAGCGTTTGTGCTTCGCCGATATCGATTTCGACAGCGGCAAGTTGGTGACGGTGCCGAGCAGCGGCCAGCAGATCATCTACTCGTCGAATCTGTCGGATTCGAACTTCAACACCTGGCGGCAAAGCATCGCCTCGCTGCGCGCCGCCAACCTGATCGCGCGCGGCTACGTGCTGAACAGCCAAAGCATCTGGCAGCACGCGCAGCAGGCGAAACTCAACGCCTTTTCCACCGACAAGATCACCGGAACCACGTGGGCTTGTGTTGGATCAACGCCGTTCGTACAACTTTGAGTCGATCGCCTGCCGGGCACCGATTGTGGCCATCGGCGTCCGTTCGATTCGGATTCGTTGAACCGATCGGCGCCGTTCGCTCTGGACCTCGAAGCGTCGATGAGATGAGCACCGATCTCGCCTCGGTCGCTTTTGTGCGATGAATCAGCATGGTTGTGAGGAGCCGCTCGCATGGCGCGCCAACTCGTCTGTCCGATTCCGAGCCATCAACGCGCTGCCGTTTGATGGGGCGGCAGCATAGGTGCCATTTCAGTGCGCCGAGTGCAGCTCAACGATCCATCGCATGCTTACGCCATTGTGGTTCGCAGCAACACCACCCAAAGCCCCAACGTGGCGAGAAAGTTGATCGTAAACACCAGCCCGCGCAGGCGAACATTCATGGTGAGGATCTGCACGCTGCTGTGGATGACGCGGCCGGCAACGAAAAGCCACGCGAGCCAGATGGCGGTTGCATCGACGGACGCAGCGTGGATCAGCAGCAGGCACGCGGCATAAAAGAACAGCGGCCATTCGAATTGATTGGAAAGATTCGCGCTGATGCGCGGCTCGATGCTGGCCCACGGATTGGAGCCATCCCGGCGTTGGCCGATGCCCCAGATTTTGGGTGCGCGGGCGATGGTCAGCAGGGCATACAGCAGCGCTGTTAGCGCTACGTGGGTTGCCATGGGCAGGATGAGCGGATGGTGCATGCCGGCTACCAGTTCAATGACATTGTTGCGTCAGCGTAGCACTTGCAGCTCAAGTGCTGGCATCGGGGCTAGACGCTAAGAGCTGTGCCCGGAGTTGGCGGAATTTGAACTTGCACAGTAGTCTGCGGGTCCGACCTTGCCCCATCGACTACGCTGGCGCCGAATGTCTCCTTTGATCGATTGCCAATCGCTGCGCCACGCGTTTGGCCGCCATCAGGTGCTGAAGGGTCTGACTTGGCGCGTTTCGCCGGGCGAACGTGTGGGGCTCTTTGGTCGTAATGGTTGCGGGAAGAGTACGTTGTTGAAGGGTCTTGTTGGCCTGTTCAAATTCGACGGTGGGCGGGCGAACGTACTTGGTGAGCCAAGCGAAACCTTGAGCGATGAGGCCAAGGCTCGTATGGCTTATGTACCGCAATTCGACATGGCATTTCCGGACCTGTCCGCCAACGAGTTGTTTTCGCTGATTGCTGGTGCCTATCGACGCTTCGATGCGTCTCTCGCGAGGCGCTTGCTCCGGGAGTGGGACGTGCCGGCACGGCGCATGCTGTGCGCTTTGTCGGGCGGACAACGTCAGAAGGTTGCGCTGATTCGCGCGCTGGCGACGCGCGCCGAGTTGCTGCTGCTCGACGAGCCGGCGTCGGCGCTCGATTCTGTCGTGCGCTCGCAATTGGTCGATGAGCTGTTGGCCAGGGCCTTGGACGATGATCGTACGGTCGTAATCTCGACACACATCCTCACCGACGTCGAGCACGCGCTAACGCGAGTTGCGCTGCTGCGAGACGGCGTCGTGGCCCGCGATTATCTCGTCGAGGACATCGGGAAAATGCAGTATCGGCTTTTCGAAGATTCGCCTATTGCCGCAGCGGATCTCAGTTCGGCGTTCAATCTGACAAGCGTGCGCCGGGACGAGCGCGGACGATGGCATCTCACCGGATCGGTCGCGGTACTGGACGCTGTCGAGCAGCGGCTGGGTGTTGCCGTGCAGCAGCGAAACTCGATGGCTGCGCTGGTGCACGAGTGGCAGCGATGATGCGCTTGGCGCTTGCGCTGCTGAGGAGACGTTGGTGGATGTTGCTGCATCCCGCGGCGCTGGTGATTTCGCTGCTGTTGCCGATCACCGCTGTGCTGCTTTTTCTGCATCGAGATAGCAGCGACACCCAAGCGCTGGCGTTATTGCCTACCGGGGCCCTGGTGCTGTGGTTGTATCGGCTTTGCACCGAGCTCGATAACAGCCTCATGGCGCTTTCGGTGATCCGCGCCCCGCACTTGTTGCAAGCGGTAGATATTTGTTGGTGGGTCATGTTGTGTTTGCCGGCGATGCTGCTGACGACTCTGGCTGCTATCACCAACATGCCACCGATCGTGCTGCTCTACGGGCTCGCATTTACTTACGCGCTCGGTTTTGCGGCCATCGGTACCGCCGTCGTATGTGTGCTTGTCGCTGCCTTGGTGGCTCTGGGCGCCTATCCGATGGCGTGGCTGCCGTATGTGCCGCTGCTCTGGCTGCCGCACTTGGTGCAGAGGATTGTTCAACTGCGTCGCCGCTGGCGAGAGTGCGTCGACGCGGCGCAACTTGCGCATGGCGAAGATGTGGCGGTGATGGCGGCTCTGGAGGAATACGAGGAGCAACAAGAAGTGCCCCCTGAGGCTTCGACGAATGCGGCGAGCAAGTCGACATTGCGAATTCACGCACTTGATCCAGTTGCGTATCTGCTCGATCGCTGGCTGCCGATATCCGAAATGCCATGGCGTTGGCGCCTGACGTTGTTGTTGGCTCCGATCGCCGTCGATGCCTTCGCCGCTCTGGTATATGCGATTCGCGGCGTCCCTGGCGACGCTCGGGGAATGTGGCTCTATCTGCCGTTGCTCATTGCGCTGGTCTACACACTCGGCAAAGCCGAAGGACTAAGACCAATCGCAGCCGAACAAATGGCGGTCTCGACGTGGCCGATCAATGCTTTGGCAGCCGCTCTGCGCCGTCGCATTCGCAACTGGATTCTGGGTTCGTTCGATAGCTTGCTGGCGTTGATGCTGGGCACCTACGGCGCATTGATCCTGATCTGGCTGACCGGGCAGTGGCCAACGTTGACGACCGTTTCGCCGTGGGTCGCGCCGGTTCTGATCATCCTTTCGATTTATTGCTTGTTCGTCGCCTACGGATTTGCGTTTGCGCTGCGGGGCGCGTTTCGATGGCTGCCGGTGGTCTTGCTTCTGGCGCATCCGCTTTTGGCTGTTGTCGCGGACATATTTCCGCGCAGCGCAAGCGTGCTCCTGGTTGGGATCGCAGCGTTCACTGTTCTGGTGACAATCCGCGGTTGGACGAAACCGTGCTCGCTGCCCTTGATGCTCCAGCTGGACAGGCATTCATGAGGGTGCTCATCAAGGATCATATAAACAAAGTGCGATTGCGCCCGCGGTATTCGTTTCGTAGGCCGCGACGAAGGACTGGCACTCGGTGGCTGGAGAGTGCGCACGCGCATTGGCGGGCTTCCTCTTGATCGTCATGAAGCTCCTAGCCAGAACTGTTGAGTGGCTTGGTCGCGGCGAAACGATGGCGGTTCGGTGTTTGGTTCGCGATCGGTTAGGCGGCTGCAAACCGATGCTGTGCACCAGCGATTGCACCATGGCCCTGCGGTGACCGCTTTCGCTGGTGCTGGTCCAAAACCAATGGCGAACAGCGCAACCTGAGCACACTCCATGATGGCGGCGTAGGTGCAGGCGTAGCGGTTGGCATTGGAAGTGATCGGTGGCAAATGCCTTCAAGCCCAGGTCAGAGTGGCCATGTAACCCAAGCCGGCCACTAACACCGTTGCGCCCAATCCAAGAAATCCCCAGCGCAGCCCGGTTTTGAAGACCAACGACAAACCGGCGAAGAACAAGGACACAGTGAAGATGACCACGGCCAAAGAGAACTGGTCGCCCTTGGTATTGGCGTCGCTCCCTTCTTCGAAGCGCTTGTCGGCGGCGGCGAACTCGGCGGCGCTGTCGGCAAACAACTCACCAACATAATCCGAGGAGAGATCGTTTACCAATGCGGTCTCCAAGTGCTCTGGCGTCAGGACAGCCTGCGCATTTCCGTCCCAGTAGTCTTTGCGCACTTCTTCGGGCAAGCCGAGATGCTTGTAAGCGGTGGCGGACAGCTGCGAGATCAGCATCCAGCTGGCCATTCCGGCGCTGCGGCTGAGATTCGTGTCTTCGCGCGACTCCCAAATCAACTCTTTGGCGCGACGTTCGATGTCCACGTCGTTGTCGTAGGTGGACTGCTCATTGTTGAAGGTGGTCGATGCGCTGGTCGTCATCGCCGTGGCAGAGCTATAGGCTTGCACGCTCAGCCCGCCCCAAAGGTTGTTCTGGTGGCCGGCGACCGAGGCCGCAGTGGCGCCGAGGCCCAGCAGGATTGCGGCGGTCAGTTCGAAGGGATCGAACGGCTTCTTCTCGTCTTGCGATGGGCTCATGGCAGGCCTTTGGTAGCGATGCGAATTGCGCGAGGCGCAGACGCATTCTGCGCTAACCCGCATATTTCATGAGGGAACGCGGAAGATCGCGAAGGGCTTTGCGCCGGAATCGAGGCGGGAGGAGGGTGAGAGCGGGCAAGCTTGCGCCGCATGCGGCGCGCCCGCTCGAACGGGCGGCGGCTGCGCCGCCGCACCGGGCGGAATGGTTGACCCGGCCCGTCAGCGTAGCTGCCGGGCGCTCGGAGCATCGCGCGCTGCGCGCGCAAACGATGCCCCTCTCCCATTGGGACGACGAGCAACGAAGAGTCCGGCGCAAAGAACGAGCGAGGGCCGTGTTAGCGAGGAAATGGCAGCGAACACTCTGTCAGTACGACCAACTCGATGATTTCCACGCTGTAACAACGAAACTAAGCCATTTCATCGCGACCTCATGAAATATGCGGGCTAAAGGGGCGGGTCGCGCAGAACCTGGATGACGCCACGCGTGAGATCACGGTTTGCGGCGACCCGCGAGCTCGCCGCCAACGACGAATCAGTTGTCGATAAAAATGCCGGTGCTGCGATGCTGTCCGCCGGAACTGGTGACGCGAAAGCGGAAATCCACATCGCCGAAGGCGTCGGCGTCTTGCGCCCAGAGGTTGATGTACTCGCCGGCGGCTAAGGTGTAGTCGCGGTACAGCGACCAGGGATCGCCGACGCTGTCGCGCTTGTAGAAGCGGAAGCGACTGTGGCCGCCGCAACTGACGAGGCGGCTTTCGGCGATCTCGCCCTCGTCGTTGAGCGCGCCGTACATGGAACGATCGCTACTGCTGCGCAAGGTGTTGGCGCACCAGAAACTCTGGTCTCCGCCAGCGAGGAAATATCCTCCCAGCACGCTGTTGCATTCGATCTCGCGAAACTGTTGATCGTCGCTCTGCCCGTTGCAGAGCAGCGGACGCTGGCGGAAGATTTCATCGATGGAGAGCGATTTCAGCACCGGCGATGCGGCGTTTTTATCGCACGATTCGCGAAGAATTGTCGGCGCCGGCTGTTGCGTGAGTGCCTGAAAAAGTTCTGCCGGGCACAAGCGAAGGCCTTGCTTCGCGGCCTGCGCCTGGAGTCCGTTGACCTTGCTGCTGCTCGCTCGGCTTCGCTCGCTGATCAGTATCGTGCCGTCGGCAAAGGACTCGAAGCGCACTTCCCAGCCCGGTTCCTGCGCGAGCCCGAGCAAGGTCGCCGCTGGCGCACTTTTCGCACCGACATCGGTTTCATTGTCGTCCCCAGTGAATGCCGGCAGCGCGGTTCCGCTGGCAAACGCCGAAGTGGCGATGGTCATCATCAGCAATAGTGTGAAGATCGGTTGGCGCACAGCGACGCTCCGGTGGTGAGGGTAACCTGTCCGTACGTGGAACTGTGCTCTTCAGGGCCAGTTCGGCTCACGCGTTGGTGAGCATCGGCAAACGCCAGCGTACTCGTAGGCGCCGTGTGCGGTCCGGCGAATTGGCTTGTGTCCGCTTTATGCGAGGTCGCTTGACTCTCGCTTTCGCATCGATGACGAACGTTTCGCAGCGAGTGGGCGAAGGAACTGCGGCAAATCGACTCTGCGATCGGACAAACCGCGATGGCGCTGGGCTCTTCCGGTTCAGCGCGGTCTGGCACGTCGACGCCGCGGGGTAGAACAAAAGGCGATCGGGGGCGGAGCGTGTTCCTGCTCCGCGTCCCGAATTGCGGCCTACTCAAACCCATCGGCAAACGAGAACTCTCCGCTGGGGCACCCTTGCGCGTGGGCGGCCTGGTAGCTGCTCAGGTCGGCTGCTGTGATTGTCGGCAGGCCGTTGGCAGCGAAGGAGCGGTCCCAGTTGGCGCGGGGGTTGCCTGCGGTGTGGGCGCTGGTGAAGGCGCTCAGGTCGGCGGCGTTGAGCGTGCCGTTGGCATCGAAATCGGCGCGGCAGAAACTGGTCGGCAGGGAACCGGCGTTGGCCGCGTCGCTGCCGTGATCGAGCTCATCCTGATCGAACACCCCGTCGGCGTCGCGGTCCACGCCCATGCGGAACTGGGTAGTGATCGGTACTGCCATGAACATCACCGGGGCGCTGCTGCTGGCGCCAGCGCGCAGCGCAGTGGCGGTGGTCGGTGCGTTTTCGCGATCGCTGAGCCATACCGACTGAGTGGCATAGACGAAGCCGCGGGTGCTGCCGGCATCGAAGCGCCGTGCGATCAGCGCCAGCGTGCCGGCGTCGGCTTGCGTGGTCAGGCTGCTCAGCAGCGTTGTTAACGTGGCGTCGTTATTGTTGGTACCGTTGAACCACACCATGCGCCCGACGGCGGCCGGGGTTTCGGTGGCCATTGTCAGCATGAAGGCTTCCACATCGCGGCGGCGCTGAGGGGTTTGCTGCGGCGTGCCCCAGGTAAATGGCGGACCGAGGCGCGAGGCCAGCGTGTCGTGAAACGCATCGCTCATAAAGCCAAATCCGCGGGTGTTGTTCTGACTCGCGAACGACATCCCGGTGCGCTCCCACACGCCGCGCAGTTGCGCATTCTTAAGCGGTTGGCGGTTCGGCGGCAGGTCGATTTCCTGCGTGGTGCCGGTGGGCAACGCGTGGCAGCTGACGCACGTGCCCGCAGGCAGCGAGGGAAAAGTCAGGAACAGATTTTCGCCGCTGATGGGATCGCCACTGCCGTTGGTGACGGCCACGGTTGCCGGATAGCTGCCATCCGGATTGCGATTGGGATTGCCCGGATAGCGAATGCTGGCGACGAAGTTTTCGAGCTTCTGCATGTCGCTGGCGCTGGGCTCGGACGCCATGCCTTGCAGTCCGACGAAGGCCGGCGCAAAGGCCGCGATGTTCTCCTTGTCGCCGCGCCAATGCATGGCGCCGTTGCCGACGATGCCTTGCAGAGTCTGGGTTTGCAGCGGGCCTTTCATCGGGTGCCAGGCGCGGTTGTTGCACTGGTTCTGCAGCGGCGGGCGACAGGGTTGATTGATGGCCTTGGTGCCGCCCGAGGGATCGCCCAGATCCCAGGCCAAGCCGTCGCTGCGCGCATCCACGTGGCAGCCTGCGCAGGAGGCTTGTCCGAGCCCGCTGGTTGCGTGGGTGTCGTACAGCAGCGGTCGTCCTTCTTTGATGGCGAGCGGCGTGGGATCGAAAAACGCCGTGCGCGAGAGTTCGCTGCGCGCGGTGGTGTCGACCACCGAGATCGAGCCGTCGAACTTATTGAGCGCGTAGAGCCGCGTGCCCGCACCGTTGAGCACGATGCCGGTGGGCCCTTGGCCCAACTCGATCCGGCCCAGACGCGTGCCGCTGGTGTTGGTGACGATCAGATTGTTGGAGCCCATGCCGGCCACGTAAATCTCACCATTGCCCGGATGGAACACCACACCGCGCGGATCGCCGATGGCCAGGTCGCGTGTTGCTTGCGGCACTGAGCGCACGGCGTAAGTGAGGTGCGGATTGAGATCGACGGTGCTGGTGGCCCCTGGATTGCCAGCCGTGAAACTGGCCAGCTGCGCGCGAATGAAAATGCTCTTGGCGTTGGGCTCGAAACGGATCTCGTTGCGCGCCTCGGTGCCGACCATCGCAACGCGACCATCGGGGGCAGTGGCGAGTTGCATCACGCTGGTCATCGCGCGCGACACGTAGCTCACGGCGAGGGAGCTGGAATTGATGATCGCTACATCGTTATCGGCGATGTTCCAAGGAACCAGCGAGGACCAGTCGCGGTTGTTGTCGTCGATCCACTGACCATTGGCGTTCTTGCGCACGATCTGCGCCACCGGCGGCGGTGGCGGCAATCCCGGCGCGAGCGGCGGCGAAAACTGCGTGCCGCTGTTGGGCGGCGGATTGACGCCGCCATATGGCCCGGCGGCGTTCGACACGCGCGCCGTAGATAGCGCTGTGGTGCCGTTGCCGGATTCGAAGAACGCCACATACACGCGCGTGCCATCGGGGCTCACGGCCATGGCGCGCGGTTCTTCGCCGTCGAGCGCCAGCGTATTGGTCGGCGCACCCGGCGCTGCGGCATCGAACACCTGCAGCTGATTGCGCGAGGACAGTGTGACGAAGGCGCGACCCTGGGCGAAGGCCACGTCGGCCGGCTCGTCGCCGGTCGCCAGCACATTGGAAACGGTGCCGTTGGCGACATTGACGATGCTGATCGAGTCCGAAGCGTGATTGACGATCCAAGCCTCTGTGCCGGTGCGCCAGCGCACGCTAACGGGATCGAGACCGACCGGGATCGAGCGTTGCAAACTCAGCGTGTCGCCGGACACGGCAAACACTTCGAGGCGATGGTCGGCGGTGTTGACTGCCAGCAGCGTGTTGCCATCGCCGGACAGCGCCAGCGGGCTGACATGCGGCGATTCGAAATGGACGAAAGCGTTTTGGGCGTGCGCTGCGCCGCACGCCAGGAGCAATAAAGTCATGATGCGCATGAGCTGCTCCTTAGCGACGATGTTGGCGGCGAGCGTGTTGACCCGGCGGCGGCATTGCGGCCCTCAGCGCAACCAATTGATCTGGCGTCAGCAAAGCCGCCAATTCGGCCTCATGTCTGGCTTTCAGCGGTTCACGTTGATGCTGACGCTCGGCGCGCTGCCGCAACAAGGTGGCGCGCACTTCGGCGCGTTTGGCGTCGTCCAGCGAAAGCTCGCTCAAAACCGACTCCACGGGTGGCGGCAATCCTGGGTCGGCGAAAGCGGAAGTGGCGGTTGCCAGCGCGATGGCCAGCATGAATGCTCGTGTCACGGTCTGCTCCTTTGCAGCGGCCTGAGGTTGGCCCGAGCTGAAGGCTGCGCCGCGACTGTGGAGGAAATGCGCAGACAACTTGGAACGATTGCGGAAGCTTGCTACGACTGTTTTCACCTGCAATCGAAATCAGGGCTTTGCCCACCCCTATCGCATGTCCTAGCATTGGTGGCATGAGCCTTCAGCCGATCACCATCCTGTTCGCCGATATCGCCGGCAGCACCAAGCTTTTCGAAAAGCTTGGCGATGTCGGCGCACGTTCGATAACCACCGTGGTGCTGGCCGCGCTCACCGAGGTCACCAAACGGCACGGCGGTCGTGTCATCAAGACCATCGGCGATGAGCTGATGTGCACATTCCCGGGCGCGATGTCGGGCTTGATGGCGTCGATCGACATGCAGCGCCGGGTTCACGGCGATCCAAACTGGCAAAAAGAATCCCTTGCGGTGCGCATCGGACTGCACCACGGCGAGGCGCTGTTGGAAGACGGCGATGTCTATGGCGATGCGGTAAACACCGCCGCGCGCATGACGCAGATGGCCAAGCGCGAGCAAATCGTTGCCACCTTGTCCACCGTGCGCGGCCTGACCAACAGCACGATTGTGCGCACGCGGCACCTGGGCGATGTGCGCGTTGCCGGCAAGATGAATCCTGTGGAGATCGTGGATGTCATCTGGCAGGAAGACACCTCGAATGTGACGATGGTCGCGCGAGCGATCCGTCTGGAGGATGCGCCGGCCGGTGCCAAAATTTCGCTGCGCTATCGCGGCCAGCTGATCGAACTGTCGAGCAGTTCACCGACCTTCGGCCTGGGCCGCGATCCCGGCAGCACGCTGGTCGTCGACAACGAATGGGTGTCGCGTAACCATGCGCTCATCGAATTCAAGCGCGGTTATTTCGTGCTCACCGACCGCAGCACCAACGGCACCTACGTCAAACTCGGCGACGACGACGAGCTGCGGCTGCATCGCGACGAGTTGCAACTGCGCAAGAGCGGCAAGATCAGCCTCGGTCAGGCGGTCGACAAAGACCCGACGGACGTTTTGTACTTTCAGTGCAATTCGTGATTCACTTTTGGTACGCGGACCCATGGTCCGCAGCTTTGCCATTGCTCTGAGGTCCGCGTCCTACAAACCTGGAGCATGCGGAGCATGGGTCCGCGTACCTCAAGCGGTAGTCTGCCAGGTGCGGACCATGGGTCGGCGTACCTAAAGCGAAGCGCGGCTGGGTTATCTGCTAGCTGCGGACCATGGGTCCGCGTACCAAAAGCGAAGCGCGCCTAGCTGACCTGCCCAAACTCCAGGTAAACCAGCACGGCAAGCGCAACCAGTGTCACCACAGCAGCGCCCATGATGATCCAGTCGACGGTGTCGTTTTGCTGGTTCACGGGAACCTTGTTGGATG
The DNA here is from genome assembly GCA_022844135.1 of Lysobacterales bacterium. Classification (GTDB taxonomy): domain Bacteria; phylum Pseudomonadota; class Gammaproteobacteria; order Xanthomonadales; family SZUA-5; genus JALHMH01. Next base: position 136,006 of record JALHMG010000007.1, read on the forward strand.
GGGCTGCGGGTTGCGGTATCTGCAGCGGGCGCTGTACCTGGGTGATGACGCCGGTGATTGGCTCTTCGTTGTACTCAAGCAGATAACCGGGCGCTTCGATCAGAAAGCGGTTTTGATCGAAGGCAATTTGATCGCCCGGTTTGAGCACGGTGTCGCGCACCTGCGAGCCGTTCACGAACGTGCCGTTTGCGGAGCCGATATCGCGTAAGAACAGACCCTCCGTCGTGTTTTCGATCTGCGCATGTTTTCGGCTCATCTCCGGCTCGTTGAGCACCAGATCGCAATCGCTGCCGCGACCGATGGTGGTGTTGGCGCGCAGTTGAATCACCTTGCCGAAGTACGCGCCAGAGACGCCGCGGAGCACCACGCGTGGCGGCACCTGGCGCATCCGGGTTTGCATGTCGCCTGCAGCTTTGGGCGGCTTCTCGTTGCGCTCCTGATCGGGCTTGATCAGCATGCGTACCTGGCCCGCCGTTACCACATCGCCGTAGCGCAAAATTGCTTTCTGCTTGATCGGGCGTGCATTGACGTGCACCGGCGAGCCGGCATCGATGACCACAAGCGTGATGCCGCGCTTGACGTCGATCTCGATATCGACGTGATGTGCGCTGATGCCCTTGGCTGCGGGCAGCAACACACGGCAATCCGGCGCCGAGCCGATGCGGATCACCCCGTCGGCTGAGACGAGGTCCTTGTGTTCACCACCAGGGAAGTGCAGTTTCATCGCGCTAAGACTACCAGCGCTTGCGCACGTCCAAGAGCAATCGCTTGGTCGTGTCGTCGAGCAAATCGCGGCGCTCGACGAAACCAGAGAGCTGCACGCTGATGCCGCGGTCGAAACCGTAAGCCACCCACGGCATGTATCCGCGTGCGAAAGAGTGGAACCACCAGTCGTCTTCCGCGAAGTAAGCGAGCACTGCGTCTCGTTGCGGGCGTTGGTAGGAATAGCCCACTTCCCAGCCGCCCAAGCCTTCCGCATCGCCCCAGATGGCCGAAAAACGCGCGCCGTCGCGCAGGTCGTCGGCGCCCAGATTGCGCACCAGATCGAGCCTCGTGACCAGCGGTTTCTCGGCGACTTGCAAACGCCCGATCAACTGCCAGTTCAGGAGATCGAAATCCGACACAAAACGGTTATTGACGCGGCGATTGGTGCGCCCCAGTCCGCTGCGAGCGGCGCGATCGAGGTCGCTGTAGTCGAAGTAACCCAGGAAAGTGCTGAAGCCGGTCTCGGCGCCTTCCATCCAGCCATAGCCGATCTGCAGCCCGGCGATTTTCGAGTCGTCGCTGTACAGATGGTCGCCAGCGAAGTAGCCGCCGGTGAAATAGAAGGCGTCGAAGTCGCGGACCGAGGTCTGATACTCGACGTAGGCGCCGATCGGGCGCAGATCGCGATCCCAGGTCAGCGGTGTGGTGACGAATGGGTTGCGGCCTTTGCCGAGCTGAAAGCGCGTCGACTCGCTGGCCGCCCAGGCAACGTATAGCTCATCGACGACGCCGCTATCGGAGCGTTCGTTGTCGAGATTGCGGATATTGTCGGCGTTGTCGTCGCTGCCCACGCCGAGCTTGCCGGCCGCAGCGAACTCGAAACCGTTCTCGTTGTTGTAGCGTGCGCCGGCGCGGAGGAAGGAGCGCAAGCGTTCGATGTCGTCGCTGCGCGCGGGGATGTCGGTGGTCTTCTCGGCGCGCAGTCGGAGATCGCCGTAATACGTCCACGGGCTGTCTTGCGCCGTCGCGCCAGCTGTTGCGACCAACAACGCCCCGCCGATCAACGTTCGCATCTGTGCCCCCTTTTGGTTCCTGGTTGTTGGTTCAGGGTTGCTGGTTGCAGGCAGGATCGTCGCTCTGGACTTGCTTTTTGTCCAAGAACCAGGAACCAGCAATCAAGATCCGTCTTCAAGCGCGTAACACCGACAATCCAACCAGCAGATCCGACGCTGTGGCGTAGCGATCGCTGGGCTTTTTCTCCAAGCACTTCAGGATGACTTCCTCAAGCGGCTTGGGAATATCGGTCCACAACGCCGAGGGTTTGATGGGTGGCTGCTGCAGATGCGCCACATACAATTCCATCGTATTGCCGCCTGTGAACGGCAATTTGCCGCAGAACATCTCGCACAGCATCACACCGGTGGAATAGATATCCGAACGCTGATCGAGATCCATGCCGGATAACTGCTCCGGCGAGGCATAGTTCGGCGTGCCGAGGAAGGTGCCGGGCTGGGTGTGACCAGGATCGGCGCGCCGCGCCGGGCGCGCGATGCCAAAATCCATCAGCTTGGCGTTACCGCTTTGCTCGATGATGATGTTCTCCGGTTTGATGTCGCGATGGATCACGCCCACCTGATGAGCGGCATCCAGGCCCATGCATAGCTGCCGTGCGATACGCAGCGCCGCCGAGAACGGCAGTTTGCCGGCCTGCTGCAACAAATGCCGCAGCGTCAATCCTCGGACGTACTCCATCGAGATATAAGGCACACCCTGGAAATCGCCAAAATCGTAGGTGCGCAGCACATTCGGATGGGTGATTTTGCGCGCCAGTTTCAGCTCGCTCTTCAGTCGATCCAGCTGCTCGGCGTCGACCAGCATGCCCGGCCGCAGCATCTTGAGCGCTACGATGTCGGAAAGCTCCACATCGCGCGCCTTGTACACCATGCCCATGCCGCCAGCGCCGAGGATCGCCAGAATTTCGTAGCGACCGGCAAAGCGCATGCCGGTGGCGAGGCGCGTCGAGGCGTGATCGTTGGGCGAACCCAGAATTGCTCCTGGTATCAGCGTGGCGTTCAAGGGAGCGCCGGCCATCTGCGTTGGCTGCGACAAGCCCGGGGCGATTTTCGCCAACACCGAGAGGCCCTGGCGCTCGACGGCCAGGAAGCGCTTGCCGCTCGATTGTCCATTGGCCACCTTGAGCACAGCTACCTGACCGATTGCCTTGAGCTTCTCGCCCACCGCTGGGGCCAGCAGCGTCGATCCGATCGGCGTTTCCGCCAGCAGGCGTTCGACCTGCAACACGGGCAATCCGATGGTCGCCGTGGATTCGGGGCGCGAGGGCAGGGAGCCGTGCACGATTTCGCCTGAGGCGATTGCCGCTGCGGCCCCGTTCTCGGCAACTCCGATGCGACCCTCCATCCAGAAGTGTACGGTCGCCAGCGCTCGCAACTCCGGCGACTCGCCGGTGAAGCCGAACATCAATCGCGGACCTTCCTGCTCCAGCAGCTCGCCGCCGGCAACACCCGCGCGTGCCAGCGCCTCTTCGACGAGTTGCCCGAGCGCGGTCAAAGTGATGGCTTCCTCGCCCTTGGTCGGTGCCTTCAAGAATCGGCGCAGCTCCAGGCCCACGAGCACTGCGTCGCGCCGTACTGCGGGCTTCGGCGCGGGGCGTGCTGGCGCCGCCGGTTCCTCGTTCACTGGATCAGGCAAGAAGCGCGACACATGGCCGACATAACCTTCCATGTCCTTTTTCTCGCGCAAATCGCTGAGCAAGAGATCGAAGGCACGACCAAGCCGCGCGACTTCATCGTTACCGGCGATATCGAGTTCCTGCGAATAATTGCCGCCAGCCGCCAGCTCGACGACATCGGTCAACTCGGCCACTGGTCGAAGCACGCGACGCGCCAGCCACCAGGACACGGCCAGGGCCAACACCAGGGCGACCAGGCCGCCAATCATGACCGCGTTCTGGATGCTGATGAACGGCGCCATGGCGTCATCCACTGACGTCAGCGTGATGACGCCGCCGACCGCTTGCCCCGGCTGTCCAAATAGCGGCGCCAGCGCACCCGCGTATTTTTGTTTGCCGATGGCGACATCGAGCCGGTCCAATCCGGTGCCGCTGGCCAGCATCGCTTTGGCCTGCGGTTTGATCGGAATCAGCGACTCTTTCAGGCTGGCCTCGGCATCTGCCGGCAGCGAGCTGGCAACGGGGCGCAGCTCTTCGCCATCCAGCAGCCAGTAGGCTACTTCGGCGCGAGAGGCGCCTTTGACGTCGGACGCGACGGTTGCATCCACCGGCTTGCCGATAATGATGAAACCCACCAGCTCATCCTGCAGGCCCATGGGTCGCACCGACACTTGATACAAGCTCACGCCATCGCGCCAATAGCCGGTGACGCCTGCCAGATCGTTGATCACCGTGGCAAACAGCGGATCGTCCGCGAAGCTGTCCTGGAACGCCTCGCGCTCGTCGGTGCGCGCGACGACAGAGCCTTCCGAATCGAGCACCATGCCGAACTTGAAGCCGTAGATGTCGCTCATCTCCTTCAACAGATCCGAGACCGACGAGCTGTCCGTGGCTGGCTCGTCGACAACGGGCGTGGGTTCGTCAGGTGGCGGGACAGCATCGGAGTCGGCAGCGGGGTCGTTCGATATGGCTGCGGGGTCGTCGAGTCCCGGCAGCGAGTCGCTTTCGCCCAGCCCGAGCCCGTCGTCAGTCGCGGCAGCGAGATAGCGCGCGAAGTCCGCATCTTTCGACAGCGAAAGAGCGATCACGTCGAGCTGGCTGAAGGCGCTCGCTTCGAGCATCGCCTGTGCTTGCCCGGCGCCCTTCAAGCTCTCGTTCACCGCCCGATCGCCGCTGCGTTTGCCTTGTTGCAGCGTGACAACGGCCGCCAATACGACGGCAATCGCCACCAGGACAGCGCTCGCGAGAAAGATGCGTGCCGCGAGCGGAACTTTGAAACCGCGATTAGCCATGATCTTCCCTGTCGGCGAATGAGACGCGCGGTGCGCAGTCGAGTGGGTTTGGCGTCTTGGAAAGACCAGCGAAGCCGATACGCGAGTCGATCGGGAATCTGTCAATACTCATCGGGACGTGTCCTCCGATACGGCTGGCCGAACTTGTTCAGATGCGGCGGAATCTTGCGCTTGCTCAACTCCAAGGGCACGGTGACGTCGCCATCCGTTCCGGCAACATACGCTTTGCGCCAGAGCTGCGAGCGCTCGTGCCACACAAACAGCTCGCCCGGCCCCTCCGGTACGTTTGCCAGCCGAAATCGTCCCTGCGCGTCGGGTTTGACGAAGTGTGGCGTGTCCATCACCAGCACGTGCGCAACCATCGCGTGATGCACATTGCAGAACACGCGGATCACGCCCGGCTGCGTGAATCGATGCGATTCGCCGTCGCCTTTGCCGTAAAGACCGAGATCGAAATTGGCTTCTTTCGCTGTCGAGAACACGTTGTGCAGGATCGGATCGTTATTGGGAAAGCGAACGGTTGCGCCTACCGGTACCGGCAGCACGCGCGGCGAAAAGGTCTTGCGCTCGGTAGACATCACGTATGGCTGCGTCGGCGCTGCCACCGGCGTCGGCACGGACGATCGGTAGTAAACCACCGCATCCACGGCCTCCTGCGGTCGCAGGGGACGACCACCGCTGCTCAGCGACAACTGGCCGCGAATGACGGTGAGTGCCGGCGGCGGTGGCGCCGGTTTCGGCGCTGCCGCAGGCGCTACGGCCGGTGCGGGCGCGGTGGATGCACTGGGCTCAGGCGCGGGCGCGGGGGCGGGATCAACCGGGTTAGCACTGGCCCTCGGTGCAGCCACGGGCGCGGCCGCTGGCGGCGGCGCGGGTTTGGCTGGTGCAGCGGGCGCGGCGGCCGTCGGCGTCGAAGCTGTCGCCGGTGGCGTTGCCGGCGTTGGCGAATGCGCTGCTGCCGATGGGCTCGCTGCGCCTGGAGCCGGCGTTGCGGGGATCGGTGAGGGTGCCGCGCTGGGTTCGATCGCTACTGGCGCCTCAGGCGCGGTCTTTGGGTGCGACGCGGGTTCGCCGATTGGCCTGGTCTCTTCGGGCACCCGTTGCGCATCGAAGGCATGGGTCGAGATTTGGTCGGTAGTCGATGGCGCTGTGCCAGCCGGTACAACCTTCGCTGACGTTTGCGCCCAAGCGATACCAGCGGCTGCAGACAACAGCAAAGCGCAGATTGTTCGCACCGATCGCTCCCAAAGTCGCCGAGGCTTTCATCATAATCGCGCCAACGGCAAAAGTACTGGGGAGCTATGGCCAGCATTCGTATTTCGCGCGAACATACCCTTGGCGCGGCCAAGGCGAAGAAAGCCGTCGACAAGGTCGCAAAGAAGATCAAAGAGCGGTTCGACATCAACGCCGAGTGGGACAAGCACACGCTCAAGTTCGCGCGACCTGGCGTCAGCGGCGAGATCGTCGTCAGCGCCGATGAGGTCAAAGTATCGGCCGATATCTCGTTCCTGCTGCTGCCGATCAAAGGCACGATCGAGCAGGAGATTCGGAAGTACCTGGAGCAGGAGTTCTCCTGATCGATCCGGCCAGTCTGTTGGCCAGTAACGTTCAATCTCCTCGCCGCCGGAAACCAACAACAGCGCCCGCCATGGCGCAACGCTATTGGCTTTAGCGTGCAAGGTCCGCTTGCCTACAGCAGATAAACCGTGCCTTGGTAGATCGGCTTGTCGGGAAGATTGGGGCACAGGTCTCCCACCAAGTCCATCAAAGCGAACAGCGCCTCCAACGGATCGCCATCGGCCGGATGCTCGATACCGCCTGAGGCAACGATCAGCGGGTCATTCGGACGCGAGTTGCTCATACAAGGCATCCATCTGGAACAGCGCGAAGTAGGTTCTTATCTTATGTCGGTCTAGCGTAGCGCTGTGCGACCTGAGCAGGCTGCGGATGTCTTCGATATCCTGGGTGCGCCGAGGGTTATTCGCCAGCGCCTGAAGCTTAAGCGCGATCAGCGACTCGACCGCAACCACACGCAGGTTTCGGCCGTAGATCGTTCTGTCTTCGGCTTGATCGAGCATTTCGCGAGCCCTTGGTCGATGCGCAAGGATGAGGTCCAAGCGCTCACTGCCGCGCGCGAAGTTCGCGGCGTCTACATTCTCATGAAGGCATTCGAAACCCGCAGCCACCAGCGCGTTGCGGACCTCCCGATAGCTGCTTGCGTCCAGCAGAAAATCGATGTCCGTGGTGGCGCGAACCACTCGATGTGCGGCAAGCGCCAGCCCTCCGATCAGTGCAGCTTTTGCGTCGCACTGGTCGAAGATTGCCAGCGCTTCCGCCAATTGCGCCCGTAGGTTCACTCACATGTTCCGCCGGTACTCGCCGCCTACCTCGTAGAGCGCATGACTGATTTGCCCCAGGCTGTGGGTCTTTACCGCTTCCAGGAGTTCCAGGAAGACGTTTTGCCGCGCGCGCGCTGTGGATTGCAAGCGCTTCAGCGCTTCGCTCGCGACCGCATTTCGAGCGCGCTGGAAGGCCCCGACATTGTCGATTTGTTGCTGCTTCTCAGCGTCGGTGGACCGAATCAACTCGATTGTGGTCGCCACCTCGCCGGCGTGATCTTTGGGCAGATAGGTGTTGACGCCGATGAGCGGCAACGAGCCGTCGTGTTTCTTGTGCTCGTAGTACAGCGACTCTTCCTGAATCTTGCCGCGCTGATACATGGTGTCCATCGCGCCGAGCACGCCGCCACGTTCGCTGATTGCATCGAACTCCTTGTACACCGCTTCTTCCACCAGATCGGTCAGGTAATCGACGATGAAACTGCCTTGCCAGGGGTTCTCGCAAAAGTTCAAACCGAGTTCGCGATTGATGATCAGCTGGATCGCCACTGCGCGTCGCACGCTTTCTTCGGTGGGCGTCGTAATCGCCTCATCGTAGGCGTTGGTGTGCAGCGAGTTGCAGTTGTCGAATAGCGCGTAGAGCGCTTGCAAGGTGGTGCGGATGTCGTTGAACTGGATTTCCTGGGCGTGCAGCGAGCGGCCAGACGTCTGGATGTGGTACTTGAGCATCTGGCTGCGCGCGCTGGCGCCGTAACGCTCGCGCATTGCGCGGGCCCAGATGCGCCGCGCCACGCGACCGATCACCGTGTATTCCGGGTCCATGCCGTTGCTGAAAAAGAACGACAGATTCGGCGCGAAGTCATCGACCTTCATGCCGCGCGCCAGGTAGTACTCGACGATGGTAAAGCCATTGCTCAGCGTGAAGGCGAGCTGCGAAATCGGGTTCGCGCCGGCTTCGGCAATGTGGTAACCGGAAATCGATACCGAGTAGAAGTTGCGGACTTTGTGCTCGACGAAGGTCTGCTGAATGTCGCCCATCATCTTCAGCGCAAATTCGGTGCTGAAGATGCAGGTGTTTTGCGCCTGGTCTTCCTTCAGGATGTCAGCCTGCACTGTGCCGCGCACCTGCTGCAGCGTCGCCGCCTTGATGCGCGCATAGGTTTCGGCGTCGACGACCTGGTCCCCGGCCACGCCCAGCAAGCCGAGGCCCAGGCCATCGTTGCCGTCGGGCAGCATGCCGGCGTACTGCGGGCGAAGCTTGCCGTCGAATAGCGCATCGAGTCTGGTGCGTGCCGATTCCCAGCGCTTGCCGTCTTCGCGCAAATACTTCTCCACCTGCTGATCGATCGCGGTGTTCATGAACATCGCGAGGATGATCGGTGCCGGACCATTGATCGTCATCGACACAGACGTAGTCGGGTCGCACAAATCGAAACCCGAGTAGAGCTTTTTCATATCGTCGAGCGTCGCCACCGACACGCCCGAGTTGCCGATCTTGCCGAAGATGTCGGGCCGCACCGCAGGATCTTCGCCGTACAGGGTGACGGAATCGAAGGCCGTGGACAGGCGCGCCGCCGCCTGTCCCTGCGACAAGTAGTGGAAGCGCCGATTGGTGCGCTCGGGCGTGCCTTCGCCAGCGAACATGCGCGTGGGATCTTCGCCAGCACGTCGATAGGGGAAAACGCCAGCGGTGTAGGGATAGGCGCCCGGTAGATTCTCCTTCATCAGGAACCGCAGCAGGCTGCCCCAATCGTTGAATGTCGGCGCGGCGATCTTTGGAATGCGCTGGTGCGACAGCGATTCGCGATAGTTGTCGACCGCAATGCGCGTGTCGCGCACGCGATATTCGGTTTGCGTATCGACAATGGATTTCAGGCGTTCGGGCCAGCCCTGCAGCAGTTGCACCGCTTCCGAATCGAGCGAACGCACCGCGTCGTTGTAACGTTGGCGCATCGCACGCAGCGCGCGTGCATCGGCGAGGCGCTCCATTTCGTCGTCGGACAACAGGTAGCTGGAGCGATCGGGGCGCACGGTCTGCGTCTCGGCCTTGGCCACATCCGGCATCTGCAAATCGTCGTTGGCGTACAGGTGCAGCGGCGCCGGACGTTTGTCGGCGTCCATTTCGCCCAAGACGCGGTAATAACCTTCGGCCCGTGCAGCGGCCTCCACCTGCGCCTCGATGCGTCGATTGATGCCACGGCCTTGCTCGGAAATTTCTGCCAGGTAGCGGACGCGCGCGCCGGGGATCAGCACCGTGGCGCGCGGCTCGCGCAGGGAGGTGTCGAGTTCGGGTTCGAAGTTGCAGCGCGGCGTGGCGATGCCACCTTGTACCGCCAGCCGGGGCCCGATTTTCTCTCTCAACAGGCGGCACAGATTCACAAACATCCAACTCACGCCCGGATCGTTGAACTGACTGGCGATGGTCGGGTACACCGGCACGTCTTCGTCTTTCAACTGGAACTGCGTGCGGTTGCGCTTCCATTGCTTGCGCACATCGCGCAGTGCGTCCTCGGCCCCGCGCCGGTCGTATTTGTTAAGCACGATCAGTTCGGCAAAATCGATCATGTCGATCTTTTCGAGCTGGCTCGGGGCGCCGTAGTCGCTGGTCATGACGTACACCGGAAAGTCGACCAGGTCGACGATCTCCGAATCGCTCTGGCCAATGCCGGCAGTCTCGACCAGCACCAGATCGAATCCCTGGCTCTTCAAATAGCCGATGCAATCTTTCAGCACCACGTTGGTCGCCACGTTCTGTCGGCGCGTGGCCATCGAGCGCATGTACACGCGCGGACTGCGCAAAGCGTTCATGCGAATGCGGTCGCCGAGCAGCGCGCCGCCGCTGCGGCGGCGCGTGGGATCGACCGAAATCACCGCAATCGTCATCTCCGGGAAGGACGCCAGGAAGCGGTTCAACAACTCATCGGTGACGCTGGACTTGCCAGCGCCGCCGGTGCCCGTCAGACCGATCACCGGCACGCGCCCGCCAGCCAGCTGCCATTGTTTGCGCAGGTTGATCAGGTCGTTTTCGGTCACAACCCCCGATTCGATATCCGACAGCGCCCGGCCAATGGCGATTTCGCGGCCCTTCGCGTCGGGTCGCGATTCGCGTGCCCGCCACGTGCGCCGCACCAGATCCTCGATCATCGCGACGAGGCCCATTTGCATGCCATCGTTCGGGTGGTAGATGCGCTCCACGCCATAGGCGTGAAGATCGGCAATTTCCTCCGGCGTGATCGTACCGCCGCCGCCGCCGAAGACGCGGATGTGCGAGGCGCCGCGCTCGGCCAGCATGTCGACCATGTATCGGAAATACTCGTTATGGCCGCCTTGATAGCTCGACAGCGCGATGCCATCGGCATCTTCCTGCAGCGCAGCGCGCACCACATCCTCGACCGAGCGATTGTGGCCCAGGTGAACCACCTCGGCGCCCTGGGCCTGGATAAGGCGTCGCATGATGTTGATCGCTGCATCGTGGCCGTCGAACAAGCTGGCCGCCGTGACAAAGCGCAGGGGCGTCGAATGATCGGTAGCGGCAGTAACGGCAGCGAGCTTGGGCTGGGTGCTCATGATGGCTTCGCGATGACGGCAAGAAGCGGAAGTCTAGCCCTAAGCCGTCGTGTTGCCGTTATCTTGCTTTCATGCGCTACAGATGAAGACTATGGCCATGAGCACGATGATCCAGATTCGCAATGTTCCCGATGACGTTCATCGCGAACTCAAGGATCGCGCAGCGCTGCTTGGCAAGAGCCTGCGTACGTCGTATTGGCACACCATCTCAACGCTGAACTGGTGACTCGCGACTTGAAACTGGCGAGAGTGCCGACGCTCACAGCGCGCGTCATCACGCCATAGCCGACATTGCCACCATCCCGCCACTTCAAAACCAAGCGCAGCTTCGTTCTACTTGACTGCCGAGTTCAGCGCACGCCGACGTGACCGAGCGCTACACCATTCGCGAACGCCATGTGCTTAAGCCCAGCCAGTTGAACCAACTGGCGCGCTCGGTGCTGGAGGATGCTCTTGCGCTGGTGTGGGTGGAAGGCGAGATATCGAACTTTTCGCGCGCCAGTTCCGGTCACTGGTACTTCACCTTGAAAGACGCCAGCGCGCAAATCCGCTGCGCGATGTTTCGTGGCAACAATCAATACGTTCGCGCCAAACCGGGCGACGGCGTCAATGTGCTGGTTCGCGGCCGCGTCACCCTGTATGAGGCGCGCGGCGAGTACCAGTTGGTCGCCGAGCACATGGAGGATGCGGGCGCCGGGCAGTTGCATCGCCAATTTGAAGCACTCAAGGCCAAGCTCGCCGCCGAAGGCTTGACCGACGTCTCGCGCAAGCGTGCATTGCCGTCGATGCCGCGGCGCTTGGCGCTGATCACCAGTCCGCGCGGCGCAGCCATCAGCGATGTGCTCAGTGTGCTGGCGCGCCGCTGGCCGCTGCTTGCCATCGAGGTTTTTCCGTGTCAGGTGCAGGGCACAGACGCGCCTGCGCAATTGACCGACGCCGTTCGTCGCGCCAGCAGCGGCGCTTTCGACGTGATCCTGCTGGCGCGCGGCGGCGGCGCTGCGGAGGACTTGGCGGCCTTCAACGACGAAGTCCTGGCGCGGGCGATTGCAGCATCCGCCATTCCCGTGGTGTCGGCTGTGGGCCACGAGATCGATGTGACCATTGCCGACTTTGTGGCCGACATCCGAGCACCGACGCCGTCAGCTGCCGCAGAAATGATCGCGCCTGATCGCGAGGCAGTTAGCGCCCGATTGCGCCTGATGCGCACCGCCATCGAGCGCCGCGCGCGCCGCTCGGTCGAAACGAACACGCAGCGTCTCGACCAGCTGGCGCGCCTGCTGCGCGCGCACCAGCACGATGGCGATCGGTTTCGGCAACGGATCGAACTCCTCATGCGGCGGATGCACACGCAAGGAGCGGCAGTTCGGCGCGACCAAATCGAAACTTTGCAGCGCCGATTGCTCCGGGTTGCGCCCGATCGCCGTTTGTCGAGTGTGCGGCTGCGTGCGAACACATTGCAGCATCGACTGAGCGCATTCGTTGGCGCACCTCGCGTGCTGCGCATCGACACCAACCGCCTGGCTACACGCCTCGCTGGCCTGCAAGAGCGTCTACGCGAGCTCCGCCAGCGCACGCAACTGGCGCAACGCTCGCTACAACTGCTGGGGCCGCAGGCGACGCTCGAACGCGGCTTCGTATTGTTGCAGCGAGTTAACGGCGAGTTGCTGACTCGATCAGATCAGGCGGGGAAGGGCGAGCTTGTCAGCGCCCGGTTCGCCGATGGCGAACGCTCGCTACAAGTGCAGGATTAATGCATCGCCGTCAGATCGGGCGGCCAAGGGCGAGCTTGTCAGTGCCCGGTTCGCCGATGGCGAACGCTCGCTACAGATCCAGGATTGATGCATCGCCGACTGACTTTCCGCAAGCAACGGAAAGCCAGTCGGCAGTGCGCTTACGGCCGCGCCGCCAGCGCCGGATCGTCGGCCTTGACCTTGTTCAAATCGGCCTTCGACACGCCCAGCCACAGCAGCAGCGGATTGCAGAAGAAGATCGACGACAGCGTGCCGACGACGATGCCGAAAATGCAGGTCAGGGCAAAACCTTCGACGACCGGTCCGCCAAGGAAATACAGCGAGAACAGCGCGAAGAATGTGGTTATGCCGGTGATCAAGGTGCGCGACAGCGTGTTGTTGATCGCTTTGTTGATGGTGTCGACGGGACCCAGTTTGCGCGCGCTCTTGAAGATTTCGCGCACCCGGTCGAACACCACCACCTTGTCGTTGATCGAATAGCCGGCCACCGTCAGCAACGCCGCCAGCACGGTCAAATCGAAGCTCATGCCGAGCAGCGAGATAAAGCCCAAGGTGATCACCACGTCATGCACCTGACCGGCGATCGCCGAAAAGCCGAAGCGCCACTCGAAACGCACGGCCACGTACAGCATGATCGTCAGCAGCACAAAGACGACAGCGATAATGCCGTCCTCTTTCAGCTCATCACCCACTTGTGGGCCGACGAATTCGCTGCGCTTGATTTCCACATTGATGCCGCTGTTGGCGAGTGTGCGCTTGACGTTCTGCACCACTTCGGACTGCGCCTTGGCGTTGTCGGCATCGTCGCCCGACAAGGGCGGCACGCGGATCGCGATCTCGCGCGAGCCGCCGATGCTTTGCACGGTAAAGCCATCGAATCCGCCATCGGTGAGCACCTTGCGCACCTGTTCACTGTCGAGCGCCTCGGTCGACTGTGCTTCGATGAGCGTGCCGCCGGTGAAGTCGAGCGCCAGATTCAAGCCGCGCGTCGCCAGCAGGACCACTGAGGCGACCATCAACAGCACCGACACCGCGACCGACGCTTTGCGCCAGCTCATGAACGGGATGTTGGCGTTCGGGTTAAAGACTTCCATGATCGTTTCTCCTGACCCGAATCAAACCGAGATCGCAGCGACTTTGCGCTTGCGGTTGTAAATCATCGCCATGATCAACTGCGTGACCACGACCGCGCTGAACATCGAGGTGATCAAGCCGGCGAGCAAAGTCACCGCAAAGCCGCGAACTGGGCCCGAGCCAAAAGCGAACATCGCCAGTGCGGCGAACATGGTGGTCAAGTTCGCGTCCAGAATGGTTCCCCAGGCTTTTTCGTAGCCGGCTCTGAGTGCCGCCATGGGCGTGTTCCCTGCGCGCACTTCCTCGCGAATACGTTCGGCAATGAGCACGTTGGCGTCGACCGCCATACCTATCGTCAGCACGATGCCGGCGATACCGGGCATCGTCAGCGTGGCGCCGAGGAAGCTCAAAATTGCCACGAGAAGCAGTAAGTTGACCGAAAGACCTATCACGGTGACGACGCCGACGAGGCGGTAGTACACCATCACGAACAAAGCGATCAGCACGGTGCCGATCAGCATCGCTTCCAGGCCGCGCCTGATGTTCTCGGCACCGAGCGACGGGCCGATAACGCGCTGTTCGATGATGTCGACCGGAACCGCCAGCGATCCGGCGCGCAGCAGCAACGCCAGTTGGTTAGCCTCTTCGCGACTGTCGAGACCGGTGGTCTGGAACTGCGGGCCGAACACGCCGCGAATGCTCGCGACGCTAATCACCTCTTTGGTTTCGCGCGAGGTCCGGACTTCTTTGCCATCGACGATCTTCAGCTCCGGCACGCGTTCGATGAAGACCACGGCCATCAGGCGACCAACGTTTTCGGTCGTGAAGTCAAGCATCCGACGACCGCCCGCTGCATCCAAGGTAACGCTCACCGACGGCGTTCCGGACTCGGGATCCATGCCGCTGGTGGCGCCGGTCAATTGATCGCCGGTGGCGATGATTTCGCGCTTGACCACGACCGGTTGACCTTGGCGGTCGTAGAACAACAGCGAATCTGGCGGAACTCGACCGGTTTGCGCGATTTCGACCGCATTGGCCGATTCGTTGACCGCCCGATACTCCAATGTTGCGGTCGCGCCAAGAATTTCGATCGCCTTGGTTGCGTCTTGCACGCCCGGCAGCTGCACCACGATACGCGTGGCACCCTGCTGCTGGATGATCGGCTCGGCGACGCCCAGTTCGTTGATTCGATTGCGCAGCGTCGTGATGTTCTGCTCAATGGTTGCGCGCTGCGCTTCCGCGACCTTTTCGGGCCGAATCACGGCTTCGATGACGGTTTCAGATCCTGCGCGTCGCGTGAGGACCAGATCGGGCATTTGTTCGGTAAGCTCGGTGAACGCGCGTTCTCGATCTTCTTGCGTGGAGAGTTCGACGACGAAACCATCTTTGGTGCGAGTGACGCCGCGATAAGCGATCTTCTCGCCGCGCAACATGACATATAGGCCCTCGATGTAACCTTCATCGAGCTTGTCGCGCGCCGCCTGCTGATCGACCTGCATCAAAAAGTGCACGCCACCGCGTAGATCCAGGCCCAGCACCATAGGGTTACCGCGGATTGCCGACAGCCATCCAGGCACAGTGCTGGCGGTGTCCAGGGCCACCGTGAATTTTTCGATACCGAGTTCTTCAACGAGCGCCGTGTGTGCGGCGAGCTGCGCATCGTTATCGGGAAACCGCACCATCAGCTTGTCCGCTTCAAGTTCGGCGCTGTCGAAGGCGATTTTCTTGCCCTTCAACGTGCCCTCGACGCGTCCTTTCAGCAGGTCATTAACGACTTCGCCGCGATTGGCCGAGATCTGCACCGCCGGTTGCCCGGGGAATGCGTTCGGCAGAGCGTAGATAAAGGCCAGAACGACAAGCGCAATGACCAGCCCAAGTTTCCATTTGGGGAATTCAAACATGCCAACCTTCGTTGCTCGACGTCGAGCGCAAGCCAGAAAAAGTGAAGCCGCCGGTCAGGCGACTGCCTCAAGAAGCGCTCAGCTCTTGTAAGTGCCTTTCGGAACCACCGCGCCAACCGAGTGCTTTTGCACCTGTATGCGGACGCCATTGGCAATTTCCAAGGTCACGAAGCTTTCGCTCACTTCGTCGATGCGTCCGAGAATGCCGCCCTGGGTGACCACTTCGTCGCCACGGCCAAGCGCATCGACCATGCTCTTGTGCTCGCGCATGCGCTTTTGTTGCGGGCGAATGAGCAGAAAATAAAAGATCGCGAAGAACACAACCAGCATTATTAAACTCGGCCACATGCTGGGTTGCGCCGGCGCTCCCTGCGCGTAGGCGGCTGAAATCAAGAAATCCATGGGTTTAGTCTCGAAAAGGCCGCAACCGGCGGCTGGTCAGCCCACGAGTATGCCATTCTTCTCGAATCGTGGTCACTGATGGCTCGATTTCCCGCTGCCATCGCAACGGAACTTTTGCCCTTGAAAACGGTCGCAGCGCCCGCATCCTGCGCGCGCAGCGAATGCTTGCGCTGTTGCGCCTCCCTCCGACGGACGTTCAAACAACAATGATCGAAATCAAGAACCTGACCAAGCGATACGGGGACCTCGTTGCGGTCGATTCGGTGAGTTTCACCGTTTCGCCGGGCGAAGTGCTGGGCTTTCTCGGGCCAAACGGTGCCGGTAAGTCGACCACCATGAAGATGATCGCCGGCTTTCTCACGCCCTCCTCGGGAAGCGTTAAAGTCTGCGGCCACGATGTCGAGGCTTCGCCGCTGGAAGCCAAACGCTGCATCGGCTATCTGCCGGAAGGCGCGCCAGCGTACGGCGAGATGACGCCGGCGAACTTCCTGACCTTCATCGCGCGAATTCGTGGCCTCGATAATCCGGCCAACCGCATTCGCGAGGTGGTTGCCCGGCTGGGTCTGGAGCGGGTGCTCGATCAGCCGATCGACACCTTGAGCAAAGGCTTCAGGCGCCGCGTCGGCATCTCGCAGGCGATCTTGCACGATCCGAAAGTGCTGGTGCTCGACGAGCCGACCGACGGCCTCGATCCGAACCAGAAGCACGAAGTCCGCGCGCTGATTCAGGGCTTGGCGAAGGACAAGATCGTCATCGTGTCGACACACATCCTGGAAGAAGTGCATGCGGTGTGCTCGCGCGCGATCATCATCGCCGGCGGCAAAGTTGTGGCCGATGCGACGCCCGATGAGTTAGAAGCCAAGAGCAAGTACTACCAGGCCGTGACACTTCGCGCCCGCGATCTCGACGCGCTGAAAGAAGCGCTCAGCGGCGTGCCCGGCGTCAGCGATATCGCGATCGACCGCGAGGCGCGCGCCGTCACCGTGTTCCCATTGCTGGGCAAGAGCATTTTCGGACCGGTCACCCAACGCTTGCAGGAGCGAGCGATTGAAGTGACCAGTGTCGAGTTGGAATCGGGGCGCCTGGATGAGGTGTTCCGCACGATCACGCAAGGAGGCGTACGCTCATGAGCCCGATCAACACGCTGTTCCGGCGCGAGCTGGCGAGCTATTTCGCAACGCCCGTCGCCTACGTCTTCATCGTCATTTTTCTGGTGCTGTCAGGTGCGTTCGCTTTCCAGCTGGGCGGTTTGTACGAACGCGGCCAAGCCGATCTGAAACCGTTCTTCGACTTCCATCCGTGGCTGTATTTGTTCCTGGTGCCGGCGGTTGCGATGCGACTTTGGGCCGAGGAACGCAACACCGGTTCGATCGAGCTCCTGCTGACCTTGCCGGTGACCCAGGCGCACGCGGTGGTAGCGAAGTTTCTCGCAGCATGGGCCTTCATCGGCATCGCGCTGGCGTTGACCTTCCCGATCTGGATCACGGTCAACTACCTCGGCGATCCAGACAATGGCGTCATCGTTGCCAGCTACATCGGCAGCATGTTGATGGCCGGCGGCTTCCTGGCCATCGGAAGCGCCGTGTCGGCGGCTACCAAGAGCCAGGTCATCGCCTTCATCATCACGGTCGTCATTTGTTTTGCGCTGCTGCTCGCCGGCCATCCGCTGGTGCTCGGCTTCGCCAAGGCGATCCTGCCGCAATGGCTGGTCGACGGCGTGGCGAGCTTGAGCTTCATCACGCATTTCGCCTCGATTTCCAAAGGCGTCATCGATTTACGCGATCTGATCTTTTTCGGATTGTTGATCGGTTTGTTCTTGTACGCGACCTCGATCGTGATCGATCTCAAGAAAGCCGACTAACGCGCAAAGGACTGCACTCATGAATCTATTCAACAAACGCGCCTCGGGCGGTTTGACGCTCCTGGTGCTGGCACTGCTGTTTGTCGGCATCACGGTGATCAGCAACGCGCTTTTTCGTGGCGCGCGCCTGGATCTGACGGCGAACAAGGAATACACCTTGAGCGATGGCACCAAGGAGATCCTGTCGAGCATCGATGAGCCGGTAAACCTGTACTTCTACTTCTCAGACGAAGCATCGCGGGAACTCGCTCCGATCCGCACCTACGCCCAGCGTGTGCGCGAGCTGCTGGAAGAAATGGCCTCGCGCAGCGGCGGCAAGTTGCGCTTGTCGGTGATCGACCCGCAACCCTTCAGCGAGGAAGAAGATGAAGCCACCGCCGCCGGTCTGCAATCGGTGCCGGTCGGCAGCACGGGCGACAAGCTGTTTTTCGGCCTCGCGGGCACCAACGCTCTGAATGGCAAGGCGGCGATTCCGTTCTTCCAGCCGGACAAAGAGCTCTTTTTGGAATATGACGTCGCAAAGTTGATTCAGACCCTGCTGCAGCCGGAGAAGCCAGTCATCGGTCTCGTGACTGCTTTGCCCTTGCAAGGCGGGTTCGATCAGACCACGCAGCGGATGAGCGAGCCGTGGAGCGTGATCACTCAGCTCAATGAATTGTTCGAGGTTCGACCGCTCGGCGTCGACTTCGCCGAGATCGATCCGAAAATCAAGGTGCTGATGGTGGTGCACCCCAAGGCCTTGAACGACAACACGCTGTATGCGATCGATCAGTTTGTGCTCAAGGGCGGGCGCTTGCTGCTGTTCGTCGATCCGAACGCCAATACCGATACCAGCGGCAACGATCCGAATAACCCGAGTGCGGCGATGTTTGCCGACAAGAGCTCGAATCTCGAAAAATTGCTGGCGGCCTGGGGCGTCGAGTACAAGGCCGATGAGGTGGTCGTCGATCGCACCTTGGGCTTGCAAGTGCAGGTCAGTCAGTCCGAGCCGCCGGTACAGCATCCGCTGATCCTGGGCCTGCGTCAGGCGCAAATCAACAACAACGACCTGGTGAGCGCAAAACTCGATTTGATCAACATCGACACCGCTGGACGCTTCCGCTTGAAGGATGGTTCCAGTGCCAAGCTCGAACCGTTGCTGCAGTCGAGCGGTGAAGCGACTGTGGTGTCGACCGAGCGCACGCGCTTCCTGCCCGATCCGCGCGAGCTACTGAAGGACTTCACGCCGAGCGGCGAGAACTACATCATCGCAGGACGCTTGACCGGCAAGTTCAAGAGCGCGTTCGAAGATCGCGCGTCCACCGAGGGTCACGTCGCCGAATCCAAGGAAGACGTCAACGCGATTCTCTTCGCCGACACGGATCTGCTGACCAATCGCCTCTGGGTGCAGGTGCAGAACTTCTTCGGTCAGCAAATTGCCAACCCGTTCGCCAACAACGGCGATCTCGTCATCAATGCGGCCGACAATCTCGCCGGCAGCAGCGCGCTGATTTCGATTCGCGGTCGCAGCTCCAGCGCAAGGCCGTTCACGGTGGTCGAAGGCATGCGCCGTGCGGCCGACGAAAAGTTCCGCGCCACCGAGGAATCGCTGCAGACGCGCCTGCAGGAAGCCGAACAAAAGCTCAATGAGCTGCAGGCTGGCAAGTCCGCTGAGAACGCCATGATCCTGTCGCCCGAGCAGCAAGCGGAGATCGAGCGTTTCCAGAACGAAAAGCTGGAAATTCGCAAGGACCTGCGCGAAGTTCGCCGCAATCTTGATAAGGACATCGAGGCGCTGGGTACGCGCGTCAAGTTCATCAACATCGCACTGGTGCCCTTGCTGGTGATCTTCGCCGCGCTGCTGTTCTGGCGCATGGGCCGTCGCCGCCGCGCACAAACTGCCGGAGCCAACTGACATGATGCAGAAACGACTGATATCGCTACTGTTGATCACGGCCGCCGTGCTGGGCATTGGCCTGTACCTGAGTCGCGGCCAGCAAGCGCAAGAGAGCGGTGTGAGCGGCAAACTGATTGAAGGCCTCGACCAGCAGCTCAACGACGTGACGGCGATCCGTATCACCGGTGCTGGTGGCGCCGTCATCGCTGAATTGGCCAAAGCGGGAGATCGCTGGACGGTTGCGGCCAAAGACGGCTACACAGCCGACGTCGCGAAAATTCGCGAGTTCCTGATCAAGCTTGGCAATGCGCAGTTGCGCGAAGAGAAGACCAGCAAGAAAGAGAACTATGCGCGCCTGGGCGTTGAAGATCTGTCCGCTGCCGATGCCAAGGGAATGGGCGTCGAGCTGCTGGGCCTCAAGTCGCCAGTGAAACTGATCGTCGGTATCGCCGGCCCCAGCGGCGACAGCACCTTTGTGCGCCGCGACGGCGAAGAGAAGAGCTTCCTGGTATCCGGTTCGATCATTCCAGATAAGGAGCCGAGCAATTGGTTGGCCAAGTCGATCGTCGATGTGGCCAGCGATCGCGTGCGCCACGCGTCTATCGCCGATCCGGAAGGCAAAGTGCTGAAGATCGAAAAGACCGATCCGTCGGCTTTCAACTTTGCCGTTCTCGACGTACCGAAAGGCCGGCAATTGAGTTCGGAATCGGCCGGCAATCAGATTGGCGGCGCGTTGTCGAGCGTCAACCTGGAGGATGTCGCGAAGGCCGATGCGCAAAAGCCGGAGGGCGACAAGTTCTGGCGCACGAGCTTCGCTACGCACGATGGTCTGGTTGTCGACGTGGAGTTGTGGGATGTGGCCGACAAGACCTGGTCGCGCTGGAGTGCGCGCGTGGATGAAGCGCAGCTCGATGCCTGGGTGGCGAGCGAAAAAGCCAAGGCCGATGCCGCCGCTGCCGCGCCCGCCGAGGGCGAAAAGCCGGAGGACAAACCCGCCGACAAACCGGCATTCGATGCTGTTAAGGCCCGCAGCGACAAACTTGCCGAGATTCAAAAGCAAGTGTCTGATCTGAACACACAGACCAGCGGCTGGAGTTTCCAGTTGCCCAGCTGGAAAGCGGCCAACTTCAAGAAGACCATGGAAGATCTGCTCCAGCCCAAGAGCTAGGTCTGGGCTGGTGGTTGGCTGGTGGTTGGCTGAGAGCCAACGGCGCTGAAGCCAAAGTCGATCTCGCAACTGCGCCCCGAACGGGGCGCACATGCAATAGCCCAGAGCGACAGCCCTGGGTTGTGCACGATAAAACGTGGAAAACTTGAGTGGGCGAAACACAGTGGTGTCGCCCCTTCAGGCGCATGTCAGAGAATGCCCATTCGCAGGGCCGTCGCCCTGGGGTACTAAATTGCGCCCCGTCGGGGCGCTTTCGTTTTCGCACTCTCCAATGTCAGATGTGGTGCGCGCCGAACGTCATTCGATGCGACAACGCCAAACCCACAACCCATCAACCAACCCGCCCCAGCCACTTGGAGAATTCGAAATTGAACTCGGCTGTAGCGGGCCCGAGGGTTGGGCTTTCGGCGTAGTCGATGCCCAGGGTCTGCAGCGACGATGCTTGTTCGCGACTGTCGACGCCACTGGCGATGACAACCATGCCGGATTGATGTGCGCGGCGAACCAGCGCGCTCAACATGTCGCCGGCGCGATCGCTCGCAGCGCCGCTGAGTTCCGGACTGAGCCGCAAATAATCGACCGGCACTCCGCGCATGCGATGGACCAGCGTCATATCGCGACCGATATCGCGCAGGCCAACGCGTAGTGCCAGCGGCTTGGCGTGTTGGCAAAAGGCAACCAGAGCATCGATGCGATCGGCGAGTGTGGAGGCTGGCAACGTTAGCGCCAATCCGGTGCCAGATAAGCGTCGTTCCTTCAACCTGGCGTCGATGAAGTCGACCAGGCCGCCGTCGTCCAGCGCGTGAGCGGATAAATCGACGGCGAGCCGCAACTGTTTGCCGCGCTTCAACATATCGGCGCGGACGCTGAGCGCCTCGCCGACCACAAAGCGATCGAAGTCGCCCGAAGCGCCGCCTTCGCGCGCCGCCTGTTGCATCTCGGCAAGGGAGGCTGGCGTGTGCCCGGGCCCACCCAGACGCCACAGCAGTTGCCATTCGTACTGGCCCGGTACGCGACCGTGCAAAGGAATCAAGGGCGCGCCGCGAGCCTCCATATGTAACCCGAAGCGTCGGCTTTCCACGATGCCGCGCAGTTGCGCTTCGCGCTCGGCCGGCACCAATGCCGCGCTGGCGTTCTCGAACCACATGCTGCGATCGCCGCCCAAATGCATCGCCGCCAGAGCGGCGGCCTCGGCGTTTTGCACAACGAGGTCGGCACTGTCGCCATCGAGTGTCGCCAATCCAAAACTGGCCTTCAGGGCGACTTCGCGATCGGCGATTTTCAGCAATCGTCGCGAAAGTGCTTCGCGCAAGGATTCCGCGGTGCCCATCGCATCGTTGCGTTGCGGTCGGCGGACGAGTACCAGATATCGCCCGTCCTGATAGGTCGAGGGCACGTCCTCGGGTCGCAGCAGCTCCTTGAACACGGCACCGATGGTTTGATCGAGCCGCTCCTGGCCGGAGATTCCGAGTTGCTTGCGCAATGTGTCGTGCTCGTCGAGCGCCACGTAAACGACCACCGCGCCGTTCTGTCCGCGCGCGGAGCTGGCCCGTTCGATGAACTCGCGGCGAGGGTAGAGGCCGCTGTCGTCGCGCGGCGCGGCGCGCCGAATCGCAAACCGTTTGCTACGTTTTAAGCGAGCTTCGATCACGCCGATCAGATGCCGTGGTTTGACCGGTTTGAGCAGATATTCGTCAGCACCGCCGGCGATGGCCTGCTCGCGGGTAGCGAGTTCGCGCGAACTGGCGACAACGATCACCGGCACATCGTGCGTGCCCGGATCGTCGCGCAAGGCATGCACCGTGCGCATCGACTCGGCGCCGCGCAAATCGGCATCGACGACCGCAATTTGCGGTTTGAAGTCGCCGATCGCGCCGATCGCTTCATCGGCGCTGGTGCATAGGCGAACCGTATAGCCCGCTTCTTTGAGCCACGAAGCCTCGGTCAACCCACGCGTGCGGTCGTTGTCGAGAATCATCACGCGGCTTTGCGAAGCGGAAGTGACGGCCTCGCCGGTCATCGCCACCAGTAGCGCCAAGGGATCGATCGGCGGCTCGAAATACTTGACGCCATGGCGCATTGCGACGAGGCGCCGTCCGAGATCCGGCCGCTGCATCACCAGTGCGAAGCCCACCGGCCGGTGCGATTCGCCGAGGTCAGCTCTCGGCTCGACCAGCCCACGCAACAAACCAATGGCATTCGCCTGATTTGCGCTCACGACAATTGCGCGCGGCAGGGTCGATGCAATCAACGCTTGCGCCTGCTCGCCACTGGCGAAAGCTTTGACGCTGAAGCCGTGCTCCAGAAAAGCTGCAGCGAGGTCGACGCCAAAATCGCTCGGCTGACCGATCAGAACCAGCAAATCCTCGTCGCTGACGCGGGCCGATCTGACTGCAGGCGGCGTTGGTTTCGGGCTCGGTGCAGGTGCCGCCGCCGCAGGCGCAGGCGAACGCGCCACCATGTCGAGCGCAAGCGCCGTGCTCGCCAGCGTGCTTACCAGTGCCGACAGCGTGCGCAACTGATCGGCATTTGGCGTCAGTGAGGTATCGACAAAAACCTTGATGAAGGTTTCCAGTTCGCCAGCCTTGCGCGTAAGCGACAAGCGCAGACGTTCGCAAGCGCGAACCAGCTGTTTTGCCGCAAGCTGCAGCCCGCGGCCATGCGCGCTGTTCCAGCGCGAGGCATTGAGCTGCTCCCACGCCTGAACCAACTGGGTGGCATGCTGGCGCAGCTCTTCATATGCTCGATCGACATGCGGATCGTTCGCTGCTTGACGCTGCGCTTCGGCCATCCGCTACTCTCCATCTGATCCCCCCGCTGCGTAGTCTGCCGACTTTTTCGGCGCAATAAGTGTGCGATCGATCATCGATTTGTCATTCGGCCGTCGTCTTTCCCGCTTACGAATGCACTTCTGACGTTTGCCAGAACGTGAAAAAAGCTCTATTCGTATGTCATTCGGTGCATTACTTGTTGTGCACCGCAGCAAATAGTTTCCGGTGACACTATGGCTGAACGGGCGTTAAATCAGTCGCTGAACTGCCGTTCAGGAACATATCGTCTTCGTAACGACGGAAAAATGCTGCAGCGCAGCATGATGACGTTGCACGTCGATAACTGACGCAATTGACCCCTCTTGGGGCACTCCCTACTTTCCACACGCCGCTTGCACATACGACGCGCACTTCTGGGGAGAAGTGGCTCGTCCGGGCTGCAACGGTTTCCCGGGAGGACGTCGCGAGATCTCGCGCGTGGGAATGTGAGCCAACATCAACGAAAGGGTCAAAAGATGCTAAAGCTCGTAAAGAAGTCGATGATGAGTGGAGCAGTAATTGCTGCTCTGGGTTTGGCGGGAGTCGCGAACGCGCAGTCTGATGAAGGTGATGGCCATGAAGGGCCGGAGAACAAGTCGGCTTTGGGAGGAGTGCCGCGCGCAGATGTCGACCCGCGGATCAACACGGCGGCACTGAGCGATCCGTTTGAATACGACCAACTTATCATCGGGTACAACAGCAGCGGACGTTCGCATGGGGATGTGAGCGTCGTTTACGAGCATTTGGATCGGGTCGCCTCGGCAACGGGGCGCAGCCTTTCATTAGAGCGCACACTGTCGACGGGCGGCCACGTTGTTAAGCTGGACAAGGCCTTGGGCGACAAAGAGCTGACCGAGTTGATGAAACAGCTCGCCGCAGATCCGAACGTGGCCTATGTCGAACCCGACCAGATCATGGTGCCGTTCCTGACGCCCAACGACTCGTCGTATAGCCAGCAATGGCATTACTTTGAGGCCACCGGCGGCGCCAATCTTCCCACTGCATGGGATACCGCCACCGGAACCGGCGTCACTGTCGCCGTGCTGGATACCGGCATCGTCAGTCACACCGACCTGAACGCCAACGTCGTCGCTGGATACGATTTCGTCAGCAGCGCCACCAACGCGCGCGATGGCAATGGTCGCGATTCCAATCCCGCCGATCAGGGCGATTGGGTGACGGCAGGTCAATGTTTTGCGGGCTCGCCAGCATCGAATTCCAGTTGGCATGGAACGCACGTCGCGGGCACCGTAGCTGCGGTGACCAATAACGCCAGCGGCGTTGCCGGCGTGGCCTTCAACGCGCGCATCCAGCCGGTCCGCGTCCTGGCCGCCTGCGGTGGCACGCTCTCGGATATCGCGGACGCCATTACGTGGTCCTCGGGTGGCACCGTCTCCGGCATTCCGGCCAACGCGACGCCGGCCAAGGTCATCAACATGAGCCTCGGCGGCAGCAGCTCCACATGCGCCACGACCTACCAGAACGCTATTAATGGTGCAGTCGGTCGCGGATCGATCGTGATCGTCGCTGCGGGCAATTCGAACGTCAATGCGTCGGGCGCTACGCCCGCGAATTGCTCGAATGTCGTGACCGTCGCCGCCACCAACCGCTCGGGTGGTCGTTCCTACTATTCGAACTTCGGCACGATCGTCGATGTGGCCGCGCCCGGTGGCGATGTTCGCTCCGCGTCCACCAATGGCGTTCTGTCGACGCTCAATAGCGGCACCACCACACCAGGTTCGCAGTCCTACGCCTGGTATCAAGGCACTTCGATGGCAACGCCGCATGTGGCGGGTCTCGCAGCGCTGGTGCTAAGCCGCGGCGCTCAAACGCCGGCAGCGCTGGAGACATTGATCAAGAACAACGCCCGCGCTTTCCCGACCACATGCTCGGGTTGCGGCACCGGCATCATTAACGCGGCAGCAACGATTGCAGCGCTTGGCGGCGGCGGTGGCGGTGGCGGCGGGACAAGCTTCTTCGAGAACACCACCGACTACATCATCGGCGATAACACCACGATCAACAGCCCGATCAGCGTAACCGGACGTACCGGGAATGCCCCGTCGAATCTGACGGTCAGCGTAACCATCTTCCACACCTATCGCGGCGATCTCAAGGTCGACTTGATCGCGCCAGACGGTTCGGTTTACGTGCTGCACAACCGTTCGGGCGGCAGCGCCGACAACATCATCGGATCGTATACCGTTAACGCCTCCAGCGAGGTCGCCAACGGCACGTGGCAGCTGCGCGTGAACGACAACGCGGCCGGCGACACTGGCCGTCTTGACAAGTGGAGCCTGCAATTCTGATTGCTCACTCCACTATGCTGTAACAACCAATGGCCGCAGCTTTCGCTGCGGCCATTTCGTTTGTGCGGCGCTCTCTGAAAACGGGTACGCTGCAGCTCTGCGAATCCGCCAAAGAGTCAGCTAGTGTGGTGTCCCAAAAATAAATTGAACTATTTGTGGCGAGGTTTGTCTTTGTAGAGTACCTCACAGAGACTCTCGCGATGCGCAAGAAAGGGCGGCCGGTAAAGGGATTGATCGTGAGCGCGGCGGACCGCGAGGAGCTG
>JALHMG010000008.1 GCA_022844135.1 Lysobacterales bacterium
AAGGAATCGGCTTCGCAAGGAGCCTCGCGACCCGGTGAGACGCACCACCAGGGGACAACTGGCGCCGCTGGCGCCTGGTCGCGTTGCTTGCGCGCTGAAAACCCACTGACGAAGCGCGACGAAACGAACGCAATGGCGTCTGAGCGGCTGTGTTGTTTGGATTCGATGGGTGTCCGCGTTTTTCTGTCCGCGTTTTTCTGTCAATACGATCAATGACTTACGGTGTTAGGTGTCGAACTTGGGAGATCACACCGGCGAACAACGCCGGCCCTGTGAGAATTTGCGAGATTTCTTTGACGCCATTCAGCAAGCTTTTGCGGTATCCATCGAGATAGAGGAGTTCGCGACAGGGGGGGGCGTTGATGAACTATCGATACTCTGCGAGCAAATCTCGCTGGCGAGCGGCGAATACAAAGAAATCGTTTGCTAATGGTTTGGTGAGTCGAAATCCCATCCCAGTTTGTTCACCATCGCTTTCCTCATCGGGCGATCGATGCGAAGCCTGTCGACCTCCAAAGTCTTGTCCCACCCCATTGAGTCTCGGCCGGTCACGAACGGAAAGGGCATTAGCCACCGCCCACATAGTGCCCGCCGACCTTTCGGCTCTACCGGCAACTCATGCTTGGCGGTTCGCGGAAGCTGCCGGAATTCACATGAGGACTTAACAGTGCGGATGCCATCGATAGCCGTTGCCGGTCACCGCAAGCCAAGAACGCTGGCTACCCTCGAATCCGGATCCCGCAGATGAAGGTCGCTCTGGCGATCCGACAAATACAGACCCGACATAGCGATTTGAGCTATCGAGCCTCAGGGACACGAGCAACACAACCGCCGCCGGGTGCCGTCTACGAGTTTGGCCCAATCGGTGGACGCTCTTTCTGATACCTTGAGCCAACAACTTTTCAGAGAAATCGAAGTCAAAATGTCAGCGACGAATAAATCAAATAGCCCGGCCAAAGCGGAGAAAGCAAAACCGGGTCCTGCAGAAGAAAAAAAAATCGATCCGATCGAACGGCAGCTCGAAAAGGATCTTCATAAATGGCCCTACGCAACCGACACAATATATCAAAACCCCGATCCCGAACTACTGAAAGGTCACACAAACTGGCTGTTAAGTCGCGCTATCAATACTAAAAGGCTCGTACTTTTTGCGGGCTCTGGCCTGAGTGCTGCTTATGGGCAGCCGTCCTGGAAGAGCTTTGTCGGAGAAATCGTTAGCCTATCAAAGGACCGCGAGATCTCCTTTCTGAAAACTAAACCATCCAGAACCAAACGCATTGCCGTACGTCGAGCTGCGGCTACTCGGGACCATCTAATAACGGCCGCCAATGATCGACCTGAAACATTAGTACCAACTCTCCAGATTTGCCAATATATATATGAACTGACGGGTGGAGCGGCCGACTTTAGAAAAGCTGTGGCAAAGGTTTTTGCAGAAAACCCAATGGATCGCGACCGATCACCGCAGATCCACGATCCACTCCAACAACTCTGGCGAGAACTCGGAATAGTTAAATTCCTCACCGTAAACTACGATAACGCCATTGAAAACTTCCTGATGCGAGAGAATGTGCGTATTGATCAAGACGGTTTTCTGGAGCAAGAATCCCCCGGTAATACAGGGGCTTTTTTGACCTCAACCTATAGATCCCAAAGCTTGGATGAATCAACGCTCGGCGACCTAATAGCATTTTCAGTTTCAGAGCGTCCAGATCAGACGCAAGTTTTCCATCTCCATGGACACGTAGACCAGAAATCCACTGCGTCTCGAAGACTATCCTCTTTGATAGTCACAGAGCGAGACTATCAAGCCCGCTACGCACAAGCCCACCCCAGGCACTCCAGCCTCGACTGCGCGATGAAGATTGCACTTACGTCGAACCCAATGCTTTTGGTAGGGATCGGGCTGAACGAAGATGATATTCTTAGACCACTTCGACAGGCTCTAGAAGACGGAGCGCCTCTTTCTGATCGCCTAATTGTTGCTCTAATGCCCCAGTGGGATGACAACGACGCAATACTGCATCCTCATAGGTACCTAAACCGTTACGGGATATACAGTGTGTATTATGGCGGATCTGACCTCTCCCGGGTTTACCAGGAACTAAAGGCGCTTGGGAAGAGCAGTAAGGTTGCAATAAAAACACTTAATTCAGCCGATTCCTTGAAAAACCTTCTTCACAACTCGATTCTGGATGATACTGAAAAACGGCGTATATTGGCGATCGAAAAGCCAAATTTATTGCTCAGAGAGCTGATTCCGAGGGACGAACTAAACCGTCCGTTTACGATTGACGCGAGTCTAGATAGGGCTCTTGCTCGCAACTTGCAACTTGGCGCCAGAGAATTGGAGCGCTTGCAAATGCTGGCAACTGGACTTGCGTTGCGAATTAAGCTCAATGATGCAATATGCCAACATAGGGACTGGTTAGCAAGATGGCAAGCGCCAACGCCAGCAAGAGTTCCTGCTTTGTTCAACCACACCAGAGCAGATTTCCAAACGGGACATGAAGAGAACATTACGGGACCGAGGCAAACTATAATTGTGAGCCGACATGCTCAGCGCCTCGCAAGCTTTCCATTTGACGACCGATACCCTCATCGTCGATTTTATAGTAACCTGCCATCGCAAACGTTTGAACGTTTTTTCGATGACTTGGCTAAACCCAAACTTGACCGAACGCCAAACCTGATAGTTGTGAATGCGCCTCGGGGCACTGGCAAGGGACACTTCGCAACGGCGCTATTGAACCCAGATCGAATCGATCGGCTCGCGCGAGCACTTGGGCGTGATCAGTATGATCGAGTCGCCTACTTTAGCCTTGGAACAGCATCTCAAGTTGGCAGTGTGATTGATGGGCTTAACAGCTTCCTGGCGGGTGCCTGTGGGAATGCTAACGAAGATAGGAGCGGTATTTCGAGTTCTTACGAAAGCATGTCGCGACTTGCACAGACGCGGCATCTGCTTGAAAGCGTTAAGCGAGGGCGTCACCTCCTGATAATTGGGTCAATCCATCGACTACTTCAGGATGGTGGTTTCCCAAAAAATTCCCACCTCGGTCGCTTTTTGACATGTCTTCTAGAGAATGACAACAGATTGATCGACATTGTAGTTACTGGCGACTTCAGGTTGGTTTCCTATGCATCGGCAATGGGGCGATCGTCCAAAAGTATAAGCGAGACTTATTTTCATGTGGGTGAAAAAGACCGCAGATCCCGAGCTGTTGCAAACAGCGCCATTTTCGAGCTTCTCCGAAAACAGAAGCACGTCTTTGTCCAACTCCAGCGCGCAAATCATTTTTGGCTACTCAGGTATTTTTTTCCACACCTTTCGGCGCTTTTTAAGGCCGACGTGAACTCATTATCGCTCGATAGTTTTAGACGCGAGGTGCGCGCAGAGATTGAAAACTACAGAATCTCTCAACCCACTTGGATGGTTCACACAGGAAAACCGCGGTCTGATGTAGAGGGATGCAGCGAGTTCCACGATATTTTGACTGAACTATGGAAATTGTTGGAAGGGAATCGGTATAGCTTTACGCTACTGGCGGCCTGTTGTGATATCGGGGCTGGTGATTCTAAATCTGAAGGAACGCTCATCTTTGAAGAGAAAAAGATCCACAAGCAACGCTCTTGTATTCTCAGCTTTCTTCGTAAGGTTAAACTTGAACTGAGCGGCGCTAGGCCTGCGGCTAGGCATCAGAAGCTGGTTTCACTTGTCCTAGAAGAGTATGAGCTCCGTCACAGAGAGCGGAAGAACTCGCTGGATTTCTCGATTCAGAGGTGCATTCTATGGCACCTGGCAGCTATGGACCAGCCCGTCGAACTCGAAGTTCTGGCTGGATGCGCTGGCATTCGTGATGCTATTCGTGTTAGGGGCAAATCAGTTAAGGCGAAAGTGAAACCCGGCGATTCAATTGCTATTTTGAGAGCGGCGGTAGAGGATTTGGTTTACAGGTGCCTTGTGATTGAATTCTGCCCATTTAAAGATGGTGATATGGGCTGTGGTACCGACGAAACGCATGGGGCTCCCATAGCAGTATCATTCGGAACTCGATATTCGGTACACAGATCGATTCAGCAGTTCGCGCTGTCTCATCTGGGGGGTATGTATGCGGAGTTTACGGAGAGCGATCCACTTACTGTTTCTATTTATGCTACGCAACCGAATGATTTGCCCTCGTTGACTAGTGAGAGCTATGTTCAATTGCGAGATCTCGTGAGTTGTCTGACAGGTTTTCCGGAATCTGATAGAGCAGAACTTTTTCACGAAAAGGACTGCAGAGATCGAGACCTGCCGGAACTCCAGTCACTTAAGATAAGGGCTGCGCTGGGTGTCTTGCGAAGTGTGTTTTCTTGTGCGGTTTTGCATCGGCAGGCAGTTTATTCTCGAGTCGAAACTGCCGGGAGGAACCGGCGTGTTGGATTGATCGAGGAGCATCGTCGTCAGGTATTCTGGCTAATCAACAGGACCTTCGATCTCGCGCGGAGCCGTGATAAAGAGAGAATTGCAAAAGAACCTGGAAAAACTATATCTAGTGATCTAGTGCAAAGCGATTATTGCCCATTGTATCGTGAGGAGCTCGTATGGGTTCTCAATGAGTGTGGGGTGTTGAGTTACACTCAGGGTAGGTTGCACGACTCTATTGGGTTGCTTGATCGGGCGATGTTTCACGCTGAAGAGCTAGAACGCGGTGAGTTTGGCGGACTCAAAGCTAGAGTCGGTTTGAATAGAGTTGCGGTTGATATAGATCGGGGGCGCTTCAAGGAAGCCTTACGCCATCTGGATCGGATTTCGGCAACTCCAGATGAGACTCCTGTATTGCACCGACTCGCGGATTGCTATCGAGGCCTCGTTTTTCATTTAAAGGGTCGGCTCGATGAAGCGTTCGAGTGCTATCACCGTGCTCTGCACGGACTTCATTCGGTGAGAACAGCTGCAAAGGGTTCAGAGGCGCCGAAGCGATATTCGGACTTGGGCTTACTCAGCCTGGGTCGGGCGAGAGCAGCAGCCATTACAACGCGTCATCTCGCGGATCTTTACCGACTGGAGCGGCGATATGATGATTCAGATCGGACGCTTACCGAGGCGCTGCACCTTGCGCAAGAGGGGAAGTACGAGGATATTCGGCACTCGATTCTTCTTGCACGGGTTCGTCTAACTCTAGCTCGATTGGGTACGCTTCCTTCTTGGCAAGAACATATGCGGGATGCCCAGGCTGCGATGCTTGAGGTTGAGCATTACGCGCGTGAGATGGGAATACCTAGGCTTGAGTCGGAGATTTTGGAACTTCGGGCCCAGTTTCAGCTACGCGGTGGCGATCTACAGAGTGCAAGGGATTTCGCGTGTCGTGCAATTGAAATCGCGAATCTCCATGGATTGCTGCTACGCAAAATGCAATGCATGAACGTCTTGGCGAAGGCCTTGTACGGCCTGAAGGAGTATGATCAAGCACGCTCAATAGCAATGGCGTCTTTGCAGATGGCGGAGCAAGTGGATTACCACTGTCTCTATGCGGACGCGCATAGCCTCGTAGTTAAGCTCGAAGCGCATCGCCAAACGTCTGGTGAGAAAGAGGTTCATAGGTAGCAGGACCTCGAGTTTGCGATAGCCGTACGTCGAGGCGTCTGCTCTGATAATTGGCGTTTCGTTGCGAGCTGACAGGAGGTATCGATGCTTGTCCGAGTGGGCCAATTGAGTCCTCGACTGGTTGGACGGCTGCATCGTTAGGTTCCGATTATCACTGGATGTCGTGCCGTTCCTCTTTAGATTCGGCTGGTCCGAAGACCTCACGGCAGGTCATAGTCCCTGAAGTCCTCGCCTACGGCGATGGAGTGCACCTTGTCAGATTCTGGAACGACACCTTCTGAGCGCTACCTCCAACATTTGGGGAGGACTTCCTTTCTCTCGTTGTGGAGCCACGGAAATCCCTATACGACAGAGGGGATACGCGCCGGAAAGGGAGTTGGTAAGGAACTCTGCGATCTGTTAGTTGTATTCGGGAACGACATCGTCATATTCTCAGACAAGTACGTCAACTTCAGTCAGGTTGTTGAGCTGAGTGTGGCTTGGTCACGTTGGTACAGGAAAGCTGTGGCGAAATCGGCTCAGCAGCTAATTGGAGCTGAAGCGTGGATTCGTCGCTTTCCTTCTCAGGTCTTTGCTGATCCTTACTGTCAGTGTTCCCTGCCGGTGAGAATTCCTACCGGTCCAGAAATGCGAGTACACCGAGTATGTGTTGCACTTGGTGCTTACGATGCTTGTCGAAGATTTTATGGTGGCGGTAGCATTGGAAGCCTCATGATTAATTCCGGCCTGAACGGAATCGATGAGCATACGAAGCCATTCACGGTTGGTAATGTCCTCCCAGAGAAGGGTTTTGTGCACGTTTTTGATGATTTCTCGCTTACACAGATTCTCAACGAGCTTGACACGGCAAGTGATTTTATTTCATACCTCGTGGCCCGTGAGGATTTTCTGTCAGCGGAAAAACCGGTTGTGATTTCCGCTGGTGAGGAACAGCTTCTGGCGATCTATCTGACAAACACAGACGTCGATGGAAATCACGCTTTCGTCCTTTCGACAACCGGAGATCCTGAGGTAGTTTTCCTAGATGAAAGCTTCTGGGATTCAATGGTTTCTAATCCTCAGTACGGACGAAAAAAGGAGGCGGATCGCGTAAGCTACGTTTGGGATCGGTTGATCGAGCACTTCATATCATTCGGCGAACATGGAGAAAGGCGGAGCCAAGATTTTGAGTTTGCGTATCGGTTAATGGCCTCTGAGCCCCGCACCAGACGCCGGCAGCTTGGTCACGCTTTGCAAGATCTGATGATCTCGACGCCCGTCGAACAGCGTGCAGTTCGCGTCGTCTTTTCCTCGGATGTTTCTGAAAAAGTATTTGTCTTCTTGATTTGCCCCGTGCAGAATGGTTTGACTTACGCCGTTGATCGAAAGCGGCGGCAAGAGATGCTTTTGGCCTACTGCAATGTTGCAAAGCTACGCTTCAACGACTCAAATTATATAATAGGCATTGCTATTGATCCTCGTGATTCAGACGAAGTTTCTGCAGACCTTATAGCGCTTGATGTCTCAGGGTGGGGTGAGGTTGATTTCGAGAGAGCTCAGGCGTTGCAACGGGAGGCAAAAATATTGCTCGATGACAAAATTCGGGTCCGAATCGGGCGAACATCTGAATATCCTGAGCACCGAAAATTACCTGTCAAGCAGGCCAAAAACAGTAATCGGGCGGAGCGCAATAAAGAGAATCGCAAACAGATGCAGCGCGCGAGTCGTCGTCGCAACCGAAAAAAGCGTTGAGTAACGGCACTGCTTTCTTCTTGGGTGCTTCTACTAACATGGAGTCAACATTTTGACATCGCCGACATTCGTAATCGAGTCGCAAAGTCTGGTGCGCTGGGTCAATTTTTATACGCTCCGCGTCCGAGTTAATCAAATAGAGCGCGACATCTCTTCGTATTGCCGAATCTGCCGAAATAGGCACTCCAGCGAGTCAACAGTCGATGCAGATGAAACCATGCGCGGCAATGCTCCGCCACGATCTGTGCTTTGGCTTTCTCATCGCTATCCAAATCCGGATGGAAGAAGTGAACCATCTTGTTTCGATGGTTTGCCATAGCGCGAAAGCCATCGTAGGCGTCCCCAACGTCCTCGCCTGCAACATTGCGAAGCCGCGATCTGGATTCATCCAGCGTGACCGAAACGAAATCACCTGCCATGAACTTCGTCAGGTTCGCTTGCTCAGGTTTCGAGACAGTTAACGGCCAGCGCTCCTTCATCTGTCGCGCCCTTAGGTGTACTTCCACGGCCGCGGAGAAGTGGATGACTGAATACTTGGGATCCCCGTCGAACTCCTCAATGCCACGCTCCAAAAATCGAAGGCATTACTCGAAGACGGCTTCATGGCTCATTTCTCGAGCTATTGAGACGTTCAATCCGCATCCTCCACCACCACATAAACCCCACGCTCATCCTGCCGTATCTCCATAGCACTGGTCTCGGAGAACTCCTCGAACCCCTTGAGCGCGCCGATGACGGAGGCTGGCGCTGACGCGAGGTTGGGTTTTTCGGACGCGGCTTGCACGTCTGGCTTGAAGTAAATGATCTGCTTCCAACTGCGGGCGACGTTGTCGGCGAAGACGACGACGAGGTCGCCGGGGACGGCGCGTTTTAATGCGGAGACGATGGCTTCTTGTTCGTCTTCGATGATCTCGATGGCGTCGGGCGATACGCCGTTTTCGATGAGGCCTTTGCGGAGCAGGGCGGGGACTTCGTCGCCGCGGCGGCCGCGGGTGTGGTCGTCGCGTTTGCAGATGTAGGTGTTGTAATGCCCGGCGGCGGCTTTGGCGAGATCGAGTACGTCTTCGTCGCGGCGGTCGCCGGGGGCGGCCATGACGACAATGCGTTTGCCGACGACGTTGAGCTGGTCGGTCAAGTTGGCCATGGCGGTGACGCCGTGGGCGTTGTGCGCGTAGTCCATGATGACCTTGAACGGATGTTCGTCGAACACGTTCAAGCGGCCGGGCGCCTGGAAGAAGCTGGTGGTGAAGGTGCGCAGGCCGTGTTCGATGTTTTCGCGGCTGACTTTGAGGCCGTAGGCGAGGGCAGCGGCGAACATGGCGTTTTGCACGTTGTGCAGCGCGCGGCCTTCGATGGTGGCGGGGATGAGGTGGGTCCACATCAAGGGCAAATGCGAGCCCTTGTCGTACAGCGCGATCATGTGGCCGTTCATGCCTTGCTCCAGCACCACGGCCATGCCGCCAGCGCGGATGTGCTGCTGTACCAGCGTGTGGCGCGGATTCATGGTGACGTAGCACACGTGTTTGGCGCGGCAGTACGCGGCCATGCGCAGCACGCGCGGGTCGTCGGCGTTGAGCACGGCGGTGTCGTTGGCGATTTCCACCACGGTGCGTTTGACTTCGGCCAGCTCGTCGAGCGTGTCGATGCCGCGCAGGCCCAGGTGATCGCTTTGTACATTGAGTACGGCAGCGACATCGCAGTCGCGCACGGCCATGCCGCGCTTGAGCAAGCCGCCGCGTGCGGTTTCCAGCACGGCTGCGTCGACGGTGGGGTCGCGCAGCACCATGCTGGCGGCCACGGGGCCGGTCATATCGCCCTTCACGGTGAGCTTGCCGTCGATGTAAACGCCATCGGTGCTGGTCAAGCCGACGGTGTGCCCGGCCATCTTCAGGATGTGCGCGAGCATGCGGCTGGTGGTGGTTTTGCCGTTGGTGCCGGTGATGCAGGCAATCGGGATGCGCGAGGGCGCGCCTTGTGGGAACAGCATGTCCATCACCGCGCCGCCGACATCGCGCGATTTGCCTTCGGCGGGCGCAACGTGCATGCGGAAACCGGGCGCGGCGTTGATTTCGCAGATCCCGCCGCCGTGGGTCTGGTAACTCTGCGAGATGTCGTCGGTGAGGAAATCCACGCCACACACATCCAGGCCAATGGCTTTGGCGGCGCGGATCGCCATCGCGCGATTGTCCGGGTGGACGATGTCGGTGACGTCGATTGCGGTGCCGCCGGTGGACAGATTCGCAGTGGAGCGCAGGTAGAAAATCTCATCGACGGGCAGCACGGTATCGAGCGTGTAACCCTTCTTGGCCATCAGGTCGTCGGCTTGATGGTCGATCTGAATCTTGGTGAGCACTTTCTCGTGGCCGATGCCTCGGCGCGGATCGGCGTTGACGATGTCGATCAGTTCGCGAATGGAATGCTTGCCGTCGCCGATGACATGACCGGGCACGCGTTTGGCGGCGGCGACCAGTTCGCCATTGACCACCAGCATGCGGTGGTCGAAGCCAGTGATATAGCTCTCGACGACCACGGTTTTGCTGACTTGGCTGGCCACTTCATAACCGCGCGCGACTTCTTCCGGCGTCTTGAGATTGATGCAGACGCCGCGGCCGTGATTGCCGTTGTAGGGCTTGACCACCACCGGATAGCCGATGCGCTCGGCGCAGCGCAAGGTTTCGCGCTCGCTGCTGGCGGTGGCCTGCTTCGGGACCGGCAGGCCCAAGTCCTCGAAAATCTTGTGCGCCATTTCTTTGTCGCACGAGAGTTCCACGGCGATGTGGCGCGTTTCGCTGGTGATGGTGGCCTGGATGCGGCGCTGGTACTTGCCGTGGCCGAGTTGTACCAGGCTGTGTTCGTTCAAGCGCAGCCACGGGATGTGGCGCGCTTCGGCGGCTTTCACCAAGGAGCCGGTGCTGGGCCCAAGTTCGCGTTTTTGCGTGTAGCGAATGAACCAGTCGCGCTCTTTGTCGAAGTTGAAATCCCTGTCGGCGTACTTGGTGCGCAACGACTCCGGCAGCAGCGAGTGGATCAGGCGCAGCGCGAGGCGGCTGGCCTCCAGGCCCACATTCTGGTCCTGGATTTCGAACACCACGTTGTACTGGCCGGGCGCTTTTGCGGCGCGGGTTTTGCCGAAGCTCACATCGTGACCGGCGATGTTCTGGATTTCGATGACCACATGTTCGAAGACGTGGCCCATCCAGGTGCCTTCTTGCATGCGCTTCAAGAACCCGCCGGCCTCGCCGTAGGAGCAGCCGTGATCGGCGAGCGAGGGTACCGCTTTGACGAGCGCATTGATGAAGTCATCGCCGAGCTTGTCGGTAGGCCACTGCTCAAGCTCTTGCAGATCCACAAGGTGCAAGATGCACGGGAAATGGGCGAAGCGGTTCGGGCCGCTGTAGACATCGGTTGAAACAATCCGCATCGCGCTCTCCCCAGAGTTGACCGTGAACCAAGGATGCCGTTTTTGCAAAGAAAGGCAAGCGGGTTAATGCGGGGGCACGGGCGCTGACGGGTGCTGGTGCTGGCAAGCGAGCAAAGAGCGCTACATCGGACGAAGGACAGGCGCCCTCAAACGGGTCTGCTCGCGCCGGACGGCGGCGCGAGCAGCGGATGCGTGGGCAGTCAGCCTGAGCATTTCCGCCGAGCTGCCTGCCCGCGCCGATTAGCGACGCAACGCGTACTCGTAAGCGTAATGGCTCGCGGACTTTTGCTCCCAACCGGCGAGCGGGTGGTAAATCCGGCGCCAGATCCAGAACTGGTAGCGGTTACCGAAGAGGCGGAATCGAACGGCGCGCCCGCGTTCGATTTCGATGGGCAGATTGCCGAAGGTGGGGTGGACCAGATACACGCCATCGCTGCCGCGCTGGTACGCGTTCAGATCGGTGATGGCGCTGCTTTCTTCCCGGTAGCTGTCGCCGGCGAAACTGACGTAGGGTCTGGGCTGTTGCGCCGGCGAACCCTGCGTGGACGGCCATGGATTGTTGGCATCGCTGCCGCCAAGATGTGAGTGATCGACGGAACCTTGCACAAACGAGAAGTGGTTGTTGTAGCGCGCGCGGGCGTCGTAGTTGGGGTCGTTGCGGTAGCTGTTGGCAATCGGCAGCACCATCGAGGATGGGCTCAAAGCCGGTGTACACATGCCGGTGAAATACGGCCAGGAGGGTTCAAATAACGATTTGGAACGATTCTGGTCGCGGTACATCAAGACGGCGCGAAGCAGCGGCACGCCCATATCGAAGGGCCGCACCGGATCGGTCATTTGCATTCCTGCCGGCGGATTGAAGGGCGCATCGAGTGGAATCGGGTTCGCGCAGCTCGAATGCATGGGGACCACGCCATCGTCGACGCCTGGCAACACCATTTTGCTGCCGATGCCGCTGAAGTGATAGTTGCCGACGTTGTGTTGTCCGCTCACCGTGAGCGTGAGCACCGGCGAGTCGTTGATTTCGTCGCTCCACTCGCGATAGGTATAGCGTGGTGTGAGGTCGACATTGACGCTGGCCAGCGCTTCGGTGGAATCCCAGCTGCAGCCGCTGTTGCCGGTCCAGGTCATGATGGTATTGCAAAGGTCGGTCACCAGGTTTGTGCTGGAGGCGATCAAGAGCGCTTGAGCAAGACTGGATCCGCCGAATGCACCGGACATGGCAATGTGTCCACGGAAGTAACCAGGCAAGTCGCGATTGTCGTTGCCGTATTCGCCGCGCGCCAGTTTGCCCATCGCGGTGCTGAACAGCAGGCCGCCGGTCGAGTGTGAGACCACCACGCAGCCATTGGCGCAGAAGCCTTTATCGAATGCCGCAGGATAGTTCGGCGGTGTGATGACGTTGGTGCCGTTGTTCATGGCCTCGACGATCTGCGTCAACACGGCGTGTTGCGAGACTTCGAGCCGCTGCGTCGTGGCCCAGCCCACCGTCAGGACGCGATTGCGTTTGGGAGCGTAGCTCGCGTTTTGATAACCCGCCGTGGTGTCGGCGAAGTTGTTGATGTTGTACAGATGTTCCTCGATATGGTCTTGCCAATAGGCGCGGCCGTAGTCGAAGAAATAGCCTCCTGGCGAGGCGAATGCGCCTTGATCCTGTGGCCATTCGGCGAGGGCGGCATTATTGCCCATGGCTTTTTGCACCATGTGATCGACCGAATAGCCGTGAATGTAGATGATGTCGCGCCCTTCAAACGGCTGCCCGGACATCAGGAACCGGTCGCTGTCGCAAGGCACGGGCACGCCGTCGATGGCGCAGGGCAGCGGGTTGCGCGGCGGCAGTGGTGGCAACGAGGGCGGCGGCGGAGCGCTGGCCAACAAGTCATCGAGCCGGGCATTGGTAAGTTGTTCGAACTCGGCGTCCGATGCTTGCTCCTCGGGCGAATCGGGCGCGGTCGCCTCCGGTGGTAGTGTGCCTCCCAGCGCGGGCGGGCAGGGCAGTTGCTCGTAAAAGCTGTCGTAACTGGTATCCAGATTCGGATATTGGCCCGACACCGGCCCCAACACCTGATCGATATCGATGAACTGCGGGTCTTCTGCTTGCGGCGGCAGCACGCCGACCTCACCATTGTGGACCAGCAACTGCGGACATCGCGAACTGGTGTTGGGCGCCGGATTGATCGTGGGATCGGCCAGCGCTTGCGTGGCCAACAAGCTTCCTACCGCAGCGACCAGTATTCGTACACGAAACTTGGACATTTTTCGCTCCTCGCTCAATTGATCGGTCAGACGCCGGATGCGCCGACTCGCCACCAGTTGGCCGCATGCCAGGTGCGAAGCGAAGTGCGAAGCCGGGCGAAAACGCCCCTCGCGGGCGCCTCGTGCGCGTTCGACATCGATAAACTGAGGCGGGAAGAAGGCGATTTCTTCCCAGGTTGTTCCCGCATCCCGGAGCAATTTCCACAGAACGAGCACAAAAATTCGCGGCGGCTCATGGAGACTGGCAGGGCGTCGTGTGGCGTACATGTGGAGGTTGGATCAACATGCAGCGATTGATATTGGCGGTTTGCCTTTGCGCCGTGTCCACGGTGGTGGTGGCGCATGGCTCGCCTGTGCAGACCACGCAGTGGTGTACTTCAGGTCATCGCGTTAACGTCTTCGAGTTCGAATTCACGGAAGATCAGATCGTCAGCGCCAAACAGTGTTTATTGAGCGGCGCCTGTCGCGATCCGTACACCCGTGTGGTTACGCCAGTCCCGAATGCCAATCGAGCAGAGAAGGGCGAGCCGAATTGTCCGCCAACCGCGCAGGAATGCGGGGACTTCCCAGATGACTGGCGAGCGGCGCGCTTTCTTGCTGAACATGCGTGCGACGCATTCGAGACCGCGCCCTCACCGAACTCGACCTTGATCGACGAGGGAGAGGTGCAAGCCGTGGTGACGAACCAGCAGTCGACCTTTTATGCCAACGACCATCACACGGCTTATCAGGCGGTCCAGCGCCTCAACGGCTATTGCAGTCGATGCATGATCTCGCCGCAAAACTGATCTACACGGCGATCTGCGCCCGATCGGCCTGGCTTTGCAAACTCTGCACCCGCTGCTCAAGTTGCTGGCGCTCTTGCAACGTCAACTCGCACTCGGCGAGTACAAAGAACGCGGTGCGAATGACCTCGCGCCAGCGCGGTACCTGCGGCAATCGTGCGATGGAGAGATAGCGCTCCATCGCGCGCACACGGAGCCGCCCATCGTCGACCGTCACCCGCCACAGTTTGCTGCGTTCGGCCAACTCGATGCGGGTCTTCCCGGTGCTGCGTTCGAACGCGCGCAGACTCAATACCATCAGCTCGACGAGTGCTTCGCGATGTGGCGTCTGTTGCCAGAACTGCGCGCCGCTTGGGTCTTCGCTCTCGACGGGCTCTTGAGGCGCGCTGGCGCTCGCGCGGTCGAATAGCGTCAATACGAATAGCCCGGAGCTGGGATCGAGAGGGTCGAGCCGCGCCGGCTCACCGCCGAGATCAAAATTCTGGCCGGCGTCATGCTCGTCGGCCATCCCGATGGCGGCTTGCAGTTGTGGGCTATCGATTTCGATGGATTCGCTGCGCGCCGACCAGGCGGCATTCACTCGGATCGAATGACCGCCGCGATTGAGCAAAGCGCGTGGCTGATCAACGCGCAACAGGATTTCGCTGGCGTGCGTTTGTTGTGAAGCGAGCGCCGCCAGCGCCTGCTGCGCCAGTTGCCGGCTCTGCGCGATTACCTGCTGGCTCTCCAGATTCTGCTGCATGCGCTTTCTTTGCAGCCGCCATAACAACGCGCCGCAGATCAGCATCACCAACAACGCCAGCGCAGCAACGAGGCTGAAGTTGCGATCGGCGGTGGCCAGGCGCGCCAGGTCTTTTTCGCGCTCGCGGTCCAGATCGGCCAGCTCGCGCTCTCGTTCGGCCACTTCAAAGCGCACGCGCAGATTGGCAACGTTGGATCGATAACGTTGCTCGACCACGCGCCGCTCGGCCGCGAGAACCGCTTGCCACAGTTCCGTTTGTTGGTCGGGTTCGAGCAGCGAAACCGTCTGAGCGCGTTGCTCCAGCCAAGCTACGTAGAGTGCTCCCTGGTCCTGCACCCGCTGCGCCAGTGCGTCCAGCTTTTCGAGCGCGGCTTCTGGCTGTCCCTCCATCCGCAACAGCCGCGAACGCTGCAGCTCCAGGCGTATCGATGGTGCGATCGTGGATGCCGAGTTGGTGGCCGCAAGGCGTCTTGCGGCCACCAGATCCTGGGCATCGAGCGCGAACTCGAGCTCCCGCGCGCGAACGCGATCGGCGTCCGCCCACGCTGCCAGTTTCGCAAAAAGCGCGCCAGTTTGCGCCAGCCGATCTCGCGCTTGCGCTCGTTGTCCACGCTTGTACAACGAAACCGCCAGCCGCTCTTCCGTATGTGCCGCCTGGCGCAATCGATCGTTGGCGCGGTACAGCCCCAGTGCTTCCTCAAAGTGCTCGACCGCCAGATCCCACTCACCCAGATCGCTATAGATATCGCCGATGTTGTTGAGCAACGCCGCCAATTCGGCACCGCCCAATGGGCGATAAATCGGTAGCGCCGACTTGTATTGATCGAGTGCGCTCTCGATATCGCCCATGCGTCGCAGCAAGACACCCAGGTCCACCGCCGCCGTGGCTTTAGCCTTGCTGTCGTTCTCGCGATGGGCCAGACGTTCGGCCATGCGCATCCAGCTCAAAGCGCCGGCAAGATCGTCGCGGCGAAATGCCAACTGCCCCTGTTTGCGTTTGATCTTGAACTCGAATTCCCAATCGGCGGTGGTCAACGGAATGGCGGCAGCTTCATTCAGGGCTTTGGCTGCCGCATCGTATTGGCCGCGTGCGATCTGCACATCGCCCAGATGCAGCAGCAGTTCGACCACCAGGCTCGCGTGCTCCGTGCGATCGGTCTGTTCGATCGCATCGGTGCAGGCTCGTTGAGCGAGCTCTGTATCGCCATGCCGGAGCGTGCGGCAATCCGAGATCGGATCGGCAGCGAGTGCTGTCGTCAGGGTCAGCATGCAAAAGAAGCGCGCCGCAGTTCTCAAGGGCAGGGCAACTTGAAGAGATCGGCTGGATTCTATCGGGCCGGTGATCGGCCCGTGATTGAATGCGGCCGTGCATTGAACCTGGCGATGTTGGCCTCGGCCGCCAATGCGCCCGCAGCACCGCAGGTTCGCGTCGCCGACTTTCGACAAGTGCGAGTCCGCATTGATCGCAATGAGTGGTTATGATCGCCATAAGATTCAGCACCGGAGGGGGCGTGTCCGATCTCGATCTGATCGACCTTCGCGACGACGAGCCGGTGGCGCTGGCCGCCGACGAGACGCCTTGGCGGGTGCTCATCGTCGACGACGATGAGCAGGTGCATCAGGTCACGCGCTTTGCGCTTCAAGGCTCGCGCGTTCTTGGCCGGCCATTGCATTTCGACAGCGCCTTCTCGGCGGACGAGGCGCGAGCGCTGCTGGCGCAGTCGCGCTACAGCTTGATTTTGCTCGATGTAGTGATGGAAACCGAAGACGCCGGCTTGAAGCTCGTCGGCGAAATCCGCGAGCGTTTCGAGGATCCGGCGGTGCGCATCGTTTTGCGCACCGGGCAGCCTGGATATGCGCCGGAAATCGAAGTCATTCAGAACTACGATATCAACGACTATCGCGCGAAGTCGGAGCTCACCAGCCAACGCCTGCTGACCTCTTTGACCGCGGCGCTGCGATCGTATCAGCAGATCTGCACCATCGAATCCAATCGCGCCGGCTTGCAGCGCGTGCTCGATGCTTCTTCAGGTCTGATGACTGTGCGCGCGGTGCGTGGTTTTGCCGAGCGCGTGGTGCTGCAGATCTGCAACATTCTCGCGGTGCCTGCCGACGGATTGTTGTGCGGCGATGGCGACGACGGCTTGCACATTCTGGCGGCGATCGGGCGCGATGCGGCGTACGCGGGCCAACCGCTGGACGCGCTGAGCGATAACGACCGAGTCGCGCGCATCGCCACCGTTCGGCGCACCGAACGAAGCGAGTTTGCCGCCAGCGGCGCGTGCCTGTTCCTGCGCTCGCCGCGTCTGGGCGCGCTGGTGGTGGATGTGCCAACGAACAAGCGCACCAGTGAGCTGGACCGGCGACTGCTTGACATCTACGCAATCAATGTTGCCGTGGGCCT
The DNA here is from genome assembly GCA_022844135.1 of Lysobacterales bacterium. Classification (GTDB taxonomy): domain Bacteria; phylum Pseudomonadota; class Gammaproteobacteria; order Xanthomonadales; family SZUA-5; genus JALHMH01. The sequence goes on from JALHMG010000008.1 coordinate 16,930, forward strand.
CGACAACGCGCATCTGTTCGAGGAATTAGAGCTGTACGCGTTCCACGATGCGCTGACCGGATTGTGGAATCGGACCTCGCTGGAGCGCGAATTGGCGCGGCGCTCGGCGCTCGGGTCGCCTTTTGCGCTGGTGCTTGCGGATATCGACAACTTCCAGGCGGTGAACGATGGCCTGGGCCATGAAATCGGCGATCGCACGCTCAAAGCCGCGGCAGCGCTGTTGGCCGATGCCTTCGGGCCTGCGGTGTTCCTGGCGCGACCGGCGGCCGATAACTTCGCGCTGATCGTCGATGACGTGGCGCGATTGCCAACGTTGCTCGCGAACCTCGCGCAACGCCTGGCGCGCAATGTGTTGGTGGATGGGCACGCCGTGCCGATGACGATGACGCTGGGCGTGGCGCGTTTTCCGCAGCATGGCAATGCGGCGGCCACACTGTTTCGTAACGCCGGCATCGCGCTCAAGCAAGCCAAGCGTCGCGACCGCGGCGGCTATCGCGAGTTCGACAATCGCTTTGAGGTGGAGTTGAAGGAACGCCTCAACACCATTCGCGAATTGCGCCACGTGGTCGAGCGCGGCGAGCTGCGCTTGCACTATCAAGGCAAGCACGATCTCGGCAGCGGCCGACGCGTGGGCGTCGAAGCGTTGCTGCGTTGGCAGCGTGGACCGGGTGAATTGGTCGGCCCGGATCGATTTATCGATGCGGCCGAAGAATCCGGGCTGATTGTGCCGATCGGCGCCTGGGTGGTGGCCGAGGCGTGTCGGCAGCAACGCGAGTGGGCAGCGCGTGGGTTCGATGTGCCGATGGCGGTGAACGTCTCGCCGCGGCAGTTGAAAGACGCCGATTTCACCGCGATGGTCGATCGCGCCATTGCTGACAGCGGCATCGCGCCGGATCGGCTGGAGATCGAGATCACCGAGTCGCTGTTGCTCGGCGAAGGCGATCGCGCCAGCGAGATCATCACTTCGTTGCGCGGGCGCGGTGTGCACATCGCCATCGACGATTTCGGCATCGGTCATTCTTCGTTGAGCCGCTTGCAACAACTGCCGATCGATCGACTGAAAATCGATCGTTCGTTCGTCACCGATCTCGACGTCCGGGCGGAAAATCGCAGCATCGTCGATCTGGTGATCAAGCTTGGCCACGCGCTGGGATTGAAGGTGCTGGCGGAAGGTGTGGAGCGGGCCGAACAGGCTGAGGTGTTGCGCACGCTCGGCTGCGATGAGGTGCAAGGGTACTTGTTCGACCGGCCGCGACCGCCGAGCGATGTGGCTTAGTGCGATGGGCATGCGCAGTCTTTTCGCGATGCGCATCCAGGACAACGCTATTCCCTCGACAGTGGGACTCCAGTGTCTAATTGCGGGCATGACGAGCGCGGTTGTTCGCGAAATTGCGATCTCGGGTCGAACCGTCGCTGGGTTGTTTTTGGCCCTGGCGCTCAGCTGCTGGCTGAGCGTCGCTTTTGCCGAACCCGAGGTCGACCGCACCGCGCGCTTCACCAACGTCGGCGATGCGGCGTCGATACCAGATGGTGTGGTGACGGCCCTGGCGCAAGACGCGCGTGGCCTGATGTGGATCGGGACCACCCGCGGTCTGGTGCGTTTCGACGGTTATGAGTACAAGCGATTCGTAGCGCACGATGGCGAGGGGCATTTGGGCGGCAATCTGGTGCGTTCATTGCTGCTGGCCAGCGATGGTCGCTTGTGGATTGGCCTCGACTCGGCGACTGTCAGCGTGTACGACCCGGTCACCGATCGCTTCTCGAACTTCAGGCCGTCCAGCAGCAACGATTCGGCGGCCGCCTCGGCATCGGTGATGGCCCTGGTCGAAGCCGCCGATGGCACGATCTACGGCGGCACCCGCGGCATCGGTGTGATGGTCTTCGAACGCGGCGCTTCAGGGCCAACGTTGTTGCGCGACGGACGCATTGGGCAACAGGCACCGCGCAGCGATCTGATTCATGCCCTCAGTATCGATGCGAATGGCGACCTCTGGATCGGCTCTTATGCCGGACTCAGGCGGCGTCGCGCCAATGGCGTCATCGAGGATCTCTGGTCGATGCCAGGCGTGCTCGAACAGGTCGCGGTCGATCCGATTTTCAGTTTGCTCGACAGTGGCGAGCGGTTGTGGATTGGCACTCAGGGCGGACGGCTGGCGTTTTTCGACAAAGCCTCCGCTCAGGTGGCGTTGGCGCAGGACTCGGAAGTCGCCGCGCGGCCCGGCATGCTCGACACCATCGCCGATCTGGAGCGAGTATCGGACGACGAGGTTTGGCTGGCCCGCTCCAGCGGCATCGAAGTTCGCGATCTCGCCACGGGAGCCTTGCGCCGCTGGATTGGGCACGAGCCAGAGCGCGCCAGCAGCCTCGGCGGCAGCGATATCCGAGCGGTGCTTCGAGCGCGCGACGGCCTGATCTGGGTGGGCGGCTTCGGCAGCGGCGTGCAGTGGCACGATCCGGCGTCGCGCTGGCTGGCCGTGCTCAAGGGCGAACCGGGATTCGATGGCGTTTTCGCCAATCCCAATGTGTCGGCCATCGAACAGCGCCGCAGCGGCGAGATCTGGTTGGGCACGCGCGGCAATGGCATTGCGGTGCTCGATTCGCAGTTGAATCTGCAACACGGATTCACGCCAGGAGCCGATGCCGGACTGGCTGTGGCATGGATCACGGCGCTGATCGAAGACGAGTTCGGCGCGATGTGGATTGGCAGCCGCGACGGCGTTCATCGCTATGCCGGCGAAAACTTCGAACGCTTCGGCGTAGAAGCGGGCCTCACCTCGCTCAGCGTGCGCCGTTTGTCCGCGTCCTCCGGCGAGGTATGGATCGGCACCAGCGATGGTGCCTTCGTGGGCCGAACCGGCAATCAGACCATCGCGCTGTCGCGGATAGCGCAGAGCGACGGGAGCGCGCTGAGCGGCGAGGTCAATGCTTTCGCGCACACGCCCGATGGCCGCACCTGGATGGGCGGCAACGCGGGTTTGTACGTTGGCACGCACCAGGGCGTGGCACCGGTGCCTTTCGCAACGGGCGCCAGCACGGTATTGGGATTGCTGCTCGATGGAGGCACCTTGTGGATCGACACGGACATCGGGCTGCACCGCCTGGATTCAGGTAACAGCGAGCCGGTGTCGATCGGTCGGCGGCTCGATGTAGACGGGGATTTTGGCGCCAATTTGCTCGCCGACAATCGGGGGCGCATCTGGACGCATCGCTATGTTTTTGAGCCCGGTTCCGATCGCGTCTATCCCACGCCACCCACACTGGCGACGGACTTTGGAACCGGCTGGTTTCGTTCCTACGACGTGCTTGCCGACGGGCGTTTTCTGTTTGGGGGCAGTCGCGGACTATTGGTCATCCGTCCCGACTGGTTCGCCCCTGAAGCCTTCGATGCGGAGGTGGTCGCGACCTCTATTCAATCCGGAGAACGGGCGTTTCCGCTCACCGCATCCAGTCTCGAACTGACATCCTCAGAGCGGAATCTGTCGGTCACGTTTGCCGCCATCGATTACCGCCGCGCCGGTACCTTGCGCTATCGGTATCGACTCGCAGGTGTGGATGCGACCTGGGTCGAGGTTCCGCCCACGCAACGCGTAGCGGTCTATCGAAACCTGGCGCCGGGTAGCTACCGGTTCGCGGTGCAGGCGGACGATGGCTTCCACGGCTTTGGGAAAAGCGCGTTGCAGTTGGATGTCGCCGTGCAACCGACCTTCTGGCAACGCGGCTGGGTGCAGTCGCTTGCGCTGCTGGCCTTCGTTGGCACCGTCGCCGTGGGCGTGCGCGTGCGTTTTGCCCTGCTTCGACAGCAGGCGCTGGAACTCGAGCGCCTCGTCGCGCAACGCACCGATCAGTTATCGCAATCCAAACTGCGCGCGGAGCAGGCCTTGCACGATCTGGAAATGGCCAAAGATCACCTGGTGCAATCCGAGAAGCTGGCCTCGCTCGGTCGTCTGGTTGCGGGTGTTGCGCACGAAATCAACACGCCACTCGGCGTGGCGGTGACGGCCGTTTCCCGGTTGGGTGAGATCAACAGCGAGGCTTGGCGCGCCCTCCAGGAAGGGCGCATGACCAAGGGCGAGTTGAAGCGTTGGCAAGAACACGCCAGCGAAGGCCAACGATTAACGCAACAGAGTCTCGATCGCGCCAGCCGCCTCGTGGGCAGCTTCAAGCGAATGGCCGTCGATCAATCCAGCGAAGAGCGAAGGCGCTTCGATCTGGCATTGTTTCTGGACGAGGTGCGCACCACGTTTCAGCCCAGTTTCCGATCAACGCCGCATGTGCTCAAGATCGACGCACCAAGCGGCATCGTCCTCGACAGTTATCCCGGCGCGCTTTTCCAGATATTCACCAATCTGGTCGAAAACGCCATGCGGCATGCGTTTACGGACGATGTGCCTGGCCAACTTTCCATCGAGGGTGCTGCCAGCGGCCATGAGGTCGTGATTTATGTGAGCGACAACGGGCGCGGGATACCAGAAGGGCATCGCGCCAGGGTCTTCGAGCCCTTCTTCACGACACGGCGCGATCAAGGTGGTTCCGGACTGGGTTTGCACCTGGTCCATAACCTGACCACGGGAGTGCTGGGCGGTGTCATCGACATCCTAAGCATCTCGCAAGGTACGCGCTTCTGCCTGCGCATTCCGCGCGTCGCACCGAGCGCCAGCGTGGGCACACAGGCGTTAGGGGTTTGATTCTGGTCAGGTGGTGAGGTTGACAACCGGGCTCGGCGCAGCCACGCGAACCATTTACCAAGTTCCAACAATCCGCATCGACAAATCGATCGCACGGACATGCTTGGTGAGCGCGCCGATCGATACATAGTCGACGCCGAGTGTCGCAATGGATGGCAAGTCGTCGCGCGAGAGGCCGCCGGAGAGTTCAAGCTCGATGCCAGCTGCGCGCTCGGCGATGGCGATGCGAAGTTCGTCGGCTGGCAACTCGTCGAGCATGATTCGATCCGGTTTGGCTGCCTGCGCCTGGCGGAATTCATCCAGCGATTCGACTTCGATCTCGACAGTCAGGTCGGGATGAAGAGCGCGTGCGCGCTCGATGGCCGGGCCGATACCGCCACAGGCGGTGATGTGGTTTTCCTTGATCAGCACCGCATCGAAAAGACCGATTCGGTGGTTGCTCGCGCCGCCCAAGCGCACCGCGTATTTCTGTGCGAATCTCAATCCCGGTACGGTTTTGCGCGTGTCCAGAATGCGCGTTCGCGAGGCGCCGAGCGCGCGCACATAGGCGCGTGCGGTCGTCGCCGTTCCGGACAGAAGCTGCAGAAAATTGAGCGCTGTGCGCTCGCCCGTCAGGAGCGTACGCAAGGGCGCCGCGATGCGGCACAACTCAGCGCCAGCAGACACTTCATTGCCATCGGCATGATTCCAGTCGATTCGTGCGCCGCCAAGCGCAGCAAAGGTCTCGTCGAACCAGGGGCGGCCTGCCAGCACGCACGCCTCGCGCGTGATGACGGTGGCCGTGCCGGCGACAGATTCGGGGACCAGATCGGCAGATACATCGCCGGAGCCGACATCTTCCGCCAACGCCGCCGCGACGTTGGCGCGAACCGTCTCGTCAAGCATCACGTGGCGGGCGCGGGCTCGGCGGACGTATCCGGGTCCGCAGCGCTCTCGGCAGGTTCTGTCGGCACCGTGTTCTTCAGCCGCTCGACAATGGCATCGAGCGCTCGATCGAATAGCGGCACATCTTCCAGCAGCATCGCTTTGCCGCTGCGCAGCTCCGCCGCCAGCGCGATCGCAGTTTTATCGGCGACCTTCAGGCCCTTGCGATTGACGAACAGGAATTTGGTGCTGATTGGGCTGATCCAGGACAGTTTGGCGCGTTCGGCGCGGCCGTCGATATGCCGGAACTCGACCCAGGTTCCCACCTTCATCGCCTTAACCTGCTGCGAATACTGATCCTGAATTTCGTCCGACGGTTCGTGCTCTGGTTCGGCAACCGGCGCACGAGAAATCTCTTCGACGAAGTTTTCTTCCGGGGTTGCGGGCAAAACGGCGTGCGGGCGCTTGTCCTCAATCACCAGACTCGGGGTATCGCTGCCTTCCGTCGCTGGCGCTTCGGCGAGCGGTTCCTCGTAAGCCGGTGCTGCGGGATCGAGTTGACGCTCATAGAACCGATTCAGTTCGGCCAGCAATTGGCGCACATCGTTCTCGTGATAGGCGACCATCGCCAGTCCTTGGCGCAGCGCCTTCTCCAGCTCCGGCGTCAGGGCGCGCAGGCGCGCGCGCTCGGCATCGGTTTGCTTCGGCATCGCCGCCCACACCAGCTCGTCCGCCACCCGGAGCGACGTCTTCCAGGGGTGAGAGCCTTCTCCCTGGCGCAAGATCGTGAGCACCAGCACGTTCGCCCAGGGACGCGTCAAAATGTGGCGAATCACTTCCGGCAGTTTTTGCGTCTCGATGCGCGACAGAATTTCGCGCGCCGCCGTTTTGCGCGCGCCTTGCAAACGCTCGCGCCCGCGCGCCGCCTCCGCCGCGCGCAACTCAGCGACTTCAGCGCGTTTCTTGGTCGACACTACAAATTCGCGGAACTCGCGCAACTGGCGTTCGAAGATGCCGACGTCGTCATCGAAATCTTTGAGCAAGGCCTCGACCACCGAGCGCACTTTGTCGAAGAAACGATTGTCTTTGTCCGCCTCTTCGCTCCAGGTCAAGCTCGCTTGCGCCAATTCATCGAGCAGCAGGCGCGCCGGATGCTCCTTCTTCGCGAACATTGCTTTGTCGAGAATTGCGCACTTCAGATAGGGGATCTGCAAGCGCGCCAGCAAGGCCTGAATCTGCACCGGCAGATTCTTGTCCTGCAGGATGAATTCGAACAGCATGCCGACAAGATCGATCGTGTCTTCGTCGGCGGCCGCAACCCGGTGTTGCTCGCCGCTGCCGAGGCGTTGCAATTGCCCCACCAGATCGTCCTTGACCTGTGCAGCTGGCACCAGTCCGGTCATGGACGCATAGGCCGGCGCGTGCGGCGACGACATCGCCATCGTCTGGCTTTGCAGAATCGTCAGCGCGTTGACCAGATCGTTGGTAGCGAACGACGGCGCCGGCGGACCCGCTTGAACTTGCGCATAGGCTTGCCCGGGAACACCCTGTACGCCAGGATTCGGGGCGATCGCGCGTCGCGAAGCCAGCAGCGAGCGCACAGTGTTGTACAACTCGATCTGCAGCTCCGCCTCGGCGGCGGCCGTGGCCGAATAGAACTGCGATTGGGCCTGAGCGTGCGCGTGTGCCGCTGCGCTCATGTTCGGCACTGTGCCGGGGTCGAACTCTTCCGGCGGCGCTTCGGCCGCTGGCAATGCGCCGGGCATCGTCGGGCCGGCGCTACCCGGCCGACGAACTGGCGATTGGTGCTTCAGCTGCGGCAGTACGCCGGCCTGAATCAGCATCTGATTCAGTTCATCGTACAAACCGTCGAGCGCGGCCATCACGTGTTTGTCGAACAGTTTCAGGATCAGCAGCTTGACATGCAAATCCACGTCGAGTTCGGCCAACGTGGATTGAAACGCCTTGCACAACGGCTTTGGTGCGACCGGATTGTTGCTGTCGTCGACCTTGTTGCCACCAGACATCACCGACATGCGCTGATCGAGCGCATACAGCGATCGCGCCAGTCGGTTCTCGGCTTTGCCGGCCATCGCCGACACGGCGAGGGATTCTTCCAGTTCCTTGTCTTCAAGCAACGCCAGCCCGACCTTGGGCATTGAGGAGGATTCCTCGCTCGGGCGTGGCGAGCCGCTGCCGAATTGCGCAAATTCGCGCGTCAGATTTTCCTGAAACAGTCGCTCGACCAGTTGCCGCTTCTTGCGCACTTCACGCATGCCATCGAAGTACTTGGTCTGGACGGTATTGTTCTCGGCCTTTTCGGCCAGATCGAACAGCGCATCGTCGACGCCATCGAACAATGCGCCGACCATCAGCGCCAAGCGCTTCTGCGCCACGCCGCGGCATTGTTTGATCAGCTCACCGACGCGGTCGAGCTGTTGCGATTGCGCCGCCTGCCGTTGTTGCAGATCGACGACTTTGTTATCGGAATTGATCGACACGATGGAACGCCCCTGTCGCTCTCGCTCGCGCGAGATTCGACTGCAAGGTTAGCGAAAGCACATGACGTGGAACGTCACGTCTGGCCAAACTTTGATCAAGATCACACAATTTGTGTGACGTATATCGCAAAGCGGTGCCCTTTGCGACGTTAGATCGCTCTGGTTTCAGGGGAATTCCTGAAATTGCGTGGTGCCGATGCCGCTTTCGACGAGCAGGACCGGAATGTCGTCGTCGATTCGGTAAATCACCTTGCGATCGTCGCTGATCAGACCTTCCGTGAGCACCGCCGTTTCGGCGCTCCCGTCGACGCGCTGCACACCGCCTGCCCCAATGGCAGCGTTCAATACCGATAGCTGATCGCGGCTGAGCGGCCGCAGCGGGCGGCGCGATGCCGGGCAAACCAGAATGTCGAGCAGACGGCGATCGATGCTCATGAGAAGTCCCAAGCCAAGAATGTCGCTAACATAGCGCGCTGGCCACTGCGCTCAAAGCAACGATGGAATCGAATTCGCCGCTGGTGGGTGTGGTCATGGGGTCGCGCTCGGATTGGGACACGATGAGTGGCGCCAGCGAGATGCTGACGGCACTCGGGATCGCCCATGAGGTGCGCGTGGTCTCCGCGCATCGCACGCCGGACCTGCTATTCGATTACGCACAATCGGCGGCGGCGCGCGGCTTGAAACTGATCATTGCCGGCGCCGGCGGTGCGGCGCATTTGCCGGGCATGCTGGCGGCGAAAACCTGGTTGCCGGTGCTCGGCGTGCCGGTGCAATCCAAAGCGCTGAATGGTCTCGACTCGTTATTGTCCATCGTGCAGATGCCGGCCGGAATCCCCGTCCCGACCTTCGCCATCGGCATCGCCGGCGCGCGCAATGCGGGCCTGAGCGCTGCGGCTATCCTGGGCTTGTCGGATTCGGGTATTGCCGAGCGCCTGCAGGTGTGGCGGCAAAGCGCAACGGACAAAGTGCTCAACGATCCCGATCCGCGGTTGCCGCCATGCGCATAGGCATCGTTGGCGGCGGGCAATTGGCGCGCATGCTGGCGCTGGCTGGCATCCCACTGGGCATTCGTTTCTCGGTGTACGACCCGGCGCCGGACGCCTGCGCGAGTACGGTAGCCGATCTGGTCAATGGCGATTTCGAAGATCTGGTGGCGCTGAAAGCGTTCGCAAAACAGTGCGATCTGGTGACCTTCGATTTCGAGAATGTATCGGCATCCGCTCTGGCCGAGTTGGTCGCGCGCTGCCCGGTGCGTCCGCCTCCTTTGGCGCTGAGCACGTCGCAAGATCGGCTCAAAGAGAAAGCGCTGTTCGCTGCGCTCGGCGTGCCGGTGGCGCCGCACTGCGCAATTCCCGGTGATATCCCAGCGAATTTCGATTTCCCCGCGATCCTGAAGACCACGCGTTTTGGCTATGACGGCAAGGGCCAGATCGGGGTTGCCTCGCGCGATGCGCTGGACGCAGCGCACGCGGCGCTGCGCGACGTCCCGTGCGTGCTGGAGTCGAAGGTAGCTTTCGAGCGCGAGCTGTCGATCATTGCGGTGCGCAATATGAGCGGCGACGTGCGCTGCTATCCGCTCACCGAAAACGTACACGCGAACGGCGTGCTCGCTTTAAGTCTGGCGCCAGCGCGGGTTACTGCGGCGTTGCAGAAACAAGCCGAAACTATTGCCGTGCGCGTGGCAGACGCACTCGAATACGTAGGGGTGTTTGCCATCGAGTTTTTTGATGTCGGCGGGCAACTCGTCGCCAACGAAATGGCGCCCCGCGTGCACAACAGCGGCCATTGGACGATTGAAGGCGCGGTCACCAGTCAGTTCGAAAACCACATCCGCGCGATCGCCGGCCTGCCGTTGGGCGACTGCTCGGCGCGTGGCGTTTCGTGCATGTTGAACTGGGTCGGTGCGTTACCTGACCGCGCAGCGGCGCTCACGATCCCCGGCGCGCATTGGCACGACTACGGCAAGCAGGCGCGGTCGGGGCGGAAGGTCGGGCATATGACGGTGGTCGCTGAGTGCCGAGGGCAGTTGGATGAACGCGTGCGCGAGCGGTTGAGCGAATTTGGCGAAAGCGGTGGGGTGCTGTGCGATTTACTTGATTTGGTCAACCTCAACCGGACCGGCGATTAATCTCGGGGGAGGCGAGCCCCAAAGGGGCGAAATGTAATAGCCCAGGGCGCAAGCCCTGGGTTCGTGCCATGTTGAAAGTCGGAGCCCTGAAAGGGCGAAATGCGAGCTTGTTTCGCCCTTACAGGGCTCGCCAGAGAACGCCGATCACCCAGGGCTTGCGCCCTGGGCTATTACCTTGCGGCCCTTCGGGCCTGAGATCCGAATCGAGAATCGTGACTTGGACCGGATTGGCTAACACGCCGCGCCAATTCGGTGATTCGCTCGACGCTGAAGCGCCAGTCATCGGGAATCCTATCGACAGTACCTGCCGCGAAAGCCCGCTTCGACCAAGTCTTGTTTTCGTAAAGTACGGTCGATCCACGGCCGCCAACTGCCTTGTCCAACCATCCAGCGACTTCAGTTGGCGTGGCAAGGTACATTCGCGGCATTTCGCCAAGTTCCGTATTCGCAAATTGCACGAAGCAAAAAACGGTTTTCTTGTTGTGACGAGCAAGCCAGACGGCCGTGGCAGCATGGTAATCGGCATTGGCGAGAAATGACTGCGTCAAGCCCCAAGCTTCGTCTTTGCTTCCTTTGACCGACACCATAAGAACCAGTTCGCCATTTACAGCAACCAAGTCGTACTCTGGCTGATTCGCTCCGTACTGTACTGAAACATCCCACCCGCATCGCGCAAACTGTGCGGCCGCGAAAGCCTCGGCCGCTGTTGCAACTTGCCAAGTTGTCTTCATCTCATCCGGCCTTTCCGAATGCGCATGCGCAAGGCGCTAGCGCATGTTCCCTGCCACGAAGTCCCAATTCACCAGATTCCAGAACGCTTCCAGATACTTCGGCCGCAAGTTGCGGTAGTCGATGTAGTACGCGTGCTCCCACACATCGCAAGTAAGCAACGGTGTGTCTTCGCCGGTCAGCGGAGTTTGGGCGTTGCTGGTGCTCGCAAGACCCAACGTGCCGTCTTTTTTCTGCACCAGCCACGCCCAGCCGGAGCCGAAGGTGCCGATGGCAGTCTTGGTGAAATCTTCTTTGAACTTGTCGAAACTGCCGAAGGCGGCGTTGATGGCATCGGCTACCTTGCCGGTCGGAGCGCCGCCACCGCCGGGCTTCAATCCGTTCCAATAAAAGGTGTGGTTCCACACCTGCGCGGCGTTGTTGAACACGCCGCCGCTGGATGCCTTGACGATCTCCTCCAGCGAGGCGTTCTCAAGCTCAGTGCCCTTGATCAGGTTGTTGAGGTTGGTGACGTACGTCTGGTGATGCTTGCCGTAATGAAAATCGATGGTCTCCGGCGAAATGTGCGGCAGCAGCGCGTCGCGGGCGTAGGGCAGGGCGGGCAATTCGATGGGCATGATTGGCCTCAAGCTGATGGTGGACGGCGCGATGCTAGCGTGTTGCACGTGTGAGGCGTGTGTCTGCTGCAGGCTGCCGGGACTTTTTCGCGCACAAGCTCATCCAAAGCTCACACCGACAGCGGCTGTTTTTCCGTAACATCCTGGTCCCCGTTCAAGCGTCGCTTAGCATGGCCCTGCATCTCGATTCCCTACGTCTGCGCAAAGTGGCTGTGTGGGGTTACGGCGCCGAAGGCCAGGCAGCGTTGCGCCTGCTCCGCGCTTACTTCCCAGACAAGAAGTTCGGCTTGATCCTGGACGCAGACGAGGCCGCGCGCTGGGAATTTGGCAACGATCCGATGATCGAAGTGGTCACCGATCCACCCAGTGCCGGCACCTTCGGGCAGTTCCAATACATCATCAAGTCGCCCGGCATCAGTCCGTATCCGCATCGCAAAGCGATGGAGTGGGCAGGGTTTCGCGGTACGCGCTTTATCTCCGGCACTTCTTTGTGGTTCGGGCATCACCCGCGCGACAAGACGGCGGTGATTACCGGCACCAAGGGCAAAAGCACCACCAGTGCGTTGACTGCAGCGCTGTTGCGGGCCAGCGGCGCGCGTGTCGGACTGGCAGGCAATATTGGATTGCCGCTGCTGGATGTGATTGCCGTCGATCCGCCTGCGGACTATTGGGTCATCGAGTTGTCGAGTTATCAGGCGGCCGACTTCGTTGGCCATCCGGCGATCTTCGCCGTGCTGAATTTGAGCCCGGAGCACCTCGATTGGCACGGCGACGTTGAAACCTATTACAACGATAAGCTCAGACTTGCGGCGCCGGGCGTGGCAGATCTGGTCATCGCCAACGCTGGCGATGCGACGTTGATGTCGCGCCTCGCAGGCATCGAGCACAAGACCGTTTTCAACCATCGCGGCTTCTGGCACGCTCGCGGCGCTACCGTTTGGTACGACGACGCCTGTGTGGTCGATCTTGCGCAAACTGCGTTGCGAGGCGAACACAATGCGGGCAACGTCGCGGCAGCCCTGACCATCGTTGAGTCCTTTGGTATCGATCCGCGACCCCTGGTGCCGGCGCTGGCCTCGTTCCAGCCATTGCCGCATCGCCTGACCACCATCGGCAGCCGCGACGGCATCGAGTACATCGACGACAGCATTGCGACCACGCCAGCGGCGACGTTGGCGGCGATTCGTGCGCTGGATCGCAGCGATCTGGTCGTTATCGTCGGTGGATTCGATCGCGGCGTCGATTGGGCAGCATTCGCTGCATCGGTGCCAAAACTGAATGGCCTGGTTGTCACCGGGCAAAATGCCGGGCGAATCTTGACAGCGCTGAGCGCTGCGAACCATAGCGTGCCAACACGGCAGGTTGCGGACATGGAAGCAGCTGTCGCTGCGGCGCAATCGATGCTGCCCACCGGCGGCGTAACGCTGTTGTCGCCCGGTGCGCCGAGTTTCGATCAGTACCCGAATTACGCCGCCAGGGGCCAGGCATTTGCGGTTGCAGCCGGGTTCGAGCCGATCGACGATCGAGTTGCCGGTATCGGCGTCTTCTAAGCAAATGCGGTTGCCGACGGCACGTCGAAAGGCGTGTCCACGAGCGAAGCCCGCAATGTTCGTCGGTCTGAAACGTACCAGTCTGAACCGCATTGTCGCGTTGGTAGATTGACTCGACCATCAACCGCTAGACTACGCTCCCGGCGTGGTTCAACCGGGCATCTCATGACTCCCCTGATTTTCGTGACCGGCGGCGTAGTTTCGTCGCTGGGCAAAGGCATTGCCTCGGCCTCGTTGGCCGCCATTCTCGAGGCGCGCGGTCTGCGCGTATCGATGATGAAGCTCGATCCCTATATCAACGTCGATCCGGGCACGATGAGCCCGTTCCAGCACGGCGAGGTTTACGTCACCGACGATGGCGCCGAGACCGATCTCGACCTTGGCCATTACGAGCGTTTTGTTCGTACGCGCATGACGCGGCGCAATAACGTGACCACGGGGCGCATCTACGAAAACGTCATCCGCAAAGAGCGCCGTGGCGACTATCTGGGCGCCACGGTGCAGGTGATCCCGCACATCACCGACGAGATCAAGCGCTGCATCGATGAAGCAACGCAAGGCTACGACGTGGCGCTGGTGGAAGTCGGCGGCACCGTCGGCGATATCGAGTCGCTGCCGTTTCTCGAAGCGATCCGCCAGATTCGTATCGAGCGTGGACCGGAGAAAGCGCTCTTCATCCATCTGACGCTGGTGCCCTTCATCAAGGCCGCTGGCGAGATCAAAACCAAGCCGACGCAACACTCAGTCAAGGAGCTGCGCTCGATCGGTATCCAGCCCGATGTGCTGTTGTGCCGCTGCGACAATCCGCTCCCCGAGGCCGAACGCAAGAAAATCGCGCTGTTCACGAATGTGCCGGTCAATGCAGTGGTGTCGGCGATCGATGTCGATGTCATCCACAAACTGCCGATGTGGTTCCATCAACAGCAGCTCGACCAGATCGTCGTCGATCGATTGCGTCTGCCGGCCGGTCCGGTGGACTTGAGCGAATGGGAAGCAGTCGTCGATGCGTCGCTGCACCCGCAGGATGAAGTCAATATTGTTATCGCCGGCAAGTATGTCGAGCATTCCGATGCCTACAAGTCGCTCGCCGAGGCGCTGCGCCATGGCGGTTTGCGCCAACGCACCAAAGTCAACTTGCATTGGATCGAGTCGGAGCATCTGGAAAAGCTCGGTGCCGAGCCCTTGGAGAACTGCGATGCGATCCTGGTGCCGGGCGGTTTTGGCGAGCGCGGGTTCGAGGGCAAGGTCCTCGCCGCTCGCCACGCGCGCGAACACAAGATTCCGTATTTCGGTATCTGTTACGGCATGCAAGCGGCGGTGGTCGATTTCGCACGCTCGATTGCCGGATTGGAAGGCGCCAACAGCACCGAAAACGCGCGCGATTGCGAGCATCCGGTGATCGCATTGATCACCGAGTGGCGCACCGCAACAGGCGCTGTCGAGAAGCGCACCGAGAGCTCCGACTTGGGCGGCACGATGCGGTTAGGCGCCCAGGAATGCCGATTGAAACCCGGGTCTCTGGCGCGCACGTTGTACGGCAGCGAAGTGGTGCGCGAGCGCCATCGCCATCGCTATGAATTCAACAATTTCTATCGCCAGCGCTTCGAGGAACTGGGGTTAGTCATTTCTGGTCGATCCATCGACGACTTGCTCGTCGAGATCGTCGAGTTGCCCGATCACCCATGGTTTCTCGCGTGCCAGTTCCACCCGGAGTTTACCTCCACGCCGCGCGATGGCCATCCGCTGTTCGAAGGCTTTATCGGCGCCGCGCGTCGTTACAAGGCGGCGCGGGTGCGAGGAGAAGGGGTGATGTTGGCGTGATTGTCTGCTCCTCGTGCCCTCGCTTCCGTCATTTGTTCAAGGCGCACCCATGAACTCCCTTTGTTCCTTCCCCATCGGACTCGACAGGCCGTTCTTCCTGATCAGCGGCCCGTGCGTCATCGAGTCGATGCAGTTGCAGCTCGATGTTGCCGGACAACTCAAGGAAATCACGTCCGCACTGGGCATTCCCTTTATTTTCAAATCCAGCTTCGACAAGGCCAATCGCTCTTCCGGCACGAGTTTCCGTGGACCGGGAATGGAAGAGGGCTTGAAAGTGCTCGCGGAAGTGAAGCGGCAAATCGGCGTGCCGGTGCTCACCGATGTGCACGAGTACACGCCCATGGGCGAGGTGGCGAGTGTGGTCGATGTTTTGCAGACGCCAGCGTTCCTGTGTCGCCAGACCGATTTCATCCAGAACGTCGCGCGCGCAGGCAAGCCGGTGAACATCAAAAAAGGCCAGTTCCTCAGCCCGTGGGACATGAAGAATGTGGTCAACAAGGCGCGCGCCGTTGGCAATGACGACATTCTCGTCTGCGAGCGTGGCGCGAGCTTTGGCTACAACAATCTCGTGTCCGATATGCGTTCGCTCGTCGTGATGCGCGAGACGCAGGCGCCGGTGGTTTTCGATGCCACGCATTCCGTGCAGCTGCCGGGCGGGCAGGGCGATCGCTCAGGCGGCCAGCGCGAGTTTGTGCCGGCGCTGGCGCGGGCGGCAGTGGCGGTGGGCGTCGCGGGTTTGTTCATGGAGACACATCCGGAACCGGACAAGGCGTTGTCGGACGGGCCCAACGCCTGGCCATTGCCCCAAATGCGCCAGCTTCTGGAAACGCTCGTAGCGCTCGATCGTGCCGTAAAATCAGGGTCGATGCTTTAGGACGACCAGTAAAGCGGCCGATCCTTCGTATTCGTATTCGAGCGGCAGCCTCGCCGCCGGGGTGCCCCGCTCTCCCATTGAC
Organism: Lysobacterales bacterium; assembly: GCA_022844135.1. Classification (GTDB taxonomy): domain Bacteria; phylum Pseudomonadota; class Gammaproteobacteria; order Xanthomonadales; family SZUA-5; genus JALHMH01. The sequence goes on from JALHMG010000008.1 coordinate 32,781, forward strand.
TATTGACTACTGACCATTGACCTTACACGCCAGCCGCATCGCTGGACGTAATCCCACCAAAGGCCAACCATGACCCAAATTACCTCCATCCGTGCCCGCGAGATCATCGACAGTCGCGGCAACCCCACTCTGGAAGCCGACGTCAGCTTGAGCAGCGGCGTTGTCGGCCGCGCGGCGGTACCGAGCGGTGCATCGACGGGGGCGCGCGAAGCGATCGAACTACGCGATGGCGACAAGACGCGTTATTTGGGCAAGGGCGTCCAGAAGGCAGTGGCCAACGTCAATGGGCCGATTGCCGCAGCGCTGATCGGCAAAGACGCGAATGATCAGGCAGGACTCGATGCCGAACTCATCGCCCTCGATGGCACCGAGAACAAAGCCCGTCTTGGCGCCAATGCCTTACTCGGCGTATCGCTGGCCGTCGCCCATGCGGCAGCGAAGGCCAACGGTCAGGCACTCTGGCAACGCATTCTGGGCGGCCGCGAGGCACTGTTGCCGGTGCCGATGATGAACATCATCAACGGCGGGGCACATGCGGACAACAACGTCGATATGCAGGAGTTCATGGTGTTGCCGGTCGGCGCGGCCAGCTTCTCTGAGGCATTGCGATGCGGCACGGAAATCTTCCATGCGCTGAAGGGCGTGCTCAAGGCACGTGGTCTGGCAACGGCGGTGGGCGACGAGGGTGGTTTCGCGCCGGATTTGCGCTCGAACGAAGAGGCGATTGAAGTAATCCTGGAAGCCATCGGCCGCGCCGGTTATCGCGCCGGAGATGATGTGTTGCTGGGCCTCGATGTCGCCTCCAGCGAGTTCTTCAAGGACCATCGTTACCACCTCGCCAGCGAGGGCCGCTGGCTGACCAGCGAGCAGATGGTCGACTACCTGACCGACTGGACGCGCCAGTTCCCGATTGTCACCATCGAAGACGGAATGGCCGAGGACGATTGGGACGGCTGGCAGCTCCTGAGCGAGCGCGTCGGCAGCAAGGTGCAGCTGGTGGGCGATGATTTGTTCGTGACCAATACCAAAATTTTCCAGGAAGGCATCGATCGCGGTATCGCCAATGCCATTCTGATCAAACTCAATCAGATCGGCACTCTCACCGAAACCTTGGCGGCCATCGCGCTGGCCGACAAGCATCGCTACGCTGCGGTGATTTCGCACCGTTCGGGCGAGACTGAAGACACGACCATCGCGGATCTGTCGGTGGCCACGACAGCCACGCAAATCAAGACCGGAAGTCTTTGCCGCACCGATCGCGTCGCCAAATACAACCAGCTCCTTCGCATCGAAGAAGCGCTCGGCGCTGGCGCACGTTACGCTGGGCGCAACGCATTTCTGCTAAGGGCTTGAGCCTTGCGCTGGTTGCTTCTCATCTTGTTGTTGTTGCTGATCGGACTACAGTATCAGCTGTGGTTTCGGGGCGGCATGAACGAAGTCTGGGCGTTGGAAAAGGCGCTCGACGAACAACGCCAGGCCAATGAGAAGCTGAAGGCGCGCAATGCCGCGCTCGCCGCGGAAGTCGAGGACTTGAAGACCGGCCGCGATGCGGTGGAAGAGCGTGCGCGTTCGGAGCTGGGTATGGTCGAGCAGGGCGAGGTGCTGATCCAGGTTGCCACGCCAGAGTCGACGCTCGCCAAAGAAAAAACCGACGATGAGGCGCCGCGGTGAGTTGGGTGGTCGTCCCTGCGGCTGGCAGCGGCAGGCGCTTTGGCGGTGAGCTTCCCAAACAGTATGTCGAGATCGCGGGTAAGCCGGTACTGCGCTGGACTTTGGACCGACTGGCAAAAGTGCCGGGTATCGAGGGCATCGTTGTCGTGCTGGCGGCCCACGATGGGCACTGGCCCGATTGGCGCGAGATCGATGGCGTCAAGGTTCTGACGGCCATCGGTGGCGCAGAGCGTGTCGACTCGGTGCTGGCAGGATTGCGGGCTTTGCCGCCCTGGGTTGGCGACCGCGAGTCGATCCTCGTGCACGACGCCGCCAGGCCCTGCGTGAAGCCCTCCGATGTCGAACGCTTGCTGCAGGCTGCGCCAAGGGGCGGCTTGCTGGCCGTGCCGATACGAGATACGGTCAAGCAGCAAACCGGGCACGCGGTGTCGACGATTCCACGCGAGCAATTGTGGCGAGCGCAAACGCCTCAGTGTTTTCCGCGCGCCGCATTGACTGAGGCGCTGGTCGCCGCCATCGGCGCAGGTCGTGTGCCGACCGACGAGGCCCAGGCGATGGAGTGGGCGGGACACCCGTTGCTGCTGGTCGAAGGCAGCGAGGACAATCTCAAGATCACCACCGAGCGCGATCTTGCGCTGGCGCGCTGGCTGCTGGAGACCACATGCGCATAGGCCACGGCTTCGACGTTCACGCCTTTGGAATCGGCGATCACGTGATGCTTGGTGGCGTGCGCATAGCGCATTCGCATGGACTGGTGGCGCATTCCGATGGCGATGTGGCGCTTCACGCGCTGTGCGATGCGCTGCTCGGTGCGCTGGCCTTGGGCGACATCGGAAAGCATTTCCCGCCGAGCGACGAGTCTTGGCGGGGCGCCGACTCGCGCGCCTTATTGCGCCATTGCGTGGCATTGATTGCCGAACGCGGTTGGGCGCTCGGCAATGCCGACGTAACCATTCTCGCGGAGCGACCGAAAGTGAGTCCACATGTGCAGCTGATGCGCGAGCGAATCGCCAGCGATTGCGCAGTGCAAATAGACGCGATCAGTGTTAAAGCGACCACCACCGAGAAGCTGGGATTTACCGGCCGCGAAGAGGGCATCGCGGCGCACGCGGTGGTGTTGCTGGTCCCCAGAGCGTCGCAATGATCAGAACGCAGAGCGGTCTCGTGAGCAGCGCGCGGGTCCGCGTACCGAAGAGCGCTTTCGCGTGAATGACTGTCTGTATGCGACAAACGTAAACGGCGTGCGCGACCGGTCAGCGCCGCAAAGGTTGCCGACTTGAATCTTCCATTCGCAGGCGAGCCGCCGGCATTGTCCGGCGTGCTTAAGTCGACGCCCGAGGACTTCGTCGTTGACGAAATCCTGCCTTATGGCCCAGATGGTCGGGGCGAGCACGATTGGTTGATCGTGGAAAAGCGCGGCGTGAATACCGCATGGCTCGCGGGGCAGCTCGCCAGGTTTGCGGGCGTGCGCGAGGTTGCGGTTGGATATGCGGGTTCCAAGGATCGCCAGGGCGTCACGCGCCAGGCGTTCACCGTCCAGCTGCCTGGGCGCAAGCTCGACTGGTCGGGGCTGCATATCGATGGTGTGCGGCTGCTGGACGTGCAACGCCACTCGCGCAAGATTCAGCGCGGCAGCAATGATGGCAATCGTTTCGCCATCGTTTTGCGCGAGATCGAGGGCGATGTCGATTCCGCCCAGGAACAACTGAGCATGCTCGCTTTGCGGGGGGCGCCCAATTATTTCACCGAGCAGCGTTTTGGTATCGATGGCGCCAATCTGGCGCGCGCTCGCGCGCTGTTCGCCGGCCGCCGCCTGGATCGCAACCAGCGCTCCTTCGCGCTCAGTGCCGCGCGCAGTGCGATCTTCAACGCGGTGCTCGCGGCGCGTGTCGTCGATGGGACCTGGGACCAGATCGTACCCGGTGAATTAGCCATGCTCGACAAATCGCGAGCCTGGTTCAAGACTGACATCGACGATGTTGCGCTCGCCGATCGTTGCGCTCGCGGCGAGATCCATCCCACGGGTCCATTGTGGGGTGACAAACCTGTTCCGCTCGGCGAAAAGCTGGCACAACTGGAGGACGAATCCAGTCGCGAGCTGGATGACTTGAAGCGTGGCCTGGAAAAGGAGCGTCTCGACACGGCGCGCAGAGCCTTGCGCGTGCTCGCGTGCGATCTTAAATGGTCGTTCGACGCGGGTGCTCTTCATCTCAGCTTTGCGTTGCCGGCCGGTGCATACGCAACCGCGCTTATCCGCCAGGTCTGTCGAGCAGAGCTTTAGTTTCGGAAATGGCAGAATCCTTAAAGCGACGGCCAAGTGTTTCGAGTGATGCTGCCGGGCAGATGGGACGAATGGCAACGCAGGCCTGGGACCAGGTCCAAGAGCTGTGGGCACCGTCGATCCGCACGATGAGGCCCAAAGGGCAGAAGTCTGGTCGCCTGGGGCCGACGCGCTGAGAACGGAGTCGTCCCTTCAGCCCTGGCCTTATTGCCTGCCAACCCAAGGCTCTCGCGTGGCGCCCCGTTGGAGCGCAAGGCGGAAACGGAAAACACGAGAGCCGATCTTCAATGGTTTAGACCCAGATTAGACAGTGCACACACGGAGCAAACAGGCGTGACCGAACGAGTAGCGTGGTTGGATCAATTGGGCATGGCCGATCTGCATCGGGTCGGCGGCAAAAATGCCTCGCTCGGCGAGATGATCGCCAATCTTTCTGGCGCTGGCGTCAGCGTGCCGGGCGGATTCGCCACCACCGCTGCAGCGTTTGCCGAGTTCATCGCTGCCAACCAGCTGAGCGATCGCATTTACGCGCGATTGGCAACACTGGATATCGAAGATGTCGCCGAGTTGGCGCGGGCCGGCAAGGAAATACGAGGTTGGGTCGAAGGCGGCGTGTTCCCGGATGCGTTCGAGCGCGATGTGCGCACCGCTTATCGCCAGCTCTGCGACCGTATCGGCCTCGACGATGTGGCTGTTGCCGTGCGTTCGTCCGCCACTGCGGAAGACCTGCCCGATGCCTCGTTCGCAGGTCAACAGGAAACCTTCTTGAACGTCAGCGGCGCTGACGCAGTCATGCAGAAGATCAAGAGCGTGTTCGCCTCGCTCTACAACGACCGGGCCATCGCCTATCGCGTCCATCATGGTTTCAAGCACGAAGACGTTTATCTGTCGGCTGGCATACAGCAAATGGTGCGATCGGACATCGGCTCTTCCGGCGTACTGTTCACGCTCGATACCGAGAGTGGCTTTCCGGATGTGGTGTTCATCACCGCAAGCTACGGTCTGGGCGAAATGGTGGTGCAGGGCGCGGTCAATCCCGACGAGTACTATGTCTACAAGCCTGGCCTGGCGCGCGGCCGGCACGCGGTGCTCAGAAAGAGCCTGGGTTCGAAAGCGCTGAAGATGATCTACAGCGATACGCCGGGCGAGCGGGTGCGCACCATCGATACCGTACCCGAAGACCGTCGTCGCTTCGCGCTCAGCGACGAGGACTTGCACGAGCTTGCGCGACAGGCGGTGATCATCGAAAAGCATTACGGCCGGCCGATGGACATCGAATGGGCCAAGGATGGACTGACCGGCAAGCTCTATATCGTGCAGGCGCGCCCGGAAACAGTGAAGAGCCGTGGCCACGCCAAGGTGCAGGAGAAATTCAAGCTGTTGAAGCGCGGCGAGGTTCTTGCCGAAGGGCGTGCGATCGGTCAGAGAATCGGAGCAGGCATCGCTAAAGTGGTGCGCTCCATCGACGATATGGACCGGGTGCAGGCGGGCGATGTGCTGGTCACCGATATGACCGATCCAGATTGGGAGCCGGTGATGAAGCGCGCCAGCGCCATCGTCACCAATCGCGGCGGGCGCACTTGCCATGCAGCCATCATTGCGCGCGAGCTGGGCATACCGGCGGTCGTGGGTTGCGGCGATGCGACGCGCATGGTGCCGAGCGGGACCATCGTCACCGTGTCGTGCGCTGAGGGCGACACCGGATTCATTTACCAGGGCCAACTTCCGTTCGACCGCGTCGAGGCCAACTTAGGCGAGATGCCGCCAGCGCCGATCAAGATCATGATGAACGTGGCGAACCCGGAGCGCGCCTTCGATTTCGCGATGCTCCCGCACGCCGGCGTGGGTCTGGCGCGTCTGGAAATGATCATCGCGGCGCACATCGGCATACATCCCAGAGCATTGCTCGAGTACGAGAAACAGCCTGCGGACATCCGCGCCAAGATCGACGAGCGCATTGCCGGTTACGCAAGCCCGGTCGACTTTTACGTCGATCGACTGGCCGAAGGTATTGCCACCATCACCGCCGCATTTGCGCCACACCCGGTGATCGTGCGCTTGTCGGATTTCAAGTCCAACGAATATGCCAATCTGCTCGGCGGTAAGGCGTATGAGCCGGAGGAAGAGAATCCGATGCTCGGTTTCCGCGGCGCCTCGCGCTATGTCGACCCCAGCTTCCAGCCGTGCTTTGAGCTGGAATGCCGAGCGCTCAAAAAGGTGCGCGAAGCCATGGGCCTGACCAACGCCTGGGCGATGATTCCGTTTGTCCGCACGGTGGGCGAGGGCGAGCGCGTGATCGAAACGCTGGCGAAGTTCGGACTCAAGCGCGGCGAGAACGAACTTAAGGTGATCATGATGTGCGAGTTGCCGTCGAACGCGCTGCTCGCGGATCAATTCCTGGAACACTTCGATGGCTTTTCGATTGGTTCCAACGATCTGACGCAGCTCACGCTGGGATTGGATCGCGATTCGGCAGTCGTAGCGGGTCTGTTCGACGAGCGCAACGATGCGGTTAAAGCGCTGCTGTCGATGGCGATCAAAACCACCAATGCCAAAGGCAAGTACATCGGCATCTGTGGACAGGGCCCGAGCGACCACCCGGATCTGGCCGAATGGCTGGTCGACCAGGGCATCGAAAGTGTGTCGTTGAATCCGGATACGGTGGTCGAAACCTGGATTCGTCTGGCGCGACGCGGCTGACGATCGGGTTGCGGGGGACGAAGCTCGCGGCCACTAGACGGGCGCCGTCAACACGCGCCGTCAACATGCGCTTCGCTCAAATGAGCGGATGCGCCCGCACCTTCACCTGCTCCTACTGCTGATCTTCTGCGCGCCCGTTGGCGCGCAGGGGATCGATTGGCCTAAGGTTGAGCTCGAGCTTGCCGAAGCCATCGAAGACGCTGTCGACACGCGTAAAGCGGCCGGTATGGCGTTGGTCGTTGTCCATCAGGGCGAGGTGCGGATGTCTGTCGCCCGTGGCTTCGCCGACCGCGGTCGAAAGACGCCGATGACGCTCGAAACACCGATGCCGATTGGCGATTTGACCCGGGTTTACGCCGCCGCCCTGAGCCTGCGTCTGGTGGAGCAAAACAAACTCGCGCTGGATGACCGTGTGCCATCGGTGCTGCCCGATCAGCGCTTCTCGCGCGACGCTGGCGCCATGACGGTGCGCCAGTTGCTCACCCATCACAGTGGGCTGGCGCCGAACTGGCTCATGGGTATGTTTCACGAAGCCGGCAACAGCGCCCGTTTGCCCGACGAGCTGCCGATGAGTTATGCGCCCGGCACACTCATGAACTCCTCGAACCTGGGCTATGCGTTGTTGGGCCGGGTGCTGGAGGCCAAGGGCGGCGCGTCTTTCGCTGTGCTGTTGCAGCGCGAGATTGTCATGCCGCTGGCGCTGCAAAACACCGGGATTGTGATCGACGAGCGCACGGCGCGCGCGCACCGCAAAGGCAAGCCGCTCGAGCCATTAATCGCGCGCGATACTGCGGCGCTTGGCATCCTATCGAGCGCGAACGATCTCGGGCGCTTGCTGATTGCGCTGGATCCAGCATCCGGCGGCGACTGGTTGAGCCCCGCCACGCGAGAATCGATGACCGCCGCGCAAAATGCCGAGGTCGCTCTCGACGTCGGCAACACGGTTGGCCTGGGCTGGGAGTTGGCGAGAAGTCTACGGCCGGGCGTTGGACAGGTTGCCATCCAATCCTCGGGCTATCCAAATTTCCGCGCAGAGTTGCGCTGGCTGCCGACGCATCGGCTGGGCATCGTGGCCATCGCCAATTGGCGCGAGGCGTATGAGCCGCTCGATGAGATCGTTGCTGCGGCGACCGATGCAGTGCTCGCGAGCGAGGGTATCGAACCGCGGGAAAAGGATCGCCCGCTCCCCGAGCACGTTGACCTGCCGTCTGGCGCGGTGGCGTCGACGTTCGCGTCCACTTATGCCACGCCGCTGGGGATGATGTTGTTTGCGCCGGAGGGCACGCGATTCGACGCGCAGTTTCTGGGCTTCGATTTTCGCGTCGATCCACGCAACGATGGTTGGTGGGGTCTGCGATTCCGATTTCTCGGTGTGCTGCCGATCGATGTCGATGCCGTCAGTCGGGTTTTGATCCGGCCGGCAATCATCGACGGACGCGAAGCGCTCCTGGCCTACGCGCGCGATCGTTACTTCCTGTTCGGATCGAAGATCGACACGTGGCCTGGTGAATTCGATGACATTGTCGGCAGCTATCGGCTGGTCAACGGCGATGCCTTGACTGAGCAGCTGGAAGTCGAAACCATCGATGTCGACGTTGCGGACGGCATTCTTGCTCTGGCCTACGAGTTGCCGTTTGTGCTGACGATTCGGCCGCGCGTGGCGCTGCGCCCGCTCGGCGGCGACCGTTATGCGGTGGCCGGCTTCGGCCCTAACCTGGGCGATGAATTGCGCATCGTTCGCGGCGATCGTCCGCGCATCGAATACTCGGGCTACATAGCGGAGAGGGAGGAATGAGCGGTGGCTACAGGCGCGCTTCCAGACCCGCGAGCAGCTGCAGCGTCGGCGCTGTTCCGGCCAGCATCTCAGTGAGCGCAGGTTTGGCTTGGCCAATGAGCATTCTGGCCTGAGCGATGTCCCCGCGCTCCGCAGCGATCAGCGCCAGACGCAACTGCGCGTGCGCGCAGGTCGGGTGCGAACATTGGTTTTGCGTGCCATAGGCGGCGATCGCAGCAGCGTACGTCGAACGTGCGCCGTCAGAGTCTCCGAGCGCCAACAGGAGGTTGCCTTCTTGTAGCAGCATCGAATCGCGGTTCCGCGCCGTCGGTGGCGATGCGCTGCGAATGCGGTGGTATTCATCGAGCAACGCACGCGCTGCCGCCGGCCGGGAGAGCGCCGCTTGCGCTTCAGCGCACGTCAGCAACGCACTGGGCAGCAGCGCGTCGCTATCGGAAGACTGGAGGCGCGCGATCGCCAACGCTTCTTCGGCCCGCGCGAGCGCCACGGCTGGCTGCGCTTGCAGCAACGAGAGACTGGCGGAGGTCAGCAGTGCGAGGGCCGTGCGTGCGTGCTGGTTGCCAAAAGTCTCGCGCCGCAATCGTAGCGAGTCCTTGAGCAATGGTGCGGCGGCTGACAGATCCTCGCGCTCCAGGGCCAGTCGCCCGAGATTGTGCAACCGCGACTGATAAACAGCAGAACGGTCGTCGCCTAAGGCCTGCAATACCGCGAGACCACGCCGCAGCAGAGGCTCAGCCTCCGTCAGCCTCCCGTTGACCAGATACATCGTGCCCAGATTGCCGTAGGCGCTGCTGAGCTTGGGATGCGGTTTTGGAAACAGGCGTTCCGCAACCTCAATGGCTTCCTTCAGATACGGTTCCGCGCGTTCCGGCTGGGACAGCCTATCGAGTGTGATGCCGATCCAACCGAGCAACGCCAGATGCGGAAAGCTGTAGCGCCGACCTTGCGCCTGGTTCTCTGCATAGGCCTGCTCGAAGGTGGTCAATGCGCCTTGCAGATTCGCGCGTGCGCTTTGGATCGATCCCAGCGTCACCAGCAGCGCCGCAAGCTTCGGCGCTTCGCGGCGCGCAGCCGCGTCCTTCTTGCGCTCGTCGATCGCGCGATCGATCAGTTGCTCAGCCTGGTCCAGCCGATTCATCCGTTGCGCAACCACACTCCAGGACGCATACAACTTCGACGCGATATCGCGTGCATCGCTGCCTTGCCGCCACACAGCAGCCTGTTCTTCTACCGCTTCGAAAAGCGTCTGCGCGTCCTCGAACTGGTCGCTACGTTGCGCGTTCTGTGCCCGTGCGATCGCCAGATTCGCCCAACGGCTGCGGCCTCGCTCGCCCTGGGATTCGGCCAATGCCGAGGCCTTCGCGAAGGCCTGCTCGGCGCGATCAAAACGGCCGAGATTCATCAGCGCTTCGCCGAGCGTTTTCAAGAGATCGATCTTCGCGGAGACCGCAAGGCTGTTGTCTTGTTCGAGCGCAGCCAGTTGCTGATCGAGCAATTGCGAGACCTTGAGGTCGTTGCCTTCGTTCTGCTCTGGGCTGGCGGCCGAATAAGACTGCAGAAGAAAGTCGCGAATCGCGCCGGCCTTGTCGCGTTCTTGCATGGCAAGCGCTGTGGCGTTCTCCGCCGCGCGGCGAAGTTGAATCTCCCGCCAGAGCGTAAAAGAAACCAGCACGGCGGCGGCAGCGGCCACCCCAAGCGGCAGCGCGTTGCGCTGGATGAAGCGCCGCCATCGATACCGCCGCTGCGTGCGCAACGAAATCGGAAAACGGTCGCGCGCCCGGCGGATGTCGCTGGCGAGCGCTTCCACGCTGGGATAGCGCGAATGCGGATCGGTGGCGCTGGCGTGCGCTGCGATCTGTTCGATTTCGTCGCGGCGATCCGCCGGAAAGAGCGGCGCCAGATCGCGCAGCACGCAGCCGAGCGAGTAGATGTCCACCGCAACGCCGTCGCCACGACCGGCGATAACCTCGGGCGCGGCGTAGTTGGGCGAATACCAGTTGCGGTTTTCACCAGCGCGCTCGCGGCCGTCGCTAGTCAATCTGCTGGCGATGCCGAAGTCGAGCAGCTTGACCACGGGTCCCGCTGAGCCCTCGGCCATCAACACATTGTCCGGCTTGATATCGCGGTGAACAATCAACTGCCCGTGAACGTGCGCCAGCGCGCCGCACAGATCGAGAAAATGTGCGCTCACGGCACGCCACGGCAATGCGCTGTCGCGACAGGCTTGTGGCAGCGGCGCGCCTACCAGCCGCTCCATCACCAAATACGGCTCGCCGCGGTGGGTGGTACCGCCGTCGAAAAGCTGGCAGATGTTGGGGTGGCGAAGACGCGCCAGCAGCTCGCGTTCGGCCTGGAACAACGCGGTCATCCCAGCGAATGGGCGATCGCTGCGCACAATCTTGATCGCGACATCCTGGATGAACTCGCCATCCGCCCGACGCGCCGCGTAGACCTCTGCCATCCCGCCGTAGCGGATGCGGCTGGTCAGTTCATATGGACCGATGCGCTCGCCGCTGCGATCTGTCGGCGCTACCAATTCCTCCGCCAGCGCGCCGATGCTCGCGCCCACACCGGTGTCGTCCGATTCGGCATAACGCAGCATGTCGCGCAGGGTCGCGAGCAACACGGCGTCGCTCCCGGCGGCGTTGGCGAGAAAGGCATCGCGCGCCGTGGGCGCTTGCGCGAGCGCTTCGTGAAACAGCGATTCCAATCGAACAAAGCGCGTCGATCCTGGGTCCGGCCTGCTCATCGAGTAGCGAGGCTCCACCTCAGGCGAGAAATAGGATGCATGGTTCGAATGCGGCTCCGCCAAGAATTCCGGTCAGGTCAATTGCGTAGCAATCCAGCCGCGCAAGAATCGCAACTCGCGAACGACGGTAGCAGCAGAGATACCTAAGGCTTCTGCGGTTTCGTCTTGCGTGAATCCCCCGAAATACTGCAATTCAGCGATCTTGGCCTTGCGCGCGTCGGCCTTCGCCAGATCGCTCAGCAACAGGTCCAGTTCCAGCACGCGCAGCCCACCACAATTGGGGGGCAGGTCGGCCGTGCGCATGGTGACGCGCACCGGCGCCTCACCGCGTTTCAAACTCAGTTTGCGGCGCGCGTGCTCGACCAGAATCCGCCGCATTTCCGTCGACGCCTGGCGCATGTAGTGCGCGCGATCGACAAAGCCCATGTGCAACGCACTCAATCGCAGATAGGCCTCATGCACCAAGTCGGTGGGTGCCAGCGTGATCCCCGCCGGTTCGCGCCGCAGGTGACGCTGCGCAATCTCGCGCAACAGCGAATGCAGGTCCCCCGTCCAGAGCATTTCGTTTGCAGCGGACATGGTCATGAGGCACCGACAACGCCGCGGATCTCGATGAGAGTTTCGATACGCATGACGGAATCCTCTCCGATTTCGCGCCTTTTCGAAAGTGGGCAGAGCTTCAGCCAATCAGGGCTGATGGCGACTTCGGCAATTGGAGACAAAAAAATGCAAATCGGCATGAACAGGTTGTCTGACGTGGGTATGCGGCACATCGACACGGGCCGCATCGATCGTCATCGCGGCAGCGCTCAAGGTTACATTCGGCGTCTGGTGCTCGGCTGGGCTGCGCTCGCACTGGTTGGTACCAGCGTACCCGGTTTCGCCGCCATCATCACAGTGAATAGTTCGGCGGATGCTGGTGGTACCTGCCCTGGCGCTTCATGCACTTTGCGTAGCGCCATCGCTGCGGCCGCAGCAGGCGACACCATTAACTTCAGTGTGCCCACGGTCACCTTGACGAGCGCCGAGTTACTGATCGACAAAAATCTACGGATTTTCGGTGGCGCCGGTGTGACCGTTACGCGCCAGGACGGCAGCCCAGACTTCCGCATTTTCCAGGTCGCTGCAGGCGCCGAGGTGGAGTTCAGAAACCTCACCATCAGCAACGGCAGAAGCGGGAGTGGTGCCGGGGTCAACAACCATGGCTCGCTGCTGGTGTCAGACAGCGCCATCCGGAACAACCAGTGCATCGGCAGCGGCAACGCTTCCGGGTGCGGCATGTTAAACAACAGTACTGGAGTACTGACGCTGAGCAACACCAGCGTCCACGCCAACAGCACGGTAGCCACTGCTCAGAACAGGGGTGGCGGCATCTACAATGCTGGTGGCCAGTTGGCACTCGCCAGCAGCGCGGTATATGAAAACACGCTGGCCTCCGGTGCCTCGAACTTTGGGGCTGGCATCGGCACCAGCCCGACGGGCCTCGTGGAGATCTTCGAAAGCCGCATTGCGGATAACCAAAGCGCGGGTACTCAGGCGGTCGGCGTTGGTGTTTTTAACCAGAGTACGATGATTATCCGCCGCAGCACGGTATCCGGCAACATCGCGGAGTCCAGCGGCGCCAACCTGGGCGCCGGTATCTTCAACGAAACCGGTGCATCGCTCACCGTCGACAACAGCACTCTCTCGCGCAACAGGAGCCCGATCAGGCCGCCCAACAGGGCGAACGGTGGTGCCGGGCTGTTCAACGACGGCGGTGGTCGGGTTGTATTGATTGCCAGCACGATCACCGCCAATGAGGCGAACTCCGACACCGGCCGCGGCGGGGGCACCCATTCGGACGGCCTGCTGATCGTGAGCAACAGCCTGATCGATGGCAACAGTTCCACAAACGGCCCATCGGACATCGGGGCCAATCTGATTTCAGCAGGCCACAATCTGCTCGGCAACAACGCCGGGGTCACGATCAGCGGCATCAGCACCGGCAATCAATTCAACGTGCAAGAGTTGGTCTCGCCATTGGGTTCATGGGGCGGGCCGCTGTCCACCCACGCGCTGTTGCCGGGCAGTCCAGCCATCAATGCGGGTGCAACGCCTTCGGAAATCCAGCAGCTCACGGTCAGCGGCACAGCCGGCACGTTCACCCTGACCTTCAATGGCCAGACCACCGCCCCGCTGGCCTTCGATGCCAGTTCCAGCGCAGTGCAGGCCGCGCTGGAAGGCTTGTCCAGCATCGGCAACGGCAATGTGGTGGTGGTCAGTGGAGCGACGCATGTTGTGATGTTCACGGGCGCCCGGGCTGGCACTAACCTTGCGGAAATCACCAGCGCAGGTGCGGGTGGCGCCAGCGTCGCCCAGCGCACGCTGTGGAACGGCGGCTCGCTGTTCATCGACCAGCGCAGCGTTAACCGCCCGCAGCAAGGCACGCCGGACATCGGCGCTTTCGAATCGCGCGGTTTTACGTTGGCGATCACGAGCGGCGACAACCAGATCGCCAACGTCAATGATCCTTTCCCGACGCCGCTGAGCCTCAGTGTGACCGGCACCGGCGGCGAACCGGTCAATGGCGGACGCGTGAGCTTTACACCACCGGCGAGTGGTGCCAGCGCGAGCGTCAGCCCCAATCCAGTGACCATCAGTGGTGGTGCAGCGACGCCCACCACGGTTACAGCCAACGGCACCGTCGGCGGGCCCTACCAGCTGGCCGCCGCAGCACGCGGCGCAAACACAGTGAACTTCACTCTCAGCAACCGCGCCGCACCCGTCCTGTCGATCGGCGACGCCTCGATCACAGAGGGCAACAGCGGTACGCAGGTGCTGACGTTCACCGTCACCAAGCAGGGCGAGTCGGCCTTGCCGATCAGCTTCAACTTCGCCACCGCCAACGACACGGCTACGGTCGCCGGCAACGATTATGTCGCTGCCTCCGGCACCGGGACGATTCCGGTGACCGGCGCTATCGGCACCACCACGATCAGCGTCACCATCAACGGCGACTCGGCCATCGAAACGGACGAGCAGTTCTTCGTCAATCTCAGCGCACCGCAGCGCGCCGTGATCGGCGATGGACAGGCGGTCGGCACCATCGTCAACGACGACCAGCAGACGACCACCACCACGATCACCACGACGCCTTCGCCCTCCGTGGTCGGCCAGGCCTATACCGCGAACATCAGTGTCAGCGGCACGCAGCTGTCGCCCACCGGGACTGTGAGCGTCAGCGATGGCGTGAGCAGTTGCGGCCCGCTCACCCTGGTCGCCGGCACTGCACCGTTGAGCACCGCCAGCTGCACGCTGACCGGCACTGCGGCGGGCACGCGCACGCTCACGGCCAGTTATGCCCCGGCCGATTCGCGTAGCCTCGCGAGCAGCGGCACGACCAGCCACACGGTCAACCTCATCGGTACCACGGTGGCTGTCACTGGTCCCAGCCGAGTGCGTATGGGCGTCCCGGCCAATTTCGTCGCCAGCCTGACGGTCAACCCCAGCGGCCAGCCGGCGCCCACGGGTACGTTGACGCTGTCGGTCGGCTCCAGCAGTTGCACGGCGACCTTGCCGAACACCAGTTGCAACATCACGATACCGCTTACGCCCGGTCCGGCCACCGTCACCGCCAGCTATAGCGGCGACAGCGCTCATGCTTCGGCGACCAGCAGTGGGGCCGGGAATCTGCCGCTGGCGATCTTTGCCGTGGCCGATGCGACCGTCATCAACAGCAATGGCCGGACCACCTATCTGCCCGGCGAATTACTGGTTTACACCGTGGTTGTCAGCAATGCCGGCCCCGATCCGATCCACGCCTTGCGGATCAGTAATCCGGTGCCGGCAGGCTTGATCAACGTTAGCTGGACGTGCGCCGCAACCGGTGCCGCCGAGTGCCCAGCCGCCAGCGGCAATGGCGGAATCGACCGCAACATCCCCCAGCTGCCGCTCAACGGTACGCTTGTTTTCACCCTGGGCGGCACGGTCGACGGCAGCCCGCCGCAGATCACCAGTACCGCATCGCTGTCGTTGCCGGTCGACAACTCTTTGGAAGACCCGAACCTCAGCAATAACAGCGTCAGCGATACCGATCAGCTCGAAGTGCTCTTCAGGAACGGATTCGAGAGTCTGTAGCCTGAGTGCTTCAGTGCCGACGACTGCGGAAGAAAGCCCGCAGTCGTTCGGCGGATTGGTCGGCCAAGAGACCCGATTCCACCTCGACGCGATGGTTGTGGCGCGGATCGAGCAGGACGTTGAAGACGCTCTGGACGGCGCCGGTCTTGGGGTCTGCTGCAGCGTAAACGAGCCGTCGCACGCGCGCGTGCACGATCGCGCCGGCGCACATCAGGCACGGCTCCAGTGTGCAGTACAGCGTGGCATCGACGAGGCGGTGATTGCCGACGGCCTTTCCTGCCGCCCTGAGTGCGACGATCTCGGCGTGGGCGCTGGGATCGTGATCGATGATGTTGCGATTGAATCCGCTGGCGATCAGCTCATTGCCGATCACGACGAGGGCCGCCACGGGAACTTCGCCAAGACGCTCGGCCTCGATGGCGAGCGTCAGGCATTGTTGCATCCAGTCGCTGTCGGTCATGGCAGTCAGAGCTTTCTCAAACGAAGACAAGAAGGCACCAAGGAAGCAAACACGATCGATTGGAGTCCACTGCGCATCTTCGCTTCTGATTTTCGTGGCTTCGCAACTTCGTGCGAACAAGCTTCTCGAAGCCGCATCGACGCACCGCTACGCCGGCTCGTAATCCAATATCGGCGCCAACCAACGTTCAGCCTCGCGCAGCGCGATACCTTTGCGCCGTGCGTAATCTTCAACCTGATCCTGCGTCACGCGGCCCACCACAAAGTACTGGCTCTCCGGGTGCGCGAAATACAGCCCGCTCACGGCCGCCGCCGGGTACATCGCAAAGCTCTCGGTCAACTCGATGCCAGTGTGTTTCTCTGCCTGCAACAGATCGAAGATCGTTCGTTTCTCAGTGTGATCGGGGCACGCCGGATATCCGGGCGCCGGGCGAATGCCGCGGTAGCGCTCCTCGATCATCGCGTCGTTGTCCAGAGCTTCGTTTGGCGCGTAGCCCCAGAACTCGCGGCGCACACGCTCGTGCATACGTTCGGCGAAGGCTTCTGCGAGGCGGTCCGCGAGTGCCTTCAACAGAATCGCGTTGTAGTCATCGTGCGCGGCTTCGAATGCGGCCACATGTTGCTCGATGCCGATGCCCGCTGTCACCGCAAAGGCGCCGATGGTGTCGCGTATGCCCGAGGATGCCGGCGCAATGAAATCCGCCAGGCAGAGATTCGGTCGACCTGGCGGCTTGTCCGCCTGCTGGCGCAGGAAGCTCAAGGTCGCGCGCGGATGGCCATGGTCGTCCAGCACTTCCACATCATCGCCGACGCGTTGCGCAGGCCACAGGCCGATCACCGCGCGCGCCGTCAACCAGCGCTCGGCAATGATCCGATCGAGCATGCGATCGGCATCGGCTTTGAGTTTGCGCGCCTCGACGCCGACCACATCGTCGTCGAGGATGGCCGGATAACGGCCGGCCAGTTCCCAGGTGGCAAAGAACGGCGTCCAGTCGATGTACCGACGCAACTCCGCCAGATCGTAATCGTCGAACACGCGAATGCCGGTGAGCGCTGGCGGGTAGGGCGTGTGTTCGTTCCAGTTGCCATCGAAGGCATTGTTGCGGGCGTGTTGCAGCGGCACCAGGCGTTTGCCGGGGCCGCGGTCCTTGTGGCGCTCGCGCACTTCGGCGTATTCGGCTTTGATGCCCGCGACGAAGCGCTCGCGCTCGCCCACGCTCACCAGATTCTGCGCCACGCCTACCGCGCGCGAGGCGTCTTTGACCCACACGACTGGCGCGGTGTAATGCGGTTCTATTTTGAGTGCCGTATGCGCGCGCGAGGTTGTTGCGCCACCAATCAATAGTGGTTGCGTATGCCCGAGACGTTGCATTTCCTTAGCGACGTGATGCATTTCATCGAGCGAGGGTGTGATGAGACCGGAAAGACCGATGATGTCGGCCCCCACGGCTTTGGCGGTGTCGAGGATCTTCGCGGCCGACACCATCACACCGAGATCGATGACTTCGAAGTTGTTGCACGCCAGCACCACGCCGACGATGTTCTTGCCGATGTCGTGGACATCGCCTTTGACCGTGGCGAGCAGAATTTTGCCGTTGTTTTTCGCCGTATCGCCTGAGCGCTTCTTTTCCTCTTCGATGTACGGAATCAGATAGGCGACGGCCTTCTTCATCACCCGTGCGCTCTTGACGACTTGCGGCAAGAACATCTTGCCTGCGCCGAACAGATCGCCGACCACATTCATCCCCGCCATCAGCGGGCCTTCGATGACCTCCAGAGGTTTGGCAACGCGCTGGCGCGCTTCTTCGGCGTCGACCTCGACGAACTCGTCGATGCCATGCACCAGTGCGTGTTCGAGGCGTTCGGTCACATCCCACTCGCGCCACTCGACGTTCTCACGTGCCCCTTGCCCCGCGCCCCGTGCCCCGCTGTACTTGGGCGCCAGCGCGATCAGACGCTCGGTCGCGTCCGGGCGACGATTGAGCACGACGTCTTCCACGTGTTCGCGCAACTCCGCGGGCAGATCGTCGTAGATCGCCAATGCGCCAGCATTGACGATGCCCATGTCCATGCCGGCGCGAATCGCGTGGTAAAGGAACACCGAGTGGATCGCCTCGCGCACGGGATTGTTGCCGCGAAAAGCGAACGACACATTGGACACGCCACCCGACACATGCACCAGCGGCATCTCGGCCTTGATCTGGCGCACCGCCTCGATGAACGCGACGGCGTAATCGTTGTGCTCCTCGATGCCGGTCGCAATGGCCAGAATATTCGGATCGAAGATGATGTCCTCGGGCGCAAATCCAGCCTTCTCCGTGAGCAGCCGATACGAGCGGCGCACGATTTCCAGTTTGCGTTCCACGGTGTCGGCCTGGCCGACCTCGTCGAAGGCCATCACTACTACCGCAGCGCCGTACTCGCGCACTTTGCGCGCATGATCGAGAAAGGCTTCTTCGCCTTCCTTCAAGCTGATCGAATTGACGATCGCTTTGCCCTGCGTGCACTTGAGGCCCGATTCGATGACGCTCCACTTGGAGCTGTCGATCATCAGCGGCACGCGCGCGATATCGGGCTCGGCGGCGATCAGATTGATGTAGCGCGCCATCGCGGCTTCGGAATCGAGCAGTCCCTCGTCCATGTTGATATCGATGACCTGCGCGCCGTTCTGCACCTGCTGGCGTGCGACCTCCACCGCCTCGTCGTAGCGATCTTCCTTGATCAGCTTCTTGAATTGCGCCGAACCGGTGACATTGGTGCGCTCGCCGACATTGACAAAGTTCAGCTCCGGCGTAATGACCAGCGGCTCAAGCCCTGAGAGTCGCGTGTGCGGTGTAAGACTCGGTACGTCGCGTGGCGGCAGTTTCGCCACGGCTTCAGCAATGGCGCGAATATGGTTCGGTGTGGTGCCGCAGCAACCGCCAACGATGTTCAACAGCCCTGAGCCGGCGAACTCCGACAAGGTGGCCGCCATTTGTTCCGGCGTCTCGTCGTACTCGCCAAAGGCATTGGGCAAGCCGGCGTTGGGATGGGTGCTGATCAGCGCATCGGTATTGCGCGACAAATCCTCGATGTACGGCCGTAAATCGCTGGCGCCGAGTGCGCAGTTAAGGCCAACGCTGAACGGCCGCGAATGGCGCACCGAGTAGGCAAACGCTTCGGCCGTTTGCCCCGACAACGTGCGCCCGGACTTGTCCGTGATCGTCCCGGAAATCATCACCGGCAGTCGCCATCCGCGCCGCGCGAACACCTCATCGATCGCGTACAGCGCCGCCTTCGCGTTGAGCGTGTCGAAGATCGTCTCGACCATCAGCACCTGTGCGCCACCGTCGAGCAAGCCCTCGGTGGACTCGCGATAGGCGTCTTTCAGCTCATCGAAACTGATCGCACGAAAGCCGGGGTTGTTGACGTCCGGCGAGATCGACGCCGTTCGATTGGTCGGTCCGAGCACACCCACACAGTAGCGCGGTTTGTCCGGCGTATCGTTGCTCTTGCGATCGCACAACTCGCGTACCAGTTTTGCGGCGGCGAAGTTGATGTCGTAGGTCGCCGCCTCCAGGGCATAGTCGGCCTGGCTGATGCGCGTCGCGTTGAAGCTGTTGGTCTCGATCAGGTCCGCGCCGGCATCGAGATACGCCTGATGCGCGGCGGCGACGATGGTCGGCTGCGTCAGCACCAGCAGATCGTTGTTGCCTTTGAGCTCATGCCTGTGATGCTTGAAACGCTCGCCGCGATAGCCCGACTCGTCGAGTTGGTAACGCTGCAAGAGCGTGCCCATGCCACCATCGAGAATCAAAATGCGCCGCGCAGCGTCCGTAATCAGGCGCTGGCTTTCGGCAGGTTGGCGAAACGGCAATGAAAGCATCGGCGCGAATAGCCGTCTTTACGGCTGAATGTGAGCAGGCGGCGAGCATAGCGAGAAACGCCTAGACATTGTGCACGGATAAGGCAGTGCGCCTCGTCACGATCGAGAAGATGCCGTCGGCACGCGCGTGGCGATCAGGGGCTTGGCGCACTTCTCGCGGCGCGCAACTCCGCAAGAGTCTGGCGCGTCATTTCGCGCATCTGCGCGTGATGCTCGGAGGATAGGTCGGACTCCAGCTGGGTCAGCAACGGCTCCGCCTCCGCGTAGCGTTTCAGCCCCATCAGCGAGCGCGCGTGTCGCAGCGGTGCCAACAGGGCGTGTTGCGCTTCGGCGTCCATGGCGATGCGCGATTCTGCCAGCAACTGCGCACTCAGACGCTCGGCCTCGACCCAGCGCTCCTGGCGCTGCAGCGAGCCGGCGTACTGATAAAGCACGCGCAGTCGTTCGCCATCGCCAGCCGGGAACAGACGCTCTGTGCTGCGCAGAATGGCGGCAAATTCGACATCCGCCGTCGCGAAGTCGCCCATATTGCGCAATAGCGCCGCATATTCGGAGCGCGCCGCCAGCGTCTGTCGATGATCGCGACCGAAGCGCGCTTCGTTGCCGCGAATGGCAGCTTCGCGCAGCGGTTTGGCGTCCGCGTGGCGTCCCTGGCTTGAGTACACGACGCTCAGGTTAATCGCGGTTTGCAGCGTTTCCGGATCGGTCTGACCGCGAATGTCCACTCGCCGCCGATAGGCGCTTGCGAGCAAGGCCTCGCCCTCGGCGGCTTGTCCTGCAAGAAACAGCAGTCTGCCGAGATTTTCATCGATAGTAATCCGAACCTCGTGCCCACTTTCGAGCGTTTCGAGTGCGAGTTGTGCCGCTGCGTTCAGACGCTCCAGTGCCTGCTCTCCGTTGCCGATACGCTCCTCGATCATCGCCCAATTGTTTTGCGCGTTGAGGGTTTGCCAATGGCCCTTGCCCAGCAGGCGCTCGCGCTCGGAGGCGACGGATTCGATCTCCTTCAGCGCTGCGTCCGGCTTTCCGGCGTCGCGCAGCAAATTGGCGTACTCGAGCGAGACGCGAAGCGTGTCCGGATCGGTCGGCCCCAATTCGGCAATCGCATATTGTTGGCTTGCGAGCAGAGCCCGCAGCGCTTCATCAGCGCGCTCATCCGTGGCCAGAATGCGCGCACGTTCGATGCGTGCATCGAGTTCGAGTCGCGTGCGCCAGCTGGCGATGCATTGCGCGCATTCGTTGGGCGTCTTTATGTGCGACAGAACCCAATCGAGTTCATCGAGTGCGACGTCGGTATCGCCCATCTGAATCAGCGTTTTGGCGTGCAATGCAGTGACCATCAACGCGACCGGTGTCGTCGATGTGCGCAGCTCAGCCATCATCGGTTGCAAAATCTCGAGTGCGTCGAGCACGCGTCCGCTGTCGTACTCGATTTGCGCTCGTCCCAGGCGCGCCGATGCCAGCGCCGAAGCGTCGGCGTTGGCCATTTCGTAGTCGCGTTCGGCGGCCAGAAAATACTCGCTCGCTCGCGGCAGATCGCCCATCGCGCGCCAAGTTTCCGCCAGCGCCGCGCGCATCCGAGCCCGCGCCCGCGGCGCATCCGCAAGATCACGTTCCAAGGGCGCATCGGCGCCGGCCATCACTTCTTTGACCGTTACCTCTCGACCTTGGGCGAACATCGGGTTGGCGCTCGACAACAAGCCGAGCATGAGCTGGAACATGGAATCGGCTTCGCGTCGTTGCGCCTGTTCGCGGAGCGCGAACTGCGTGCTGATGCCGACTGCGGCAATCATCGCAACGAAGACGATGACGATTGCCGCGAATAGCGCCACGTTGCGCCGCGCGAAACGGCGGATGTCGGCGAACACGCTGGCGCGCCGCGCCAGAATCGCCTCGTCGCAAAGAAAACGGCGCAAGTCTTCGCTGAGTTCCGCGGCGTTGCGATATCGCTGGTCCTTCTCCTTCGCCAGCGCTTTCTGGAAAATCGTCTCCAGATCCCCCGAAAAGCGCCGGTCGTAACGCGACAACGGCGTCGGCGCCACGTCGCATATCTGCTGCAAGGCGTGCGCGAGATTGTGTCCCGTCACCTCATAGGGTAAGTCGCCGGTCAGCATGCGATAGCCGATCATGCCGAGCGCATACACATCGGTACGGATATCGACCGCGCCCGGCTCGCCCATCGCTTGCTCGGGGCTCATGTAGGCGATCGTGCCGACGACCATGCCAGCCGTAGTCAGGTCGCTGGTCCCACGTTCCTCGCCAACCGAAAGCCGCGCGACGCCAAAGTCCAGTACCTTGGGTTGGCCGTCGGACTGCACCAGAATATTGCCGGGCTTAAGGTCGCGATGAATAACGCCGCGGATGTGCGCATGTTCGATGGCTTCGCATACCCGCCGCAGCAGACTCAATCGCTCGCGGACGTCGAGTGCGGCACAAGCCTCCAGCAAAGGCGCACCCTCGACATACTCCATGACGATATACGGCACGCTGCCCATCGATGGATCGGTGCGGCCGCTGGCATAAATCTGGGCGATGCCGACGTGCGTAAAGCGCCCGAGAATTTCTGCCTCTTGTTGGAAGCGGGCGAGAAGTTCCGCCTGATGCAATCCCGCGTGCAAAGTTTTGATCGCCACATGGCGCTTGGGGTGTTTTTGTTGGGCGAGAAACACCACACCCATGCCACCGGCGCCGATAACACGAACGATCTTGTAGTCGTCGATCTCGCGCCCGATCCAGGCCGACGGGCCCGCCAAGCCTGGCGATGAATTGGAGTTCGACAGGCGCGACGGGGGGTCGATCGGCTGGACCGAGGTAACGGACGACAGGGCAGAGCGTTCAATCATGCGCCAACGCTACGCCTTGGCGTCGTTTTCGGCCAGTCGTTGAAGTTCCGGCCAGCGAGCAGATGCGCGCTGGCCAGCTTCCGCCTCAGGCCGCGGGTGATCAGCGCGGCCAAAACGAACCAACGCTACGGCGACTCGAAACCGTTCGCAAACACATCGCTCACGCGCGCCGGTACAACAATGTACAGGACGCGGGAAGCCTCGCTGCGCAGATCGCCCGTCGCGTTGTCGACCAGCGGGAAGCGGACGCGGTTGGGCGATATGAACTGCGCGCCGTTGACCGTGTGCCATTGCAACGTCAGTGGATTGCCGACGCTCAGCGGTCCGTAACGGCGCAATACCCATTGGCCGCTGGACAAATCCTCGCCATGCAGGATCAGCTGCATCGTGGCGTTAAGGCACTCGACATGCTCAAAGCGGATCGCCAACGGAAAGGGCGAAAATTGCGGGTCTGAGGGAAGCTCATCGATATCCACGAAGTGGGCGTCGACCAGCTGCTCGCAATTGCCGTCACCGAGCAACAGTTCGATATCGCTCAGCGTGCCTTGTTTGCTCTTGCCGCCCTTCGCCGCCGAGGTGCCCACTGAATCCCCGAAGCTGGCAACATCGGGCTGCAGTCGATCAAGAACATTGTCGCCATTGCCGTCGCCGACGTTCGGCGCCAGATTCTCTACTTCGTCGCTCGGGCCGTCGCTGTCATCGTCGGGCACGCGCGTTAGGCTGAAAACGCCTTCGCCCGTCCCCGCGTGCAGTGTTGGGGGTGCCGCGCTCGGTCGGGAAATGGCAACTGCAGCCGCCGAATCGATCGGCATGCCGATCGACACCGACAACCAGGAATCTCCGCCGTTTTCGCTGACGTAAACGCCGCCCGGGCTGGTATCGACGCCCGCCGCACCGGCGATGATGCGTTGCGGCGTCAGCGGATCGACGCGCAGCGAGCGTACAACTTTGCCGACGATCCCGGTGTCGCTGCGCGTCCAGTTGCCCCCGCCGTTAACGCTTTTGTAGATACGGCCAGGAATGTCTTCATCGCTGGGATCTTGCACCGCCACCAGCAGCGTACCGCTGGTACCTGGAACGGCGATCAATGCCGTCACGTCCCACGGACTGGTGGTGCCGCCACCGATACGCGGCAGACCATCGTTGATCGGCGACCAGGTGACGCCGTTGTTGGTGCTTCTGAACAATCCGTTCGGAATCGTTGGAAGTGGATCGACGTCCGGGTCGTAGCCGACAATCCGAGTGCCGACAATGACGCGGGTCGGCGTGCTCGGGTCGAAGGAGATATGGAAAGGTCGCGGGTACTGCTGATTCGGTGTGCAAGTACCGAGCGGCAGATTATCGGCAGGAGCCCAGGACGTTGCGCCGTTGACGCTGCGCCAAACGCGCGCAACGCTCAGGCTGGGCGTAACGCCGGCACAGCTGACTCGTCCATCGTTGACGAAGTAAAGGTTTTGCGAAACGAATCCGGCGACCTCAGTGGGATCGACGATGAGCTGGCGAACCACACCCAGACGGCTCGGTCCGCCGGCCGGCACCGGGATCAGCGTGTCTGCGGGCGCCCAGCTCACGCCAGAATTGCCGCTGACAAAAATGCCGCCGCGGTAGCTGGTTGTCGGCAAACCGAGCGGCGCAAAGTCGGCGCCGACGGCGTACACCCGCACACTTGCCGGCGCCAGCAGGTTGGCCGGATCGTGGGTGATGCCCTGCACCGTGTCCAGCAGCAGGTTGCTGTTCGAGCGCACCCAGCTGGCGCCAAAGTTGTCGGACAGGAACAACGCCGGCGATGTGGCCTCGCTGCGATCGTTGCGAACGCCTGCGAGCAGACGCTGCGGCCGACCGGGTTGTACCGACAGGGATTCGACGTCCGTGCCGCGCAATCCAAAACTCGAAGAAGTCCAACTACTGCCGGCATTGGTGGTCACGAAGACCTCGCCGGACACGGAAAACGCCAGCCAACGCGCCGTGTTCGACGGATCGATGATCACCGGCCCGATCGATGCGGCATCGACACCGTTGATGTTCAGACCGGTATTGCGCGCCGAAAACCCGTTGCCGTTGGTCGCCGTGATCAACACGCCTTCGCTGGTGCCGAAAATCGCTCGGCCCGGCGTTGTCGGATCGGACGCAATGCTCTGCAGCCGCTGCGTGGCGGACGGCAGCAGCGGCGCCAGACTGGTAAACGCCAGATTGTTGATGGAACGAAAGGCGCCGAATTCGCCGGCGAGGAAGATGCTGTTGGCAACATTGCCGTTGTAAGCCAACAACTCCAGCTCGTCCTGGATGGGCCCGCCGCTGTCCCAGGGACCCGTTATCGGCGTGAAATTCACCCCAAAATCCAGAGACCTGTAGAGGCTGGCGGGGAACGTTGTGGTATTGCGCGCGCCGGCCCAAACCAGCACAGTACCGAGATTGTTTGGGTCTGCAGCCACCTTGTTGAGCGCCTGCGGCAACGTGGTGCCGCCGCCGCTGCTCCACGACAAACCGCCGTCGCTGCTGCGATACAGCCCATGATCTTTGGTGACCACGTAGAGTTTATTGCCGTCTTGCGGCACATAAGCGATGTCGACCGTGCGGAAGTTCGCATTGCTGACTGGCAGCCCCACCTCGCTGCGCTGCCAGCTACGGCCGCTATCGTCAGTCCGAAAGACGCCACGTGCGCCTGCGAGCATCAGACGTCCGGCGATGGTCGGGTGCGCAATCACCACCGCCTCGTCCTCTTCGATGGTATTCAAGCCCGCGCTGGCCAAAATCCAGCTGGCGCCGCCATCGACCGAGCGGTACACGCTTCGATGCGAAGTCGCATACAAGTTGTTGGCTTGCAACGGGCTGGCGATGGCGCTGTCGACGCGTCCGCCATAGGGCCCCTCACTGCTCCAACGTCCCGGCGCCGCCCACCCCTGTACCGCCAAAAAGGCCAACATCCACCCAAAACCACGAATCATTGCGTTTCCCCCTGAAAGCGACGCAAACTCTATCCGACTCACTGTAATGCGCAACTTAAGGCCGCGTTTGCAAACCAGTTCCGCATTTCCAGCTACGCCATCGGCCGCCATCCTGGCGACTCGCCGTTCTGAGGACGCGCTGCGCGGCCTGCACGGCATCCAGGCGCAGCGAAATTCTGCGATCAGCATTCCGAGCTATGGCGAATCCTTGGCAGTGGTCTGGTCTCTGGTCCGTTCGCCCAGGCGTGAGAATTGTGCGCCGCCGCCAGCGCGTAGTCGACCGATGCCTGTCGCATAGAAGCGGCTGGTGTCGCTCAGATCTGCGCCGCGCCGGAATCGAGATTCGCTATGTTGGAAGCTGGATCGTGAGAATCGAAGACGTTACCGCTCTTGCCAGAATGGCGGCCTGTGCCGACCGTTCGGCTGAGCTGCCTTGTTCTCAGGAACGGCCGTATCCGCTGCCATTATCGGTCAAGGCCATCTGTCGCCAGTGAACTACTTTTGCGACGATTTATTTGGTTTCTTGCCGTATCCGCCAGGATCGGATCGCCGCTCGCCGATAATTCAGTCAAAGCAGAATCCGCCTCGGGTCCCGCAATGCCGCCAATAGCCCAAATGGCCTTGACGGCCAAAGCACGGCTTTCATCATGATCTAGGTACTCAGGTACCCATTGTGTCGCGGCAGCTAGGGCCTTCACAGCCCTAGGGGTCTTGAGGCGACCCAAGGCTGTAACAACGTCCTCGTGTTTGAAATGCCAACGCTCACCGCTTAAAAACAGAAGAGTGTTCAAATGTTGATCCGAAAACCCAAATGTGTAACCCACGATTAAGGCCCACTCGACATCTTCGGAATTTTTCGATCTGATTGCATCATTGAGTAGCTCGGCGCATAGAATACGCCCGTCAGAACTATGAAAGCGCTCAAGAAAATCAGCGGGTTCTATCTTTTTTGTTGCTAGTGCGTAAACAAGCTGCCGCTCTTCCTTTGTCATCGAGGCAACACCGAAAAGTTCAGGATTTTGTTATTAAAAATGTCTAGCGCAATGCCCCGTCCAAGTTGAATTTGGGCAACATCGCCCTCGCGCTCAAGATTCCATCCTCCGCGGAAATCGCGGGCCGGTCGTCATATTGCGACCCAATATGCTGTCAATCGATTCCACGAATCTCGGCATTATCGACGTTCATGCACTTCTCGCGCCAGGCATCAAACGACTGAAAAATCCTGGTTTCTGGAAACCGTCCGTCCAGTTCCTTTTTGCCACTCCAGGTCAAGTGCACGACAGCGACGGCAGCAGAACCTTCGATGTCAAACAAAACATCGTCGTTGTCAGACCGTTGGGCTATTGCGTTAGACCTAAGATTCCAAAGAACGTGATTCTCTGAAACTTCGCGTTCCAGCTCTTTCACAAGAATGTCTGAAAGCTGCCCAACGGAAACCCATGGAGCCAGAAATTCAATCTCCGTGTTCATTTTTCTCGTGTCACCCTGTGCCTTAAACTGTCTAGCAGGCTGTTGAGAAACAGCCTGCTAGCGCGAACCATGGATGGTTCGCACGTTGATCAAGCACGTAAGTGCTTGATCAATGGAGAGCGAGTCCGGACATGCGCCGGACTCGCGACTTGAGAAATGCACAGGAAGTGCGTTTCTCAACATCGTGCTAGACGTCAACTCGAAATCGTGCTCCCGCAACTGCCTGCCGCTTAGTTTTGCCATTTCGGAATCGGACAGCGGAATGATGTTGGGACTAAACGTTCGAATGTCGATCTCGCTATCTCCTATGAGATTCCGGAGGTGATCGATGTTTGTGGGTGCTCTCAAATCAGTACTCAAGGACCGCGTGAACTCTTCCGGCGGCAAATACTCGTGATCTTGAACGTAATGCAATATGAGATCGGGGAAAGCAAAAAAGCAGTTCGGTTCACTTGCTAAAGCTATGAGATTTCTACTGCCAAGCGGAAGCTGATCTTCAAAGACTCGTTTCTTGCAAATAGGGCAAAGTCTAAATCCGCGAAACGAATCGAGTTCTACGTTGACAGAGCGCACAAATTTCTTCAATTGGGCAATATGATGAAACTTGCCTTTCGGATAATCCAATTCATCAATCCAACCCAACATTTTAATCGTTATGCCATTGAGAAAAAACGATTCGCCGTCTTTTATTAACATATCACTCGTATCCTATTGAACATGCCGCCCAAATGAAGCACTGCGACTGAGTGCCCATCTCGCCATCAAGTTTCAAGGTACGCTGCGGAGCATCTGCGATCAGCCGATCGCTCTCGAGGATTGCGAGAAACCGCCATCACCTGTAGCTAAGGTTCCAGAATGTACCGCCACGTCGCAACGATGACCGCTCCATTTTTCTTCACGATGCCCAAACTGCCATTTCCGGCAACTCACCGCGCTGCCAATGCTGCCTAATCTTGTGCGCCGCGCGACTATAGAACCGCAGTTCGATTTCGCCATCAGCGATGGAAATCAACTGGGTCTCGTCCGTTTCCTTGCTTATGGTGAACGAACCAGATCTTTCGTCCGCAGTCGTGTACGAATAGGCAATGAGGCCATCTTTTTTGGCCATTTTCGAAATTTTCAAATAGAACACCACTTTATTCTAATCCCGAAGGTTGTCGTGCTCGGTTCGCAGCATTGTATTAATCACGATACGATTGGTTGAAAATCCCTTCGTATTTTGACTCGAACAGTCGAGCGACCCAGCAGTCTCGCCATCACAGACGGATTCTTGCCTTCGCTCAGACCCAACATCAACACGGCCCGTTCCTCGCTGCTCAGATGATTGTATTTTGTCCTATCGAAGCACCCTACCTGAAGTTGGGTGTTGCACTTGAAATTAGAGCCTAAGGTCAACCTAGCCATCCACGAACCCTCCATGGCAAAGGCGGCATCGTCGGAAAGTCAGTGTTTGCTGCGTTCCCGTTCCTTGGCCCAGACTAAATATCGCTTTTGTTGTCAGTTCTCATTCTCATGGAATTGTGAGCACCGCACGTGGGGCATCTCATATGTCGCTCAATCAACGACGCGTCGGTTGGTGACGCTATGTCCAAGACCTCGAGAAAGTCATCCGACGATTCGGGGCAGATGACCTTCACCGTTGGATCTTTGGCCAGGATCACCGCCGCCTGAACCCAAAGCATATTTTGCGACCTCATAGCCCTAACCTCTTGGCGCCCCGTTCAGCAAAGTCAAATGCCGCAATTGTCTCCTCCGTCGCGAGGGACCTTGACACTCCATTTGTAGCCGTGCTGTGGCGTAGACGATAAAGCTCATGAAGCAAGGTCCGACCTAGCTCACCGTCGGAGCTGAATGCATTTCTCCCGAGTACAAAACCGTCGTCTCCGAACAAAGTCATGCCCGATGCCGGAAGGTCGGGCGCGTACACGATCGTACGCGGTCCAACACTTATGGAAGCTTCCAAATTGGAGGCATGAGCCGCACGAAGTACACTCATCTGCGAAGAACCTAGAATCTCTGAGGCTTCCGAAAGCACCATCGCTTCGCTTGACGTAAAACCTCTAGCCAGATCATCCGTCGCCGATGCAGTCCCTGCCGCCCGACTCTCCAACCTCAATGCCACAAATCCGGCAGAGCCCGGCGCCGCAGGGCTAAGTCCGGACGCAAGATCGGCCCCCATCCCCATCGTTTCGCTTCCGGTGAGACCAACTACTGCCTGGTTCACCAACGACCGATGCGGAAATCCGGACGTAAACTCGAGCCATCCCGCTGCTGCTTGATCCGCACCCAATAGCGCCACTAGGAAACACGTTCCAGAACACGGATTCGGTGTACCGCCTGCAATTGCGCCGCCAGCGGCGGTAAGTCCTCCTCCCAGCATTCTCAAGACGCCCAACGCGCGTGTCCAGTTCGAAGCATCGCTTTGCTGTGAACGATTTTCTTGTGATCCCACGCGTTCAGGTGCGCGGTCATTTTGTGTGTAGCCACTCGGCGGCTGAGCAAGGTGTGCGCCGTTTGTATTCGCTTCGGGAGAGCCGGAAACGTAGGTTATTCGCAGGAAGTTGGGACCATAGCCGCCACACGAGGGAATTCTCGATCCCGTGTAGGTGACGCAGTACCCACTCGGATCCGTCCCGCTCATCGGGTTGTTCATCAAGTACGAGTATGGATTAAGGCTCTGGCTGTTGGCTGGGAACTGGATGAACGGATCGACCGCGAGGAAACGACCGAGTTGGTAGTCGTAGGTGCGGCCGTTCATGTGGATCAGACGGGTGTTGTCGAGGTGCTCGTGGTCGGTGAAACCGCGGTTTTGCGGGGGATCGAGATCGAGGCGGCCACCGATGCGGTCGGTGAAATCTCCGTTGCGTGCTTTCCCGAAAGCGTCGAAGCTGCGGCGTTCGGTGATGGTGCCGGTTGCGTTGCTGAGCGCCACGGTGCTGCCCAGGCGATCGGTGTGGCGATAGGTCACCACTTTGATGCCCGTCGCGGCACTGGCGCCGGTGATGTTGACGATCATTCCGGGCAAGTGGTGGCGATGCTCAACGGCGCCCGCGCGGTAGTTCTTCTCGTATCCGCCTCGGCCGTAGAAAGTCTCCACACCATCGCTCTCGCGATGCCGGAATCGCTGTCCGTCAGGCGAATACGCGAACCGATCCATGCCGCCATTGATGCGCGTCACGCTCCACGGCAGGTTGTCGTGATCGTAAACCGCCGCAAGCGTGTTTCCACCGACCTGCTTACGCGAAACACATGTCCATCCGGATGGCGCACGTGCATTTCGCGGACGCCCCATTCCATGTCTGTGGGTGGCCAGGTGATATCGAGGCCGGCGGCCTGGCATGCGGCGTAAACGGCATCGACATCGTCGACCCAGATCGACATCCACACACCTTTATCGAGCGAATCGTCGCCATCGCGCCCGAAGGTGCGCGCGATGCCGCTGTTGCCGCGGCTGCCCTGGCCGTCGACGCAGAGGAAGATAGCAACCTCGCCCGAGCACACGCTGCCGAAGGCGGGCGGGTCGCCCCAGGAAAAGCCGCGCGTCCATCCCCACTGCTCAAACCAGACCATGCTGGCTTCCAGGTCTGATACGTTGAGCACCGGCGTCAGGCCATGCGCGTTGATGGCGAAGCTCATGGCTCGGAGACCTCGAAAGACTCGATAACGGGTGCAGCGGTTACAGCGGCACCAACGACCGCGAGAAAGGCTTGCGTGTGTGGCGCCGCCATGTGCGCTTCGAAGTCCTCGCGACTTCGGTAACGCTCGGTGGTGGCGATGCGCGTTGGTTGATCCAGCGTTTGCAGCACCTCATATTGCAAACAACCGGGTTCTATCCGACTGCTGTGCGCCTGGACCCGCGCGGCGGCGGCGACGTGCTCGAAGGCTTCGGGGCGAATGAAGGCGTGGGCAAGCACAATGATCATATGAGCCTCCGGGATGTTGATGAGTGTGATGGCGATGCTACGACGCGCGCCACAAGATCAGGTGAGCAAGTCTCGATGAGTTGCGCGACAATGCGCCATGGGCCGGCCATGTCGGATGGCGCCGAAGCGTTCTTGGATGACGGAGTTTTTGCCATGATCAAACTGTTGGATCGCGAAACTGGGGCGCACATCGCCGATATCGATGAAACCGATCTTGCCGCATTGGTGGCGGCGCTGGAGGAGGAATCCGGCGACGATCAGGACTACTACATCGACTTGGCGACTTTGCACTTCTTGGCCGAATCTGGCGTACGAAACGATCTGGTCAAGACGATGGGCGCGGCACTCGGCGAACGCGAGGGGATGGAGGTGATATGGCAGCGCGGTTGATTTTCATGCTCGCCAGCATGGCGGTCACAACGTCTTCTTGGGCGGGTCTTAATCCCACGGGTTGCACCGATGTCACCGCGATCTCGCCCTTTACACAATTCCGCTACGACCAGATCCAGAGCTTTTTTGATGTGCTCATCGATCCCAAAGACCCGATGTCTTCTCAGTGTACGCGCTGCCACGAGGGAGAAATTGGTGCCGCCGGTCTTGGGTTGTCGGCCGGAACGAGCTATGGCAATCTGGTTGGCGTGCCAAGCGTCGAAACCCCTCTGCTTCGCGTCGCGCCGAACTTGCCAGACCAAAGCTGGCTGTACATCAAGATCAATTGCGAATCGCCGGGAGTAGGCACACGAATGCCACAAGACTCTGCGGCGCTGTCGAACACCCAGCAACGCTTCATCTTCGACTGGATACGCCTCGGCGCCCCGTTGATGAGGAACGGCTTCGAAGACCGCTGATGCAGCGCATCGTCATCGATCGACCGGGTGGCTACGAGCGACTGCGCCTGATCGAATCCGACGATCCTCGGCCGGGTCCCGGTCAGGCGCGCATCCGTGTCGCCGCCGCGGGCGTGAATTACGCGGACGGCATCATTCGCATGGGGCTTTACGAGTCGGCTAAACGCTTGCACGGCTACCCGATTACGCCGGGATTCGAAGTTGCTGGTGAGATCGATGCGTTAGGGCAGGGCGTCGATACGTTTCGGATTGGCGATCGGGTACTTGCGTTGACGCTGTTCGGCGGCTACACGAGCCACATTGTGCTCGATGTCGATCGCGTGTTTGCCTGCCCGGCGCGTTTGTCGCTCGCCCAGGCGGCGGCATTGCCGACGGTGTTTTTGACAGCGTGGTGGATGGTCCATGAGCAACAACGTGCGCGCAGCGGCGATCGCTGGCTGGTGCACTCGGCGGCGGGTGGTGTGGGCGGCGCGTTGGTGCAACTCGGGAAGCTTGCTGGCGCAAGCGTGATCGGCATTGTTGGCCAGGCACATAAGCTGGCGACGGCGCAGGCGCAGGGTTGCGATGTCGCAATCGACAAATCCGCAAGCGACTGGGTGGTAGCTGCGCGTGCAGCTGCGCCTGAAGGTTTCCAGTCGATCTACGATGCCAACGGCGTGTCTACGCTGAGCGACAGCTATCGGTTGTTGGCGCCGACCGGCCGGCTGTGCATCTACGGCTTTGCCTCGATGTTGCCGCGCAACGGCCGATTGAATTGGCTGGCTTTGGCGCGCGATTGGCTGGCGACGCCGCGCTTCAATCCGCTGAATCTGACGCGCGATAACAAGAGCGTGCTGGCCTGCAACCTGAGTTTCTTGTCGAACGAAAAAGCGCGTTTGCTCGAAGGAATGCGCTGGTTGCTGGAGCGTTTCGAGGATGGACGATTGGTGCCGCCGACCGTCAACGAATTCCCGCTGGCGCGCGCCGCCGACGCGCAGCGTGCGATTGAGAGCGGCTCGACGGTGGGCAAGCTCGTGCTCGTGCCATAAGCTCGAACTTTGATCGCGCCAGGCGCGACGCTTTTGATTTCTTACGAACCTGACTGCCAATTGCGCCTCGCCATGGCGCGACGCGCTTGACTCCTTCCGAACCGACCAGCGGACAGCGTCACGCCATGGCACGACACACGAAAGCGCTGGCGGGCCGAGGAGGACCACTTTGCTGCCCGGTGCGGCGCCTCTGACGCCGCCCGGTCCAGCCGCGCAGCTTTCGCTGCACGATGTTGTTTTCGATCACGGAGCCGGAATGACGCCGACGGCGCCCGGTCGCGGTGTTTGCAGGTAAGGGAACGTGGTGCGGAATTGCGAGGCGTTGACTTCCACACCGTCGACCAGCGGCGCGGCTCCTGAAGGATTCGCCATCGGGTCGGGCGGCAGCAGCGCGCCCATGAACACGCGCAACAGAATGTCGACAACGTCGTCGCCTGGACGGCGGCCGTTGGGGAACCCGGCGGCATCCGACGGCGTACCTATAACGCCCAACCTATTCTGGGTCGCTGCTGGCGTTACCGCAGTACTGGTATTCAATCGCAACATTTCCGATGGCGTCACGCCGCTAACCTGATTGAGTCCCATCACCCCGGTGAGTGCGGCGGCCACCAGGTCGGCGCGCGGAAAAGTGTTGGGTGCTCCTGCGCCAAACAGAATCTCGATCAGCTCCGGCAACGTCGGTCGCTGAACGTAGGTGATGAACTGACCATCGTTGCGTGGTTCCGAGGCATTGAAACGATCCTTGTCGCCGATGCCGATCACCAATTCGTTAACGAGCGGCGTACCGAGGCGCGAAACCTGTACGAAAGCGCCGCCTTCCACAGCGGCAGCAGGACCTGCAGCACTGCCGGTGGTGGACGTGCCAGCTGGTGTGCCGTTTAACGTTCGCGCGCGACGCAGGCTTGCTGTAGTCCAGCCGCCGATGATCGGTTGTGTGCCAGTCAGACAACTGATCGGCAATTCCAGGGCGATTGTCGTGACGTTTTTGTTGACCACATCGTCCAGCCCTGCAATGCCATTTGCGGGCCCAAGTGGATTCAAGTTGACCAGATCGAAAACCTCACCGAGCGGCAGGCGGAAACCATCGTTGCGCTGCCCGACGAAGACGCGACCATTGGTGGCGCAGCCCGGCACTGAGATCGGGAAGATATGGCTATCGGCGTAAGCCTCGTAGGTCGCGAAGGTTTTTTCGCCGATGTTATCGAGCGGTTTGCGGAAAATGGTGGAGCCACCATCGCTGGGGTTGGTTGCAAGCTGCGGCGCGGCCGCGCGGCGTGGACCGCGGATCACACCCACCGTGTAGGTTTCCCGAAGATTCTTGAGCGCATCGCCGGCATCCGGTGTTGCGCCGACGATTCGGCCCAGTGACAGCAGCGGCACCGGTACCTGAACGCCGTCGACCGCGATCGAAGCATTCTGATAGGCATTGTTGACCCTGATCTGGAACGTGAGGTCCTCGATGGCGTTGGCGTCGTTGTCGATGTGGATTTCGTAAACCGCCTCGGGGTCCAGCGTGAAGTAATTCGGGCCGCCAAAGGAATCTTGCAGCGGCTGATAGTTGGCGATCAGCGTTACAAAATCGCTGCGTCCCGTTTCGTAGCTGCGGAACATATAGAAGTCGGTTCCGTCGACTTTGGGGTGCTCGGTAATGAACGGCGCTTCGCGATGGCTGGAAGCCTGGACGCTGTTGCCAATGGCCGCCAGCGAGAGCAACAGACTGGCGGTAAGCAGCTTGGTTTTCATGACTCATCTCCAATTGGTGATATGACGGAGGTTTGCAGGCAAAAAATGCTTCTATCGAAACAGGGTTCAGTGGCTCACTCGAAGCCATCGCTGAAGATCGGGTCGCCACGATCGAGGATGGTCACGGTCAACGTCACGGGAGCTGCGAATGCGCCATTCAGAGTCACGGTGAACGTCTCATTCGGCTCATTGAGTGAGTCTTCGAGAATCGGGATTTGGATCGCCGCTTGCGGGTTGCCGGCGCGCACGAAAACTGTGCCTTGAGTTGCCGTGTAGTCCTGCCCGGCAACTGCGGTGCCGTTCGATGTGCTGAAATGCACCGGTGCGCTGCCGCCTTGAAGCAGCAGAATGCTCAACGTCGCTGGCGAGCCTTCGTTCACCGATGCATTCGCGACATCGAAGCCGACCGCAATCGGCGCGTTGTAGACCGAAAGGCTCGTAAGCGATGGCGCGTCGCCACCGATCGGGCCCAGCGACTGCACCATTGCATTGGCGAGATTCAGTTCATACAGTGCCGGAGCGTTGCTCAGATTGTTGGCGGTGAAGTATCCGAAGCCGAACGCTGGGAGGTTCGCGCCGGTGCCGGCGGGGCCCGGTGGAATATCGAAGCCGGTGTCGCCATTCAGCACAAATGGGTCGGAGCCCACCATTAGCGGCATGAGCATGGTCTGCACGCCCGAGTTCGGCGGGTTCTGAACGTACAGACGCCCGAAGGTCTGATCCAATGTGTACTGCGTCGTGAACGGCGGACTCGCCCAGTTCGACGTGTACGCCGCGCCAACGATCTGAGTGCCAAATTCCGCCTGCACCGAGGCGTCGGGATTGACACCATTGGCTGGGTTCGTGTCGCTGTCTATCGGCGCACCATCGATGGGATTAGCGCGTGCATTCAAGCCCGACGCATCGACAATGCGGATGCGATCGACAAATGGGTTGAAATCGAGAGATACGGGCAAATCGCTAAGATCGATTGGGACACCGTTTGTGTCGACATAGGCAATGCGCCCTGGAGCACCGACAGGCGTTGCCATTGCACTGGGCGTGGGAGTCCCCGGTGTTTGTGGTTCCAGAATGTAGATCGTGCCGCGATCTCTATCGGCATCGATGCCAAGCGCATACAGCTGGCCAGTGGACGGACGCATATCGAATCCGACGAGGCGTTCGCCAGCGACGACGCCGGTGACATTCGCCTGGGCTACCGTTCCCGGTGTCGCGAAGGCAAATCGATTGAATCGCGTACCGCTCAGCGACAGGGCGTTAACCGTCGCTGGAAGATTGAACACCGCAACATCGACGATGTTCAATCCGCCGACATTCGCCAGCAGTGTGGCCACGCCATCGGCGAGATTGAGCCGATACAGGCGCGACTGGCCGGCCACTGTGAGCGCCGCCACGGCGCGCCCCGCGCCAGGCATTCCTGATGCGGTGGCGTTGATGCCGGGCTCGATATCCAGGCCGCCGGCAGCGGCGAAGTTCAGTGGCACGCCAGCGCTGGTGACCGCAAGCGGACTGACCAGCGTGCCAGCATTCGGTGGGTTCTGAATGTACAGCGTGTCGTTGTTGTGATCGAGCGCGTATTGCGTGGTGATCGTGGTGTTGATGACGTTATTGGTGTACGCGGTAGCCATTGTGCCGCCAGCGCCGCCGTTGAGATTGGCGTCGGGGTTGACCCCCGCCGGCGGCGTGACGGTGTTGTTGAAGTTGCCGTCGATCAACGCGCCGTTGTTGGGATTCATGCGGAAGTTGAGGCCATTGCTGGCAACAACCCGCAGGCGATCGACCGTGGGGTTGAAGTCGATATCGAAGGACTGCGCAAAAATAGGCAACGGCGCGCCGCTGGCATCGACAAAGCTCCCCGCAGCGCCGACCGAAGTTGCGCGCACCGTCGAGCCGAAAGTGTCCAGGTGGTAGAGATTCACGGTGCCGAGTTTGGGATTGTGCGCGAGCCCGTACAGGCGCCCGGTTTGCGGCCGTACGTCGATGGCTACCAGCACGTCGTCCTCGGCCAAGCCCAGGATCGGCAGCACTGGTGCCGGGTTTTGCGCAGCACTGTCGATTACGAACGACAACCCCTGATCAGCAGTGAGTAAGGCATACGCAGTGGTTTGCGCCACTGCCGGCATCGCAGCCAGCAATGCGCTGGCCAGTGCCAGAGGCACGAGCGGTTTTCGATTCACGAGTGACTCCATTGGGTGAGTGGAGAAGCGATGGCGCCAGAGACATGAAGCGCCCTGGAAAACAGCAACAACGAACAACGCGGATTTGAGCGAATGAGGGGCTTGGCGGGCGCTGGCGCGATGGCTCGGACGCCGATCGGCAGCGGTGGCAATGGCGACGCCAAGGGCGTCTTTCGTAGCTGCCGAAACGTCGTTTTGTATTGACCAGGAATTCGACGATCTGCTCGTCGCATGCGCGAAGCTAGTCCGCTGCACTCCTAAACATGGCACGTCGAGTGACATGTCCCATCCAGTTTTTCGGGAAGCTACTGCACATACGTAAGCGCCCGACGATTGGATGCAGGTCGCGTTGGCGATGGCGCTCTTGAGAGCGCTCGGCCCGTGCGTTTCTCACCTCAGGGCGATGTCGGCAATCAAGTCGTTGTTGGTGATAGTGCCGGTGCCGCGTGCGGTGCTCGCGGTGACGGCCGGCAGCGAGTCCATGCCAAGATCTACGAAGAAGTTCTCATCCAACGCCAGCGTGTCGTCGCCGCTGACAGCGATCGTGATCGGGCGCGTTTCACCGGTGGTCCGCCACGGAAATCATCGGCGTGTGGCGCGGTGCCGATGGCAGCATGAACTTCAATGGCATCCAGAATACCGGCGCCAACAGCTACTACGACAAATCGGCCCCGCTAGCCATCGCTGTGCTACCCCGACTCTCCCCCGATGAGCCGCCGCTCTATCTGCTGCAGTCCTTTTCCTGGACCCAGACCCAAGAAATCCGCAGGTTCCTGGAGGCCAGCCGCGCGATTCGAGAGGCCGCCGAACAGAGGGGTCCTATCTGGGCGGCTCAATGATCGCCGGGCTCTGATGACCGCGCTACTCGCGGTCCAACGCCAGCCATCGCGGAACGAAGGTGTCGCCATTCAGTCGTTGTCTCCAAGAGACGGTTGTCGGACAGAGGCGCCGGGTTCACGGCCAACCACCGGCGCTGCCGTCTTTGAATCCACTGGCCATCACTCCGGCCGCGATTCCTGATGGCGCAGGGCGCCCCAAGTGGCTCTGGCGGTCTACAATTCGAACCCATTCCGGAACACGAACGTGGCGCTCAAGTCGTGTGCACCTATATCCACCTGCGGCCCGCGAGCGAAACCGTCGAGATCGAACGGCGCCAGGCCCCCGGCTGGCGACACCAACCCCACTCGCAGCGCCGGCGAGTTGCTGCTCAAGCGCAGATTGCCGTTGGCCAAGTCCACAAACAGCGGATTGGCGCCGACGACATTGCCTGCGCTGGCACCGTTCGCTGTGCCCGTCAGGGATTGGTACAAGTTGTTGTTGAGCCGAACCACGTTCGAGGTGCTGGCCAAACGTAAATCCGGTTGGATGTGGCCAAAAAACAAACTGTTGCTGATGAACACCTGCCCGATGCTATCGGTGCTAACGTAGATGCCGGCTGCAGCATCGCCCGAGCCGGTATTGGAGTTGTTCGCGAAGGTGTTATTGGAAAGGAAAACCGGACCCTGCGACGGCGCCCGCACCCGCAGCGCAGCTGCCGTGCCTTGCGCCGGATCGGTGTCGCTGATGCGATTGTTGTAGAAGCGCGAACTACGCAGCACGATGCGCCCATTGCTGCCGCCCAGATTGTCGATTTGCACCGCACCGGCGGTAGCGCTGAAGGACGTCGACTGGTTGTTGTCGAAGTCGACATTCTCGATCAGGATCAATCCGCTGAAATTACCCGCTCCGGTGACCCGCAAAGCCGACGCTCCGGTCTGGTTGGATCCGCCAACCAGACGAAATCCGGAGAATTCGTAGTTCACGTCGGCGCCATCCGGGCCAACGAACCCTGACAGATCGACGAGCCGTAGCGACGTGTTGGGCGCCGCGATCAGGCTAGCCCGCATATTTCATGAGGTCGCGATGAAATGGCTTAGTTTCGTTGTTACAGCCGGGAAATCATCGAGTTGGTCGTACTGACAAAGTGTTCGCTGCCATTTCCTCGCTAACACGGCCCTCGCTCGTTCTTTGCGCCGGACTCTTCGTTGCTCGTCGTCCCAATGGAACAACCATTCCTCCTCCTCGCGCCTCGATTCCGGCGCAAAGCCCTTCGCGATCTTCCGCGTTCCCTCATGAAATATGCGGGCTAGTGCGCGCACCGCGCTGTCGAATTGTGCAGTTCGCATTCCAGCCTCCCGTCAGGCTGACGCCGCGGCCCTCGTCGTCGCTGATCGTGAAGCCATCCGCGGTCACGAATTCATCGGCGACGACGCGTACCTCGTCGGGCTGCTCGTTAAAGCGCGCTTGAAAGAGCGCCGTGTCGAGTTGCGCCAGGTTGCCGACGCAGAACACGGCCGAGTTTACTGAGGAGGCGCCGAAGGCTAATGCCAGGAACACAAATGATCGATACATGCTGAGTACTCGCAGTTGGGTCGGGTACTCGACAAACGGCAGCGCGAGGTGTTTCCCGCATAGGCAGTCTCGATGCCCGCAAAAAACGTTGCGTGTACGAGCACGCGGCTGCGTTGTCGGTATCGACCCTACTGAAATGCCGTCGCCATGCGCCTACCGTTTGCTCTAATTTTCGTGTCCCCAGCTGTCTTTGCGAGTCGGTTTGAGTGAGCCTGAGTCGTCGGCTTACGTCCAGGTTTATCGCAAAGGTCAGGTTGAGGATCTCTGCAGTGCGAACTTATTGGTGGGTCTTGCTGGCGGCCTGGCCGCTGTGGCTAAGCGCAGCGGCGTCGACGCCGCTCGTTCAGTTGTCCGGCAGCGCCGACGGCGAAGACGCCAACATTGGCTTGTACTTCGGTTATCGCGACCTCAACTTTCAGTTGGACTCCAGCATTTCGCAAGAAAGCTCGTTCGATCGGCTGGTGTTATTCGTCCCGCGCGCCACGGACGCCAACGACGCCACGCCCTTTCCGTCCATTCAACTCAAGGCGGGCGAGCGATTCGACGAGCGGAATGTTTGGGGGAGCGAAGATGGCAGTGTGCTGATTCTGAAGATACAAAGCGCCGCCGGTGCACGCTGGATGTTTGTCGATACAGTTGACGCGCAGCGGCTCGGCGAACTGCCCGAGACCAGTATCGTCATCGAGGACAACCAGCTGAGCTGGTCCGACGTTCCGGCCGCGCTCGACCAGCGCCTGGCCGCGCTGTTTCCGCTCGACCCCTGGGAACGCTGGTTGTGGCCGCATCAGGAGGCGGCGATCCGCGACGCCCGCGCCATTGTCGAAGAATGGCAAACCCAGGCGCAGAGCAACTTCAACTCCGAGGGCGTTGCCGCCGTGCGCGCTCTGATGAATGCCAAGGCACTGCCGATCGATCCCGAAGGCTTCGTCGGCGAATGGAAGGTGCGAAGCATTCAGGCCGATACCACCGATGTGTACGTTTATCGCTACTTCGACGCCAAAATCGAGCGCGCAGGCGCGCATCTGCGCCTCAGCAAAACCACCGGTTCGCAGCGCCGCCAGGGCATCCTTTACAGCAGTCGCGGCGGCAATGACGGCTTGATCTTCTTGGGCGGTGCGACGGTCAATGATGATCCACCGGTGGGGTACAGCCGCGCCGATGATCGGCCCGCTACGGAACCTGCCCAAAGCGACACCGTCGGTGTGCTCTACCAAATTGCGCCCGATCACCTCTGGATCATTCTCGACGCGACCTGGGGCGTGGGTTTTGAGATTTACGAACTGAAGCGCGCGGGTGGCGCGTGAGGACCCTGCTGATCGTGCTGGCGATCGTGGCTGCGCTGTTCGCTTTGCTGCTTGCGGCTATCGTGTTCTTCATGGGCGGTGGCTTCGATCGCTGGTCCGCCGAACGCGACGTCAAGCAGCGCGGCTACCGCGTCAGCGAGCCGATCGACATCGATGGTCTATGGCGAATGCAGCTCGCGCCGGGCTGGCGACGCGATACGTACCTGGAAACTCTTCCCGGCGGCGCCCTCATCGCCGGACCGCTGGGAACCTTGAACCGGCGCGAGCTGATCGAGCGCAACTTCGCTCGTGCCTACCTGGCGCTGGGTCGCTATAGCCACATCGGTGGTACGGTGACATCGGCGACGGCCGACGTGCGCGTGCTCACGCCGGGCGCGCCGGCCTTTGACATCAACCCAAGCGGCGACGGCGCGCGAATGACCTGGCGCGAACATCAGCGCGACGAAGCCGGCGTGGCCTATGTGCCGACGAATGCATCCGCCGCCGATCTCGATCTCGGGCCTTGGGTGGTGTACTTGCGCACGCAACCCGGCGTCCGCGTCGAGGCCCGCGCCGACGGGCAAACCTACAACCTGGCGCAGCTTGCCGTGCTGGCGCGCGAGATGGCGCTTAGCGTGGAGCCGAACGCGTCCGCAATGGCGGCAGCGCTGGCGGACTATGATCGGCGCCACGGCGCTACACAGCTTGCCATCGACGCCTCGCGCGCGCTGGTGCAGCAGCACTTCGGGCTCAGTCGGCTCGGCAGCAGTTGGGACGAGGCGGTGAGCGAGCCGGGCGGAAGCTTTGTGTGGTCCAATCCCGATTCGGTGCAAATCCTCTACCGCGTCGGCGCGGTAGCCAATCCGAAGGCGGAGGAGGCGCCAGCGCTACTCGCCAGGCTCTCGATCGACCCCAGCCGAGTCACCGACGCCATGCGCGATAGCGCCCGCACCGCAATCGGCGGCGGCCCCGATTTGGAAATCATTGGCGTGTGGCGCGATGCCAATGGCGAAATGAGCTTCAACGGCATCCAGCATACCGGCGCCGACAACTTCTACGACAAATCAGTCCCGCTCGCCATCGCCGTGCTCCCACGACTTTCCTCCAACGAGCTGCCGCTCTTCCGGCTGCAGTCGTTCTCCTGGACCCAGACCAACGAAATCCGCGCGTTCCTCGAGGCCAGCGGCGCGATTCGTGCGGCCGCTGATGAGGGCCGTCCCATTTGGGCGGCTCAGTGAACACTGGGCTGATCTGACCGCAGCGGGCGTTCTGACGCTTTAGGGGCAACCCCCACCGCCGCTGCTTTCGAATCCACTGGCGAACACCACGCCGCCGCCGGGGTTCCAGACGGCCAGATTTGGGCTCGGCAAGCCGCCAGCGAAAGTGAATTTTCCGCCGACGATCAGGCGGCCATTGCTGCCGTGGAGCACGTTGACCTGGGACGTCTCGGGGTTACCGACGAAGCTATCGGACACGCCGTTGCTCGCACCGGCACCCAGGGATGCCAGGCTTGGTATCGCACGGACCAGGCGATTGAAGTTCAAGGCGCCGACGTTGGCCTGGGTGCCGGCGCCGCCGGCATACATCGATACACCCAGTGCGCCGATGGCCAGTAGCGTGGCGTCGGTGCGGAAGAGCTGTGTTGCCGCCCATTGTTGCGTAGTCAGATCGAGCGTGCGCAGCGCGCGGCTGTTGCCGGGAATGATGGTGTCGGCGACGGTGCTGGCATAAAGCTGATTGCCGAGCAGCGCAAGGCCACTCATGGGTTCGACCGATGTACCGGGAACGGCGCTGAACGCGGTGCCGTCCCAGCGCGCGAAATTCAGCACCGGCACGCCGCCGGCGCTGTCGAAATCGCCCGAGATGTAGAGCGAGCCGTTGTGGAAAACCATATCCCAGGGCGTCCCGTCGAGACCGCCCTTGCGAAAGCCGGCGGTCGCGCCACTGCCGAGCGGCTGCCAGGCGCTGCCGTCGAAGCGCGCAATGCCGTTGTACGTCGCACCGCCGTAAGTCCTGAAAATCGGTCCGCCAAGGGCAAATATGCCGAGCGGTGTGGCCAAGAGTTTCCGCACTTGGGGCCGAAAACTGTTCGGCCCGACGCCGACAAAAGTGCTGCCGGTCCAGCGCGCAACGCTGGCCATGCTTGATCCGTTGAAGCTGTCGAACTCGCCGCCGGCCCACAGCTCATCGCCAACAAAGGTCAATGCGCGCACGTTGCCGTCGAAACCTTCGCCAGCGCCGAACGCTTGCCACGCGGTTCCATTCCAACAGGCGATGCTGCGCGCAGGCGTGGTCGCGGTCTGA
This sequence comes from Lysobacterales bacterium, assembly GCA_022844135.1. Taxonomy (GTDB): domain Bacteria; phylum Pseudomonadota; class Gammaproteobacteria; order Xanthomonadales; family SZUA-5; genus JALHMH01. Next base: position 75,372 of record JALHMG010000008.1, read on the forward strand.
CGGAAATCGCCGCCGGCAATGATTGCGTTGCCGCGCGTGGTGATGGCGTAGACATGTCCATCGATGCCGTTGCCAGTATTGCTTCCGAGCGAACTCCAACCGCTCGACAATGCGGCGATACCGCTGATGCGCTGCGCGCCGATGCGACGAAAACCGCCGCCGACGAAAAGCTGTCCGCCGCCGCTCGCGAACGCAAACGGCCGCGACTCTGGACGCGTGCTCGCCGGGTTTTGCCACACGCCCGCATTGAAGCGCGCAAATAATGGTGTGGCGATGCTCCCGGCAGTATCGAAATTGCCGCCCACATACAGGCCATCTCCAGAAGCGTGCAGCGCATCGACGCCGACGCGTACGCCCAGACTGTGGGAGATACCACCTGCCAACGTCGACCAGGTGCCGCCGACCACGTTGTAGCGCACGAGATGGTTCGCGGTTTGGCCGTTGAACGTGACGAAGTCGCCAGCGGCGAACACCTCGCCGCCGTGCGCCGTCAGTTTGTTGACCCAATTGATAAGACCGCCAGCCGGAACAGCGTTCAAGTCCTGCCAGGCCGAGCCGCTGAAGCGCGCCACCGAGCTGAGCGTCGTGCCGCTGACGCTCATGGACTGACCAGCGACGTAAAGTTGCCCGCCCGATTGGGTCAAGTCCAAAACGGAGCCGGAGAATCCGCCGACCGACGCAATGCTCGCGCTAATCCGCGCCAGACCATTGGCGCTAACGCCGCCAACGGCGCTGAAGTGGCCGCCCACGTACACATCGCTCCCGATGACTTCGACGGCGTTGATGTAGCTGCCCGACACGAAGCCGGGAATCGACCACTGATTGCTCGTCAAGTCGTACCGCGCCAAGTGCGAGGCGGGCAAGCCGCCAGCGCTCAAAAACTCACCGCCCACCCACAGCGAGTCGCCCGACACCGCCAGCGCGCGCACGGTGTTGCTGATGCCGGGGCCGAACGCGAACCACTGCTGCGCGCTGGGGCTGAAAAGCGCCAGACTGTTCGCTGGCGTATTGCCGCACTGGCTGAAACTGCCGCCGACCACAATCTCGCCGCCTGGCAGGCGCTCGATCGCAAAAACAGTGCCGTTACAGCCGTTGTCGAAACCGGAGAATCGTGTCCAGTCGCCCGATTCGCTCTGCGCGAACGCGCCAGTCGACAGGCTCGCGAACAGCCAAGGCGCAAGTGCGCCTCGCGTCGCCCGGGCCAGATGCGAAAGCATTGAAATGATTCCCATGTTATGCGTTTGGTTGGACGTTGCAACAGCAGATGCGATTCCGTGGCGAATCCCGCCAGCTCGCCGCTATGAACGCATCGACTGGCGGGTTCGATTGCGCTTTTGCATTACTCGATTGCACCAGCACCCGTTGGCCATCACTTGGAGCAGCAAATGAACCGCAGCACGCTATTCGCAGCAGCGTTGTTATCGAGCACCCTTTGCATTGCGCAAACGGCTTCGCCAGACGCGGCACTCATGGTTCTGGGCCTGACGCAGCATCGCGGACAGACCATGATCGACAAGGAAATCGTGCCGGCGTTCGAACGCAAATTTGCCGAGACCTGTCCACCGGGCGGCACGCGGCTGACCGTGGATCTCGACAGCTTTCGCGGCGACGATGAGGCGATGTCGGCGTTTATTGCCAGCGAGGTGAGCGACCCCAGCAATCGTGCGTTGGGTTCGCTGCTCCACGTGCTCAGAAACGAATGCGACGACGACGCTGGCCGCGCGGCCGTGAATACGCAATTGAAAGAAGTACGCGTGCGACACGAGCGCGGTCTGCCCGCCCCGCAAGCGGCGTTAGCTGATGGCACGCTGGCCATCACGGTGGACATCCTGCAACGCAAACCGCCGACCGTGCAGCAAATTGAAGTTGAGCTGACGAAGGCTCTGAACTGACGCGCTGCGGTGACCGCGATACCCGGCCTCTGGCATGCTGCGCGCATCAAGGCGCACGGAGGGCGTGGGTGGACGCAGACATCACGGCGCTGCTGGCGCGCGCGCGCGGCGGCGATGAAAACGCCTACAGTGCGGTGGTGGTGGAGCTTTACGAGCAGCTCAAGCGCATGGCGCGCCTGCAACGGCGGCGCGCAGGCGGCGCCACGCTCGAGACCACGGGCCTGGTGCACGAAGGTTATCTGCGAATTCGCGAGTGGAGCCGCCAGGTGCCGGGCGACCGCGGCCACTTTCTGCGGCTGGCGGCGACCGTGATGCGCCAGGTCTTGTGCGAGCACGCGCGCCGGCGTCTGGCGCAAAAACGCGGCGGCGGCGCGGCGCCCGTCGATCTTAACGAGGACATGGTGGCTGAACTGGCGGAGGCTGAGCAGTTCGTGGCGCTCGACGATGCGCTCAAGGATTTGAAGCACTCGCATCCGGCGCTGGCGCAGGTGATCGAGTGTCGCTTCTTCCTGGGATTGAGCGAGCAGGAAACCGCCGAGGCCATGGACACCTCGCTGCGCTCGGTGCAGCGCTACTGGAGCCAGGCGCGCGCGCACCTGACCGGCGAGCTGTCGTGATCCGCGCCGATTTTCTGGTTCCCGGCGGCGCGCTAGCAGGCGCGCTGGCGCGGCACATCGATCGACGCCGCAGCGTCGGTGAGCGCGTCGGTTCCTATCGCCTTATGGCGCTGATCGGCCAGGGCGGCATGGGCGAGGTGTGGCGCGCCGAGCGCGATGACGGCGCCTACCAGCAAACGGTCGCGATCAAGTTCGCGACGCTGGCGAATGCGCGCTCGGGCCGGGTGCTGCTGGAGCACGAGCGGCAGTTGCTCGCGGGCCTGGAACATCCGCACATCGCGCGCGTGGTCGATGGCGGCACCAGCAGCGACGGCGATGTTTGGTTTGCGATGGCCTGGATTGATGGCGCGCCGCTCGATCGCGCATTGACATCGCTGACGCTGGACGCGCGTCTGCGCCTGTTCGACCAACTGTGCGCCGCGGTGGCCTATGCGCACCGGCGGCTGGTGATCCACCGCGACATCAAGCCAAGCAGCGTGCTGGTGGATGCGCGCGGCGCGCATCTGCTCGATTTCGGCATCGCCAGTTGGCTGGATCGCGATCGCGATGAGTCGGCGGGCTTTTCTACGCCGCAGTGGGCGAGTCCGGAACAGAGGGCTGGAAGTGCCGTCAGCACCGCCTCCGATGTGTATCAGCTCGGACGATTGCTGGCGATGCTGCTCGACCCTGCAAAGCCGTCCGCGTCCGATGCTACGCAACGGGTCCATAGCGAAGCATCGAGCCCGCCGAAGCTGCCGCCCGGGCCGCTGACATCGGTGGTGCGCAAAGCTACCGCCAGCGCGCCGCAGGAGCGTTACGCCACCGTCGATGCTCTGGCCGAGGACGTGCAGCGTTATCGCGATGGCCGCGAGGTGCAGGCGCACGGCGGCGGCCTCGTCTATGGCGCTGGCTTGTTCGTACGCCGCTGGCGCTATTCGCTGGCCGCTCTGGCGTTGGCGCTGCTGATTGCCATCGGCGGCACGGTGGCGGCCTTCGTTCGCGTACAGGCGGCGCGCGGCGATGCCGAGCGCGAAGCCGCGCGCGCCCAGCGTGTAGCCGATTTCCTCGAACGCATTCTGATCGAAGGCTCGCCAACCCGAGCGGGCGGCGAGCGGCCGACCGTCGATGCGCTGTTGGTGCAGGCCGAAGCGCGCATCGATAACGACTTTGGCGATCAGCCGGCGCTGCGCGCGCGCCTTCTTGGCCTGCTGGCGCGCGTGCACATCGAGCACGAAGCGCATGGCCGCGCCGCGCCGTTGCTGCGCGAAGCAGTTGCCATCGACGGCGACGCTGCGCGCGAGCCCGAAGCGCTGCGGCGGCTGATGATGTATGGCGCCGCGCTGCATCAGATGGGCGAGAGCGCCGCCGGTTTGCGCGCGCTGCAGGCCGCGCAGGCGCGCGCGAACGATCTGGATTTGACGCTGCGCAATCAGATCGAGCGCAACCTGACGCAGGTGCAATACCAGATGGGCGATGTGCAGCGCGCCATCGAGGGCATGCGAACGGCGAGCGAGCGCGTAGAGCGCGAGCGACCGGCTAGTTCGCTGCTGGTGGCCAATTTGATCAACCTCGGTCAATTCGAAGCCGCTGCGGGCCACGACTCAGCGACCGAGACCTTGACGCGTGCTTATGAACTCAGCCAGCGCGTCAACGGCGCCGAACATCCGCACACGCTGCTGGCGGGCATGACCAACGTAACCAGCCTGGGCGCACGCGGCGATCATGCACGCGCCGTGGCGCTCGGCAAAGAGTTGGCGCGGCGCGTACGCCTCGTATTCGGCGATCCGAGCGCGCATTACGCGAACGCGCTGATGGCGCTTGGCTACGCGCAAGAGCGAGCCGGCCTGCTGGATGCGGCAACGACGACCTACGAGCGATCGCTCGCCGGCTGGCACGCGCTGCCCGAGGGCAGCGATCTCAACAGCGTGACCGTGCTGCAGCAATTGGGCGACATCGCCATGGCGAAGGGCGATACGCGGCGCGCCATCGAACACTATCGCGAGATGCTGGCGCGCAACGCAGCCGATCGCCACGCCGCCGATCCCGATCTCGGCCAACGTCCGCTCAGGCTCGCCAAAGCGTTGATCGCTGCAGGCGGGTGTGGCGAGATAGCGGGTCTGCTGGCGCAGGCTCGCGATCGATCCGCGCGAGCACCGGACGGGCACGCCGTACACAGCCTGTTGGCCGAGGTCGAGGGCGAATGTCCCGTTGCCGATTGACTGGCCCGGACATGTCATGAGGGAACGCCGAAGAACGAGCGATTCAGGCGCTTGACGTGGGTCGCGCCATGGCGCGACGCTTTTGCTATTCCCGCTCGGCGACTGAAGGATTCTTGCCGCGACTATTGATCCGGCACGACATCCGCAATCAGCGCCGTCTACTCGGGCGCGATGAATGGCGCCCCTATCGGTCGCTAAGGTCCCGTAGGGGCGCGATTCGTCTCGCCCGGCTTTGGGTTGGATCAAACACTCCGCCGCCGGATGTGCCGATTCAATAACCGCGAAACTTTGCCGATCGCATCCTCGAATTGCGACGCAAAGATAGTCGTCGGCTACGGATTGGAAAGCCCAAGCTGCGTCTGCAGCAGCGCTCGGGCCGGTACCAGATCGCGTTTAACCGTGTGCAGGTTCACGCCAGTGACGTTTGAGGCAAATCGGGTCGCGGTCATCGTTTGAATTCTTCGGCGATTTTGCGGGCGCAAGTTCCAGAGAACGTTGTTGATGACGTCATCCTCAACCAGGCGTCGCTCATGCGCACGTTGTTGTTCCTTGCCGTTCTCTCTTCGCCGCTGTCCGCTGCAACCTTCACCGTCACCCGGACCGACGATCCGCCGCCCGACGGCTGCCTGATGGCGGATTGTTCGCTTCGCGAAGCCATCGCGGCCGCAAACGCCACGTCCGAGATTGACACCATCGAACTGCCCGCGGGCACCTACACGCTGGGTCGCACCGGTGCCGGCGAGGACGCGAACGCGAGCGGCGATTTCGATGTGTCGGCGCCGCTGATCGTGCGCGGCGCCGGACGCGCCAGCACCATCATCAATGGCGCCGATCTCGATCGATTGTTCGATGCCACGGCGGCGCTGACGCTGGAGCGCATGACGCTGCGCGATGGTCGTGCCAAGGACGAATTCGATGTGCCCAAGGAGGGCGGGGCGATCCGGATCGCAGCGCACACCTTAACCCTGAGCGACGTACGCATCACCAGCAACGAAGCGGGCAATGCGGGCGGCCTGTGGATCGACCTCGGCGGCAGCGCGTTCACCAACGTCGAAGTCGACGACAACACCGCGCTGAGCGTGGGCGGCGTTCAATTCATTCAGAGCGCCGCTTTCCAGGGCACCTGGAATCAGGTGCGAGTGGTGGGCAATCGTTCGACCGATCCCAACGGCGGCGGTGCGGGTGGGGCAGAGCTGGGGTTTGCTGTGGGTACGATCAACGGTCTGGTGGTCGATAACAACGAAACGACGGGCAGCGTCGGTGGCGTGTCGCTGGGAGCCGCCCAGCAACTGACCTGGATCGGCGGGTCGATCAGCAATAATGCTGCACGCGATTCGGCAGGCGGGTTTCAGATCGGCGTCGGGCGCACTGCAAGCATCGACGTACGCAACGTCGACATCGTCGGAAACCTCGCCAATCGCTTCAATCGCCCGCCGGTGTCCTTCGATCAGTTTCGGGGCGGCGGCGGCATCGTTGAGATCGGTTGCAACGACAGTTGCGGCATCGTTTCGTTCATCAACACGCGCTGGATCGGCAATCGGGTCTTGCAGGGCGTCGGCGGCGGCTTGAGCGTGTTCGGCCCGGCGCCGTTCGTCGAAGACTCGCAGTTCCTGCGCAACGAGGCCGACCAGGGCGGCGGCGCGTGGGGCGAGTTCAGCGGCATCGAAGGCCAGGCACTGACGTTTTCGCGCACGCTGTTTGCTGCCAATCGCGCCTTCATTCGCGGCGGCGCGGTGGCCATCGGCGAGCAAGTCGACGGCAATTTCACGCCGGCGAGTTTCTCGCAAAACCGGATCACACAGAATTCTGCGCCCATTGGCGGCGGTTTTGCGGTGCGAGGTCCGCTCAATCTGAATCGGACCAGTGTGTACGCCAACAGCGCCGAGCAGCGCGGCGGGGCGATCCATGCGGAGGGCGCTGCGGTGGCATTGACCAACAGCACGGTCAGCATCAACGCCGCGCCGGCGGCAGACAATCTCGATCTCGTCGATAGCGATTTCACCGCCGAGCACAGCACGCTCGTTGCTGCCCCATCGCGCCTCGGCGTCGCAGGCAGCGTGCTGCGGGCGGCCGATTCCGGGGCCGCAAACATGGCCACGTTCGCACTGTCCGTCGTACAAGGCGCCTGCGATATTTCCGTAACCACGAGTGTCGTCGCTACGCTTGGCAATCGCGAGGCGCCGGGCAACACCTGCCGCTTCGCCGGCAGCAGCGCTGCGATCTCACTCGCGCAACTCGCGCTCGGTCCCAGGCTGAACAACGGCGGCCCGACGCGAACTCATCTGCCGGCCACCCATTCACTCGTGTTCCAGGCCGCCGCTCAGCCCAATTGTCCACTGGCGGACGATCAGCGCGGCATCGAGCGCATGGTTGTTCCTGATATTGCGTGCGATGCCGGTGCCGTCGAAATCACCCCGAGCGACGTCATCTTCGCCGACGATTTCGAGTGGTGAGCGTGGAGTTTGTTGGTGCGGCACGACGTGATCAGGTGCCCATCGGGAATAGCAACAGCGTCGCGCCATGGCGAAGCGCTTGATTGCCTTGGTTGCGCCACCGGACAAAATGCCAATGCGCCGGATTACCACCTGCGCAACCGACGATTGCGATGCACTTCGCAAGCTGAAAATGAACATCGCCGGCATTGGGCCGGCGATGCAAGGCAAACCGTTTGGCGGGCGCCGGAGTTACATCTTCGACTTCAGGAATTGGGTGATTTCTTCGTCGATGTTGGGGCGATCCAGTTCCACCGCGTAGTCGAGCTTGCCACCGGATAGCTCCAGCTTGAAGCCGCTTTGCTTTCCGCCGTAGGCGCAGTGGATGCTGCTGATGTTGGCGCCCACGGCCGCTTTGCCGTCCGCCGTTTCGCACAAGCCCTTGACAATTTGTACCACCGAGTCGCAGCGGCCGTAGGCGGACGCGGCATTGGTTTCGACTTCTGTTTTGCCGTTCCACCAACTGGTGCGGTCGAAGCTGAAGGCAATGTTTTTCCCGCAGGCAGTGGACATCGCGGCCACACCCTCATCGATGTAGCTGTGGTTCTTAGCGAAGTACTCCTTCTGCGCCAGGGTTTCCGGCGCGGCGGGCGCTGGCGCCTGCGCCTGCGCGAAATTTGCAGCGAGGAGGGTAGCAACGGCAATAGCGATGCGCATGATCAATTCTCCAAAGAGTGGGCGGCGAAACGCCGCAAGGCGTTCTCACTCGGAAACGCAATCTGCATGGCGCGCCCGCAATCGGGCTGGAATTGCGGGTTGGGGCTTTCCGTGCCGTTATCTCCTGGCATGCCGCCCGATGTCCGACCCATGTTGTCGCAACAAACGTTTCGCACACACGCTCGACATCGCCGACTCGTTAAACTGTCCGCGAGGTCGGATCGGAGTGCCGCAGTGAGTGTCGAGCCCACGCAACTGCTCAATGAGATACGCGCCGGCGACAAGCGCGCCTTCGATCAGTTGGCAGCACAGCTCTATCAGGAGTTGCGGCGGCTGTCTGGCAAGATGCGGATCGGACAGCGACAGGACGCGACGCTCGACACCACTGCGCTGGTTCATGAAGCCTACTTGCGCATGAGCGGCGCGGGCAGTATCGCGATCAACGACCGCAAGCACCTGTTCGCGCTCGCGGGGCGCGTCATGCGCCAGGTGTTGATCGACCATGCGCGCGAGAGGCTCGCCGACAAGCGCGGCGGCGGTGCGGTGCCGACGACGTTGTCGGATAAAGACCTGGCGGTACTTGATGAGGCCGAACAAATGGTCGCCCTGGATCAAGCATTGCAATCGCTGGCAGCACACGATCCCCGCCAGGCGCAGGTTGTGGAGTGTCGCTTTTTTGCCGGATTGAGCGAAGAAGAAACTGCCGAAGCATTGGGCGTGTCGGTACGCACTGTGCAACTGGATTGGGCGAAGGCACGTCGGCATCTGTTGGGCGGCGACGATGCTGCGTAAAGACTGGTTCAAGCCGGGTGGCGCGCTCGGTGGGGCGTTATTCGAAGATTGGCAGCGCAGCCAGCCGGAGGGATTCTCCGAAGTGCCGGCATGCGGCCAGCGCATCGGCGCGTTCGTCGTGAAGCGGCCGATCGGCGAGGGCGGGATGGGCGCCGTGTATCTGGCCGAACGCGTCGGCGAGTTCGAGCAGCGGGTAGCGCTCAAGCTGATCAAGCGTCGATCGCGCGGCGATGACGTTGAGCGCTTGTTCAAGCGCGAGCGTCAGCTGCTGGCGCGGCTCAACCACGCCGGCATCGCGCGCTTGATCGATGGCGGGCAAACGGACGACGGGCAACACTGGTTCGCCATGGAATGGATCGATGGCGCGACGCTCGACGCGTGGCTGAAGCATTCGGCACCCGATCTGGCAGCGCGTATCGATGTGTTCGCGCGCATCGCGCTCAACGTTGCAGCTGCACACGAGCAACTGGTGATCCATGGCGATATCAAACCGTCCAACATCCTGATCGATGCCAAGGGCCAGCCCTTTTTGCTGGACTTCGGCATCGCACGCGCGCTGGACGCGCTCGATGCCGATGAGCCGACGGCGATGACGCCGACCATCGCAAGTCCGGAACAGGCCGCCGGTTCGGCACTGACGGTGCGCTCCGACGTATTTCAATTGGGGCGGCTGCTGGCGCGCATGATCGATGCCTTGCCGGCGCCGCTGGCGGCGATTGCCGCCAAGGCTCAGTCCGAGGATCCGGCACAGCGTTATCCGGATGTGCGCGCCCTGATCGACGATGTGCGGGCGTGGCAAGCGCATCGCCCGATTGCTGCGTTGCCGCAGTCCTGGTGGACGAGGTCCCGATTGTTCGTGCGCCGCCATGGCTTTGCAACAGGCGCCATTACGGTGGCGGCGATGTTGCTTTTGGGTGCGACGGCGCTGTACGTTTTTCACATCGACGCCGCACGCAAGGAAGCGCAGGGCAGTCTTGCCACTGCGCGAGCGACGATGGATTTTCTGACCGGACTCCTGGGACGCGCCGATCCGCGGCGTGGCGCAGGCCGCGAGGCGACCGTCGAATCGGTGCTGATCGCAGCGAGCGAGGAGGTGAAGGCGTCGGCCATGCCGAGCGATCAGCGCGCGCGTTTGTCCGCAGTGCTGGGCGAAATCTTCACGCAACGCGAGGACAATCATCGCGCCATTCCACTCTTGCGCCAAGCGCTCGAAAATCCATCGCTACAGCCGTTGGAGCGCGTGCGCCTGCTGCGCATGCTGGCGCGTTCGCTGGTCACGCCTAAAGCGCTCGACGAGGCCAATGCGCTGCTGGCGCAGGCGTACGTGCTGCTCGACAACAGCCGCGCGGCGCGCGAGGAACGCACGCATCTCGACCGCATCCGCGCGCTGATGATGTATTTCGGCAGCGATCTGCCGGCCGCGATCGCCCTGCAGCAGCAGGCATTGGGCGATGCCGAAACGCTGTTCGGCGCCGACGCCGAAGAGCTGGTCACGCACCTGACGAACTTGGGTCAATTCCTGGGCGTCGGTGGCGATGTGCCGGCCGGTATTGCGGTGCTCGAACGCGGCTACGCGCTGTCGCTCAAGCACTATGGCGCAGACAACACGCGGACCATCAACTTAGGCGGCGCGTTGGCGCAGTCGCTTGGGTTTCAAAAAGAATTCGCGCGCGCCGCAAAGCTGCTCGACGACACCCTTGCCGCCACCTTGCGCGTGTTCGGCGAGGGCAGCCCTAATCACGCGCTGATGCTAATGGCCAAAGCCGATTTGTCGGAGCGCCGCGGCGATTGTGCGGCGGCGGTGCCGCAGTATCGCGCGGCGCTGGATGTGTGGAATGCGATGCCGCGCGCCAACGACTTGAATTCGGTCAGCACCCTGCAGGGCATGGGCGATTGCCTGATGAAGCTGCAGGATTATCCGAACGCACTCGCGGCCTACGAGGAAATGCTGCGCCGCGATCGCAGCGGCCAGCACGCCAGCGATATCAACATCGGCAATCGCGAGCTGAAAGTGGCCCAGGCGCTGGCGGCATTGGGACAATGCGCGTTGGCGCGCAAGTACGCCGATGAGGCCGACACCCTGGCGCAGAAGATGGCGCCGAATCGCAAATGGCTGCACGAGCAAATTGCCGCCGTGCGCTCGTGCGGTTCGACCGCACCGCCTGCGTAGAGCGGTTCACACGAAGCCACGAGGACACGAAGTATCTGGCTGAGTAACACCGTGCCTGCGTACGAACGGCTCCGATGGCAACTCCTCAGTTCATTTCCGCGCCTCCGCGTGAACCAGCGCTCTTGCCTTTGCAGCTGAGGTCCGCGTTCGGTCGCCCGCGGGTTTCACGCGGAGGCGCGGAGAGTCGGTTTGCGATTGGATTGCGGTAAAACAACCAACGCTGCCTCGCCAAGGTGGCGGGTTTGCGAGCCTTTTTGCATCAGATGGCGTATGTCCTGTCCCTTGGAGATGCGCCATGCGCTTGCTGCTGTTTGTGTTGTGCCTGTGGTCGTGCGCTGCCGATGCGCAAGCGCCGCGCGTGGTGATCGGCGGTGCGGGTGTGGTGCTCGGTGGTTCCAGCGCCGAGAGCTTGTCGCATGTGATGTTCTACGCCAACAACGGCGGCCAGGGCGGCGGACCGTCGGCGCAAGTGGTCAGTCGCGTGCGCTTGAGCATCGGTTATGCGCCGGCGCAAGTCATCGAAGTCGTCGCCGGTTCCTCGTGCACGTTCGATAACGAAACGCGGCGTTTGACAATCGATTCCAGCGCCGCGCCGGGAAGCGAGCTGGCCACGCAAACGCTGTGCGTCGTTCGCTATGGCTATCCCGCATATTTCATGAGGTCGCGATGAAATGGCTTAGTTTCGTTGTTACAGTCCGGAAATCATCGAGTTGGTCGTACTGACAAAGTATTCGCTGCCATTTCCTCGCTAACACGGCCCTCGCTCGTTCTTTGCGCCGGACTCTTCGTTGCTCGTCGTCGCAATGGAACAACCATTCCTTCTCCTCCCGCCTCGATTCCGGCGCAAAGCCCTTCGCGATCTTCCGCGTTCCCTCATGAAATATGCGGGCTATAGCGGCGTGGTCACGTTTACCGAGGACACCACCCAGCGCCAGTTCGTCAATCTGCTTGGCACCACCACCCCCGGCACGGTCACGCTCGGATCGCTGGCCGTCCAACAAAGCCCGACGAGTACACCACCGAACTTAACCTACACACCGAACCACAACGCGCAGCCCACGCCGGATTTGAATGCCGAGATCGTTTTTCCTGTTGCGCCGCTGAGCACGATGACGACGATCCCGATTTCGATCACCGCATTCGGTGGGACCGGCGGCCTGGGCATGGCGAGCGTGTCGACCTGTCTGGCGTATCGCTTGACCAGCGGCAACGCCATCATCGCGTTCATCCCCTCCGTGCCGCAGTACAACTTCGGCGCCGGCTCGAACGCCACCGTGAGCTTCAACGTGCAGTGCTCTCGCGACAGCGTCGAGCATCGTGCGCTGGTGGTGTGCCTGGAGGGGCAGAATCCGGGAAGTTTGCAACAACGCGCCTGGGATGTGCGCTGCCCGGCGGCAGGCGTTGTCGATGCGATCTTTGCGTCCAGCTTCGAATGAAGCCCGAGGGTCGCGCCACGCAACCTCGGAGCTGCGTGCGAGCATCGCTCAGCGCGTACGGCGGTCGTCGGTTCGGATCGTTCGCGGCGCCTTCGGTTTGGCTGGCTGCGAATCGCGACGCGGAGCGCCCTCGCGCGGATTTCGCGAGCGGTCCGACCGCGTCTCATTCCCAGCACTGCCGCGAGGCGCGCCGTCTCGCTTGGCGTAGGGCCGTTCGCCGCGCGTTGGGCCTTCGCGGTTCGCCGCTGATCTTTCGCCCTGCGGTGCGCTGACGCGATTCGCGTAAGGCCGATCGCCACGAGACGCGGTTAATGGCCTATTGCCACGCGGTGCGCTGTTGCGACCCGCGGACGGCCGATCGCCCCGCGCAGCGCCTCCGCGTTTGGCAAAAGGCCCATCGTCCGGCGCGCGTTCGCGCTGGGTGTAGGGCTGATCGCTACGCGCGGCGTCGTCGCGCTTTGCGTATGGCCGCTCGCCGCGCGTTGCATCGCCGCGACTTGCGTAAGGTCTGTCGCTACGCGAAGCGCCGTCGCGATTTGCGTACGGTCTGTCGCTGCGCGGTGCGCCGTCCCGGTTCGGATAGGGTCGATCACTGCGCGGTGCGCTGTCGCGATTTGCGTACGGTCTGTCGCTGCGCGGTGCGCTGTCGCGATTTGCGTACGGTCTGTCGCCACGCGGAGCGCCGTCGCGACGCTCGAAACTGCGTCCGCCGGGCGCGCTGCTCGGTCCGCGCGAGCGGCTGCCGCGTTCGGCGAAGCTTTCGGCGGCCTCGCGTTTCCAGCGCGGCTTGTTATCGTCGGGTCGGCGCTCACGGCGCTGCCCGCGGTCGAATTTGTGGGCGGCTTCCGCCGGTACGATGCGCAATTCCGTGCGTGAGGTCATCGGCAACTCGACCGATTTCATCAGCACTTCGATTTCTTCAGCGACAAGCTCGCGATACCAGCCGCGCTTGAGGTCTTTGCCAAGCTCGATGGGCCCGTAGCGCACGCGTTTCAGTCGACTGACTTCGGCCCCGACCGCTTCCCACAATCGCCGCACCTCGCGTTGGCGGCCTTCGCGCAACAGCACTCGATACCAACGATTGCTGCCCTCGTTTTCGGATTCGCTCAGGGCTTCCATTTCCTCGAACTTTGCGGGCCCGTCTTCGAGCACCACGCCGTGCGTCAACTGGTGAATCGCGCCGACGTCGATGTCGCCATGCACCCGGCACAAGTACTCCCGGTCGATCTCGCGCGAGGGATGCATCAGGCGATTCGCCAGCTCGCCATCGGTGGTGAACAGCAACAATCCGGCGGTATTGAGATCGAGTCGACCCACGGCGATCCAACGCAGCCCCTTGAGTTTGGGCAGGCGATCGAACACCGTCGGGCGACCCTCGGGATCGTGCGCCGTGGTGACTTCGCCTTCCGGTTTGTTGTAGGCGAGTACGCGCGGACCCATGTGCGAGACGGCGCGGACGATGAAGCTGCGCCCATCGATCTTGATCGTTTGACCATCGCCCAGGCTGTCGCCGATTTTCGCCGGACGCGAGTCGACCTCGATTTCGTTGCGCAAGATGCGTTCTTCGATCGAACGGCGCGAACCCAAACCGGCCTTCGACAGCAGTTTCTGCAAACGCTCTGGACCGGCAGCCTCCGCGGATGAGCGGCGCAACGACAGGGTGCTCTTGGGTTTCATTGTCGCGTCTCCGTCGATGGCGCCAGCGTCGAATCATCGCTCAATTGAGCGGGGATCGGCGCTTCGCGTGGGAACTGCAGTTCGGGCATCAAGCTTTCAAGATCGCGGATCTCCGCCAGCGTGGGCAGCGAGTCGAGATTCTTGAGGCCAAAGTAATCCAGGAAAGTGCGTGTGGTGCCGTAAAGCGCCGGGCGCCCCGGCACATCGCGATGGCCGACGACGCGCACCCACTCGCGCTCTTCGAGTGTCTTGATGATCTGCGTCGAGACCACCACGCCGCGAACGGCTTCGATTTCGCCGCGCGTGATCGGCTGACGATAGGCGATCAACGCCAGCGTCTCGAGCAGCGCGCGCGAGTATTTCTGGCTGCGTTCGGCCCAAAGGCGCGTCACGTACACGTGCACCTCGGTGCGCACCTGATAGCGAAAGCCGCTGGCGACCTCCACCAACTCCACGCCGCGCCCGGCGCAGTCGGCCGCCAGCGCTTCCAGCGCTTGCGCCAGGTCGGTGTGCGAAGGGCGTTCGTGATCCAGGAACAACTGCTCCAGCTGCGCCAGCGATAGCGGTTGTTGGCTCGCGAGCAGCGCGGCCTCAAGAATCGGTTTCAATCGGTCCAAGGTCATCAGCTTCTTCCATAGCCACGCGAGAACGCACGTAAACCGGCGCCAGCGGGCGTTCTTGCACAATCTCGATCATGCCGGCTTTGCCGAGTTCCAGGATCGCCAGGAAACTCACAACAACGCCAAGCCGGCCCTCGCCGGTGGCGATCAGTGAGGTGAATTCGCGAAACTCCCCGGCCGGCAACATCGCCAGCAGTTCAGTCATTTTTTGCCGGACAGACAGCACTTCGCGGCGGACTTGATGCGTGGTGAACAGGTCCGCGCGGTTCAGAACGTCGCGAAATGCCAGCAGCAACTCGCGCAAATCCACCGCCGGTGGCACCAGAGTGGTTTTGCGCTCGGGCACATAGGCGCCGGCGACGCTGGTGTCGCGTTCGATGCGCGGCAACGCATCGATGTCCTCGGCGGCCTTCTTGAAGCGCTCGTACTCCTGCAATCGGCGAATCAATTCGGCGCGCGGATCAGCTTCCTCGTCGGTCGCCTCCGGCGGACGCGGCAGCAGCAGGCGCGATTTGATCTCCGCCAGGATGGCTGCCATCACCAGGTATTCGGCTGCCAACTCCAGTTTCAGTGTCTGCATCAGCTCGATGTAGCCGATGTACTGCCTGGTGATCGCCGCAATCGGAATATCCAGGATGTCGAGGTTTTGCCGACGGATCAGATATAGAAGCAGATCCAGCGGGCCTTCGAAGGCGTCGAGAATGACCTCAAGCGCATCGGGTGGAATGTAAAGATCTTTGGGTAGCTCATAGAACGGCTGGCCGCGGACCACGGCGAACGGAATCTCCGATTGCCGCGCCTGAGCTGCGTCCGCGTGCAGTTCGTTTGCCATGATCTATTCCCAGTCGACCACGCCGGCACCGAGCCGCAGCACTTCAAACGGCGAATCGAGCAGGGACACGACGGTCGTGGGCGCCAGTCCGCATGGGCCGCCATCGACGATCAGATCGACGTGCTCGTCGATCGTTTCGACGATGTCGTCGATTTCCATGCCGTAAAGGTCGATCTCTGGCAGCAACAAGCTCGACGACAACAGCGGTTCGCCCAGTGCTTCGATCAGCGCCAGCGCGATGCGATGATCGGGAATGCGCACGCCTATCGAGCGTCGCTTCTCGGTGGCTACGCGTTTGGGAACAAGGCCGCTCGCGGGCAGAATGAACGTATATGGACCCGGCAAGTGCGAGCGCATGAGCCGAAATGCGGCGTCGTCCAGCCGCGCGTACTGACCGACTTGCTTCAAATCGCGGCATGCCAGGGTGTAATTGTGGCGAGCCTTCAATTGCCGCACGCGCGCCACCCGATCCAGCGCCGTTTTGCTATCCAGCGTGAAGCCGAAGGCGTAACCAGAGTCGGTCGGATACGCGATCAGTTCTCCCGCACGCAACGCCGTCACCGCCTGATCGATCAGGCGCTGTTGCGGCGATTGCGGATGAATGATGAGGCGTTTGGCCACGGCGAAGGGGTGGAGAGCGGGGCGCGGAGGATACGGGAGTTGTAGGATCGGGAGTTATCGGTGTTGTTAACCTGCTCATATTGCGCTCAACTTGCCTCCACCGAGCTATCGTTGAGCTCGCCAAGACAGTGAATAGCCGAATGCTCTTTATGCTTCTGGGCCGAGACCGGCCCAACTCGATGGAACGCCGCGCTGCGGTGCGGCCTGCGCACCTGGCGCGCATTCAAGCGCTGGCGGATTGCGGACGTCTGGTCGTCGCCGGGCCATTGCCGGCGTCGGATCGTGTCGACGAGACCATGGTCACGGGCAGTCTCATCGTTGCCGAGTTCGTTACGCTCGCTGCGGCGCGGGAATGGTTCGAGGCCGATCCTTACGCCACCGAAGGCGTGTTCGAAGCGCTCACGGTGGAGCCGTTTCGGCGGGTGTCGCCATGAACGAGCGGCGCATAATGGAAATGCGCGAGCGCCTGCAGGCCCTGGCACCTTTGGCATTGGACGTGATCGACGAAAGCGATAAGCATCGCGGCCACGCCGGCGCTCGGGATGGCCGCGGGCACTTTCGCGTGCGCATCCAAAGCGCGCGCTTCGATGAGTTGAAACCCCTGGCGCGGCACCGATTGGTCTATGACGCGATGGGCACAATGATGCAGACTGATATCCATGCGCTCGCCATCGAGGCGCGGGGAACGAAAGAGGACGTGGCATGAGACGATTGGGAATCGCGGTGTTGCTGGCGTTGGCAGCTTGCGGCCAGAAAGACGCAGCGGCGCCGAGTGGCGTGATTGGCATCGCCGGGAATCCGAGCGAGCTCAAGGTCAATGGTGAAACCGTTCCCGAGGCCATGATCGAGGCCTTCGCCAAACAACGCGGCTGGAATGTCACAGATCCAGGTCAGCGTCAGCAAGTCATCGACAGCGTCGCCGATCTGGTTGCCATGGCGCAAGAGGCCAAAGCGCGCGGCCTGCTGGATGACCCGATTCTTCTGGCGGAATTGGAAGTGGAACGTTTGAATCGGCTGAGCGGCGAGTTCGTCAAGCGCTCGGCGCCCGAGCCCACCGAGGCGGAGCTGCGGGCTGCGTACGATCAGGAAGTGGCCAACAACGGCGCCACCGAATTTCAGGCGGCGCATGTGCTGTTCGACAACCAGGCCGCCGCCGATGCTGCGGTCATTGCGCTCAACACCGGTACCAGCTTCGACGATCTGATCGCGTCCTCGCAGGGACAGGCGGGTGTCAAGGACGCCAAGGATTTGGGTTGGGTGCGCCGGCCGCAAGTGCCGCCGCCTTTGGCAGACGCACTTGAAGCGATGGCCGAAGGCGCCATCACACCGGCGCCAGTGCAAACCGAGTACGGTTTTCACGTGGCGCTGCTGCGCGCGCGACGGCCCTTCCAGCCGCCAGTATTCGAAAGCGTTCGCGACGGCGTCAAAGCATCGATCCAGCGCAAGCGCGCGTTGGATTTGGCCGCCGAGGTCAAGGCCAAAGCGAAAATCGAGAGATGACCGATCCGGGGCGAGCCCGGACATTTCATGAGGGAACGCGGATGATCGCCAAGCGCTCCGCGCCGGAATCGAGGCGCGAGAACAAGGAACGGTTGACCCGGCCCGTCGGCGAAGCTGGCGGGCGCTCGGTGCATCGAGTGCTGCGCGCGCAAGCGTCGCTCTTGTCCCATTGCGATGACGAGCAGCGACAAGTCCGGCGCAAAGAACGAGCGAGAGCCGCGTTAGCGAGGAAATGGCAGAGACTCGGTTGTCGATTCGACCATGCGGCAAGTTTTCTCGCCGTTACGACGAAATAGGGCCATTTCCTTGCGACCTCATGAAATGTCTGGGCTACAGCAATCGTTCGCCCAATGGCGCCGGGAAACTGGACGCGGCTGGATGTTTTTTCGCCAATGGCTGCGTGCGCCGCTGAAAACCGCGTCGGTGGTGCCGAGCAGTCCGCGGCTGGGCCGGGCGATGGCAATGGCGATTCCGCCGGGCGCCGAGAAAGTGGTCGAACTTGGCGCCGGGACGGGTTCGATAACGCGCGCGCTGCTGCGTTACCGGGTGCGCCCGGAAAACCTGTTTATCGTTGAGTTGAATCCTGAATTGCATGGCGAATTGACGGCCGCTTTTCCCAACAGCCCCGTGGTTTGCGGCGATGCCCGCCAGTTGCCGGCATTGCTGGCCGAACATGCGACATTCGATGGGCGGGCGGACGCAGTGGTCAGTTCTTTGGGATTTTTGTCGATGCCGCCGGCCTTGGTCGACGACATAGTCGATGCCATTTTTGCGTCGATGGGTCCGGCGGGCACGCTGATCCAGTTCACTTATGGGCCGCGTTGCCCGATTTCCCGCACCACTCGCCAGCGACTAGGTCTGCGCTCGCGTCGTGTCGGTTTTACCTGGCTCAATCTGCCTCCTGCCTCGGTGTACGTTCTGGAGAGGCGCTGACTCGGGTTCTGAGTGGCTGGAGGAGGGCGGCCAGCGGCGGATTGGCATCTGGTCAGTGGAATCGCTTAACCATGAACCAACAACCAGCAACCAGTAACCCTAAACGCGTGCCATCATCGGCCGTATGACTGACGCTGCGCCGCAAGTCCCAGGCTATTTGATCTCCCGCCAGCTCGGGCGAGGCGGCATGGCTACGGTTTATCTGGCCACACAGCGCTCGGTGGATCGCGAAGTGGCGCTCAAGGTGATGGCGCCGCAACTGTCGGCCGATCCGACATTCGGCGATCGTTTTCTGCGCGAGGCGCGGATAGCGGCTAAGTTGCATCATCGGCACGTCGTCAGCATTTACGATGTTGGCGTGCATAACGGCGTGCATTACTGCGCCATGGAGTACTTGCCCGGCGGACCCGTGATGCGTCGCGGCGCCCCGCCGCTGGCGCTGAAGCCGGCCGTTCGTTGCGTGCGCGAGATCGCCATGGCGCTGTCGTACGCGCATGAAAAGGGTTTCATTCACCGCGATGTGAAGCCCGATAACATCCTGCTGCGCGAGGACGGATCGTGCGTGCTTAGCGACTTTGGCATCGCGCGCGCGGCCGATTCGGGCACCGTGATGACCAAGACCGGCGCGGTCGTCGGCACGCCGCATTACATGAGTCCGGAACAGTTGCGCGGTCGCGCGATCGACGGTCGGGCGGACTTGTACAGCTTGGGCGTGGTTTTTTTCCAGTTGCTCACCGGGCGGGTGCCGTACGAAGCCAGCGACTCGTTGGCGATCGGCATCATGCATATGACCGCACCGTTGCCGCAGCTGCCGCGCGAGTACCAGGCATTCCAGACGGTTCTCGACCTGATGATGGCCAAAGAGCCCGGCGATCGCTTCCAGAGCGGCGCCGAGATCGATCAGGCGCTCGACAAGGTGCAGCGGCAACTCGAAGCGGGCGAGATGGATACGCCACCGCCGCGAAAACGCGAGGCTTTGCGTTCGCGCAGCGAGCCCTCCATACGTGCCGAGCGCTCGCGAGCGCTGGACAACACCGGCAATGTACGTACCGAACCGCAAATCGGGCGAATGGACGACGTCGAACGCGGGCCGCTTCGAGCAACGCCGCGTCCGGCTCCAAAAGAAAAACGCGGCGGGTTGGGCAAATGGCTTGCGCTGCTGACTCTGCTTGTGGGTGCCGCAGGTGCTTACCATTTTCGCGATGTCTGGCTGCCTCTGGCGCAGTCGTACTTCGAAAAAACGCCCAACGAAACCGCGCTCGGCGAGATCGCCCTGCGCGAAGGCCGATTGCTCACTTCACCCGGTCAGGATGCGCTGAGCTTTTTCGTTGCCGCGTTGATGCTGGACGAGGGCGACGAGCGCGCTCGCGCCGGGCTCGCCGCGACGCTCGATGCGCTGCACGCGCAGCTCAGCGAAAGCCGCGATCGGGCCCGTATCGAGGATGTCCTGCGGCGCCTTCGTGGCGTGCCGGGCGGCGCGGATCTGCGGATGCGTTTTGAAACGCTGCTGACGACGGCCGGGCCCGTAGAGCCGCCGCCGCCGCCCCCGCCACCGCGCGTCGAACCCGGCGCGGGCGAGTATGCGGCCGCGCAGCGCGCCGAAATTGCCGGCCGTTTCGACGGCGCGGATGGAGCGCTGGCCTTGTATCTGGCGGCGGCCGGTGCCGGCCATGCCGCCGCTGCCGAGGCTGCGACCCGGATCGCCGGGCGTATCGCCAGCGACGCGGAAACGGCGATTGCCGGGGGCGACCTGACACGCGCACAACGCTTGCTGGAGTCGCTGACGACGCACACGGCATCGTCGGCGCGGGTGACCACCCTAACCGCTTCGCTGGAAGCGGCGCGCAGAGCCGCGCAGCGTTTGAGCGAAATACCGGCTCTGTTGAATGAAGCCCGGGCGTTGGCCGAACGTGGACGCCTGGTCGAACCCAACGGCGCCAGCGCTGCCGACAAATATCTGGCGGCGTTGAATCTGGATCGCAGCAACGAGCAGGCGCGTTCCGGCCTGGATGCGGCCGTCGCTGGCGCATTGCTGCAGGTGCAGGATGCGCTCAGTAGCAGGCAGATCGAGCGAGCGCAGCGACTGGTCAAGCGGATTCAGGCCCTGGCGCCGCAAACTCAGGGCTTGAGCGAAGCCAAAGTGCGCATCGACGCTGCAATCGAAGCCGCCAAGGGGCCCACGCCTGAGCAGCGTGCGCGGCACGATCAGTTGATTCGCGAAGGCGAAATCGCACTGTCCACCGGGCAACTGGTGGAACCGCCTGGCGATGCTGCCTTCGATAAATTCCGTGGCGCTATGTCGCTGGTTCGCAATAGCGAAGAAGCGCGCGCTGGCATGGACGCAGTGGCGCAGGCGCTCAAAGATCGCATCGAGGATGGGCTACGGGAGGGTCGGCCCACGCGCGCTCATGGGGATCTGGATGCGCTGCAAACGGTGGCGCCGCGCGACCGCGAAATCGAATCGCTCAAGCGGCTGGTCGCCAAAGGTTATGCCGAGCTTGGCCAAAAACAGCTCGACAGCGGCAACATCAATAGTGCACGCAGTTCGCTGATTGCCGCCCAACAGCTCGATAGCGCGGGCGTTGAAGTGGGTGCGCTTCGGGCGCGCCTGGGAATGTAGGCGATGCAATTGAGCGCCCGCGATGGCGGCAGCGTCGGTGCGTATGCGCGCGGCGACGGCGACATCGGCATCGTCGTTGTGCAGGAGATCTTCGGTGTCACGGCGCATATTCGCAGTGTCGTCGACGACTATGCTGCGCGCGGCTTTATGGCCATCGCTCCGCAGTTTTTCGATCGCATCCAGCCAGGCATCGAGCTGGCCACGGAGGCTGCTGGCATCGCCCGCGGACGGGAGCTGATTGCGCAGCTCGGTTTGGACGCTCCGCTGCGAGATGTCGAGGCTGCTGCGCAGTGGTTGCGTGCGCGCGGCGCGCGGCGCATCGCCGCGATCGGCTATTGCTGGGGCGGCAGCGTGGCGTTTCTGGCCGCCACGCGCCTGGGATTGGTGGCGGTAAGCTATTACGGACGCATGGTCAGCCAATTCCTGCATGAAGTGCCGCAAGCGCCGCTGCTGTTTCACTTCGGCGAGCGCGACGAAACCATCCCGCCGGAGGCCGTCGACGCTATCGCGGCTCGATATCCCGATTTGCCCTTGCACCGCTATCCTGCCGGCCACGCTTTCAATCGCCTCGGCGACCCGCACGGCGAACCGGAATCCGCTGCGCTGGCGTTGCAACGCACGCTCGAATTCGTCCGAGAACATGCCCGATGAGCAAGCCGTTGATCGACTCGCGGTTGCAAAGCGCCAGCGCCGCGCTTGGCGAAATCGACGACATCCAGGTCCGCGGCAAGTTCACTGCGCCCTGGCCATGGTTGGTGTTGATCCCGCTGCGGTCCGGGTGCGTGGAGGTGTTCGATCTTCCACAGGCCGACCAAATCAAGCTCGCAAAGCTGACCCTGGCGCTCGCCAGAACGCTCAAATCCGAAACGCGCTGCGACAAGATCAACATTGCCAGTTTGGGCAATGTCGTCCCGCAGTTGCATG
Organism: Lysobacterales bacterium; assembly: GCA_022844135.1. Taxonomy (GTDB): domain Bacteria; phylum Pseudomonadota; class Gammaproteobacteria; order Xanthomonadales; family SZUA-5; genus JALHMH01. The sequence continues at coordinate 97,353 of JALHMG010000008.1, forward strand.
TCCACATCGTGGCACGCAATGTCGGCGACATCGGCTGGCCCGGCCCGATGTTCAATATCGATGCACCTCGTATGGGCGAAATCGATGCAGAGCGACGACTGATCGAGTTGCAACGGGTAGTGGATTGTTGCCGTAGCTGATGCTGCCGGCGGGTGTCGCAGAGATCGTTGTGCGAGGTCTGGACCGAGAACAACGCCACGTTCGCCGCGAAAGATTCTGAGCTCGATTCACACGATGTTGAGAAACGCACTTCCTGTGCGTTTCTCAAGTCGCCAATCCGGCGCATGTCCGGACTCGCTCTCCATGGATCAAGCGCTGAGTTTGACCAATGGGCGAACCATCCATGGTTCGCGCCAGCGAGCTGTTCCTCAACAGCCTGCCAGCCCTTCCTGGGTTCGCACTCTAAGTTTCTCAGCCATCTGGCCGAGCGCAAGCCATTTTGTTTCGATGCGCAACCATTGATTGGCGTATAGCGTTGGCGGGAGTCCGGGCGAATTGCTAACCTCAGCGCAAGGAACGGGGGCAGTGCCGCGATGAATGGTCGGGCGCTTTGGACGATGGTCGGCGCGCTACTGGTTGCCTCGCTGGCATCTGCGGAGGTCGGTCAGCGTGTGCGCTTTCAGACGTACGGCACGGCGCAGGGATTGTCGCAAGCCTCCGCAGCGTCGCTGTTGTTCGATCGCCACGGTTTTTTGTGGATCGGCACCCAGGATGGCCTGAATCGATTCGATGGCCTGCGCTTCGTCGTTTTCCATCATGACCCGAACAATCCCAATTCGATCGCCGAAAACAACGTCACTGCGTTAGCCGAAGATCGCACCGGTAACCTTTGGGTGGGCGGTCCGGCGTCTCTGAGCCGAATGGGCGTCGACGGGCGCGTGTCGCGCTTCGATGAAAGCAGCGGTTTTGCCGGTGGCGCGGTGCATGAATTGCTGGTGGCCGCCGACGGGGCGGTGATCGTCAGCACGCGCTCTGCGGGCGCTCAACGATTCGATGAGATCGCCGGTCGCTTTGCAGCCTTGCCCGGTTTGCCGACGTTTCAGCGACGCCAGCGAGCGCTTGCGCTGGATACCGACGGCAGCGTCTTGCTGGCGCACGATCATCGCCTGTTGCGCTGGCGCCCCGATGGATTCGACGAAATTGGCGCTGGCGTGTTGCCTGCGGACAGTTCGATCGCCGCCATTGTGCGTCGCGTGTCGGGTGAATTGGCAGTGGCGACGCAAGAACACGGGTTGTACTTGTTCGCCGCAGACGGTTCCTTGCGTAAAGCCTTCGCCCCTCGCGAGTTACCCGCCGAGGTTTTGCGCACCTTGATCGAGGACGACGCCGGTCGACTTTGGATCGGATCGGTCGATGGCGTGATGAGGATCGATAACGATCGGATTTCGATTTTCCGGCATGTGCCCGGGCTCACCTATGGTCTGCCGAGCGGCGACGTTGTCGAATTTGCCCGCGACGCCTATGGCGCGTTGTATGTCGGAACATGGACAGGCGGTTTCGCGCGCACCGTTCCGCAGACCGAAGCTTTCGTCTATGTGCATCGAGCGACAGGGCAGGCACCTGGGCTGCCGGTTCCGCCTGTCGCTGCCATCGCTGCTGCGCCGAGCGGAGAGGTTTATGTCGGGCAATTGGACGGCGGCGGCTTGACGCGGATCGCGCCGGACCTGGCCGCGAGCGAACGCATCGATCTTGGCCCGCTACCGCGGCGTCGCGACGTCATGGCGCTGAAGATGGACGGCCCCACCTTGATCCTGGGCTATGGCCGCGGCGGCATCGATATCTGGTCGCCCGGAACGGGCTTGGGAGAATTTCAACAAAGCGGGTTGCCCAATATTGGCGTGCTCGATCTTCGTCGCGATAACGACGGCACGCTCTGGGTCGGTACTTTGGAGGGAGGGTTGTTTGCGCGCTGCGCTGAGTGCGAGGCGTTCGTGCCGATGCAGGTCCCGCTTGGCGACAGCCCGCGGGCGCAAACCGCAAGCATCAATCACAGTCTCGATACCCGCAACGGTTGGTCGTTCATCGCGATGGCGCGAGGTCTGGCATATCGGGCCAGCGCAGCTCAACCCTGGCGCGTCATCGACGCGCGGTCTGTGCCACTGAGGTTGCCGCATGAATCGGTCACCTGGCTACTGGAAACCGATGGCGGCGAGTTGTATGCCGGAACCCAGGGCGGCGGCATGGTCCATATCGCACGCAGCGCCAACGGCGAACCCATCGCCGTGAGCAGCTTCGACGAACGCCATGGTTTGGTCTCATCCATGATCGGCGCCATCCTGGAGGACCGTCGAGAGCGGCTCTGGGTGAGTACGACGCGCGGTCTGTGTTTGTTCCAGCCAGACGCTGGGCGCGCGCAATGCCTGGGTTACCTCGATCCGATTCTGACCAAGGACAACTACATCGCTTCGGCGGCGCAAGGGCCGGGCGGGGCTTTGTACTTCGGCGGCCCCGAGGGCATGGTCGTGGTTCCTGCACCGGAGGATTTCGACCCGCCAACACCCAAAGCGACGTTGGCATTGACCGATCTGCGCATCGCCAATGAGCCGGTTCCTGCCGGCAGTGGAGTACTGGATTCGCCACTCGCAGACGCCGCCGAAATCGCCTTGGCGCACAATCAAGACGTCGTCAGCATCGAGTTCGCAGCGCTGAACTTGAGCGCCAGCACGGCACTTCGCTACACCTATCAGCTGCTCGGTCGGGATACGCAACCGATCCCTGCCGACGCATCGCGACGTATCGCGACATTCACCGACTTGCCGGCTGGCCGTTATGTGCTGGAAGTTAACGCAATCGGCATCGATGGCGCGCCGCTGGCGCAGCGCCGCCTCGGGATCGACGTTGAGGCGTCGCCCTATTGGAGTGCGCCTGCACGCTGGGCGTATCTGCTGCTGGCCCTCGCGCTCGTTGCACTGATCGCATGGCGAGTGCGTTTGCGCCAGCGCGAACGCGCGCGCGCCGACCAGGCTTTGGCGCAGAGCGAAGCGTTGCTCAACCATACCCTTTGGGGCAGCAGCAGCGAGTTGTGGGACGCCGACCTGTCGACTCCGCAATGGCGACTGCGTCGGCGTAATCGACTTGAACATCTTAAGGTCACGCGCGATGCCAAAGACGATTCGCTCATGGCTTACGCGCCCTTCCTTCACGTCGAGGATCGCGACGCATTCGGCAAGTCGCTCAAGGCGGCAGTGCGCGGCGATGTAGATCTTTTCGAGGCGCAATACCGAGTTCAGGATGTGGAGGGTAACTGGCGTTGGCTGTACACGCGTGGGCGCGTGTTCGCGCGCAATGCGGATGGTCGCGCCTTGCGCCTGGTAGGCACGACCTTGGATGTGACCGACATTCGCGCGCGCGATTCCGCCCTGCGCTTGTCCGAAGAGCGATTGAAACTGGCCATCTGGGGCAGTGGCGATGAACTTTGGGATATCGATTTCCAGTCCGGTACCGTGCGTCGCGAGAACCCGTTGCCGAGAACATTGCTCGCCAACGAGGCGGTGTTCCCCAAGCTTTCCGATTACCTCGCCTTTGTCCATCCCGACGACCGCGAGAAGCTTTCGCAATCGCTGATGAGCCATGTGAAGGGCGAGACCGAACACTTCGAATGCGGCTATCGAACGAAGGATCTGGCTGGCGGCTGGGTGTGGATTTTAGGCAAGGGCAGGGTGGTGGCGCGCGATGGCAGGGGCTTCGCGTTGCGCATGGTCGGTACCAATCGCGATGTCACCGAACTCAAACGCGCCGAGGACGCATTGCGAGAGTTGAACGAAGAGCTGGAATCGCGCGTCGAGAGGCGCACCGAAGCTTTGGCCAAGTCCAATCGCGATCTGCAACGCACACTGGGCGAACTGACGCGCACTCAGAAGCAATTGGTGGAGTCCGAGAAGTTGGCGGCCCTGGGTGGGCTGGTCGCTGGTGTTGCGCACGAGATCAATACCCCGCTCGGCGTAGGCGTGACCGCAGCTTCGCATTTGCAGGCGGAGGCGCACGTGATGGGCAAACGCCTCGCCGAGGGACAGCTGGGCAAAAGCGACCTGCTGCGCTTCATCGAGCAAGCGACGCAGAGTGCCGACCTGGTGCTGCGCAATCTCGACCGCGCCAGCCAGCTCGTGCGCAGCTTCAAGCAGGTGGCGGTCGATCAATCCAGCGAGCAACGCCGCGAATTCCGATTGCGCGCTTACCTTGGCGAGATCTTGCTGTCGTTGCAACCGCGTATACGCAAAATCGACGTGACGGTCGAAGTCGACTGTCCGGAGATGCTGGTGATGGATACCTACCCGGGAGCGATTTACCAGATCTTCGTCAATCTGGTCATCAACTCCCTGGTGCACGGTTTCGAAGGCCGCAGCGGAAACATCATTCGCACCGAGGCCTGGTGCGAGGGCGATCAGGTCGTCCTCGATTATCGCGATAACGGCAGAGGCATGAGCGAAGCGGTGCAGCGCCGCGTATTTGAGCCGTTCTTCACCACGAAGCGCGGCAGCGGCGGCAGCGGCCTTGGGATGCACATCGTGTACAACCTGACCACGCAGTTGCTCGGGGGTGAAGTGAGTTGCGATTCCACCGAAGGGCAAGGCACGCACTTTCGCCTGCGCATCCCGCGGGTCGCGCCGCAAGAGGCCGGCAATGCGGTGGATTAGCTGGCTGCTTTTGCTTCTGGCGCCAGCGATCGGCGCTGTAACGGTCGATGCTGTTCGCTTTCGCAACTACGGGCTGTCGACCGGACTTTCGCAGGTGACAGCACGCGCCATCGCCGAGGATTCGCGTGGGTTCTTATGGCTCGGCACACAGGATGGCTTGAACCGCTTCGATGGCGATGAGTTCGTCGCGTTCCATCGCGATCGCGGCGATCCATCGAGCATAAGCGACAGCCACGTCACGGCGCTGTCGTTGGGGCCAGATGGGGCGATCTGGATCGGGACCATGGCTGGAGGATTGAATCGCCTCGATCCATCGACTCGCCAGTTTTCGGGTTTTCGCCACCGACCTGGCGACTCGTCCAGTCTCGCCAGCGACAATGTCATCGCACTGCGCCATCTGGACGATGGAACGTTGTTGGTTGCGACAGGTGCCGGCGCTGTGCAGCGGCTCATGCCTGGTGGCGCTGCATTCGAGCGTATCGCGCCACCCGAGGATCAGCGTTTCGGCGCCATCCGCGCGATCACTATCAGCGGCGAGGCGGTCTGGTTTGCCGGCAGCGGCGGCTTGTGGCGCTGGCAGCCCCTGTCTCGCCAATGGCGGCGGATTGGCGCTGGCGTCGGTGCCCTGGGCGATGTGCAGGCGATGAGCGCCGATGGCAACGGCGGCGTCTTTGTCGGCAGCACCCGTGAAGGCTTGCTGCAGGTCTCCAAGGCCGGCAAGGTACTGCGCCAATTTCGCGCTGGCGGCGAGAATGGGTTGCCCGATAACCAGGTACGTGCGCTTCTGTTGACGCGCAGTGGCCAGCTCTGGGTCGGTACCATGAACGGAGTGGCGATGTTTCGCCCCGAAACCGGGACTTTTCTGACCTGGCGGCACGACGCCAGCGATGTCGGCAGCCCGGCTGGCAATCGAATCGCTACCCTTTATGAGTCGCGCGATGGATTGATTCTGGTCGGCACATGGACCGGTGGTTTATCGATCCATAACCCAGCCACCCAGGTCGTGCGATTGATTCGCGCGCATGGACGAGACCACACCAGCTTGCCGGCCAACCCGGTGCGTACACTGCTGAAGAACGACGATGGCACGCTTTGGATGGGTGTGCTCGAAGGTGGTGGACTGGTGCATTACGATCTGCAGCGCGGCCTGTTGGCCCGTTACGTGCACGATCCCGCCAAGTCCGATGGATTGCCAGGCAATGTAGTGCAGGCGATTGCGCGGACGCCAGATGGCAGGCTTTGGATCGGCACCCAAGGCGCCGGCCTCGCGCGCATGGACGGCGATCGATTCGAAACGTTCCGCCACGATCCTGCCGATCCAGCCAGCCTGCCGGACAATGTGATTCAGTGCCTGTACGTCGATCGCCAGGGCACGCTGTGGATCGGCACCGAAACTGGCGGCCTGGCACGCTGGCGCGGCGAAGGCCAGGGCTTCGCGCGCTTTCAGCACGATCCGAAGCGCCCCGACTCGTTGCCGACCAACAGCATCTACTACATCACCGAAACGCGCGAAGGCGAGTTTTACCTGGGCACCTTTGGCGCCGGTTTGGCGCGCATGAATCGCGACCAAGGCACGTTCGAACACTGGCGAGAGCGGCCCGGCGATCTGAGTTCGATCAGTCACAACTCCGTCACCATGATCAGCCAGGCGCGCGACGGCACGCTTTGGCTGGGAACACAAGGCGGCGGGCTGAATCGCGCAGTCCGCGTTGGCCAGGACATTCGCTTTGAGAGCATAGGCAAGCGCCAGGGGCTGGGCGCCGAAGCGATCGGCACGGTGATCGAGGACGAACAGGGCTTGATCTGGGTCGGCACCACGGTTGGCGTCAATGCTTATGATCCGCGCCGCGGCAACGTGCGCACGTTCAGCGCCAGCGATGGGATGGATCGCTCCGGCTACTTCATCGGCAGTGCCGCCGTGGGTGCTGGAGGCGAGATCTACTTCGGCGGATTGCGCGGCGCGCTGGTGTTCGATCCTAAGCAGCTGCCTAAACGCGGTGCCGCGCCGACCGTGGTGTTGACGCAATTGCTGCTCAACAATGCGCCGGCACGATTGGCGCCGAACGATCGCGATGCGCCGCTGCAGCGCGACATTGCCGACACCGAAGCCTTAGTGCTGCCGCATACCATCAGCAGCTTGAGCTTGAGTTTCTCGGCGCTGGACTTCGCCAATACCGACGGCATCCGCTATCGCTATCGCCTGGAGGGCTTCGATCCCTCGTGGATCAGTTCGACCAACGCGCAGCGAGCAGCAACCTATACCAATTTGCCGGCCGGCAGTTACACCTTCAGTGTCGTCGCCAGCGATAGTGAGGGCGATCTGGTCGGACCCGAGCGCCATCTTCGGATCACTGTGCTGCCGCCATGGTGGCGCTCGCCCGCAGCGCTGATCGGTTATGCGCTCACGGCGCTGGCGCTGGGCCTGCTGGTGTGGCAACGCACGCGCGCCCGATGGGCACGAGAACATGCCAGCGCAGCCGCCATCGCGCGCAGCGAGCAGCGCCTGAAGCTGGCCCTGTGGGCATCGCGCGATGAACTGTGGGATATCAATCTGCGCCAAGGCACGATGGAGCGCGAGAACACCCTGCCCGTGCTGGGCTCGCGCGCGCGTTTGAGCTTCCCGTCGCGCGAAGCGTTCATGACCAATATCCACGAGAACGACCGCGACAGCGTGAGCCGGCACTTCGAAGCGCACGCGCGCGGCGAAACCGAATTTTATGAAAGCACTTACCGCATCCGCGGCACCAACGGCGATTGGCGGTGGATACTCTCGCGCGGCTTTGCGGTCGAGCGCGATCAGTCTGGACAAGCGCTGCGCATGGTCGGCACCAGCCGCGATGTCACGGCCTCAGCCGAGTCCGCCGAGGCGCTGAAACGCTTGAACGATCAGTTGGAGGCGCGGGTTCAAGAGCGCACTGCAGCGCTTTCGACCTCGAACCGGGAGCTGCAAGAGTCGCTGGAAGAAATTCGCTTCATGCAGCGCCAGTTGGTCGAGTCGGAAAAAATGGCGGCGCTCGGAAATCTCGTGGCTGGAATCGCCCATGAGATCAACACACCAATCGGGATCGGCGTCACGGCCGCCTCGCATCTGGAGGACGAGACCCGCCGCGTCATGCAACAGATGAGTGAGGGGAAACTTTCGAAGTCGGGCTTGGAGGCATTCCAGATCGACGCGATCAGCAGCGCGCAACTGATCCTGAGCAACTTGCGCCGCGCTGGACAGTTGGTGCGCAGTTTCAAGCAAGTGGCTGTCGATCAGAGCAGCGAAGAGGCCCGCGAGTTCATGCTCAAGCCCTATCTCGATGAAGTGCTGCTTTCGCTCGGCCCGGCGCTGAAGAAAACCCAGCATCGAGTGACGGTGCGATGCCCCGATGACCTGAAACTCTTCACCTATCCAGGCGCGCTGTCGCAAATCGTCGTGAATCTGGTGATGAACTCGCTGATTCACGCCTTCGAGGGTATCGAGCAAGGCGAGATTCGCATCGAATGCGATCGTTACGGCGAGGAATGGTTGCTTCTCTATCGCGACAATGGGGTTGGGATGAGTAACGAGATTCGTCAACGCATCTTCGATCCGTTTTTTACCACCAAACGCGGCCATGGCGGCAGCGGACTGGGTTTGCACGTGGTCTACAACCTGGTGACGCAGTTGTTGCGCGGCAGCGTCGACTGCGTGAGCGCACCGGGGCAAGGTGTCGAGTTTCAGATCGCCATGCCGCTGCGAGTGCGAATGGCGTTGAATGCTTGAAGGTCTTGTGAAGGCACAGTTCTTGCCAATTTCCTGGGTATGAACTGGTTCACAACGCGCGAGACACTCACCATGCAGAGTTTAGACGCGATGGATGGCGCAGCGGAAAATGGCGATTTCATGGGACATGTGATCTTAGATCGACGTCAGGAGCCGAGATTCGCTCTGCCAGGGCGCTTTCGCGTGGTGTCCGAGCAACCGATCAGCGGGCGGGTGATCGATATTTCCCTCAATGGCGCGCTGCTGGAGCAACAGCAGGGCAGTCTCGGGGTCATCGGCAATCGTGTCGAACTGTTGCTGGAATTGGACGAAAGTAGACCATTTACGGCACAAGCGCGCGTCGCCCACATCGAAGGGTTGCGAATCGGGGTTGAGTTCCACGAGATCGAGCCCGCCGCGTTCCAACAACTGGCAGAGTTGGTGCTCGCCCTGAAGCGCGCACCCACCTTGGCGAAACTGGCCGGCGTCAGGTAGGGTTTCCGGGCCTTCCCGTTGCGAGCCGAAAATGCCGCTGATCGACCTGCTGTTGCCACTGCGTTGGCGCGATTTGGATGCCTACGGCCACGTCAATAACGCTCAGTTCTTTACCTTCATCGAGGAAGCGCGTATCCGTTGGTTTTCGTCGCTCGGCGGCCCTTGGCGTCATGCAGACGCCGAACCTGTGCTCGCAGCGGCCAATGTGAATTTTCGCCGTCAGATGCTGTATCCCGCTGAGCTGCGCGTGGTGCTTACCGCCGGTCGCGTCGGCAACTCGTCGTTGACATTGGAGCACACCATCGTCGACACCGTCAGCGCGGAACTGTATTCCGACGGCAACAGTGTCGTCGTCTGGGTGTCGCCGAAGACGGGGAGGCCGGTTCCGCTGCCAGAGGTTGTTCGCAAAGCCGCCGGGTGAGCGCGATCGAACAACAGCGCTAGCCGCTTTCGGCTACCATCTGGTTATGAACGACGATTCGCAACAAATCGACGCTGGCGCAGTGCCGGCGGCGTCGCCGCGCCGGCGCGGTGGTCCATGGTTATTCCTGTTCGTGCTGCTGCTTGGTGCGGTCGGCGCTGGTTACTGGTGGTGGACGCGAGAGGTCGTTGCGACCACCGTGTCAGCGCCAGCGCCGGTGGTTGTCGCGCCAGATGTCGATTCCTTGCGTGCACGACTGGAAGATGCCGCGCAGGTCAACCGCGCGCTGCGCCAGCAGGTGCTGGGGCTGACGCAACGGCTCGGCGTGATCGAAGAGAACATCGGCAATCTGGGCGAAAGCCGTGCACCGGGCATCGACGCGCAGCGCCTTGTCGAAGCCGATTTCCTCTTGCACATGGCCGAACAGCGCCTGGCGTTGTTCGGCGACGTGGCCGGTGCACTGGCGGCGCTGCGGTTGGCCGATGGCCAGCTCAAGGTCAGCGGCGATGTGCGTGCCGCTACCGTGCGGCAAACGTTGCAACTGGAAATCGACATTCTTGCCGGCGTCGCCAGCGCGGACCTTCCGCCGCTGCTGGCCAGACTGCAGGCGCTCTCCGACGCAGCGAATGGCTGGCCACTTGCCAGCACCGTGCGTCTGGCGCCCGCGGGAGGCGAAGCGTGGCACCAGCGCGCGCTCGCGGCGCTGGATCGCTATTTCCGAGTGCGGCGACTCGACGATGCGCAGGCCAGCGACCTATGGGTGCGCGATCGCATCGCGCTCGACTTGAGCGCCGCACGCTGGCTGCTGTTGCGCGGCGAAGGTGCATCGGCCAAGGCGTTATTGACGAACGTCCGAGAAACGATGGGCGCGAGACTCGAAACGCGCGACGCTGGCGTTACCCAAGCCTTGGCCCAGCTCGACGAAATCCTCGCAGCGCCCCTTGCGCCGGAATTGCCAGCGCTAGGCGAAGCGCGGCGCGAGTTGGCGCGTTTGCAGCGGGCCGACAGCCCGGTGGCGAATGTCCCGACGACCATCGACTCGCCGGCACCATCCGTTCAGCCAAATGCGTTGGCGCCCGAAGCGCCCTCAGCCGACGGGCCGCCTGTCGAAGACACAGCGCCGCCCAGCGAAGTGCCCGAGGCGGGCGCGCCTGTCGACGCGGCGACACCATCGGACGAGCGCGTCTGATGCGTTGGATATTACGACTCGCCTGGTTCCTGGCGCTGGCAACCCTGGCGGCGCTCATCGGCTTTTTCTTGCGCCGCGATCCCGGCTTGGTGCTGGTGCGTTTCCACGGCTTTGAAGTCGACACCAGCGTGGTATTCCTGATGATCGCCGCCATCGTCGTGGCCGCACTGCTGTATGGCTTGTACGTGCTCGTGGTGCGCTTGCCGCGCTTCTGGCGCCACGGACGCAGAACTAAAGCCACCACGCGCCTCGATGAGGGATTGGTGCTCAGCTACGCCGGTCAGCTTTACGCCGCACAACGCGCACTACTTGCAGCCAGCCCCGAACCGGTTCAGCGCTTGAGCGCCTTGCTGTCCGCTGCGGATGTCGCTCAGCGACGCGGCGAGATCGCGCTCGTCGATGAGATCCTGCGCAATGCCGCAAAACTCGATCGCGGTGTCGACATCGCGGCCGTGCTGGGCGATGTATGGCGCGCCGAACGCGGCGAAGAGGAGGCATTCCTCGCCGTCGGCGTCCGTGCCGAAAAAGCCGATGCCCCGCCGGTGGTTTTGCGTGCTTATATCGAAGGTCTGCTCAAGCGCCGCCGCGCGGCCGATGCCGTGCACGTCCTCGAACGTCTCGGCAGCCTGCGACAGATCGGCGATCGCGAGTTCGCCGCGCTCGAGCTGCGTGTGCTCGCCGCCGCGCTCGAACAAGCGCCCGACCGCGAAACGCTCGACGCGCTCTGGAAACGTTTCGGCAAAGTCGAACGCCGCGATCTGATCGTCCTACGCGCCCTGGTGTGCGCCGAATCGCGCGTGGGCAGCCGCAATCTGGCCGCTGAAGCCATCGAGGCCGCGCTTGCGAAAGAATGGTCCGAACCACTGGCCGAGGTTTACGCCAGCGCTCCAGTGGAATCGGCCAGCGCTCGCATCAAACGCGCCGAAGCCATGTTGCCCAAACACCCCAGCAGTCCAGGTTTGTTGCTGGCACTGGCGCGCTGGTGCCGACTGTCCGACATCACCGGCAAAGCCCAAGACTACTTGCGCCTGTCGCTGTCGGCCAACCCGCGCATCGAGGCCCTCACTGAAGCCGCCCAACTCTTCGAAAGCCGCGGCGAGAGCGAGCGCGCCAAACTCGCCTGGCGCCTCGCCGCCGAAAGCGCCCTCGGCAAGAAGCCCGCCGATGCTGAGCTGACGTCGTTGCTTCGATGAATGCCGTCATGTGAATAGCGCCTGCGCGCCGCCGGGTCGCTCATGTGCTTGGCCCGCTTTGTGAGAATTTGCGAGATTTGCCGACGTCCAAAACCACCGAGGCGCCGACACTCCGGTGCTAGTTTGCCCGCAAACGCGCACATCCCGCGCGTGCGCACGGAGCGAACACATGGCTGCTTTCCAAATCGCCACCTGGTACGACACCTGGAACCAAACCGGACTCGATAACCTGGTCAACGGCATCGTGCCGCTGAATCTTGCAGGGCGCTACAACCTCGCGTTTTTCAGTCTGGTCGCACAGTCCTCGGGCGGATACGCGCCCGGCGGGGCAGGGCAATTCGCCAGCCAGGTCCAGGCACAAATCTTCAAACAAGCGCCCGCCGCCGTGGTCTACATCGGACTTGGCAGCACCGGCATCGCCGCAGCCGTGGCCGACAACACCGCCAACAACAATCGCTCCACCGCCAACATCGTCGCGTGGCTTAAAGCCAATGGCTACAGCGGCATCTCCATCGACGCGGAGGAATACGCGGTGATGCAAGTGGTACCCGATTTCGTGACCCAACTCGGCCCCAGCTTTCAGGCGGCTGGCTTGGGCATCGCCATTTCCGTTCCCTGGCCCGGCGGCGGCCCGACCAATCTTTACGGCGCCGGCGCCGTTCAAGCCTTCAACGCCTACGTCGATGTTCTGGAGCTACAAGACTATTCCTCCGCCGGCACGCCCATCGACGCCCCCATCTGGATCAGTGCAGGTATCCCCGCCAGCAAACTCATGGGCGGCGTCAGCACCGAAAATGGTCAGTACCTGACCTCACTCTCCGACACCCAGGCCTGGACGCAATACGCCCTACAAAACGGCCTCCAGGGCATGTTCAGCTGGCGCCTGGACAACGACCACACTCCACCCGGCTCGCCCGAAGATGTGGGGCCGACGTTTACAGGGGCTCAGATGATTTACGATACGGCGACGAGCAGCTAAAGCCGTTTGAAGGTTGGCATGAATGGCACGAGCTGGCCCGATTCTGCGGCCCGCTGACCGAGTTCCTTGAGAGGCTTTGTCGACGCTCCACAGAGCTTGCGGCGCCGCGTTGCGAAGAAACGGCGCTCGCAAAGCCTCTGGTGTTGCCTGATGGTCGACGCCAATCAGTTTTGGGGGCTGAAAAGTAGCGCTGCTTCGTGGAAAATCCAGGGCGACCGACAAGATCCGCCTTTCTCGAAGGTGTTTGTTGTCGTGAACGAACCGGCGCTACTCGCCCCAATCACTGCAGACCGAATGATGACCACCTGGACTCAAGACGACGAACGTGCGCTGCTCGACAACATCGATCGCTGGATCGAGCGTGAGGTCAAACCGATTGCGCGGGAGCACGATCAGGAGGACAAATACCCGCACGCGCTGGTCGAGCAGATGAAGGAGCTGGGCTTGTTCGGCGCCACGATCTCGCCCGAATACGGCGGCCTGGGATTGCCGGCCAGCATCTACGCCAAGATCGTGATCCGCGTGGCCGGTGCCTGGATGGCCCCGGTGGGCATTTTCAACTCGCACTTGATCATGGCCAGTGCCATCGAGCGGTGCGGCACGGAAGAGCAGAAACAGCGCTTTCTGCCGTTGATGGCGACCGGCGAGAAGCGCGGTGGCATTGCGTTGACGGAGCCGAACGCCGGTTCGGACTTGCAAGCCATTCGCTCGGTCGCGAGGCGCGAAGGTGAGCACTACATCATCAACGGCAGCAAGACCTGGATCACCAATTCGCTCCACGGACACATGGTGCTGTTGCTGGTCAAGACCGATCCCGAAGCCAAGCCGCGGCACAAAGGCATGAGCCTGTTTATCGCCGAGAAGGGCGACGGCTTCGTTGTCGCCGGCAAGCTCAAGAAGATGGGCTATCGCGCCATCGATTCGTGCGAGCTGGCGTTTCAGGACTATCGTATCCCCGCCGCCAATCTGGTGGGCGGCGTCGAGGGGCAGGGCTTTTATCAAACCGCCGGTGGTCTGGAGTTAGGTCGCATCAATGTTGCGGCGCGCGGCGCTGGCATCGCTGAGGGCGCGCTCAAGCTGGCGCTGGCGTATTCGCAAACGCGGCAAACGTTTGGTAAGCCCATTTGCGAGCATCAGGCGATCCAGTTGAAGCTCGCGGAGATGGCAAGCAAGGTAGAAGCGAGCAAGCTCTTGATCGACAGCGCGGCACGCAAGTACGACACCGGCGAGCGCTGCGATCTGGAGGCCAGCATGGCCAAGTACTTCGCTACCGAAACCGGCGTGTTTTGCGCTGCCGAAGCGATGCGCATCTTCGGTGGCTACAGCTATTCGGTGGAGTACGAAATCGAGCGCTACTATCGCGATGCGATGCTGATGTGCATCGGCGAGGGCACCAATGAAATCCAGCGGATCATCATTGCCAAGCAGTTGATCGAACGCCAAGGTTGACGCCGGTTTTTGGTTGCCGGTTGCTGGTTCTTGGAAAGCAGCTGCAATCGTGGCGAGACCTGATCAAGGACCAACAACCGACAACCGAGAATCATGAAAGCTCTCCCCCTCAAAGGCCTGCGCATCCTCGCCGTCGAGCAATACGGCGCGGGCCCGTATGGGTCGATGTTCCTGGCCGATCTTGGTGCCGAGGTGATCAAGATCGAATCGCCGCCAGCTGGCGATGTGTCGCGCGCGACGGGGCCGTACTTTTTAGGCGAGGGCGACAGCCAGTTCTTTCAAACCTTCAACCTCAACAAGCGCTCGGTGTTGCTCGATTTGAAATCTCCGGAGGGGCGCGCGCAGTTCGAGAAATTGGTGGCATCGAGCGACGCGGTGACCAACAATTTGCGCGGCGATCAGCCGGCGAAACTGAAGATCACCTATGAACATCTGGCGGCGATCAAGCCTTCGATCGTGTGCGCGCACCTGTCTGCCTATGGCCGCGACAATGAGCGCGCCGCCTGGCCGGGATACGACTATCTGATGCAGGCTGAAGCCGGCTTCATGATGCTTACCGGCGAACCCGACGGCCCGCCCGCGCGTTTTGGCTTGAGCATGGTCGATTTCATGACCGGCAGCGTGATGGCCACCGGCGTGCTGGCCGCGATCATCGGCGCACAGCGCACCGGTATCGGCTGCGACGTGGATGTGTCGTTATTCGACGTGGCGCTGCATCAGCTCAGCTACCCGGCCACCTGGTATTTGAACGCCGGGCACGAAACCACGCGCCTGCCGCGCTCGGCGCATCCGGGCACGGTGCCATGCCAGTTATATCGAAGCGCCGATGGCTGGCTGATGGTGATGTGCATGCTCGATAAGTTCTGGCAGCAATTCCTCGACGGTATCGGACTGGCGGATCTAAAGTCCGATCCCCGTTTCATCGATTACCCCGCGCGCCGCAAGCACCGCGAAGCGCTGACGCCGATCGTCGATGGGGCACTGATGACGCAGCCCAGCGCGCACTGGCTGACTCAGTTTGCTGGCGTTCTACCCATCGCGCCGGTGAATGACATCAAGGCAGCGCTCGACAATCCCTATGTCGAGCGTGTGGGCATGCTGCAAACACTGTCGCATCCCAGCGGCCCGTTGCGCGTGCTGAAGAGTCCGATCAAGCTCGATGGCGAGCGGTTGCCGAGTCGCGTGTGTCCGCCGTTGGGGGCGGATGGGGAATGATGGCAGAGCTACCGATGCCAATCATCCGTGCAGGTCGAAGTGACGAGGTACATCGTGAGGCGGGCACGTGGGTGTTCGTTGATCCAGGTTTCGCCAACGACAAGTCGCGGAGCTGCGGACTGCTTACTTCTGGCCAGCCTCGGCTGTTCACATTCAGCGATCTCAAGGAGCAGCTTGTTGCACTGGTGACCGAAAATGCGGGTCCGATGAATCTGGTCATCGAAGCACCGCTATCGGTTGCGTTTAGCGCATCGGGCAATCCAGTGGGCAGGTCCATTGAGCGGCGTAACGGGAAAACTCGCTATTGGTATGTCGGCCTCGGCTGCAGTGTGCTCACGTCGGCCTGCTATCTGATTCGCGCCATCACAGATGCGCAACGTCTTCGGGAAGTTCGCTTATTTGAAGGTTTTGTCTCCTTCAAGCCCAAGGGCGAAGTGTCAAATCACTGCGAAGACGTACTGCAACTTCAGCGGGTGGTTTGGCGTAAGCGAGGGGCAGGCTGCGTCGTTCCTCCAGAGCGTCTTGCAACAGATTCACAGCAGCACTCAGTGGTATCGGCGTTCGCTGTCGCAGGTATGGACTATGGGGTTCCACCGGTAATTGTTGTTGGTGGCTAGCCCTTCCACCAGCAAGATGGCCAACGAGCTGTGTCTTTCGTGCGCCGTTATCTCAGACGATAGATGCGATCAAGCCCAGTTTTCGACGTGCAATCCTGGGACGCGTGCAAACTCGCGCGTGTTGTTGCTGACGAGAGTGACTCCCAACGCCTGTGCGTGGGCGGCGATTTGCGTGTCGAACGGGCCTATAGGTTTACCTTGCGCAGCGAGCCAAGCTCGAAGCGACCCGAAAACGCGAGCCGCAGTTTCATCGAACGGCGCAATCTCCAGGCTTGAGAGAAATTGTTGCAAGGCGCGAAGGTTTTTCTCTGAGCCGGTACGTGCCACCCCGAAATACAACTCGCCTGCCGTGACTGCAGAAATGCCAAGTCCGGCGGAGGCATGATCTCTGAATGCTTGAAGTACCTGCGGTGGCCGTTGATTGATTGCGTAAATGCAGATGTCGGTGTCAAGCAGGTAGCGCATCGTCAGCTCGCCGCGCGGATGTCATCGCGTGCATCGAACTTCGGTTGTTCGCGTTCGAGCCTCACACCCGGTTCGAACAGTTCCAATGCAGCAATCAGAGTGTCGACAGACGGCGCTGGCTTCGGGCTCAGGATCACGTCTTGTCCGACGCGCCGGATATGAACCTCCGTTCCCGGAAAACGAAATTCGCGTGGCAGACGCAACGCTTGACTGCCGCCATGGCTGAATAGCTTTGCTGTGCTCATCGTCGATTCCAGCATCCAAAAAGTATCTACATGGTAGATATGTTTTCGAGCAGCGGCAAGCACTATGTTGAGAAACGCACTTCCTGTACGTATCTCAAGTCGCGAGTCCGGCGCATGTCCGGACTCGCTTCGATCGCTGGATCGAGCGTGAGGTCAAACCGATTGCGCGTGAGCACGATCAGGAGGACAAATACCCGCACGATCTC
Organism: Lysobacterales bacterium; assembly: GCA_022844135.1. Classification (GTDB taxonomy): domain Bacteria; phylum Pseudomonadota; class Gammaproteobacteria; order Xanthomonadales; family SZUA-5; genus JALHMH01. The sequence continues at coordinate 114,188 of JALHMG010000008.1, forward strand.
GCCCGAATACTGAGGGCTGGATTCTGCCGGCCAACATCTACGCCAAGATCGTGATTCGCGTGGCCGGTGCCTGGATGGCGCTGGTGGGCATTTTCAACTCGCACTTGATCATGGCCAGTGCCATCGAGCGGTGCGGCACTGAAGAGCAGAAACAGCGCTCTCTGCCGTTGATGGCGACCGGCGAGAAGCGCGGAAATAAGATTTCGATTGAGTGCTGTTGGACTTTGAGTGCAACAACACGTTATTGCGCATTTTTCGCAAACGTCGCCAACCGTCCTTTGTTATCAGCAGCCGATGGCGCCATTTTCAACGAGATTAATGTTAGTCATGGTAAAGCTTGTAAGTTCCCAGCCTGGATTCGAATCATTTGTACCGTCACCATTGCTGTCGCTGCGGTATTGATAGGTCCAAACCCAGACAACGTTTGCTGTGGCCTGCACTGTGCCCAATGTAAATTGATAACACGAGTCGGTTCCGGTTGTTGTTGATGGGATACCGTCCGGCGTATAGCCAGGTACGGGAATTCCATTGACGACGGTCTTCCCATTTGGTTTCGTCTGATTTATGAGGTCAAGTGTAGAAACAAGTTGGGACCCTGATGCCAAGTGAAATTGATAGCGAAATCCTGGCCCTACATTCGAATGCCCCATTTGTCGGGTAACCCAGCTATAAACGGAATTGCCGGGCACCGCAAAGCCAGACTCGATAACATCAGCATGTGACGGAACAGGGTTGTTCGCTTTAGGGTCAATGTTAGCCGACTCAACAGAACCCGCGAACAGTAATGCAAGTGCAATATATTTCATTTTTTACTCTGTATGGCATCGCAAATTTTCGATGGCGTTAAGCTAGCCGAAAAAAAACAACTTGTAAACACTACCTCTGCAACCTGTTGCAAGTTCATCCCCAACCTTGCAAAAACCACGTCCGCTGCTTGAGATCCTGGAACACATAGGCGCGGGCGTGTACGGCCTGGCCTGGGCGGGCGCGGATGACGTCGGCCCAGTAGTAGTCGCGGCGTTGGTCTTGATCGTCCCACCAGCCGCCTTCGATGCGCTCGGCGTTCGATAACAAACGGAAGTCGTCGATGCGAATCGGCACGGGTTTGGGCAACAGCCACGCGGGCCGCGGTGCTTTTGCAGGCGCCATGGTTGGGGCGACCGGCATACGATCCCAGCGCTGCGCAAACTCGATACGATGCTCGGCAACGAGCTGCGGGTAACGCAGGCTGGCGCTCCCCAATCGCGCGCTCAAGCGTTCCAGCAGCGGTTTCAGCGCGGTCTTGTCGATGCTCGGATCGTCGAACAAATCGCTGGCGGCGGGCGTAAATGCTGGCAGTCGCGCCACTTCCAGATGGATGCCGAGCGCCGCGCGCGGTAGCGTGAATCGATCCAGCCGCGCGCGCGTCAATGCAAACAGCCGCTCAGCATCGCGGCTGGCTTCCAGAAGGCCAATGTCGAGGCGGACGACGTCGCTGTCGGCAGGGGTGCCTCGTTCCCCGCGCCCAGTGAATCCTTTCTCCAACGCAAAGCGCAGCGTAAAGCGCTCGACGCCGCCATCGCGTGCGGTGAGCTGCGCAGCAAGATCGGCGAGCATGCGCTGGATCGGAAACGCCAGCGCTTCGGTGTTGGCGCAGGGCGCGGGTAGTTCCAACCACGCGTAGTAACGATCGGGTGGGCGAAACAAGGTCAGCGCCTCGGGCAATTCGCCCTGCAGACGGCTCAGATAATCGACCACACGCTGTCCAAAGCGCCGCGCAACGCCGCTCTTCGGCAGACGCGCCAATTCACCATGCGTTCGTACGCCGGTGGCAGCGAGTGTGGCGATGACCCTTTGATCGAGAGAGCTGGATGTCAGTGCAATCGGCCCGAGCGGCGCAAATCGATCGCGCATCGCCACCGCGCGCAGGCGTGCCGCGCTCGGCGAATCGCCGTAGCCGAACACAGCGCGAAATCCTTGGGCGATAAAGCCGCGCTCCAGCGCGTCATGCAGGGCATCGAAGCCACCGAACAAACGCATGCTGGCGCCGATCTCGAGCGTCAATCCGGTGTCGACGGCGACGCGACTGGTAAACCCGTACGCATAGGCCGCGAGGTGTTCGAGCGTCTGAGTTTCGGCTTGCGGGTTGCGACGGTGGGCGATGAGTGTCGTCAACGCTTGCGCCGCCGCCAGACGCATTCCCGGTTGCACTCCCGCTGCCAGCGCGGCGGCATTGGCGGCGTAGATCGTCGCGCGCTGCACAGGCCCATCGACCACAACATGCGCGCCTTGCACATGCAAACGCTCGACAAGATCGATGGCTAATTGCGGCAGCGCGATATGCAACCAGCGCGGCGGCGCGACGGCGTCTTGCAGTGGCGCGAGCATGAGCGGATCCGGTGTTGCAACCGGCGCAGCATTCCGAGCAGCTGTCTCATCTGCTGCGAAAGCGCGCGATCGGCTCACGGCACGAGCAGAGGCTGCGCGAGCGTGCAGTTCAGTCCGCGCGCCTTGATGATGCGCAGCGGCGCGTCCGGCGCATCCAGGCACACGCGCAGCGCAGCCGGTGAAATCGTGCTTGCCGCCGACAGCGGCCGAAAGGCGATCGCCAGCGACTGGCTGCCTTCGGCCGCCAGCGCCAATCGGCGCAGCGCGCGCTCGTTGGCGGCATCGACCCACACCAGCACCGCCGCTGGTGTGCGGCTGGCCAGAATCTGTTCGCTCGCCCACAGTGCGTCGCGCTCCTGAGCGACATCGATCAGCAGCACTTGATCGAGCGCGATACCGTGTTGCGCCATCGTCGGTGCGTAAGGCGGGCAGGGCGGATGCACGAACACCACGCGATGCCCCTGGCGCGAACGCTCGGCGAGCATGGGCGCAAGCAGCGCAAACTCGCCGAACCCGAGTTGCGGGGCCAGAATTTCGCTCAGCATACCCACCGGCCAGCCGCCGCCCGGCAACACGGCATCGAGCGCAGCATGGCGCGTGGGCTGCGCCGGCACGCGCCGCCGCAACGCATCGCGTGCGCGCCAGATGGCGGGGTTGTTGTCGATCAGGGCGTGCATAGGGCTAGAGTCCTTGACGGAGTTTCATCTTGTCAATTGGGCCGCTGTCGGGAGTATGTTGGCGTGCCATTTGCAACTCATCCACAAAGTTCCCATCGATGTTGACTGCACCAGGTTCGCGGGCGAACGCCTCAAAGCCGAGCGAGGAATACAGACCAATGGCACGCTGGTTGGATGCAAGAACGGTCAAATAGGTGTACCGCAAACCGGCGATGCCTTGCGCCAGCCGCAGCAGCTCCTGGAGCAATATTTTTCCAACACCGCCGCCCGCTGCCGATGGGCGCACAAACATCCGGAAAATGAGCGCGCGGTGGCGCAGCTTGACTCGATGGTCGCGCTCCAGGCTGACAATTCCGATCAGTTCTCGCTCAAAGAAAGCACCAAGCGTGAAGCTGTCTGGTGCGAATCGCGTGGGTATGTTTGCCGCAGGATCATCCTCCGGGGCGCTGCGAAAAAAGCTTGATTGTTCGGTCAGTCCCTGAAGCCACAAACGCTGGTAAACCGCATTGTCTCCAGGCTCAAGCGCGCGGACGATGATCACGGCTAACCGCCGGAAGTCACAGATACCGCTCCAGCCAACCCCGCAGCTCGCCGTAGAAGTACCGGCTGTTCTCGCCCTTCAAGATCCAGTGATTCTCGTCGGGGAACACGATCAGCCGGCTCTCGACCTGCATACGCTGCAGCGCGGACCAGTATTCGAGCGTGTTGTTGAGCGGCACGCGGAAGTCTTGCTCGCCAATGGTTACCAGCACCGGTGTTTTGAAGCTCGCCGCGAGGCGAATCGGGTTTTGCTCGCGCCACACCGGGCCCTGCTCCCACGGCGGGCCGCCGGCAGCGATTTCGCGGCCATAGATGGTATCGCTGGTGCCCCATTGCGCTTCGGCGTTGACCAGGCCTGCGTGGCTGACCAGACACCGATAGCGCGTGGTGGTGCCTTGCAGCCAGTTGGCGAGATGCCCGCCGTAACTGGCGCCGCCCGCACATTGGCGCGCGCCATCGATGAACGCGTAACGCTTGATCGCTTCATCGGCGGCGGCGTTCACATCATCGGCCGGTCCGCGGAAAGGATCCTGATGGATGGCTTGCGCAAAGGTCTCGCCAAAACCGGTGGAGCCGCGATAGTTGGTCAGCAGCACCACGTAGCCCGGTGCGCCGATCAGATGGTAGTTCCAGCGCAGGAAAAACTGGTCGCGCCACATGATGTGCGGGCCGCCGTGGATCAGCACGAACAGCGGATATTTTTTGTTCGGATCGAATCCCGGCGGCTTGATGAGATAACTCTGAACTTCCATGCCATCGGCGTTGGTAAACGTGAAGCTCTCCGCCGGCGCGAGGTCCAGCGGTGCGCGTTTCGCGGCGGTGAAGGCGGTCAGCGGCGCGTGGGATTTCCTGGATAGATCCAGGCGCACCACTTCAGCCGGCAAATCGGCGCGTTCATAGCCAGCGATCAGCGTACCGTTTCCGGCGCTCAAGTTAGTGTAAACGCCGCCCGCAGGATCGATCCAAAGAGAAGGCGCCTGACCATCCCGGGCGCGATAGATGCGCTCTTCGCCCTGATCCTCGGCGCTGATCCACAGGGTTTTCGAATCCTTGTCGATCGCAAAGGAGCTGACGGCCAATTGATTGGGTAACTCGATGCTGGCGCGCACGCGAGCATTCGGCCAGTCGATCGCGGACAAGCGCGCGGCGAAGTAAGCGCGGCCGCCAATCGGCGTAACCTGCGCAAACAAGGTCTTGCCGTCGGGCGCAAAACGTGGTCGACCGTAACTCTTGGTCGGCGCATCGACGTTGCCATCGCCCGTCAGGCGCCTGGGCTCGCCGCCGTTCAAGTCGACCTGGTACAAATCGGTGTTGGTAAACGCCAATGCCGCGCGATGCCGATTGATGCTGGCAACAAAAATCACCGACGCGCTATCGGGCGCAAAAATCGCATCCAGCTCCTCGCCCGTTTCGGTTTGCCGCCCGCCCAAACCCTTTTCCTTGGCCAATGCGGTGGCGGCCAGCAAATCCTTGGGTTCCTCAGAACTGCCGAGGGTTAAAACGAATGGATGCGTTTGTCGCTCATCCAGCCACTTGTCCCAATTGCGGATTGGGAAGCCGTCGAAAACGCGAACGTTGTACTTGCGCGCCGCGCGCTCGTCGATCGCCTTCTGATTGTCGGCCGCATTCAGCGCGCCGGGGTAAACGCTGCTGACGAACAGCAGTTTGGTACCGTCCGGCGAGAACTGGGGCGTGCGCGCATCGGTGGGAAGCTTGGTGACGCGCTGCGCTTCGCCGCCGCGCAGGTCGATCACATAGATTTGCGCGGCGCTATCGCCGACGCCTTTTTTCGAATAAGCGATGCGTTGATTATCTGGCGCCCACGCCGCGCCACCCTCAGGTGCCGCATCGAACGTGAGTCGCCGCGGCGCCGCTTTGCCGCTGACGTCGATCAACCATAAATCGTTGCGCTGCTCGGTATCGTCGTAAGCCGGTTTGATCACCGATACCACTGCGCGTCGGCCATCGGGAGAGATCACGGCTGGACCCACGCGCGGCATCAGCCACAGGTCTTCGTGCGTGATCGGGCGCTGCTCGGCGTGAGCCGTGGCAACAGCAAACAGGAGAAGCAGCGAACTACGCATTGTCGGTCTCTCTGGCGGAATCATCAGTATCGCCCTTACTCCCTCGCCAATGTTCGGGGAGGGTTAGGTAGGAATCGGAGTGGCATAACAATCATGGACTGCCATGATTGTTATGGTGGCAAGCATCGCAGGCATCGGCCACCATCTTGATGCCTGTGCCCAACGCGGTACAGTCATTTGCGTCTATGGCCTGGGTGACAACGCGCGCGAATGCGCGTTGCTCGATCGGGAAGTTGTCCGTGCCGAGCGCGGTGAAGATATCAATCGCATCAGTCGACAGCGCGTCGATGCGCTGCAGATGGTGGCGCGCTCTGTCCAGATCGCATGCCTCACCCGATGCCGCACGGCGCGCCTTGGTCAAATGCGATTCCATCAATGCCATCGTGCCCTTCGGCAATACGCCGCGTTGCTGCCAGGCGCTCATCATGACGGATGTGCCCATCACGCCAACGAGCAAGCCAGTAACCAGTAACGCGATGACCTTCGCGCCGCTCATTTCAACGCGCCCTTGTAGATTCTGCTAAGCAACTTCGTATGCTCCAAGGCATCAACCCCAAGCTTGGAGAGCCTAGCGATGAGCGAGACGATTTTCAGCAAGATCATTCGCCGCGAGATACCGGCGACGATTGTGTATGAAGACGACGACGTGTTGGGATTCAAGGACATCCATCCGCAAGCGCCGGTGCATGTACTGTTCATTCCGAAAAAACCCATCGCCAACACCGACGCGCTGGAAGAGGGCGACGCCGAGCTGATGGGCCGCATCATCCTCGCCGCCCGCAGTTACGCCAGGACCGCTGGCATCGCCGAGCGCGGCTATCGGCTGGTGATGAACACCAATCCCGAGGGTGGACAAACCGTGTACCACTTGCACGTGCATCTGCTGGGCGGCAGGGCGATGAGCTGGCCGCCGTGATGGCCAGGCCTCCGAAATCGCGCGCCGCATCTTTGCCTGTGGCCGCAGGAGATGTTCGATGAAATATGACGATGCGTCGTGGCACTACGGCGGGAAGTTTCCCAAGGATCTGCCAGACCATGCCGGCGCAACACACATTGGGATGTTCCTGGCATGGATGATCATTGGCCAGTTTGAAAGCGAACAACTTGCCGAGGAGTTTGGTGAATTGTTGGACACGCTGCGCGCGCGCGGATTGACCGGCGCAGAGCTCCTGATGTCGGCGCTTGATGGCAAATTTTCAGATCAAGACCTGAACAAGGTTGGCAACGCCTTTGCGCTTGCGTATTACCAAGGCAAAGACGATGACAGTATTTACATCGACGATTACTTCGAAATCTTCGAGGTCAACGAAGACACCTGTTATCGCGTCGAAGACACATGGGCAAATTTCGACCGACTCGCGGTGCGAATAGCTGAGCGAATGAACGGGTGGAAAGCCCTCGGTTGCCCCGAATTCCTCATGAAGTAGAACTTTCGGTGTTGACGGTCGATCACGCGTCCACCAATCGCGGCCGGCGTTCGACGGGCAGCGCATATTTCAAGATCCGCCAAAGCACGGTGCCGTACTGGCGCCAGAACCCCGCCGAGTTGTAGTGGATGCCATAACGCGCGCAGATGTCGCGAACGCGTGGCGCCATCTCGGCGTAACGCGGCGCCGGGATGTCGGGGAACAGGTGGTGTTCGATCTGGTGGCTTAAGTGGCCGGTGAGCAGATGAAACCAGCGTCCGCCTTCGAGGTTGCTGGAGCCCTGGATTTGCCGCAAGTACCAGCCGCCGCGCGTTTCGCCGGCAACCTCAGCCTTGGTGAATACCTGCGCATCGGCGGTGAAATGGCCGCAGAAAATGATGGCGTTGGTCCACAGGTTGCGAATCAGATTCGCCAAAGCGTTGCCGAGCAGCACGCGCGGGAAGTTCCAGAACGCCAGTAGTGGGAACAGCACATAGTCTTTGTAGAGCTGGCTGCGCGCCTTCTTCAAAAACGGCGCCGCGCGCTCGGCAAGCTCGCCCTTGGGCATGCGGCCCTTGAACCAGCGACCGAGCTTGAGATCCTGGATCGCCACGCCCCATTGAAACCCAATCGCCAGCAGCGCGTACCAGATCGGTTGCAGCAGGGTGCGCCAGGTCCATTTCTGGTCGCCCGTCATGCGCAACAGGCCGTAGCCGTAATCGTCGTCCTGGCCGAGGATGTTGGTGTAACTGTGGTGCTCGAAATTGTGCGTGCGCCGCCAGTGGCCGCTGTCGCAGACGATGTCCCATTCGTACTTCTGCGAATTCAGTGTCGGGTCGCCCATCCAATCGTACTGCCCGTGCAACACGTTGTGGCCGACTTCCATGTTCTCCAGGATTTTGGCACGCGCCAACGCGCACACCCCGACGATGAAACTGATCGGATCGAAGCCGAACATCAGCAGCCCACGTCCAACGACGGCGTTCAAGCGCACCTCGCGCACCACGGATCGGATATGCGTTGCGTCGCGCTCGCCCAGGTCGGCGGCGACCTCGCTACGGAGCGCGTCAAGTTCGGCCTGGAACTGGTCCAGCTGTTGGGGTGTGAGCTTGGTTTTGAGCATGGTCGATCCCGGTGGAAGGGCAGGGTATTGCGAGAGTTTCTGATCATTCATAGCGCAAGCTCCAGCGGCGATCGCGCCACAGAGATGCACAACTGGATCAGCTCGTTGGGCTCTGATGAGATTTCGCCCGTGCGCAGGTTCAGCGCGGTTCCGCTGCGCTTGGTGCATTGGCAGGTCTTGCAAATGCCGATGCGACAGCCGTGCGCGGGTTTCAGTCCGGCCGCTTCCGCGGCCTCCAGCAGACTGGTATCGCCGCGTGCGGTGAACACCTGTTCTGTGTCAGAACAGTGCACGCCGAACGACTCCTGAGTGGCATCGCCCTGCGGTAACACGCGACCGGAATAGCTCTCGCTGCGGACCTGATCCTTAACGCCGGCAGCGAGGAACAGTGTCTCGACGTTTTGTGTCAACGCGCGCGGACCGCACACCAAGGTTTGGCAATGCAACAGAACGCTCAGTTGTCGAACGTCGAAACGACCCGCCGACGCGCTGTAGTGCACGCGCAACTCGAAGTTTGGCCATTCAGCGGCGAGCACGCGCAAGCGATCGGCGAAAATGAAGTCGGTCGGCGTTCGGCAGCAATGGACGAACACGATGGCCCTGGGGTCGCCACGACGATGCAGCTCTTCGACGACGGCCATCAGCGGCGTTATGCCGCTGCCGGCGCTGAGCAAGAGTAGCGGCGCCGCGCCTTCTGCAGGCGCAAAACGACCCGTTGGCGCGCTCAGCCGCAAGACATCGCCGATGCGAACATGCTCGTGCAGCCAGCCGCTGACGCGCGCACCAGGCTGGCGTTTGACCGTGATGCGAAGCCGCCGGTCCGGCGTTGGCGCCGACGACAGACTGAAGCTGCGGTGCACGCGACGGCCGTTGATCTCCACTTGCACCACCACATGCTGGCCGGCACGATGGCCCGGCCAGCGTGCGGTGGGTTTGAGCACAAAGGACCGCGTGTCGGGCGTCTCGTCGATGATGTCCAGCACGCGCGCCGGATAATCCCGCCTGGACCACATCGGGTTCATCCAAACCCGCAGTCTCTCCCAGGCGTCGGCGTCGTTGAGCGGGTGCAGCCAGTGGCTGCGCAGAACGCGCGAAAGGCCCAGCCATAGGTGTTGGTTCAGGCTCGTGGTCAAGGGCGTCGTTCCTTACTGAGTGAACATACGTTCACTCATGTTCGGAGGGTTGTCAACCCAACCTGCGGGCCAGCCGCCGGGTCGCGGCAGATAGACTGGATTGAATTCACGCGACGGAACAAAGTCCAAAGCCAGGCGAATGGCCGGGAATCGGGGCCCGCCAGATCAGTGCCTATACTCAGCCGATGACTACAGCCAACTCTTCGGTGATCGAGGTTGCGCAAACTTCGATTTCGCGCGGCGATCGCAAGCTGCGCACGCGCGCGCACCTGCTCGCAGCGGCGTTGCAATTGATGGGCGAGGGGCGGGGCTTCGGCGCACTCAGCCTGCGCGAAATCACGCGCACCGCGGGCGTGGTCCCTGCGTCTTTCTACCGGCACTTTCGCGATCTCGACGAGCTGGGTTTGGCGCTCGTGGAGGAGTCCGGCGTGACGCTGCGTCGGCTGTTACGCGAGGCCCGGCGCACTGGTCTGCCGCCGCGCGACATCCTGCGCCGCTCGGTGCAAATCTTCCGCGACTATATCAATGCACACCGATTGCATTTCATGTTCGTAGCCGGTGAGCGCAGCGGTGGATCGGCCGTGATTCGCGCCGCGGTGCGCGCCGAGGAGCGCCATTTCACCGACGAGATGGCACACGACTTACGTCAGCTCGGCCTGTTGCCAGACTTGTCCACACCTACGTTGCAGATGACCTGCGGGCTTGTGGTCACCACCATGATGAACGCCGCGACCGACTTTCTCGACCTGCCGCCGCGGCAGCCAAAACGCGAAAGCGAGATCACCGAGAATTTCATCCGACAATTGCGTCTGATCTTTCTCGGCGCCCGAGCCTGGCGCGAGTAGCTTGGCGCCTGATGTGATCCGCCCGCCGAATCCAACGTGATCGCAAGCCGCCAGCGCGGCGGATGTTTGCGCGGCAGTAGTGGCAACAGATGGGGAATCGTGGTTCTATTGCATCAACAACCAACGAAGAATTCGCCGTGCATTGCTACTGCAAACGTTTCCTTCCGAAAGCGCTGTCATTTCGACGAAGCGGTGGTGTTCTGCACGGAATCGCAAAATGGCGGGGCTAGACGACCTGGATGCGCGCGCCGCGGCCGATGGGTTGGCGCGGGGCGACTTCAGCAGCGAGGAGTTGATTCGCGCAACGCTGGCGCGGATCGAATCGGCCAACCCGTCGATCAATGCTTATTTGCACGTGGCGCGCGAATCGGCCATCGCCCAGGCGCGCGCCAGCGACGCGCGGCGCCTGTCGAATGCCGCCTATCACCCGCTGGATGGCTTGCCCGTGGCGGTCAAAGACAACATTGCCGTCGCCGGAATGCCTTGGACCGCGGGTATGGCAGCGTACCGCGACCGGGTCGCCACAGAGGATGCGTATTGCGTGGCGCGGCTCCGCAAATCCGGCGCCGTGATTTTGGGAAAGCTGCATTTGCATGAGGCTGCTTTGGGCGCCAGCAGCGATAATCCGCATTTCGGGCCGTGCCACAATCCGCATCGCATCGGATACTCGCCCGGCGGGTCGAGCGGCGGTTCGGCCGCCGCGCTGGCAGCGCGCATGGCGGTGCTCACCTTGGGCACCGACACCATGGGTTCGGTTCGAATTCCTGCGGCGTATTGCGGCGTGGTTGGCTTTAAACCAAGCACGGGCAGGGTATCGCAGCGTGGGCTCGACACCGTGTCGCGGCGTCTGGACCACGTCGGACCGATGGCGCGTCGGGTCGGTGATCTTGGTCTGATTTACCAACAGATTTCGAGCCTGGATGCGCACGATCCGCAAGCGCGCGCTGTTCCGCTTGGCCATCTCGCGCAGTCGGGCGCCGAGTTACGGGTGGGCGTGATGGTCGATCTCGATCGGCATGGTGTCGAAGTCGGCGTGGCCGATGCTTTCGATCGCGCCGTTGCTGAGCTTGCGGCATGTTTCCCCAATCGAATCGACGTGCGCTTCGACGGCATCGATTTCGGCCGTCTGCGTCGCGCTGGTCTGTTGCTCGCCGAAAGCGAAATGAATCTGGTGCATGCACAAGCGCTGACCGAACGCCCTGAGCTGTTCTCCCGAGCATTACGCGAGATGCTGGCGTTCGCGCGCAGCAAATCCGCTGTCGATTTTGTCGCTGCCGATCGGTTGCTCGACACCGCGATCTTGCGTGCCCGCGAAATCTTCCAGCAAGTGGATGTTCTGCTCACGCCCACCGCACCGCAAACCGCGTTCCCGTTTTCTACGCCAACGCCAGTGAATCAAGCTGATCTCACGTCGTTCGCCAACTTTGCCGGGCTGCCCGCCCTGAGTCTGCCGATGGGACTTGTCGATGGCTTGCCGGTGGGACTGCAAGTGATCGGACCCATCGGCAGCGATCTGGCGCTGATCGAATTGGGTGAGGTGATGGAAATTGCGCTCGGTATCGAAGGCTGACGCGGGCGCATTCTGCCGCCCGCCTGGTGTGATGTCTGCATCGCGTGCCCAGCGTAACTGCGCGCTTATTTCTCCTTACGCACCACGCGCACGCTCAACTCTTGCAACTGCTTCTCCGGCACTTCCGATGGCGCCTCGGTAAGCGGGCATTGAGCGCTGGCGGTCTTCGGAAATGCGATAACTTCGCGGATGGAGTCGACGCCGCACATGAGCGTGGCGATGCGGTCGATGCCAAAGGCGATGCCACCATGCGGCGGGCAGCCATAGCGCAGCGCCTCCAGGAGGAAGCCGAATTTGACTTGCGCCTCTTCGGCTTCAATGCCGAGCAGGTCGAATACGGCCGACTGCAATTCGGGGCGATGAATACGGATCGAGCCGCCGCCGATTTCGTTGCCGTTGAGCACCATATCGTAGCCGCGCGACAGCGCCTCGCCGGGGCTCGCTTTGAGCGTCGCGACATCGTCGATGGACGGCGCGGTAAACGGATGGTGCAAGCTCATCCAGCGTTTCTCACCGGCGTCGAATTCGAACATCGGGAAGTCGACGACCCATAGCGGACGCCATCCTTCTTGCACAAGTTTCATATCGCGGCCGATGGCCAGGCGCAATGCGCCCATAAAATCGGAGACCACTTTGTACGGCCCGGCGCCGAAGAAGATGATGTCTCCGCTGGTGGCGCCGGTTGCTGCGATGATGCCGTTCAACGCTTCATCGCTCAGGTTCTTGACTATCGTGCTGGTCATGCCATGGCGGCCCTTCGCCAGGTCGTCGATGCGAATCCATGCCAGGCCTTTCGCGCCGTAACGCGCCACGTACGGGCCATAGTCGTCGATTTGTTTGCGTGACAGCGATGCTGCGCCAGGGACACGAAGTGCCGCTACCCGTCCGCCAGGATCGTTGGCCGGACCGCTGAAAATTTTGAACTCCACTGTCTTAACGTATTCGGCCACATCGACGAGCTCAAGCGCGATTCGCAGATCCGGTTTGTCCGAGCCATAGCGGCGCATCGCTTCCGAGTACGGCATGCGCGGGAAGGGATTTTCGAGTTCGACGCCAATGACCGTGCGAAACACATGGCGGATCAGGTCTTCGACGCGATCCTGCACATCGCGCTCGCGCACGAAAGCCATCTCGATATCGAGCTGCGTGAACTCCGGCTGCCGATCGGCACGCAAGTCCTCATCGCGGAAACAGCGCGCGATTTGGTAGTAGCGATCCATGCCGGCCATCATCAGGATCTGCTTGAAGAGCTGCGGCGATTGCGGCAACGCATAAAACTGACCGGGATTGACGCGGCTCGGCACCAGATAGTCGCGAGCGCCTTCGGGTGTGGCTTTGGTCAGGATCGGCGTCTCGATATCCTGGAAATCCTGCGCGTCCAGATAGCGGCGGATTTCCTGCACCAGGCGCGTACGCAGGCGCAACTGCTTTTGCATCGCACCGCGTCGGATATCCAGGTAGCGATAACGCAAGCGCGCCTCTTCGCCCGGCGTTTCGTCGAGCATGAACGGCAGCGCTGCGGAGGCATTCAGGACCTCGACGCTGGTTGCGATCACTTCGATTTTGCCAGTGCTCAGACGCTCATTGACCTGCGAGGACGGGCGCGCGCGCACGGTTCCGTGTATCCGCAAGCAGAACTCGTACCGCACCCGATCGGCGGCAGCAAAAGCGGCCTGATTGTCGGGTTCGATAACCACCTGCACGACGCCCGCGTGATCGCGCAGATCGATGAAGATCACACCGCCATGGTCGCGCCGCGTGTCTGCCCAGCCGCAAAGCACAACCTCGGTGCCGATCAAGGATTCATCGATGCGACCGCACAAATGGCTGCGGTACGAGGTGCTCTGGGTCATGGCGGCTGCACTTCTTGGGGATGCGAAAGGGCGCGGATGCTAGCTCAGAGCGCTAGAGTGCGGCATCGTGGCAAACATAGAGTTGACGAAAAGCATGCTATTCCTTCGCTTTTTGGATTCCCTGGTGATCTGCATGCGTCTATCGCTTTTCGTCTACGTCGCTTTGCTCCTGGGCGCGGATGCGCTCGCGGCCAGTTCCCGAGCCTCGGTGCTGCTCGTCGGCGGCAACATGACGGTGTGCAGCGATCGCTCGCCGGAGGCATGCACGCCGGGCTTCTTCGCCAACAGTGCGGCGCACCTGGCGGCGCGCTATCGCATCGATAGCGACGGCATTGCGCGCCTGTCGACGGGTTGGCTTGAGCACCGTGGCAAGGTACGCGATGCGGTTGTCGAAGCGCTGGAGGCAATGCGCAAGGATGGCGACGTCGACCTCGACCGCTCCGAACTGGCGAGCAAGTTGGGCGCCACATGGACCGCGCTGGCGACCTTCGAGCAGGAGCGCGTGACCGACGCCCTTGAACTGCCGAGCGAGACCGAACGCACGTTGCTGACCTCGACCAAGGAGCCGAAGACACGGGCCATCTTGGACACCTTTTCCGGTATGGCGCGCGAAGTGTCGCTGCGCGGGCGCCCGCGCATCCTCGTCTTTACCGGCTCCAGCCGCGACCCATTCGAATCGGTGGCGCATTACACAGAAGCGTTTTCGCAAACCGATGCCAAGGTGCTCTGGTTGCCGCTCGACATGGCGGTGCGCGCCGCACAGCGCAATCCTGTAGTGGATTGCGAGCGGCTCGATGCGATACGCGGTGAACTCGGCGGCGCTCATGATCGCGCACGATTGAATCGAATGCGCGCCGAACAAATGAAAAGCGCCTGCACCAATACCCGCATGCTGACGGATCTGCTGCTCTGGACCGATGCAGTGTTCATCAACGGCGGCGATCAAAGTTTCACGCGCGCCGCCTGGTTCAACGCTGATGGCACGCCATCGGTGGAGCTTGAGTTGTTGCGCAAGCGCCATGCGGCGGGGGAAATTGTCATCGGCGGCACCAGCGCTGGCGCGGCGGTACTGGCCTATTCCGGTGCGATGATGGTCAGCGGCCAGGATGTGATCGGCAAAGCCAAAGCCATCGAAACTCAGCCACCGCGCTTGGGTTGCGCGGTAGCCGATGCCTGCGAGGGAACGCCTGAGTTTGCCCTGCTGTATCACCCTGGCGGCGGCTTGGGCAGCTTCGATCTCGGTGTGGTCGATACGCATTTTTCCGAGCGCGGGCGCGAGTGGCGTTTGGCGCGATTGCTGCTCGATGCCGAGCTGCCGCTGGGCTTGGGTGTGGACGAGACCACGGCAGTCAGACTCGATCGAGTCGAGAAAGGTTACTTGGCGACCGTTGTTGGCGTCGGCTCGGTCACGATCGTCACGCGTCGCGACAAAGACGCGGTGGTGCTGCAGCGCTTCAATCACGACGCCAAGTTTGAGCTGCCCGGCAAACCGATCAAGGGCAAGTGCAAAGGCAAAGCATTAACGGCTGTGGGCGTACCGGTCGATAGCGGCGAGTTGCGTAAGGCCCTGGATGTCGCCTCCGAAAAACCCGCGCCGACGCCCCTGCGCATCGGCGACGTTGCGGCGGGGCAAGCGTGTGGCGTTGGCGGCGCGTTGCTGTGGGAGTTTTGAGTGGCTTAAGGTTGCGCCGACCCTTGGTCCGCACAGCCGGACCCAACGTATCTTCTGGAAGATGATCCGAATGTGCGCGACGCTCGTGAGCGCCGCGACATCAACGCAATGAATCCTCCGGGGAATCAAATCTTCACTGGAAGGCGGCGGAGATTCTAAGCATGGGTGCGTGGGGCCAAGGTTATTTCGACGACGACACGGCTTCGGACTTTGTGGATGAAGTTCTTAAGAAAGGTTTCCCCGCGCTAAAGGCGACGCTTGCTACTCAGCTGCCGAAAGGTATTGCCAGAGCAAACCAGGCAACCGCTCCTTCGGAAATTGAGGCCAAAGTACAGATTCAGTTGGAGAAGCACCGACAGATGCAGGCTCGCGGACTTTCCGTCGGGCCTCTGGATGAGGCCGAGCGAATCTGGCGAGAAACTTTCGAACTCGACTCAAAGGAGCGCGCAGTTTGGGAGGTCTACGCATTTGCAGCTGCGGTCATGGTCCTGAAGCAAGTCAAGGAGCCCCAGAGTGATTTTCCTGACGAGCTTGGTCTTTGGGTGGTGAAAAGCGCACCCAAGTTGGCACGTGAATGGCCGAGGCTTCTGGCCTTTGCTGTCGAATCATGGGAATGTGCGAAAGCCAACATCGCACTCGTCAGTAGCACTTTGAGCATGACTGGGCACGAAGTGTGGGTTGCGGACATTTCGCAAATACTGGATGAGCTTGTTTGAGCTGGACTCTTCAGGCTGGGTAGGTATTCCACGCATGCCGGTCACCAATGGGACGAACGGGTTTACCGATGAGCTGCTGGCGGCGCTGGTGCGGTTCGGTACCAAGCGCGTGTTGATTGCGTACGACAACGATGATGCGGGCAACTCGGCTGCGGCGAAGTTGGCGGCGAAGCTTCTTGCGTTGGGCATCGAGTGTTATCGGGTGGTGTTCCCGAAGGGTATGGACGCGAACGAGTACGCGTGTGCGGTGAAGCCGGCGATGAGGGCGCTGAGCTTGGCGGTGCGGCAGGCCGAGTGGCTGGGCAAGCCGCAAAACGGCGATGCGCAGCGGCCGACGTCGCGTTGTATCGACGAAATCATTCCCGAGGATGTGGGCGATGTGCCGGCGCAGGTTGCGCGGCTGGCGGCGGAGCGTGAGCCAGGCGCCGCGGCCGCACAGAACGGCGTTGGTAGCGTTGTCGAGTCGGTTCGCTCAGAGCCACGGGTCATTGCCGAAAATGTCGCCAAGGCCGCGCCAGCGGCCTTGGCGCTGGAGTCGGAGGCGCCATTGATGGCGATGGAAGAATCGGCGCCACATGCGGATGTGATCGCATCGGCGCCGCTGTTCGAGTCAGCGCCGGCAACGCTGGCGCATGAATCCGACCACAAGGCCGCAGACATACCGCCGCCCGCCTATCGCGTGGCGCCGTCGGCGCCATCGTTGCCTGTGGAGATCACCGATAGCGGCGAGCTCCGAATCGCGCTTGGCGATCGTGCTTATCGCGTGCGCGGTGTGGAGCAGAACACGAGCGATCAGGTGTTGAAGGTGTGGTTGAAGGTGGAGCGCGATGAACTGTTCCATCTCGACACTGTTGACCTTGCGCAGGACAAGCAGCGGGTTGCGTGGGTGCGGCGCGTCGCGGTTGAGCTTGGACTATCCGAGGACGTGGCGCGCAGCGATCTTGGCAAAGTCTTGCGCGCATGCGAGGGGCGGCAATCGCTATTGATCCGCGAGCGACTTGAGAAGCAGAAGAAGCCGGCCGATGGTGGCGCGGCGAATGCGGCGGACTCGCTGAGCGAGGAGCAGCGCGAGGCTGGTCTTGCACTGCTGCGCGACCCAAAGCTCATTGAGCGGATCGTTGCCGATGTGGAAGCGACGGGCGTTGTTGGTGAGGGCCAAAGCAAGAGGCGACGACGGCGGCCGACACGAATCGCACGGAACCCGGCGCGGCTTAAGCGCTGGCGCTCGAAGCCGACGCCCTTTGTCATCGCGATCCGAAGGGACAAGCGGCGGCTGGCACGCGACTCGATCTGACATGACACTCGGCGCGAAGGGACAAGCGCGCTCCGCCCGCTGGACGCCGTCCTTGGCGTTCTTCGTTCGCCGGCTCGCTTCGATGGGACACGCTCGGCTTCCTGTCTCGCGGTAGTGCGCACACGCTGACGCGCGTGCGCATGGCGTTCTGAGCCAGCGCACAGCTGGTGGTGCTCGCAAGGACTCATTTCCCGTTTTTGATAAGTTATTGATTGCGAAAAGAATTCAATCGTCTTGTCAGAAAATTCCTACAAGAGAATCAGCGTTACGCTGACAGACCCAGTCCCCTAAATGTTGCACTCTATGGGCAATTGAGTTGGGCGATCGACTCGATCTTTACGCGGTACAGACGTGTTGGACAAGCAGTGAACTCTTTGACATCCTGATCTCCGAAAGCTCACGCTAGGGGGCGTGTATGCGATCCCGAACTTTGTTTTTGCTTGCCCTGTTGGTTTGTCAGATCACAGTCGCAGGCGATGGCGTCAAATGGCGGCTTATTGCCACCGATGCCGACACCGGATCGGCGGTCTTTCAACGCGCCGATTCCGACGAGCTTAAGCTCGTTCGCGCTGGAGCAGAGATTCCCGGGACTGGATTCAAGCTGGAGTACGCTCGGGCGAACGCTGCGCATTTGGTGTTGATGCGGCGCTATCAAGGGCAGCAATTCGTCCAACGGCTGGCCATTGGCGGGACGCTCGATCCAACCAAGATCGCCCAAATCGAGGAAGCGGACCGTCGCGCGCAAGCCGCGATGAGCGTCAGCTCGACGGTCATCGAACCGCCCAAGGAATAATCGTGACGACGCGCCTTCGAGGCTCCATCGCCGCGATCGCTTTCGCCGCGTTTCTGCACGCCGATGCGAACGGCGCAGGCCCAAGTTATCCCTTTGCACCGGTGTCTTGCGTCGAGTTCCCAAAGGTTGATCCTGGCGCTGTGGGCAAGAACAACTTGCCGCTATCGACTGTGGGCAACCTCGCGATTATCGAGTTTGGCGGCGACTACGCGCGCGGCGTTTCTGCCGGGCGTCAACAAATCGCGCAGAGTTATTTTCGCGAGCACCAGCCGGTCGATTTCCTGGTCGTGTTCACCACCTTCGATTTTCCGAAGGGCGATGCGCTGGCGTTCTACAACGGCATAAAGAACGATGTCTCCGGCATTGGCCTGTCGCAGTTCAACAACAGCGCGGCATTCGGATCGACCAGTCTTCAGGGCTACATCGACATGGCGTCAGTGGCGGGTTGGCAGCTCAATCCGCGTTTGCCTGAATTCGATCAAGTCGCAGATGCATTGGCGCACGAGTTCATGCATCGGTACGGTGTGTTTTTGCGCTGGAACGACGGCTCTTCCTTGCGCACGGACCTGATCGGTCGCGATCAGTCGCATTGGAGCTTCTTCGTCGACTCCGACGCGTCGGTGATGTTGGGTAACGACTGGCGCACACTGCCGAGTGGTCAGTTCGAATCAATCGACGTGATGCATCGGTATTCTGATCTCGACCTATACGCAGCCGGTCTGATCGCTCCGCAAGATGTTCGCCCGACTGCGCTGATCATCAATGGCACCGGCAACGCTAACAACGTCCCGCGGCGCGGCGCGACCACAGGCGGACAGGCGATCAACATTGCGATCCAACAGGTAATCGCGGCCGAAGGACCGCGCTCGCCAGCGAGCTCAGCTTCGCAACGCGATTATCGCTTCGGCTGGGTGCTGCTCAAGCGACCCAACCAGACCATCGCTGCAGACGTGACGGCGCTCATGGAAAGCGCGCGTGTCGCATTCGAAACCGAAATGGCGGCGCGTACCGGTGGTCGCGCGACGTTTCGCATCGGCAATGCGCTGAAATTGCCGAATGCCGGGCGGCCCACCGTGCTGACTGGCTCGCCGATCAGCCAGCAATTGCCGAGCGCGCAGCGGGCCGCCGCATGGTTACGATCGCGCCAGGCGACCGACGGCAGTTTCCGCGACAAACCCGAGACCGCGCTGCGCGATACGGCGGTGGCAGTGCGCGCGTTGGAGGAACTGGATCCCACATTCAATGGCTTACCGCCGGCGCGCGCTTGGCTTCTGGCGCAAACCACGGCCGTGATCGATGCCGACGACCAATATTGGCTGCTTCAGGGGCTGGATCAGCAGTTGGCGGCGCTTCTTGGCGATATCGCCAATCAACAACGCGGCGATGGTGCGTTTGGACTGATTCCGTTGCACAACGGATCGCCCATCGACACTGGATTGATCGTCCAGGCCGCTCGCCGGCGAAACGCAAGCTTACGCTTCGACGACGCGCAGGCGTGGCTTCTGGCCAGCGCCAATAACGATGGCAGTCACGGCGTATTGCCGCGAGGTCGCGGGCGAGTCATGAGCACGCTCGCGGCTGCCAGTGCTATGCCCGCGAGTGTGCTCGGGCCGGCCAAGCAATGGCTGCGTTCACGCCAGTACGCCGATGGTGGACTAGGCGATGGTAGTTCGCGTGTTGATCTCAGCGCTTATGCCTTGCAGTTGCCGAACGTGCTGGGTGGCGATGCGTTGAACGCTACTGCGCTGGTCCAGTATCTGCTGACCCAACAGGGCGACGCTGGCGATTGGCAGGGCAGCGTTTACACCACCGCGCAGGCTGCGCTGGCTGTGGCGCGGTTTGGGCGGCCGAATCTGCGAACGCGTGGCACGATCACGCTGAGTGTCGATGAGCCGACGGTGGGCGATACGATTGAGATTCGAGCCACTATCGAGAACGTCGGCAACGCGGATGCGGGTGCCTCAAGTTATCGCTGGTATCGCGGTGCGCCTGACCAGGGCGGTCAGCCGCTTGGCCCCAGTGTGGCGCTCCCGGCAATTACGGCAGGCGGTTCGGCACAGGCAATCGTCAACTGGGTCGCCGTCGATGGCGCATCGACCATCGTGCTGGTCATCGACGATGCCAACGTCATCACCGAGAGCAACGAGGCCGACAATCGCGCCGAGCGTGTGATCACCGCGATTGCGCCGCCAGCGATTCCGGAGTTGAGCGTGAGCTCGGCGGTTGCCGTTCCAGCGGCATTGACCGTATTGCCCGCGTCCTTGCGTATCGACGCGACCGTGCGCAATGCAGGATTGCAGCCCGCCAGCAATGTGCTCATCGCGTTGTATCGGGACGGCGTTGCGCAGGCTCTCGCGGAGACCCGAATCAACATCTCCGCGCAGGCCACAGCTTCGGTGCAACTGACGACCCAAGTCGACTCAGGTCCGCAGAACCTGCGCGTGGTCGTCGATCCGGATAACGCCATTGCCGAAGCCAACGAGAACAACAATGCGCGAACGTTGTCCGTGCCGCTGGCGAGCGCGGTCGATCTCGAAGTCACCGCCGATGACATCGTCCTCGACACCGATCCGGCACTGGTCAATGAGGATGTGCGCTGGCGCGTGACCGTGCGCAATCGCGGCACCTCGGAGTCGCCGACGGCGGTGGTTCGCGGAACCGTGGTTGTCGGCGCCAATCGCATCGTGTTGCCGGAGGTGAGCGTTGCGCCTGGCCCCGGAGAAGCGCTGCAGCGTAACTTCGTCTGGCGAGCCAGCGCCGCCGGTCCGGTGCAATTCGAAGTGCAGATCGACCCGGCTAATCAGGTCACCGAGGCCAACGAGAACAACAACCTGGCGATGTCTGCAGCCCTCATCGGCACGCCCGATCAGGCCGATTTGAGCATTGTTCCAGGCTCATTGAGTCACACGCCATCGCCGGCACTCGAAGGCGCCGCACTACGCATCACCGCCACGATTCGCAACTCGGGCGCCTCGGCGACGCCGGCGTTTGTCGCGCGAGCCTTTCTGGGCGATCCGCGCCAGGGTGCTGCGGCGATTGGCAGCGTCACCGTCGATCCCGGTTTAGCCGCTGGCGCGGAGCGCAGCGTCGAGATCAATTCGGCGCTGCTGACACTTGCCGGCGATCAGACGCTGTACGTGCTCGCGGATGCCACGCAGCAGGTCGTGGAGCGCAGCGAAACCAATAACTTCCAACTTCTTCCGATTGCAATTCGTCGTCTGCCGGATTTGGCAACCAGTCTCGCCGGCCTGTCGCTCACGCCGAGCGCACCCGCGACGGGTCAACCCGCGGAGTTGCGCGTGCAAGTACGCAACTTGGGCGAGCAACCCGCCGCTGCGTTTGTTGTGCGTTTGCTCGACGGCACGACGCCAGTGGGCAATCAAACCATCGCCGGCTTAGCGCCTGGCGCCACTGGGCAAGCGGTATTCGCATGGACGTTCGCTGGCGGCGGCACGCCGCCGAGTCTGGGTGTGCTCGTCGATGCCGATAGTGCGGTCGCGGAAGGCAACGAGAGCAACAACCGTGTTGATCTGCCGTTGTCGACACAAAACAGTGTGCTGTTCGCCAGCCATCCGGTGTTCTCGCCGAACGGCGATGGTGTTCGCGACCGCACCGATATCGGGTTGCGCTGGACAGGCGCGGGTGGGCCGACGGCTGTCGAAATTCGTCGTGGCGATGGGAAAGTCGTACGGCGCTTTGCACCCACGCAAGTGGGCGATCCGGTCAACGCCAGCGTCGCGTGGGATGGACGAAATCTGCGCGGGCAAGTGGTGCCGGACGGCGTCTACCGAGTGCTGGCGATCAGCGCCAGCGGCGAGCAGTCGATGACTATTGTCGTCGACAACAACCGCGCCACCTTCGCCGATGCAGTGGGCACCAGCGAAGGGGCTTTGATAAACGTAGCGCAGTTGACCGGCGTGTCCTTAGACCAATGGCAAACCCCGCCCGATCGCAGCCCTTGGCGCCTGGAGCTGTTCACCAGGACCACGCGTCCCAGCGGCTCCGGCTTGCCCGAAGGCATCTACCGTTTCCACCCGCACGATCGCGAAGTTGTGCCGCTCATTTCCAGTGCCTGGGTGCGCAGCCAGTTGGATCTTCTAGGCGGCGGCCTCAACTGGTTCGCGTTTCCAACGTCGGGCGACTCAGTTGTCTTCGAGCTGTCGAAACGGATTGCCGGTAATCAAACTGAAATCAGCCATTGGCGAATCTCGCTCGATACCTCCGATGCGCCCGTTAGGCTATCGCCGCCTGCCATCGGGTTAGGCACGAACTTGCTCGGCAGCTTTGATGCCAATCATCTGGCGCTACGCCGCCAGACGTCGCTGCTGCAGTTGAATTTGCAGAGTGGCGAGATCACGACGATCAGCAGCAATTTTTCTCAAAATGCAGATAAGGCGCCTGGGAAGAACATCGCACCAGTGATTGTCGGGCCCACGGGCGTATTGGTTGACGGGCGTACTTTCTTTCCGCGGGGTGGCGGGGCGACAGTTGCATTGCCGATAAGTAATCCGATAGCCACTTCCGTCGATGGCGCCCAGGTGATGCACCTGGCCGCCAGCGCTTCAGGCACGCGGGTTGTTCTCACCCAGTCGGCTGGAGGCACATCGCAAGTGCTGGCCGAACACGCGTTAGAACGGATTGGCAACGCTGGGGATTTCTGGGCGGACATCGAGGCTGGCGGCGGTGGGTTCGCATCCATTTTTGTCCCTGAATTTGATCGGTTCGTATTCGGGAACGGTTTTACGCACGAAGTGCTCGTGGTAAGCCGAACCGGCCAGATCGAACGCCGTTGGGAGTTACCAAGATTCGCACGAGAAAACCTTTACGTAGCAAACATCAATAACCCGGGCGGCAATTCAGATTTCCTAGTCGATACGATCTATTCCGTCCGGAGAGTCAGTTTCCGCGATGTCAATGCGATCTTCGATCCATACACCAGCGCAATTGACATCGAGCAGTTCGAACAGGTTTCAGGCCCGGTTTTTGTGAACCAGCCCGGATACTGGCAACTGCTCGATGGCGTCCGCGAGTCGGTGACGCTGCGGGAGGACGGCTCTTCAGCTGTGACCGGTAGGTGCGGCGACAGTGGCCCAGGAGCGTGGATTCGATTGTTCGATTTGCGGGACGTGCGACTGTACACGTGCGCATCCGCAAGCGGGTCGCCGTTTCCAGCCAGGCTTCGAATGCGAGATGGCGCTTCTGTCGATATCGACGGGAGGGTAAGTACGTCCAGCGGACTCCGATCCGACGAGGCATGGCTCGCGTCACTTAACGGTGTCCGTGGCATCAGCGACGATGATCAGGCCGTAGTCGACAGATTCAACGAACGCCTTTACTCACAGACCATCAATTTGTCTGCGCGCCTCGCGGCAGAATCGGAAGGTCGAACCATTCGACTCTCCGGTGTTGCCGTAGATCGCAACCTCGACTACTACGAACTCGAGTGGGCGAGGGCAGCGCAGACGCCTGAGACTTGGTTTGCACTCACGCCAGCCATTCGAAACCGCGTTGAACGGGACGAATTCCTGACCTGGGTACCGCCCGAACCAGGTGATTACCGATTCCGGCTCACCGCCGTCGATCTGGCGGGCAATCGAACGCAGAGCTTCGCTCGCGCGCGATCTAACGGGGCCTCGCCAATTACCTTCGAACAACTTGCACCGAAGTTCATCTCGCCCAATGGCGACAGCGTACAAGACCAGGCGGTGCTAGCTTTTCGCGTAAACGCGCCTGTATCGACCGAGTTTGTCGTGTTCGACAGCGACGGCAATCTGATTCGGAACTTGCCGCTGGTTTACGGTGCTGCCGACTTGGGACCGAAGACGCAAGCGTGGGACGGCCGCAGCAATGGCGGCGTGCGTGTGCCAGATGGAGACTACCGCATTGGTATCGACGGGCAGTTCGCCAAGGTCGTTGTTGATACGGTTTTTCCCGAGATTGGTCTGGATGTGTCTCCCTGGTACGCCACAGATCCTCCGGCTGCGAGGTTCGGGTGTTTCGATGCTCACCACGGAAACTGCGAACTGCAGAAGCAAATCGGTGGCGGGCCTATCTGGACAGTGGTGGCGAGATCAACCGGCTGTGAGGAAAGCGGAGTTCGTTGCTTCCGAGAGAAGCCGTTGCGCGATCCACTTTCCGCGCGATGGCGCTTGGTCAGTCGCGATCGCGCAGGAAATCAGGCCATTTCTGAATGGGTCGGGCCGTTGGCGCCAGCGGTCGTGATGTGGGGCATTAACGAAGCCGTGATTGGCGATTCGCCGTTCTATCGCGATCTCGATCTGCAGCAGCCGGACTTCAACATCACGCAGCCACCAAACCATGGCGCGTTGATGACCGGTTCGGAACTCCTGGTCCGCGTTGCTTATCCCAATGCCAGCTCCGGCGCCTTGCAAGCGCGGGCGGTTGGGAGCAACGCTTGGATAACACTGAGCGATCAGCCGGCAAGTGCGCTGCGTACGTGTAGCGCTCAACCACCGCAAGAATGCGATTCGATTGAATGGCGGATGCCAGTTGACCTGAGCAGCTTTGTCGCTGGATCTATCGTCGATTTGCGCGTTTTGGCGAGAGCAAACGGCGATCAGTTCTCAAATCGACTGCGAGTCATTGTTGGTGGAATAGGGCGGCCGCGCGTAGTGACGGGCATTCAGTCCGATCTATTGGCGCGACTTCGGGCAAGGTATACGCAACCCGCCGCGCAGGGAGTTTCGTACGACGAGTTCCTCGCCGAAGAATGGTTGTCGGGTCCGCTGCCAATATCGCCTGCAGGCACAACCATTCTTCGCAAGTCGCCCACGTGGCCGACTTCGCCGAATCAGATTGCTCAGCAAAGAGTGGCTGCAGAAGACGGCGCTGTGCTTTTCGCGTTGGCGACGTGCGGCGCTTCGCGAGAGCGGATGATCGTGGAATCGCGAATTCGGTCGATTGTGGTTCGTTCGCCAGATGCGGAATTAGATTTTGCCGGCCAACCGGAGTCTTGCGGAGTTGGATCAGGCTCTGACGAGGGGATCGCTTTCGGCATTGCCCCGGTCAAAGCCTCGGCTTGTGGCGACGGTCCGACGGGACAGCTCCGAGTTCGTGTTTTCAACACCCGTCCGTTGTCAATCGGAACTCAGCAACGCATTTCGATCGGCACCAGAGCTGCGTCAGCTAATCAGATTGCTACCGAGCTTTTGTCTATCCCGCTGCCAGGAAGCAGTCAAGGCTTCGATGTAAACGCTACGTTCGCGATTCCACCGACGGCTGCCGGTCAACTAATGCTGCGAGCCGAGGCAATCGGCTCGGCCGGAAGCGTCGGTAGGAACACATCGGTTCCCATCGATCGAGTTCCACCCAATGTTCGCATCACGGCTCCAGCTAGCGGTTCTCGAATCTGCGCAACCGATCAGCGCCTCGTCCTAAGCGGCGCTGCCGCAGATAACATCGGCTACGCACTTGCGCTGCAATGGGGCGCGGGCGCGGCACCGTCGGCGTGGTTCGCCGCATCAGGAGAACCACCCCAGGGCTTGGGGAGTTTTGATTTCGAATCGCAGTTCGTAGCGCCAGGCAGCTTGGTCAGCCCCGATCGCGCCGGAGTGCTTTGGGCATGGGGTGCGGACAATCAGTTTCTTCCCGATGGGCTGGTCTCGTTACGGCTTGCAAGCACTGATTGGTCGGGCGCGCTGGTTTGCGCAACGGAATCCATCGTCGTCGATAGTAAGGTGGCATGGATCGACTGGCAGGAGCCTGACCGAATCCTCGATAGCACCAACCGCATCGTCGGTGTATCAGCTGTTGGCGATCAAGCCTACCGTGTCGCTCGTGCTTATCGGCGACCGCGCGAACTGCTCACGGTTCGTGGGACCTTGCATGCCACCAGTTTAGTTGGTGGCCAGTTCATCGCTAACGAGTCGACACTCCGCGAGCTCTTGCCGTCTGTGTCGACCAATGCCGATGTGACCCTGGTCTGGGACGGTCGCGTGGGTGGCTCGGTGCCTCCCGATGGCTACTACACCATGAGGTTGACGGCTGGCGATTCGTGCCAATTTGCTGACCGCGCCGATACCGTAGTTTTGCTCGACAACACACCGCCAGCAATTACGGTATCGAGCCCCAGTGCGAACGCGACGTTGACTTCACCAGTCGTTGCACTGGCTGGCAGCATTCGCGACGTGCGCCTGACGCGTTGGCAGGTGGAGTTCGGCGTTGGCGCCGCGCCAACCGCTTGGACCGAGGTTGCTTCAGGGACCAACGAAGTCAACAGTGCCAGCCTAGGCTCATTCGCGCGCGGTTCAAGCGAAGGACCTGCGGTTATTCGCGTCTCCGCCGTGGATCGCTTAGGAAATCGCAGTGAGGTCTTGGTCCCAGTTGTGCTCGCGCCGCGCAATCGTCTGATTGATCGAGCCGCTGCGCCTGTCGCGTTCTCGCCAAATCAGGATCAGCGCGGCGACGTTTTGCCCATCGAAGTCGTTCTTGCTCGCGAGTCGAGCCTGACAGTTCGAGTGCTCGCAACCAACGGCACCGTACTCCGCACCTTGGCAAACTCACAATCAGCGGCCGCTGGACCCGTGATGACCGCATGGGACGGCAAAGATACGGCTGGCTCAGTGCTGCCAGAGGCGGGCTATCGGGTGGAGGTAGTTGCGACAGATCCGGCTCAGAGTTTTGGCTCCGAGAGCGCGGTGCTGGACACGCGGATCGATGTAACTCCTCCAACGCTTGCACTCGTCTCACCCTCCGCAGCGCACATGCGACAAGGCTTCATCGAGTGGCAAGTTGCGGAAGTCGAACTCGCAACGGCTGTCGCTCGACTGTTGGCGATGCCGGCGTCTACGCTGATTGTAGAGCGCACGGAGAACACCGTCGGCAGCCACCTTCTCCGCAACAGCGACGATCTCAACGAAGGCTTGTATCGCATCGACCTCGAAGCCGTCGACGTGGCCGGCAATCGAGCCACGCTGACACGGGGCTTCCGCCTGGATCGCACGGCGCCGTCGGCGTCGTTGATGGCGCCGGTGAATGATGCGGTGCTGCCGCGCGCTGCCACCAGTGTCCGCGGCGTGATCGACGATGTGGATCTTGCGAACTGGCGGTTGGAGTTGGTTGGTGCGTCGACCACCGTTCTCGGGCAAGGGCAGAACACGATTCCCACGGAAGCGCAGATCTTTGCCTGGACGGTGAGTCAGCCTGACGGACCCTATCAATTGCGACTGGTCGCCACGGATGGGGCCGGCAACAGCACCACACAATCGGTCGATATTGACATCGACGGCACGCCGCCAACGGTGCGCATCGATCAGCCGACGGCAGACCGTTTGCTCGGACAGCGCTTCGATGTGATGGGGCAGGTTGCCGATGCGCACTTGCTCGATTATCGGATTGCCGTCGCGACCGCAGCGCAGCCGAACGACTGGGTCGATCTGGCGATCGGCAATGCGGTGGTTACCGGGTTGCTCGGGGCGCTCGATGTGCAGCAGCGCCAAGGTCCGTTGCGGTTGCGACTGACGGCGACCGATCGCGCCGGCTTGAGCGCGAGCGTGGAGCGTGCAATTCGCGTCGATAGCGAGGCGCCCGGCGCGCCCACCGGTCTGGCGGCGGTGGTGTTGCAGAATCGCGATGTGCGCTTGAACTGGACAGCGCCCGCGGCGAACGATATTGCGCGGTACGAGCTGGATCGTTGGCAAGTGGCGATCGGTACGACGGCAACCACCGAGTACCTCGATCTCAACGTGCCCGAAGGACGCCCGCGCTATCGCGTGCGCGCAGTCGACTTGGCGGGCAACGCTGGCCCGTGGTCGGTGCCGGTCGACGTCGTCATCGATCGCACCCCGCCGACCGTCGGCATCAGTGCGCCAAATGCGGCTGCGCGCGTTCGCGGTCTGTTACGCGTGTTTGGTTTCGCCGACGCCGCCGATGATTTCGCGAGCTACGCGCTGCGCGCTGACATCGCCAGTGCCGTGCAAACGCTCGCCAGCGGTCAGCAGCCGGTGAGCGGTCAGTTGGGCACACTGGATACATCGACGCTGGCCGAAGGCGCCGCCGTTCGATTGGTGTTGTCGGCGCAAGACACACGCGCCAATCAGGCCAGCGTGCAGGTCGATGTGTCGGTGGACAATCAAGCGCCAGCGACGCCCACGGGCCTGGCGGTTGCCGCGATCGGCCCGGATGTCCGCGCGCAATGGAACGCCAACACCGAGCCCGATCTGCTGGGCTACTTGTTGTACCGCGATGCGGCGCTGGTCAATGGACCCAGCGCATTGCCCGAGGACTTGCGCCCGTTTCGCATCGCCGATACCCAGTTCCTCGACCGCGGCGTTGGCGATGGGCTGCGCCGTTGGCGCATCGCTGCCATCGATACGGCCGGGAACGTGTCGCCACTGTCGGCGCCGCAAAGCCTGACTATCGATCAAGGACCGCCGGATATCGTCATCGAATCGCCGTCCGAAGGTGCAAGTTTCGAGCGCGCGATCGACGTGCTGGCGGTCAGTGCCGACCAGGACCTGGCCGAGGTGAGATTCGAAGTTCGCGCGCCTGGCGCTGGTGCCTTCGCGCCACTGGGCGCACCGCTAACCTCACGGCCGTTTGCGGTACAACTCGACGCCACTGCGCTCGGCAACTACCAGGTTCGCGCCATTGCGCGCGACGTCGGCAATGCGTCGACAACCTCCGCCGTGCGCACCTTGGTCCATGTCGATGAAACGCCGCCGCCGCGCGTCACAGGCCTGCTGGCCCGCGCACGAGGCAGCTCAGTCGAATTGTCCTGGACTGCAGTGACCGCGAGCGATCTGGCGGGATATCAAGTGCGTGGTCGTGGCCCGAACGGCGCGGCATTCAATCCGCCAGTGACGACAGCAACCACAGCGGTGCACACGGATGCGGAACTCGGCCGCTGGACCTACGAGATCGTATCGCGCGACGCCAGCGGCAACGAGGCGCCGCCGTCGGTCAGCGATGGGGCAGAGGTGTTTTCGGTCGATTTGCTTTCGCCGCGCACGCCAACGTCGCTGACCGAACTCGTTGTCGAAGGCAGTTCCGGCGAGCCCGGCGAGGTGCGCGCC
This sequence comes from Lysobacterales bacterium, assembly GCA_022844135.1. Classification (GTDB taxonomy): domain Bacteria; phylum Pseudomonadota; class Gammaproteobacteria; order Xanthomonadales; family SZUA-5; genus JALHMH01. Next base: position 143,294 of record JALHMG010000008.1, read on the forward strand.
AGCGTGCAGGACAGTGCCGGCACGCGCCAGTTGCCGCTGCAAACCACCAGCGAAATCGGGCGCTTCGAATTGCCCGTCGCCAGTCTGGCGCAAGGCGCAACTGCGATCAGCGTGTTTGTCGTCAACGGCGCCGACGATCACAGCACAGTTGCGACGTTGCGGTTCGATCGTGGCGACCGGCCAGCCGCGCCAACTGGATTGGCGGCGATCGTCAACGCGACCAACGTGCAGTTGAACTGGACGGCAAACGCGCCAGCGCCGCTAGCTTACCGCCTGACCCGCAGCGACTCGCCGCAGCCAGCCGCTGTTGTTGTGCCAGGGCTGTCGGTCACCGCCGAGCCGAATCTCGGGGATCCCAACGCGGTGATTGACGGCGACATAGACACCGTCTGGTCGGCGCCCATCCTGGGCTCCGAAGTGCGCGGCAGTTATCTCGAACTTGAGGCCGTCGAACCGTTCTGGCTCAGCCAGATCGAGATCGATTTTGGCACGGTCGGATCGCGGGCGTCCGAGTTCGATGTCATGGCATGGAGCGGCCACCAGTTCGTGCGCCTCGCGACTGGAGCCACGGACACTGCGAATGCGGCAATCACACTAGAGGAAGGTTATCGCACAACGCGCGTGCGCATCGTTCCCCGTCGCGTTCCGTGGACGGCTGTGCAGCCACTGGCTATCGCTGAGGTGCGGGTCAAGGCGCTCCCACTGATCGCGACGACGAGCTACCTGGACACGCCAGCGGGGGGCCGTCATCGTTATCGTGTGCGCGCGATTTCGACACTGGGACTTGAAGGCGCTGCATCGCCCGAGCTTCAGGTGGCGGTGGGCGATGTCGATCCACCCGATGCGCCCGTGTTGAGCGGGAGTGTGCTCGGCAGTATCGCCACCTTGTCGTGGACGGCGCCGACAGCACCGGATGTTGCGGCGTATCGATTGCAGCGCGACAGCGCCACGCTGACGACACGGCCTGCGGCACAGCAGCGCACGTATGACGACGGCCCGCTGCCGAACGGTCAATATCGTTATCGCGTGATCGCTGTCGATGGCGCGGGGAACGACAGCGAGCCGTCGAACGAAGTCGTCTTGAGCATCAATGCGCTGTTGCCCGGTGTTCCGCAAGCTGTGATGGTGACGGCCCCCAGCGCCGGTGGTCGATTGCAGATCGACTGGCAACCGGGCGCCGGCTCGGCGCCGGTGCGTTATCGACTGCGTCGCGCCGCTGCGGCAAATGGCAACTACAGCGTCATCGCCGAGCCGACCAACCCCAGCTATCTGGATCAGCCGCTGGCCAATGGCGTGCAGCAGTTCTACACGGTCGCCGCTATCGATGCAGCCGGCAACGTCAGTGCGCCGAGCGCGCCGGTGTCCGGCACGCCGCGCGACGCCGATCCGCCGGCTGCGCCGCAAGTGAGCTACCCGATACTGCCCGGTGTCGAGCTGGAAACCGCCGCGACGGCGGTGGATCTCTGCGCGATCGGTCCCGCGTCCCGCCACGAGTGGACGCGCGACGAAACGGCGTTCGCCGAACGTTCAACCTTAAGCGATTTCCGCTCGCGCTCGTTGCAGCCGGCCTATGAGTCCACACCAGTACTCTCGGACAACGGCGGCTATGGCTGGTGGAACAGCGCCAGCCAGGGCCTGGTCGAACTCGACGTGCTCGGATTGTCGGCCGTGGCGAGCGGCGTTCGCGTCGTTACCTTCGATGCGCGCGACGGCTACTTCGGCGTTGGTGCCGACAGCAGCTTGCGTCGCTATGCGCGGCAGGGCGCCAGTGAGCCGGTGTCGACCGGCCTGGCGGAGGTCATCGATGCACGTGCGTCGACCAATGGCCGCTGGCTCTTACTGCACGGACGATTAGCGGCTGGCGACACCGCGAGCCTGTATTGGTACAGTCTCGACACCGCGCAACGCACACCGATCGCGCTCAATGTCGATGGTATCGACACGCTGGAGGTCGATGCGCTCGGTGCTCGCGCGATTGCGCGCGTCGGCACGTCGCTGCACCTGATCACACGCAGCCCGGCCTCCGTGCAACTGCTTCATGCGAACGCCGACGGCGCGGCGCCAACGCTGACCGCCAACGGCGATCAGGCGTGGTACGTGCGGCGCAACAACAACGTCGATGAGGTTTGGCAGCGCGATCCCGCTGCGACCAGCGCAACGCTATTCGCGAGCTTCAATGAGCCGGTGCTCGCGGTGCGGCGCATCGCTAACGAACGCGTGCTCGTCGTGCTGGCGAACGATGTGTATTTGTACTCGACCGCCAGCAACTCAGCCCCGCTCGCGACAACGCAGGCTGGAGAAACCAGCTCGGCGCAAATTTCGCGCAGCGGCCGGGCCTGGCTCGATACGCGCAGTAGCGCCGGATCAACGAAGCTGTTGGATCCACCCGGCTACGGTTGCTTGCGATCGCAACCACTGGCGGTGGGTTCGCGTCGCTACAGCGCAATGGCGCTGGACGAATCTGGGAATCGCAGTCTGCCTGCGGCATCGATTCTGATCGCGCGTACCAGTGCAGCCGGACCCGATCTCGCAATCGACAGCGCGTCGATCGCTTTCGACCCGACGGTGCCGGCGATTGGACAGCCCTTCGTGGCCCGCGCCTTGGTTCGTAATCTTGGCACGCTCGCTACGCCGACAACGACCCTGCGCTTGAGCCTGCAGCGCGCAGCCGATCCTCCCGTAATCGCGACGGCGACGGTGCCGGCCGTTGCACCGGGCGGCGTGTCGCTGGTTTCGGTTCCGCTAGCTGCACAATCTGAGGCAGGCAACTACACCGTGGTTGCCAGCGTCGATCCCGACAATGCCATCGTCGAGTTGTCCGAGGAGAACAACCGTGCGAATCGCGATCTATGGCTCGCGGCCAGCTCGGCACCCCAACTGAGTCTGTCGCTTGCGCAAACCGAGCTGCCGCCCGCGGGCCAATTGGCGGGCCGCGTCGACGTGCGCGCAGGCAACAGCGATCTCAACGCGCGTCTGCGATTGACATTGGAAGAAATGGCGGGCGAGCAAATCGCCGTGATAGCCGACGAAGCGATCAACGCGCTGACGGCCGGCACGTTCTGGTTGCGCGCATTTCAGTACGACACCAGCAGCTTGTTAGCTGGCACCTACCGTGTTCGTGCGCGCTTAAACACGCCCAGCGGAACACCCATCGGTGAGGTCATCAATCCGATCACGATACTGGCCGACCGGCAATTCGAGTTGTCGCTGACACCACCGACGAGCCCGGTCGCCATCGGCCAATTGGCTGATCTGGCAATTCGCGTTCGCTATCGCAGCGGCAACGTGCTGGTGCCGGGTGCGCAGTTGCGGCTTCGCGTCAGCGGCGTGGCGCCGCAGCCGGTGTTCACGACCACGCGCACGCTCGGTACCTTGCAGCCTGGATTCGAGCTGCAGCAAACGGTGCGCGTGCCGACTGCGGGTCTAGACGCCGGAAACTACGTCGCCACCGTAGAGCTGCTGGCCGGCACCGATAGCTGGTCGGCGCAAGCGGGGCTCAGTCTGATCGCATCTGGCGCGAGCGACGCACTCACTGGAACGATTGCCTCGGTTCCAGCGCCGATGGTGGTGGGCAACGATGCAACACTGCAATACACGATCAGCAACCCAGCCACGAGCGCGCAGAGCGATGTCAGCGTGCGCGTACGCTTGCGCCGCGCAACAGATCTGAGCGTGATCGCGCAAGCCACGCCGGTGATCGCCATCGGCGCGCAGTCGATGCAGAGCGGTTCGCTGGCGATTCCTGCCAGCGCGCTCGGCATCGAGAATCTGGTCGCCACACTGGAGGCGCGTCTCTCCGGCGCCAATGCGGAGTGGCGCATGCTGGCGCTGCGCAGCGTGCAGGTTGTCGATGGCATCGCGCCGGTGTTGACGCCGCTGGCTCCCGGCGCATTCGCACCATCGCCCACGCCGCTGCTCGCACAAGCGCTCGATGCGCATTCCACCGTGCAGCGTGTCGAGGCGCGCATCGATCAGGGCGAATGGCTGCCGCTTGGCGCGCAAGGCGCGGCGCGTTACGGGCGTACTGTGGCCGATTTGGTCGAAGGCCCGCACCAGGTCCAATTCCGTGCCGCCGATCGCTGGGGCAACGAGGTCGAAAGCGCCGCAACGCAGTTCATCGTCGATCGCACGCCGCCGACTATCGTGGTGACGGGCGTCGTCGATGGCGCCTTGCTCAACGTGCCGGTGACACCGGTTGTGTCGATCAACGATTTGAATCTGGACACCCAGCAAATCACGCTCGACGGTGCACCGTTCGCCTCCGGCACGACCGTGTCCAGCGACGGGCCACATGTCTTGGTTGCCACCGCCGTCGACCGTGCCGGCAATCGCACCGAGGTTCGCGTGCGCTTCACGATCGATCGCATCGCGCCGACAGTGGCCTTTGCCAGCCCGGCGAACAACGCCAACGTCAACGGGGAAACCGTCGACGTGGTCATCGCCTCTGAGGCAAACGCAGCCGTGCGGCTCAGCGTCGGTGCGTACGTTGGCAATGCCTCAGCCAACGCCCAAGGTCAGGCACCGTTTGCGTCGGTGCCGCTCGTGCCGGGTGCCAACACGCTCTCAGCGCGCGCGACCGATCTCGCCGGCAACCAAAGCGCGCCGGTCTCGATTACCGTCAATCGCATTGACGATCCGACCAGTGTGCTGCAGGGCGCGGTGCAAGTCGCACCGAGTACGGCGGAGCCGGGAACGGCAATTGTCGCTACGTATACGGTCAACTACACCGGGAACGCGCCGCGCTCGGGTCAGGTGTTACGCATGCAGGTGCGCAACGCCAGCGGCACGGTGCTCGCAACCCTCACGCGCAGCGTCGATTTTGCCGTCGGCGGCGCCTTCAACGAGGCAGTGAACTATCCCACCGGCGCCTATCCGCTCGCACCCTTGAGCTTTGCACTCGACGCGGACAGCGCTGCCGGCTTCGTCAACCTCGCCACGGGTACCGCGAACCTCGTCGACCTGACCGCGCCCAATATCGCCATCGCCGCGCCAGTCGCGGGCGCGGTGCTGCGCTCGCCGCTGCAGGTTCGCGCCAACGTGAGCGACGCGCGTTCAACGGTTGCGCTGGTCGTCGCCAGTATCGATGGCGGACCGGATATCGCGATGGTCGAGACGGCGACGGCGGGCCTGTACGAGAGCACAGCGCAGACACTGATCGAAGGCGCTCATCAAGTTCGAGTGCGTGCGCGCGATAGCGTCGGCAACGAACGCACTTCGCCGCCGATGGCTTTTGTCACCGACGAGACTGCGCCGACCATCGTTATCGGTGGTGTTGCGAATGGCCAGCTCAGTCGTGACCCGCTGACGCCAACAATCGCCATCACCGATCCGCATCCTGGCACCAGTACCGTGCGCTTGAACGGCTCGGCGTTCGTCAGCGGCACCACGATCAACGCCAGCGGGAACTATCGACTGGAGGTCTCGGCGACCGACCAGGCCGGCAACATCGCGCAGCGCGACATCAGCTTCCGCATCGATCGCGATCCGCCAGCGGTCGTGATCTCGCAACCGGTTGCAAACGCCATCGTGCTCTCCGATCGCATCGCGGTGATCGGCTCCACCGAAGCGCTGTCGTCGTTGCGCCTCGACGTGGGGAGTTACTTCACCAAGACTGTCGTCGGTGCCGATGGTACGTTTGCGATCCCCGATGTGCCGCTGGTGCCCGGCAGCAATGTACTGCGCGCGCGCGCCACCGACGAGGCCGGGAACGTCGGGCCGGAGACCGCGCTTAGCGTCGAGTATCGACCGAACGCCGGCATCACCTTGACTGGCGAAGCAACCGTTGCGCCCGATCCCGCAGCGCACGGCGGCAGCACTACCTTGACGCTGCTGGTGCGCAATCCGAACCCTGGCCAGGCGCGCGCGATCCCGATGCGCTTTAGCGTCTACGCACAAGGCTCAAGCGCACATTGGACGCGTGTCGGTTTCGATGTCACCTTGCCCGCGGGTGGCGAACTCACGCGCGCTGAAACGCTCAATCTTGCCGGCCAACCGCTCGGCAACCAACGTGTCGTGCTCGAAGGCTTCTTCACCGACAGCGCCGGCGCGCAAGCGTGGCTGCCAGTGGCCGAACGCCTGTTCGCCATCAGCGATCAGGCGCCGCCAGACGCCACTATCCTCACGCCCGCTGCGCAGTCGTATCACAGCACGGCGGTTTCAGTTCGGGTGCGAGCCACCGACGCGCTGTCGGCCATCGCGTTGGTTGAGGCCAGACTCGACAACGGCTTCGCTCTAGCGCTTGCCCCCGTCGCTGGCGCACCGGGCGAGTTCGCAGGCAGCTTGCCAACCACGACCGAAGGACTGGTCGAGCTGCGGGTCCGCGCTGTCGACGCCGCCGGTAATCAACGCACGACCGCGCCGCTTGCTATTCGTGTCGACCGCACCGCGCCAGCAATTACGCTGAGTGGTATCCCCAGTAGCGTCGTCAACACGGCGGTCACCCCACAAGCGCAAGTCCAGGACGCCTCCCCAATCACCTTGACCGCACGTCTCAACGGCCAGCTGTTCCAGATCGGCACCGCGATCAGCGCAGAAGGAAGTTATGCGCTCGAAGTACTGGCGACAGACGCGGCCGGCAACGCCAGCACCGCGAAGGCGAGTTTTGCCATCGACACCACACCGCCAGCGGTGGCCATCGGCTATCCGCCGCCGGGCACGCGTACCAAGCGCGCGCGTATCGAAGTGCTTGGCACGATGGAAGCCGGCGCCTCGGTCAGCGTGCTCGCGCCTGGATATTCGCAATCCGCGCCTCGGCCCACATCGACCACCTTCGGACCGCTCAGCGTGCCGTTGCTCGTGGGTGACAACCCGATACAGGCCGAAGCTCGCGACGCCGCCGGCAACACAGCTCGCAGCAGCGTCGTCAATGTGCTGCGCGAATCGGGCGGTGCGCGCGATCTGGTCGGCGATATCGACGTTCCTGCGTCGCTGATCGTGACTGCGGATCTGCCAGTCAACATCCAGGTGCAGAACCTGCAAAGTGCGCCGATTAACGGCTTGGTTCTGCGCCTGCGCGCCTTGCGCGGAACCTCGGAACTCGCCGTCGACAGTCGCACCGTCAATCTCGCTGCGAATGACTTCACGCGCTACAGTTTGTCGTGGCCGACCACCGCCTGGCGTGCCGGCCGCATCGACATCATTCTGGAGCGACTGGTTGGCTCAACGGTTGAGGTACTTGATCGCGCCTCCGTCGACGTGCTCGATCGCACGCCGCCGTCCATCGCCATTGTGGTGCCGACCTCAGGCCAATCGCTATCGCTCGGGGATGCGCTGCAAGTGCGCGCGAGCGACGTCCACAGCGATCTCGCCGCCGTGGAAATCCGCATCGATACTGGCGATTGGACGGCAACCGTGCGCGGCACCGGCGATCTCTACACCCTGCCGCTGCCGCGATTGACCGCCGGCCCGCACGAGCTGACGGCACGCGCCACCGACGCTGCTGGCAACGTCGCCAGCGCCGGCCCCGTGCCGTTCACCGCGCGCGCCATCCTGCCGCTCAGCATCACGCGGCCCACGAACGGCGCAACGTTGCCGCCGGGTTTGTTCGAAATCGTCGGCAGCACCGAAGCGCTTGCACAAGTCACCGTACGCCGTCGCGGCAGTACCGATCAGCAGCAAGCCAACGCCGACGCCAGCGGCACCTTCCGCATGCCCGGCGTCAATCTGCCGGACGGCGAGCACAACTTCGATCTGCAGGCCCGCAACACCGCAGGTGCCACCAGCGAAGTGATCACTCTGCGTCTGGTCGGTGTGCGCGCAGTCAACATCCCAGTGCCGCTCATGAGTCCGCTGGCGGCAGTGCTGCTGATCTTGTTGATGTTGTTCTCAGCGCGCCTGGTGCGCTTGAGAGTATCGGAGCAATCGTGATGAAGGGAGTAAGCCAATTCTCAGCCTTCGTCAGTCGCGTTATGGCCCCACGCTTTTGGCTGATCCCAGCAAATTCCAAGTCCGTTGATGAGCGCAGGCCCGCCGCTGTCCCGGGTCCCGCCATGGCGCGACGCTTTTGGCCTTTCCCAACTGCTCACGTCATCCACCCAGCTGAAATCGCGCCAAAGCGAAGCCCCAAAGGGGCGCAAGGAAATAGCCCAGGGCGAAGCCCTGGGTCAGACCACACAAACAAGATGAGCCCTGAAGGGGCGAAACAAAGGTGTCGCTTGAGAGCTTCACGGATTCGCTCGGACATGAAGGCAATGCCCCACACCAATCCAATCGCATCCAAACATGCAAGCCGAGCCACAAAAGCGCTCGCCGTCCTGCTGACGCTGGCACTTGTTGCAATCGAGCTACCTGCCGCCGCAGAACCCGGCACCGCAAAACTCGTGGCAGTACAACCCGTCGGCGCAAAAGCTGTCGCGGCACAAACCGTCGCCGCCTCCACACAACGTGCCGCCGCGCAACCCGGCTCCATCGCCGCCTCCGACGGCCGCCCCGCCTCCGTCGATCACGCCAAAGCCCAGGCCGAAGCGCTGGAAGCAAGACGCAACGCCCACCGCGCTGCACAGAAGGCGCTCGCCGAGCGCGAGGAAAAACGCCGCGCCGCCATCGAAGCCTTGTCCGAACCCTGGCTCAACAACCTGCTCACTGGCGCCGACGCCAGCGGCGAAGCGATGGCGTCGGCAGAACTGCGCACCGACAAAGCCCTGATACCAGAAACTCTTTCGCGCTTCGCCGGACTCGAAGACGCACTCGCCAGTGCCGAACGCGCCGTCGTAGCGCTCAAGCGCTCCGCACCCAGTGACGCCACTATCGCCAGCGGTGCGCTGATCAACAGCATCCAACGGATCGAAGCCGAACAGATGCTGGTGCTCGACCGCTTCGCACTGTGGATCGAAAAACGCGGAGAGGCCAATCGTCCCTGGCTTCGCTTTGGTGATCAATCGCTCAATCGCCTAACGCAGGCGCAATCGACCCTGCAGCAAGCGTTCGCCAAACGCTCGAAAGCACTAAAAACGATTCGTGCAAACCTGGCGCAAGTTACCAAAGACAACGCCGCAGCATTATCGGCGGCCCTCGCGCAATGGCCGGTTCGAACAGCCAACGCAACTGTCGTCGATACCTACGGCCTCGAGCTGCCGGTATCGCGCCCGCGCTTCGCACCGCTGCCCGTTCCAACCGGACCCTTCATCACACCCAGCTACGAAAACTCTGCCAGCGAGGTGATGCCCGAGGCGGCCGATGTCGCCAGCCACCCTGGCGCCGAGATCGACAAAGTCATCCTCGACAAAGCTGCCGAGCTCGGCAACGAGTACCACCGCATCTACGACTTCGTCCGCAGCGACATCGAGACCGACTGGTACGCCGGCAGCGTGCGTGGCGCCACCGGCACGCTGCGTAGCGGACGCGGCAACGACGTCGATCAGGCACTCTTGCTAGCAGCCCTGCTGCGCGCCAGCTCAGCGCCCGCGCGCATTGTCCGTGGCGTGATCGATGTGCCAGTCGATTTGCTGAGTAAGCAACTCGCTGTGCCCGTGACGCGCATCGGAGCCGCGCTCACCGCCGCCGGCATCGCTCATGAGCCGCTGACTGTCGGCGGTTCTATCGGTGCGTATCGCATCGAACACACCTGGGTCAGCGCCCATGTGCCGATCGACAACTACCGAGGCACCAGTGTTAGCGACGGCGGCAAAACCTGGGTGCCGTTATCGACCGCGCTCAAACCCTACCGGTGGCGTGCGGCCGGCAACGTTTTTGAACTGGCGAGTGTCACTGCTGCGAACTTTATCGATTCATGGCTCACGCGCCCCACCGGCGCGGTCTCGCCGTGGGAGCACCTGCGCAGCGAACTGGAAACACGGCTTTCTGCACTTGCGCCCGCGCAGCGCCTGGAAGATGTCGCGGCATTGCACCAGCGGGCAGCACCCAAGCTCAACGTGCTGCCGCTGACTCTGGTGGGCCAGAACGCCCAAGCCATCAGTGAAACCGCGCACCTGCCAGACATCGCCTTCCAGCGCGTCACGCTCAACATCAAGCGTGATACGGACACCGTGATGTCCCTCAATCGCCGCGCCTACGAGTGGGTCGGCCAGCGCTTGACGCTCGGATTCGCGCCCGCCACCGAAGACGACACACTGATCGCCAACGGCTACGGTGGCCTCGGGCAAACCCCGCCGTTCCTGGTGCAAACCCGATTCAAGCTCGCGCGCAACGGGGAGCCTGTGCGCTACAGCGAAGCCACGTTCACGCCCGGCACGCAGCTCAACGTCGAACTCACACTCAGCAGTCCCGCTGGCGAGCGTCGATACAACCAGAACCTCAAAGCCGGCGGCTACGCCGCACTCGTCATCGCACACCATGGCACCGTAACCCCGCAACCCGAACCCGAAGTGCAGCAACCCGGCGACAGCGAATACGCCGCCGCGCGCTTGATGTGGAACTTAGGCGCGCACTACATCACGCGCTGGAACCAGAGCGATCAGGCACTAGGCAATGCCATCGGCATCTCTCGGATAGCGCCTTTGCCCACCGCGTTGCTGGTCCTCAACCAACAACAACTCACCGAAACCGACGGCCTGCCAACATCCCTCGATTGGAAAGGCGTCGCGCTCGATGTCGGCATCCGTCCCAGCGAACCCATCGGCACAAACGCCACCCGTGAACGCGACTTTCTGCGCCTCTCCGCGCTAGAAGGCTCCGCCCTCGAACGGCTCGTGTTCGAACGTCAATGGTCAGTCGAAAGCATCTCCGCCGAAAAAGCGCTGGCGCTAGCGCACGCCGCCGGCACGCAGATTCGCAGGCTACAACCCGGCGACGATCTCGGCCCACTCAACCTGCCACCGACCATCCGCGCGCAACTGCAAGCCCAGTTGAACGCCGGCTATCACCTGACCACCCCCGCATCCCAAATCACGCGCGAAGCATGGCAAGGCAACGTCTGGCGGGCTGAAGACCCCGAGTCGGGTGCGGGTGGGTGGTTTATTGCGGGCACTTATGCGGGTGGAGCGACTGCAGTTCCGCCCGAGCTTTGGTTTTTAGACGGGCTCAGGCAATACCTCCAAGATCCCTACGCCGCGCCGCCGAATCCCGACCCAATGTCGGCTGCGTATCTGTCCATCGATCAGCAGACCGACCAGCAAATTGGAAAAGCTGGCACAACAACACGTCCGATCATTGCCTACGTCGTGGATCGTGCAGGCCGGCCAGTCCCGAACGTTGTAGTTCAGTTTGTTGTGCTGAGTGGCGGTGCCACTTTGTCCGGTGGCGGCGCACGGACGACGGATAACGTGGGGCGCGTTAGGAGTTCCTTGGCTCTTCCTGAGGAAATCGAGGGATTCGGACGCTTGTTTCTTTCCAGTGAGCTCCACGTGCCTGAATGGCAAGGCGAATCGAAAATTGAACTGCGAACAACATCCGCCACAGGACCTATCACAACCGGGATTCCTGCACGGGCTTGGACGAAAGCAGGTGAACCGGCCGAGATAGACCGCTTATGGCCTGGATTTCGCCGTGAATATCAAGGGCGATTGCCGTGGGGCCCGGTAATAACTGAGCAATGGAGCGTTGAGATACCGGCATATGGGTTCGTTTCTGCGAGTTATGTGGCTTCGCCTAAAGACGCTTTCGGGAACCCTGTTCAGAATCACCCAATACGAGCTCGCTATCGGTTAGCGCCCTGTGCAACCGTCGATGGTAGCGTTCGGACATGTTGCGACCTGCCTAACATGCCGAAAGTTTGCGCGGCAAGCGATGTGCCATTAAATGAAATTGGTTTGCTTTCTTATAGGCATCCCTGTGGGCGGACCGAAATAACTGAGTACTCAAGATACCCCTTGGGCTCGCACTTCTACCTTATCGATGGTGGCGTTTTCGCGGGTCCGTGGTTGTATGATTACATGCTAGACAGCGAAGAGTCCGTTGAAGGACTAGTAGCAATGCGATTTCGCTCGAATCATGGTTATTCGGGGGTCTGTACGCTTTACCAGACCCGTTATAAGTTGCCTGATCCGAGGCAGTTAATAAGGCCCAGTTCAGAAATAGATGATGCCGGAGAAATCTACGTATATCGAACGGCGCCGAGCAGCCCCGGTTCCACAGAGCCAATTTGCCGATCAGACGGTATCGATCAGGCTGATTTTTATGATTGCAGCTTTCAGCCAACAGTCACAGCGCCACCGGGGTTCCTGGACGCTTCCACTTGGAGTGGAACAATCAACAACGGGACGTTTACAAACCGAACGAACACAGTCCGATCCGTTGCGGGTATCCCGATGCACGTATCTTCCTGGGGAGTGCGGGCAAGTCCGACGTTAGCGTCGGTCAGCGGGACGATGTCGATTCCGTTCTTGCCGTCGGATCCAAGTCAAGGCAATTGGATTTCGGTGTCGTTCGACGTGAAGGTTGGACGAATTGGCTCGCCCGTCGTAACACCACCTCGTATTCAGTTGGACTCATACGGGCGACTCGTCGACGATTTCATCATCGAACATCAAATAGCTCCCAGTACCATCGTTGCGCAGCCGCTGCGCTTCGAAATATTGGCCGACGGCGATGTGCTGCAGTCGGTTGATGTTGACTCGGCTCTTGGGGGCGCAAGCATTGTTATTCAAAAGGGGTCTGACTTCAGCAGCGCAGATGAGTTGTCGGTACGGACCACAATTAATCCTGGATCTCGATATGAGCAGGTGAGCGAAGAAACCCCGATCCGCATAGGACAAGGTTTAGTTTCTGGATTCGGCGTGAGTGAGCAGGGCCAAAGTGTAACGCCGATTGATCTCGTTCTCGGGCGATATCCCAGAAACCTGGAGATATCAACAACGGCAGATCTGGCGAGACAAACATCTTGCGCTCTCGGCCGAAGTTTTTCGTTCGTGCTTCAGCGCGATGCGAGTGTGACGTTCAAGATCTTTGCGCTCGATGAAAGCGGATCCCGGCAAGGCGAACTTCCGTGGCGTCCGCTCAACAACGTTTCAAAACCAGAGGGCCTTCATTCGTTTGCGCTAGAGGCAGCTCGAATCCCCTTCGGATCGTTTGAGTACGAATTCAGAGCTGAATCCGACGGGCAGACCGAGGTATTCGATGGATTAATAGAACATACGGTGAAGCGGACGGACACCTTGTCAGTCGGCCACAGCATGGTTCAGGGCGTCAACGTCTTCTACGGAAGCGCGGTGTTGGCCGATGCCGACATTGCGATTTCAGGTCGTGGCCCTGGGATGAGCCTTCGGCGCACCTACAGCTCCGAAGGGGGCGATGAAGTCGGCTCATTTGGCATCGGCTGGCGCAGCAACTTGGAATCGCGGATCGAGTTCGGCGAATGCGGCGCAGCGTACGTGATTGGGGCCGATGGCCACGGGCATGCGTTCCAGAATCCGGCTTCTCAAAGCGATGGCAGCATCCGCTGGTCGCCTGAGCGTGGCTACCACGGCTCGCTGGTGCAGCGCGGTCTCGCGTTTGACTTCTACAGCGTCGACGGCTCGCGTTACCACTTTGCGGAGCAGGAACTTGAAGGTACGCGCCTGAGTTTCGTTGAAGACGCTTACGGCAACCGGGTGACCTACGAGTACACGAACCGCCCAAGTGGTCGCGTTGTATCGCGAATGACCGATGGTGCCGGCAGGAGCATCGTCCTTGAGTATCAAACGCAGAGCTTTCAGTCCGTTCGCGCTGGCAACTTGGTCCGAACCAGCGCCGATGTGATCACACGCGCCGTCGGACCAATGAACTGGCGCGTGGACTACACCTACGACAACACCGGCGCGTTGCGATCAGTGGAGCGGGGCGAGGGCGGAGCGCGTCTCGCGCAAGTTTTTACGTACGTTGATCTCGGTGGGCAGTTCTATCAAGACCCGTCGGGCGTTTATCGCTACGTTCACTTCGGCCAGCGCCTGCAGAAAGTCCGCAACAACATCAACGGCGCCGAATCTACCTATACCTACGTCCCTGGTTTGTCCGCGATTCAATCGGACATCAGCGCCCCGCCGATCTACATCCCCACTCGCCAAGTTGGCACCGTCACGCGAACGGCCGGTGGGACTTGGGAGTTCGAGTACACCGGCGTTCGTGGATTAGGCCCTGTATCCACCGTCGCCACCGATCCGCGCAACAACGACACCGAGTTCGACATGGATCGTTACGGTCTTGTGCTCGAAACCACGGATCCTGCGGGAACAAGCACCACGCAGTGGAACTTGGATCATTTGAAGCCGGCGTTGGAGACAGACCGAAATGGCACACGCACGATCAGCACCTACGACAGCAACGGTAATCTGATCCGCAGCCGGATCGAACACGCGTCGGGAAACATTGAACGCGAGGCGCGCTTCCGTGAACCGGCATCGTTCACTGCATGGCCGTGGATCAAGAACCGTCCGGAGTATGAGATCGACTTCGTTGGCCGTCGCACGGATTTCCAATACAACAGCCGCGGCAGCCTGACTTCGCGCAGGCTCGCGGGCATCACCGAAACGCGTTCGTACGCTGCCAACGGCGATCTGGCGAGCAGCGCCGATGGCACCGGTGCGATCACCACGTTCACCTACGACAGCGCCGGCTATCCGCGAATCGTCACGGATCCCCTCGGGTTCCGGACCACTTACACGCACGACGAGCGCGGCCGCCAGACCTCGATGACCGACGCACTGCAGCGCGTCACGACGATGACCTATGACGCGCTGGATCGGCGCATTGAGACCGTGCTTCCATCGGCGGGTGTGCCGGTAAAGACGCAAACCGTGTATCGCGATACGCTCGACGAACGCGACGAGATCGACGAGTTGAATCGCGTGACGTTTTTCAAGCACGACAAACTTGGGCGACTGATCGAGCGCCGTACGCCAACTGTGGCATCGCAGGGCATGGCGGTTGAGCGCTTCGAATACGACGCGAACGGCAACCAAACCAAAGCGCGCGATCAGATAGGAAGTGAGACTCTTTCGACTTACGACGCATCGAATCGGCGCATTACTCAAGTCGAGCCCTTGGGCCGCAAGACCAGCTGGACCTACGACCCTCAGGGCAATGTCATCCGCGAAGTGGTCGCACAAGCCAACGGCGACAGCCCGCGCACCACCGAAACCACCTACGCCCACCCGCTCTACAAACCAACGCAAGTGCGGCGCGCGCTTCTCAGCGAATCCGGTCCGCCAACTTGGCTCACCACCGATACCGAGTACAACGCCAACGGCGAGGTGCTGGCCATTGTCGATCCGCGCCGCGCCAGAACCATCATCGTGCGCGACGGGCGCGGCCGTGAGGTGTTGCGCACCGAACCTTTGGGCAAAACCACCGCGACGGTGTACGACGACGCCGACCGAAAAGTCGAGGAAACCCGAGCAAACGCGGGTGGCTCAGGCGTGCAATTGCGCAAGTGGACCTACGATGCCGTCGGTCGCGAGCTGAGTTTCCAGGACGCCACTGGCGCCCTTCGATCCAAGAGTTATGACGCGGTTGGCAACCTCCTCACGGAGACCGATGCCAGAAACAACATCACGACGATGCGTTACGACGTGCGCAATCGTCTGATCGAACGCCGCAGTGCCGTCGGGCAAGTCACGACCTTTGGCTATGACGCCGTCGGCAACTTAACGGCCCAAACCAATCCCGGCGGGCAAGTCATCACCCATGTTTATGACGAGCGTAACCGACGCGTCGAGACCAGCGATCAGCTGGGCTTGATCGGTAAGTACGGCTACGATCTCAAGAGTCGCCAGACTCTTAGCGAGAACGGCGTCGGCGATCGCATCGATCGCACGTTCGACACGCTGGATCGAGTCGAGCAGGAGACCACTGCCGGCAGCAACGGAACGGTGGTCGCTCGCACCTCCTACACCTACACCATCCACGACGAGATCGCCACGCGGCGCGATGGGCGGGATCGGGTCACATCGTTCGAATACGACAGCGTCGGGCGCAAGATCAAGCAGACCGCGCCCGCGCCGCTGTCGTATGTCGAGCAGTGGGCCTATGACGCGAACGGCAATCAAATCAGCTACACCAATGGACGTAACCACACCTGGGCGTACACGGTTGATGCGCTCAATCGGCGCACGGCGATCACCGCGCCGGACGTTGGATCGGGCAACCGAACCGAGAGTTACACGTTCGACGCCGAAGGCAACCGGCTCAGCACCACGGACCGACTCGGCATCGTCGAGACCTACACCTTTGATGCCGAGAACCGCCAGCTCACGCGAACCCGCGACGGCGAGCTCAAGTTCACGCGCGTATTCGACGCGCAGGGCAATCTCACGAGCGAGACCGATGCGCGCGGCAATGCCACGACGCACACCTTTGATGCCGCCAATCGTCGCACGCAGACGACGCGCCCGGAAGGCGTCATTGAGGCATTCACTTACACCGCCGACAACGATATCGCTACGAGCAAAGACGGGCTCAATCGCATCACCACGCACACGTTCGATGTACGCCGGCGGCTCACGTCGACAACCAATCCGGCGAACGAAGTCACGCGATTTAGCTATGACCTTGCCGACCGCCAGCGCAGCAAGCGCCTGCCGCTGAACAGCGAGGGTCAAGAGTGGCGTTACGCGTTCGATGGCGCCGGACGGTTGCTCAGCGTCACCAACCCGCAGGCGCAGGTCACCGAGTACCGTTACGACCTTGCCGGCAACCGCACGCTGGAGAAGAACGCGCGTGGACACGACACGCTGCTGGAATTCGACAGCCTCAATCGCCTGACCGCACGCGTCGTTCCCGGCGGCGCCCGCTGGCAGTGGACACACGACGGCGCCGGAAACGTGGTCGAAGCGCGCAAACCAGACGGCACCGTGATCGCCCACACCTTCGATGCGCGCAATCGGAGAACAGAGTCTGCGCTGCAAAGCAGCTCCACTTCTGGCCACTGGCGGCGCACGACGTGGTCGTACGACGCCAACGACAAGGTTACGCGCGAGACGATCACGCGGCACGACTCCACGCCGGACTACGTGACTGAGCGCGGCTATGACCGCCAGGAGCGACTCACACGCGAGGCCAACGGCCACGGGCAGGTGCTCGTCAGCACGTTCGACCGGGGCGGCAACCGAACCAGTCTCATCGATGCGCAGGGCGAGACAACGAGCTACCAATACGACGCGCTCAATCGCCTCAAACAAAGCAGCGCGCCCGGTATCGGCACCACCACGTACCACTACGACACCGCCAGCCAACTCATCCGCAAAGAAGGGCAGGGCAGCTACCAAGCCGCGTACGCACACGATGGCGCCGGACGCATCGACACCATCGCGCACCGCATCGGCAGTACGCCGCTGCTGGAGCTCGATTACGAGTTCGACGACAACGGCAACCGCACCCAGCAAGTGCTGCGCAGCGGCGCGGAGACCGAGACCACGAACTACACGTTCGACGACAGCGACCGCCTCACCGCGTTCGAGATCGGCGACACCCGCACGAGTTACAACTTAGACGCCGTCGGCAACCGCACGCTCGAGCAAGTGCGGGTGGCGGGCGCCATCACCCGCGAGACGGCATACACGTTCGACGCCCGCGACCAGGTGACGACCGAGACGCCAGCCGTCCCCACCGGCCCGCCGATCGCGTACGCGCACGATGCCAACGGAAACCTGACGCGGCGCGGCCCCGC
>JALHMG010000009.1:0-87694 GCA_022844135.1 Lysobacterales bacterium
GGTCCGGCCTGGCGGCGCAGCCGCCAGTCGTTCGAGAGGGCGCATCGCATGCGATGCAAGCTTGCCCTCTCTCACCCTTCGCGATCTTCCGCGTTCCCTCATGAAATATGCGGGCTAAACGGCAGCTACCCGCTTCTGGCCGGCCCACGTTGTTCGCTTTTCCTGCCCTGGCGCATTCACCTCTCCAGAAGCTTGTGCTGGAGACCCGTCATGCGTTCCCTGATTGTCTTTGCGCTGCTGGTTGCGACCCAGTCCGCAGCCGCACAACAAGTCCGCTGCGTCAGCACAGTCGCCCAGCTCAATGCGGCGGCGCAGGTTGCCGCCGACGAGGAGGTCGAAATCCGAATCGTGACTGGCACTTACGATGTCACCCAGACCTGCCTGGACTCCGACCCGCTGCTCGCCTGCGAGACGCCCGACAACAATATCCGCTTCCGTGGTGGCTACAACAGCAACTGCAGCTCACGCAGCACCGATCCAGCGCTGACGGTGATCACGGCACCTGGCCGTAACCTGCAGCTGACCCGTCTGCTCAACATCGTGGACATCGGCGTCGATCGCTTGACCTTTCGCAACATCCGCTTCCTTCGCGTCGTCGAGGAGGGCGGCCTCGACAGCAATGTCCAAGCCGACGTCGAACGCGTGTGGTTCGATCAAGTAGGGCTCGCCGAAGTCACCGCCGACACGGTGAATTTCCGCAATAACCTGGTCACGCGCTCAGGCAATAGCATCGCCAATGCCTCCATTTTCTTCGACTCAACCATCGATAATCTGCGACTGGACGGCAATACCTTCGCCGACAACCTGCATGGGATCGTGTGTCGCGACTGCGTGGGCACCGCTCGCAATAACATTTTCTGGAACAATGGTTTCGATCTGCGCGTCGAGGGCGACAACAGCGGAGTTAGTCTCGTTCTGTCCAACAACGTGATTAGCTCGATCGTATCTGAGGCACCGCTGACGGTGGCTCCGGTCGGCAGTAGTACGGCCAATCCGCTTTTCGTCAATGCCGCTGCGCAAAATTACCGCCTGCAAAACACCTCGCCGGTCATCAACACCGGCACGCCCATCGGCCTCGCGCAAACCGGCAGCGATCACGTTGGCAATGTGCGCTGGTTCGGCACGCTGCCGGACCGCGGCGCCTTCGAATCCTCGGTGGGCACCACCGCAACCACCATCACCGTCACCAATACCAACGACAGCGGCGCGGGATCGTTGCGCCAGGCGATCCTGGACGCCAACGTTTCGTCCAACTTGAACCGCATCCACTTCGATATCGGCAGCACCTGCGGCCCGCGCATCATCAACCTCGCCACGCCGCTGCCGACGATCACCGGCCCGGTGGTTATCGATGGCTACACCCAGCCTGGCTCGGCGCGCAACACCGCGCCCACAGCCAGCAATGCGGTGCGCTGCATCGGGATCAACGGCCAGGGCAGCGTGATCAATGGGCTGGCCACCGACACCGACGACACGGTGGCGGTCACCATCGACGGCATCGGCTTCGGCGGCTTCAGCTTCATCGCACTCAATCTGACCGGCGGCAATGGCCATCGCCTCGTTGGCTCGCAGTTCGGCGGCCAAATCGGGCCGGCCTCGAACCTGATCACGCTGCTGCCCAGTGTCAATGGCGTGCAAGTGGGCTCACTGCTCGGCAGCGCCGCAGCGGGTGTCGACATCGGCGGGCCCGATCCAGCTGAGCGCAACGTGTTCTCCGACAGCACCGACGCGGCGATCCGCATCGGCGGCGGCGCGCGCAATACCAACATCGTCAACAACTACATCGGCGTCGGCCCCGGCGGCAGCACGAGCACCGAAGCCAACCGGGATGGGATCGTCATCGCCGGCCGCTTCACCACGGTCACGGGCAACACGATCAGCAACAACACCCGCCACGGCATCCTTGTCACCGGCAGCAACGCGCGCGGAACCGAGATCAACAACAATCGCATCGGCATCAGCGCACTGTGTACGCCGCTGAGCTGCGGCAGCACCTTCGGGAATGCCGAGGACGGCATCCGCTTCGACAACGCTGCCGCCGATGCGGTGGTCGACGAAAACCAGATTCGCTTCAATGGCGACGATGGCGTGGTGATCACCGGCGATGCGGTGCGCATCGCCGTGCTGCGCAACACGATCACCGACAACGGCGAGCAGCCGATCGATCTGTCTGACGACGGCGCCAGCCAGAACACCAACAACTCCGCACCGGTGCCGGCAGGTTCGGGCAACTTTCGCCAGAACCGGCCGACCGTGGCCAGCGCGATTGGGCAGGGCGCCTCAAGTCTGGCAGCGGGTGTGGTCAACGGCAGCCTGAGCTCCAGCAATGGCACATACCGCATCGACTTCTATGCGGCGATCGACTGCCCGCTACCGATCATCTTCGGCAGCGGCTCGCCGCAGACCTGGCTCGGCGCCACTTACGCGACGATCAGCAACGGCAGCGCCAGTTTCGACGGCAGCGCCAGCTTCACCGGCCTTATCGCTGCCGCTGGCGATCCGGATTTCTTCGCCACGCCGCGCCTGATCGCCGCCACCGCCACACGTCTGGCCAGTAACAGCAACGACAGCCAGCCGCGCAGCACATCTGAGGTGTCCGGCTGCTTGTCGTTCGATGCACGGCTGTTGGCCGACGGCTTCGAGTGAGGTTGCGCCGGATCGCGGCCACCACGAGGTCAGCAGCCGGCAGGCCGGGCCCTCAGAGGATGCACAGGCAGGCTGTTTAACCCGGATATTTCACGAGGTCGCGAGGAAATGGCTTGATTTCGTTGTAACGGCGCTGAAATCTTCGAATTGGTTGAATTGACAGACTGTCCGCTGCCATTTCCTCGCTAACGAGGCCCTCGCTCGTTCTTTGCGCCGGACTCTTCGTTGCTCGTCGTCGCAATGGAACAACCATTCCTCCTCCTCCCGCCTCGATTCCGGCGCAAAGCCCTTCGCGATCTTCCGCGTTCCCTCATGAAATATCCGGGTTAACAGCCTGCCGTGGCAACCCAACTGGGCGCTATTTGAGCATCGCATCGCGCGCTGCTTTGAACTCGCTGCCCTCGGCCCATGTCGGCCAGGAGCCGTCGTTGGCGATCTGCCTGGCGACTTCGAAGTTCAACTGCGCGTCTTCGACGTTGCCGGACAGATCCCAGGTCGGATCGAATTCGTCCGACGGTTTGTGGTAGTCCTTCGCCACATAGTCCTCGGCGATCTTGCGCCCATAAGCCTCACCCTTTTCGATGTGGTCGTGGCCGTTCTTGGCATACAGCGAGGGCACGCCGGCGCGCGCGAAGTTGAAGTGATCGGACCGGTAGTAGAAGCCGTTCTCGGGTGTCGGCTCCGGAATGATGACGCGGCCCTGCGCGGCGGCTTTGTCGCGCAGAACTTCATCGAGACTGGACTTGCCGTAGCCGATGACCACCACATCGCGGGTCCGGCCAATGACCTGGATCGCGTCCATGTTGATCGTGGCCACGGTTTTGTTGAGCGGCAACAATGGGTTTTCGGTGTAATAACGCGAGCCGAGCAATCCGGACTCCTCCAGCGTCACCGCCAGAAACATCAGCGAGCGTTTCGGCGGGTCGGCGGCGAAGGCCTCGGCCAGTTCCAGCATCGCTGCAACGCCGGTGGCGTTGTCGATGGCGCCATTGAAGATGCCATCGTCTTTGCCCTGGAAGTTGCGGCCGAAATGATCCCAATGCGCGGTGAAGATCATCACCTCGTCGGGCGTTTCGGTGCCTTTGACCAGCGCCACGACGTTGGCCGACTCGGCATGGCGCACGCGGCTGGTGACGCCCATGCTGACTCGCGCCGGTAGCGCGTATCCGGTGAAGCCCGGCTGGTTCGCTGCGAGGCGCTCGGCCGCGAAGTCTTTGCCCGAGCGTTTGAACAGCTCCGTGGCGGCTTCCGTGGTCATCCAACTGCGTAGCGCCAGCGGTTTGGGATCGCCCGCTTTGTGCGGCAGGTCGAACTCGGCGCCGACGAAGCTGTTCTGCACCACTTCCCAGCCATAGGCAGCGCCAGCGGTATCGTGCACGATGATCGCGGCCGCCGCGCCTTGGCGCAGCGCTTCTTCGTACTTGTAAGTCCAGCGGCCGTAATAGGTCATCGCTTTGCCGCCGAACAGCGAGGCATCGCCGGTCTCAAAACCGGGATCGTTGACCAGCATCACCACCGTCTTGTCTTTCACGTCCAGACCGGCGTAGTCGTTCCAGTTCAGCTCTGGGGCGTTGACCCCGAAGCCGACGAACACCAGCGGGCTGTCCTTGATCGACACCTCGGGATCTTCGCGCAGGGTCTGGATGACGATGTCCTTGCCGGTCTCCAGGCTCATGGCTTCGCCGCCGTCGACTGCGATGGCCACCGGGCCGGTGGGTTCGCTGGTGATCTCAACCATCGGCACCTGTTGCAGATAGGAGTCGCCATTGCCGGGTGCCAGGCCCATGCGCTTGAACTCTTGTGTCAGATACGCCACGGTCTTGCGCTCGCCGGGGCCGCCCGGCTGACGACCGGCGAAATCGTCCGACGCCAGATTCTGGATGTGCGCCGACAGGTCCTCGATGCGAATGTCGGGCGCCGTGCTGGGTGTCGGGACCGAGACTGGCTCACTGTCCGCAGCTGCTGTCTGCGTTTGCGGCGCCGGTTCCGCAGTTGGCGCAGTTGGCGGCGGCGACTGCTCGCATGCGACGAGCGCAAGCAGCGCCAGGGTCAGGGGCAAGAGCCGCATCGGAACTCCGTGTGATAGCCGAGGAATCGCGCAGCATAACGCACGTATACTCCGCGCCCTCATTGACGGTCGGAGTGGCACGATGGATATCCAGGATTTGGCGGCAGTGGCGCAGCAAATGGTCGCCCAGGGCAAGGGCATCATCGCCATCGACGAGTCGAGCAAGACGATCAAAAAACGCTTCGATCAGTACGGCATCGATTGCACCGAGGACACGCGCCGCGCGTATCGCGAGATGCTGCTGACCACGCCGAACTTGGGCGATCACATTTCTGGCGCGATCCTGTACGACGAAACCCTGCGCCAGTCGACGCGCACCGGGCAGCGCTTCGTGGACGTGATGCATGCCGCTGGCGTGTTGCCGGGCATCAAGGTGGATCTGGGCACTGTCGGTCTGGCGGGTTTTCCCGGTGAGCTGGTCACCGAGGGTCTGGACGGTTTGCGCGATCGCTTGAAGGAGTACGTGGGCCTGGGTGCACGGTTCGCCAAGTGGCGTGCGGTCATCACCATCGGCGACGACATGCCAAGCGCGGCGTGCATCGATGCCAATACCCACGCGCTGGCGCGCTATGCGGCGCTATGCCAGGAGGCGGGCGTGGTGCCGATGGTGGAACCGGAGGTGCTGATGGATGGCGATCACGACATCGAAACCTGTTTCGACGTCACCGAGGCGACGCTGCGCTCGTTGTACACGGCGCTGTACGAGCACAACGTGTTCCTCGAAGGCACCATCCTCAAGGCGAGCATGGTGCTGCCCGGCAAGCAGTGCGACGATCAGGCGGATATCGATGAAGTCGCCGAGGCAACGCTGATGTGCTTGCGCGCTGCCGTGCCGGCAGCAGTGCCGGGCATCGTGTTCCTGTCGGGCGGGCAGAGCGACGAGATGGCTACGGCGCACTTGAACGCGATGAACCAGATGGGCCCGCACCCGTGGCCGCTCAGCTTCTCCTACGGCCGGGCGATGCAATCGGCGGCGCTAAAGTTGTGGGCCAAGGACATGGTCGGCAACTTCGCCGCCGCGCAACAGACCGTCGCCCAACGCGCCAAGGAAAATGGCCTCGCAGCATTGGGCCAGTGGCGCGGCTAAGGGGTTTCGGGGCATCGCCGGTCGATATCGGCGATGCCCGGTGCCTCGCACTTCCTGGCAAACTTGAAGGCCCGTGGTTCGGCGTTGAATTCAACTCATGTTTGTTAAACGCCTCAAGCTGACGAACTGGTTCAACTTTCGAGATGTCGATGTGGCGCTGCGGGCGCATACGTTCATCATCGGCGCTAATGCTTCCGGCAAATCCAATCTGCTGGATGTCTTTCGCTTCTTGCGCAGCGTGGCGCAAGTCGATGGCGGCGGGCTGCAGCGAGCTTTGCGCGATCGCGGTGGCGTTGGCAAAGTCCGGAGCTTGCACGCTCGGGCAAACCCCGAAGTTGTGATCGATTTGCAGCTCTCCGTTGAGCCCGATGGACCGGTGGTCTGGCGTTATCTATTGGCGTTCAGAAGCGTAGCGAAGCGCACATTCGTTACGCGCGAAGTCGTCGAGAACGCCAGTGGCGTTGTCCTGTCGCGCCCGCTACCTGCCGACAAAAAAGATCGCGAGTTGCTCACACAAACGCATCTGGAGCAAGTGACGAACAATGCAAGGTTTCGCGAACTTGCGGCGTTTTTCTCTGCCACGACGTACCTGCATCTGGTTCCGCAGCTTTTGAAATTCGGCGATGAGATCAGCGGACGGATCGTTGAAAACGATCCGTTCGGACAGGGTTTGCTGCAACGAATCGCTCGGGTCACCGAACGCAGCCGTTCGGCTCGGTTGAGTCGAATTCAAGGCGCGCTTAAGGCCGCGGTACCAGCCTTGTCCGAGCTGAGCTTTGTCAAGGACGAGGTCAGTGGCTTACCGCACTTGGAAGTGCGTTTCGAGCACTGGCGTGGTTACGGCGCCAAACAGCGCGAGGCGCAGCTATCCGACGGTACCTTGCGATTGATCGGGCTGCTCTGGGCGCTGCAGGAGGGCGAGGGCTTGCTGTTGATGGAGGAGCCCGAGCTGTCGCTGCACTCGGCGGTGATCGCGAGAATTCCCGCGCTCATCGAAAGTGTCGCCAAGGGCCGAAAAAAGGGGGTACGACAGGTACTGGTCACCACACACAGCGAGGCCTTGATTCGCGAGATCCCGGATGGCGAATCGGTTTTGGTTCTTGAACCTGGTAAGGACGGCACCACGGTCCGCGGTCCTGACCCAAGCGAAGTGGCGGAATTGGGCCACGGATTGAATGTCGCAGAGGTATTGCTGCCACGCACTAAGCCTCGGGATATCGATCAACTAACGCTATGGCCGTAGTGCTGATCGGCGAGGACCTGCTGTGCTGCGCACTCGGCGAACGCTTGGTCAAAGATGTGCTCGGCGTTCCTTTGGCGCGTGAACCCATCAATACCGGTGGCCGAACGCAGCTTGAAGCCAATCTTGGCAACTACGCCAAACGAGCCGGTCTCGGACCGGTCCTCTGCATTGCCGACTCGGACGGACGATGCGTGAAGTCGATCCTCGACCAGAAACTGACGTTTCCTCGACCGCCGTCGTTCGCGTTGCGATATGCCGTTGCCGAAGCAGAGTGTTGGATCATGGCCGATACCGATACCTTCGCAGCTTTTCTTGGTGTCAGTTCGGCTCGCCTTTCACGGAATCCCGAGCAGCTGCCCGATCCGAAAGCTGCACTGCTTGCGTTGGCCGGTACATCGCGGCATCGGCGTGTGCGAGATCGGCTCGTGTCGCCAATGAATCCCGCGAAGCCGAGCGCCGAATACAACCTCACACTGCGCGACTACATTCTCAAAAGTTGGCGGCAACTGAAGCCCAGAGTGCTTCTCCGAGCCTCGATCGAGCTATCCGAGCGTTGAAATCCTTGATTCGCTGAAGAGTGGTCCGCCGGGCATCAGGGCAACTGAATCTCCGGCGTCAGATACGCCTCGTGGCCGCGGATTCGGATCGTTCGCAGCGCGCGGCCGAACTTGGCGGACAGGATCATCGCGCCGGATTGCGACGTAGGCGGTGGCAGCCCCTGCTGCACGTCGATGCGGTTCGCGGCCACGTCGAGGATGACGTCGGCAAAGGCGGGAACGGTTGCGTACACTGAGCCGCTGGCGGTTTCGGCAATGGCGACATCGAATGCGCCCGTAGTTTGGCGTACAACGATATCGCCACTGGCGGTGACGAGATTGAAGCCGGCATGGCCGGTCACTTCGATCTTGCCGCTCGTGGTGCGGACGCGCACATCACGCTTCGCCCGGCGAACTTGGGCCAAACCGCTGCTGGTTTGCACATCGATGGCCAGTCGCTCAGGCACGAATACGGCCAGATCGACGCGCCCCGGACCTGCGCTGGGGTAGCGCACGGTAAGGCTGGCCTGTGTACCGTCGCGGTCGATCTCGATCCTCGGGTCGAGCGGGGCCTCGCCGATGCGCTGGATAGTCGCGTACACGCCCATCTTCAGTCCCTCAACAACACGCACGCGCACATCGCCATGTGGATTGTCGATGCGGATCGACGCGGTGTTCGCGTCGATGTTGACTTGCTGTTCGCGGGATATCACCTCATAAGGCGGTTCGGTAAGCACCGGCGCTGCGCTCTCCGGTGTCGCACAGGCGGTCAGCATGCAGGCCAGCACCAAAACGGCAAAACGCATTGGACGATGCCCTGACGAAGAACTGCCGCCAGCATAGGCGCTCATCCGTCGCCGCGCGTTTGCCCAGCAGCGCAAAGCGTCGATGAATCGTAAGCTAATCTGCCGCCCGTTAAGCGTCGAAACTGCGTCGCCGTTGGGTAGTGTTGCGGCTGTGGGCGCGCCAGCGCGTAATGGGTCATCAATGATGCGGAGTTTGTGGTGGCTGATGTTGTTGGCCAGCTGTGCAGCGGCGGCCGATCGGGCGCCGGAGCGCAAAGCCTTCTCGCCGGCCTGGCGGCAGGCGCAGACGGGCGCCGATGTCGCCGTCAAGGACGCGCTCGGCGGGTATCCGCTCACGCCCTACCTGCACTACGAATACCTGCGCCGCGATCCGTTGAAGAAGCCGTTTCGGCGCATTGTGGCGTTCCTGGATCGTTATGGCGACACGTTGCCGGGTGAGCGCTTGCGGGCGCAAGCCATCGATGGGCTGGCGCGCGCCAGGCGTCATGCTGATTTGTTGGCGATCTACGATGCGTCGGTGGCGAGCGTCGAGGCTGACTGCCATGCGTTCAATGCCCAAGTGGCGTTGAAAAAGCCGCTCTCGGCGGACATCCCGGCTCGCGTCGTTGCACGCATCGATCGCGGTATTCCTGTCTGCGCTGCGGCACTGACGGCTGCGGCGCTGCCCTCCGCCGAAGTCCGTAGGCGGTTCGATGCGGCAGTCAAAGCCGACCGGGTGGCGTTGGCAGCACTTTGGGCCGAGCGCCTTCCAACGGCCGAACGCTTGCCCGCGCAGCGCTTATTGCTGGCGCGAAGCGAACCCCAGGTGGCTTTGAACTCGCTCGGCAAATGGCCCACCGACGCGGCGCACGCGCGCGCTGCGGCGATGGCGGTATCGCGCCTCGCGCGCTCTAATGCGGCCGGCGCCTTTGATCGCTACTTGCGTCTCGATGCACGTTTTCGCTTCAACGAGTCCGACAAAGGACTGGCGCTCGCCGAAATCGCACGCTATTCCTTCGTTGAGCGCCTCGACAACGCGCTGGCGGTGGCACGGCAGGTCCCGGCGTCTGCGATCGACGACAATCTGCGCGAATGGCAGGTGCGTTACGCCTTGCGCCGGACCGACTACGGCGCCGCGCTTGAAGCGCTGTCCAGCATGTCGCCGGCGCTCGCAGGACAGGCGCGCTGGGCTTACGCAAAGGGGCGCGTTCAACAGTTGCTCGGCGATGAGGCGGGCGCCCAAGTATCGTTTGCGCTTGCCGCGCAACAAGCTAACTTCCACGGCTTCCTCGCGGCCGATCAACTCGGCGCTGCGTACGCCATTTGTCCATTGAGTCCGCTGCTCGACACCGAACGCGCGCTGCAAGTGCTCGGCGCCGGTGGCGTGCAGCGTGCGCTCGAATGGTTGGCGCTCGGCGATACGACGCGGGCGCGGGCCGAGTGGTTTTGGCAGATGGCCAGGTTCACGCCCGAACTCAAGCGCGAGGCGGGCTTGATTGCCAGTCGCGAAGGATTGCACGAATGGGCGATTTTCACGCTCAACGGCGAGTCCGATCTGCGCCAATACGAGGCTCGCTTTCCGCTTCTGCACCAACGAGCGGTAGCTGCGGCTGCGCAGCGCACCGGGTTGTCTGAGCCTTGGCTGTTTGGCTTGATTCGCGCCGAAAGCGCGTGGAACGCCGGTGCGCGATCGCCGGTGGGCGCGCGCGGTCTGATGCAACTGATGCCGGCAACCGCAGCGGCGGTCGCCAAAAGCCTGGGACTGCGGGTTGAGCCGCTGAACGATGGCGATCACAACATCCGTCTGGGATCGACCTATTTGTCGCGGCGCGTGGCCGACCTCGATGGCAACCCGGTTCTCGCCACGGCCGCGTACAACGCCGGCATCGGCGCGGTCAAACGTTGGCTCGATGAACCGCGGCCGCCGTGGGACTTGTGGATCGAGACTATTCCCTACAAGGAAACGCGCGAGTACGTGGCGCGAGTGATGGCATTCTCGGTGCTCTACGACTGGCGCATCGACGGCAGCCCACGGCGTGTCGCGGCTTTGGTTCCTGGCATGCCGCGCGGCGAGGAAGTGGCGGCGATCGAATGCCCCATCGAGTGATCGACTCTCAGGTTGCGCTGCGATCGAGCAGGTGGCGAATGCGCACGCCACAAAGCGCGGCGATCGCGAGGTAAATCGAGCCGCCCGCAGCAATCACGAGTGCCAGCAACCCGGCGCGTATCGTCGCCGGCTCGCGACCGAAGCTCGGCAGCTCCGCGAGCAGCAGCCAAACTGCGACGGCCATCGTGACTCCGCCCGCGCTCAGGGCCAGGGACCAGCGCCACCAGCCGCCGCCAGGCACGAAATGGGTTCCCTGGCGCAACCAGTAGTACAGCAATCCAGCGTTAATGTATCCGGCCAGCGCGCTGGACAGGGCAAGTCCCGCATGCGCACCATCGCGTCCGGTGCGTGTCCAGGCGAAAACGATGATCGCGTTCATCACCATGTTCGACACCATGCTGGCGATGCCGGCCTTGACTGGCGTCATCGTGTCCTGGCGCGCATAAAACGCGGGCGCCAGCACTTTCACGGCGATGAAAGCTGGCAGCCCTAGTGCCAACATCGACAGGCTCAACGCGCTCATTTGCACATCGCGCTCGGTGAAGCGCCCGTATCCGAACAGGGTCCAGAACATTGGCGCGGCGAGCACCATCAGGAGCACCATTGCCGGGATCGAAATGAACAGGCCTACGCGCAAGCCCCAGTCGACCGATCGCGAAAATGCGACGGGATCTTTTTCGGCATGTTTGGCCGACAAGTGCGGCAGGATTACGGTGCCGAGCGCGACGCCGAAGATACCCAGCGGAAACTCGAGCAGACGATCGGTGTAGTAGAGCCACGTCACGCTGCCGCTCATCAGCAGCGAAGCGATCAGCGTGTCGATCAACAAATTGATCTGCGCCACCGAGCTGCCGAACAGGGTGGGAATCATCAGCGTCAATACCCGACGCACGCCCGAATCGCGCCAACCCCAGCGCGGTCTCGGCAGCAGCTTCAACTGCATCAAACCCGGAATCTGCAGCGCCAGTTGCAGCACGCCGCCAGCGATGACACCCCACGCCAACGCGGTGATCGGTTCTGCAAAGTACGGCGCACCGTAGAGCGCGGCGACGATCATCGCCAGATTCAGGAGCACTGGAGACACCGCCGGCAGCACGAAGCGGTTGAAGCTATTCAGGATGCCACCAGCAAAGCCGGCGAGCGAGATCAACAAGATGTAGGGGAAAGTGATACGCAGCAAGTCGCTGGTCAGGGCGAACTTCTCTGGCTCATCGACGAATCCAGGCGCGAACACGGCAACCAGCGCCGGCGAGATCAGGCAACCGATGCCAGTGACCAGCAGCAAAATGCCTGCGAGCGTGCCGCCGACATTAGCGACGAAGGCACGCAATTGGGCTTCGTCGTTTTTCGCTTTGATCTCAGCCAGTACCGGCACGAAGGCCAGGGCAAACGAACCTTCCGCGAACAGTCGACGCAGAAAATTCGGTATGCGAAACGCGACAAAGAACGCATCAGTGGCGCCGCTGACGCCAAACACCCGGGCGAACACCAGATCGCGCACCAACCCGAGGATGCGCGACAGCAGCGTCATGGCGCCGACAATGGCAGTGTTCTTGAAGAGCCTCATTTGGGTTTTTGGTTGGTGGTTCTTGGTTGTCGGTTGATAGTTGGCGCGATGAAACGCGCCCCTAAGATTCCTGCGGTCTTCGTGCCTTCGTGTGAACCCATGCGTTTGCTTCGAGGCTAGCCCGAATGTTTCATGAGGTCGCGATGAAATGGCTTAGTTTCGTTGTTACAGCGTGGAAGTCATCGAGTTGGTCGTACTGACAGAGTGTTCGCTGCCATTTCCTCGCTAACACGGCCCTCGCTCGTTCTTTGCGCCGGACTCTTCGTTGCTCGTCGTCCTAATGGAACAACCATTCCGCCCGGTGCGGCGGCGCAGCCGCAGCCCGTTCGAGCGGGCGCGCCGCATGCGGCGCAAGCTTGCCCGCTCTCACCCTCCTCGCGCCTCGATTCCGGCGCAAAGCCCTTCGCGATCTTCCGCGTTCCCTCATGAAATATGCGGGCTAGAGCACATCCAGGGCAAATCCGAGATCTCGATATTGCAATCTTCAGGCAGTCTCCCGCCCCTAAACAAACAACGGCGCCGAAGCGCCGTTGTCGGATGCCGCACCAATGCTCCGTATCAGCGCAACGAATCGAGCAGCTTGCGCGCTTCGGACTGCTGGCTGGCATTGCCTTCAGAGATGACCTCTTCAAGCATGCTGCGTGCGCCATCGGGATCGCCCATGTCCAGGTAGGCGCGTGCCAGGTCGAGCTTGGTCGCAACGGCATCGTCGCCGAACACGCCAAGGTCGCCCAAATCGTCGTCGACGGCTTCCACAACCGGTGCTTCGACGCGCACTGGCTCCGGCGACTTCATCGGCTCGGCGAAATCGAGGTCGAGCGAGATATCGGCCTTCGGCGCAGGCGCGGGCGATGGCACAGCCAGATCGAAATCGAAGCTCAGGTCAGCCGCGGGTGCCGGCGTTGGCGCGGGTGCCGGCGCTGGCGCGGTCACCGGTGGCATCGCCTGGGTCGGGCCTTCGAGATCGAAATCGAAATCGAAGCTGGGCTCAGGCTTGGTGACCGCTGGCGCTGGCGCTGGGGCGGATGGCGCTGGCGCCGCTGGCTTCTCGTCGAACACATCCAGATCGAAGCCTTGATCGAGCGGTTCGCTGGGTGCGGCGAACGCCGGCGTTTCATCGAGCGTCTGAAACAGCGCGTGGCCCGGCAGTAGCGAGGCCGCCAGGCGCGAGGCCTCGCGCCACTCGGGCTGATCTTCGCTGGCGATCTGGGCGCGCAGGCCGCGCGCAGTGCTTTCGAACTCGGCAGCATCGCCACGCTCGTGATAGAGGCGCAGCAAAGCCATGCGCGGCGCCAGATTGGCCGGATTCATGGCCACCTGATCGAGCAGCATGTCCTCTTCGGAGTCTTCCTGCGCGGCAGCGGCTGTCGGGAAGAACTGCGCCGGCTCGTCTTCACCACCATCGCCGATCATCGGCTCCGGCTCCGCCGGCTTCTTGCGCATGCGCGCAAACAGCAGGCCAAGCAGTGCCAGAAGCGCCGCGCCGATGCCACCCAATACCCACGGATTGCTCCACAAGCTTGGCGTCGGGGCGGGTGCCGGCGTCGGTTCGGCCGGTGCCGGTTCGGGCTCAGTCACCGGCTGCACGGCGGCCGGCTCAGGGTCTGTCGCCGCTGGTGTTACCGGTTCTGTGGCGATCGGTTCGCTCGGTTCCGCGCTTACCGGTTCAGCGGCGGGGTCGGTCGCTGCTGTGGGCTCGCTGGGCTCCGTCGTTGGTTCTGAAGGAGTCGGTTCCGGCACAGGCTCGGCCGGCGCCGGATCGGCGCTGGCAACGGGCTCAGGCGTCGGTTCCGCAGGCGCCGTCCACGGATCTGCTGGCTTGTCCGGCGCCGCACTTTGGGCCGCTTCGAGCTCGCGGATCCGGGCTTCCAGCTCCGCCGCGCGCGACTGCAGCGCTGTCAGCTCGTCGCTGCGCAGCTCCAGCATCTTGTCCTGATCGGTCTTGATCTTCTCAAGATCGGCCACGCGCGAACGCAACTCGCTGACTTCCTGCCGTGAGCTGACCAGGTCCTCTTGCGAGCGCGCCAGATCGCCGCGCAGGTTCTTGATTTCCTCGCCGCTCCGGTCCATGCCGCCGGAGCCGGGGCGATCGCCCGCGCCTTGATCGTCGCCGCTGCGTGGCGGCAGCAAATCCAGCCGCGTTCCGCCGGTGCTGGCAGACTCGGCCGGCGTGCGCAGGCTCTCGCTGGCGCCGGCATCGGCAAGCTCGGTGGGCCGGCTGGCTGGCGCTTGATAGCCGCGCCAGATCTCGTTCTGGCCGCGCACGGCCTCAGCCGCTTCCGAGACACTGATCGCGTTGATCTCATCGACGCTCGGGATGCGCATGATCGCGCCGCGCTTAACGGCGTTGATATTCTGCTGATAGAACGAATCCGGATTGGCGCGCAGCAGCGCCACCATCATCTTGTTCATATCGGCCACGCCCTCGGGGCGCGTCGCCGTGGCGATTTCCCACAAGGTCTCGCCCTGCCCCACGGGACCATACTCGCTGGCTTGTGGTGCGGGGGCAGCGGCGGGTTCTGGAGTGGGCTCGGGCGCAGGTTCAGGCGCCGGGGAAGGTTCAGGCGCGGGTGCTGGCTCAGCCGCTGGCGGTGGCTCCGTCGCCATCGGTTCGGGCGCGGCCGCCGCGGGCTCGGGTGCCGACATCGGCTCCGGCGCGGGCGTCGGTTCGGCCGGCTCGGCCGCAACCGCTGGCGCCGGCGCCAGAACTTGCGGTTGCGGTTCCGGCGCTGCCGCCGGTGCCACTCGTGAAGATCCCCCAGCCGGCGCGCTCACGGGCGGATCGAGCAGCACTGTGTATTCGCGAAGCAAGCGGCCCTTGGACCAATTCACTTCAAGCAAGAAATTCAGGAACGGTTCGCGAACCGGCTGCGACGAGGTCACTTTGATGACCGGCTGACCGTTGGCGCCGCGGCCAACCGTGAACGTCAATGGCGTGTCGATGCGCCCGCGATCGATGCCGACCCGCGCGAAATCGGCGGCGCTCGCCAGTTGAACGGCAATGCCATCGGATTCACCGGGGCCCGATTGGATGATCTGAATTTCCGCCACGAGCGGCTCGTTCAAGCCCGACTTGACGTCGATCCCCCCGAGGCCCAGCGCCTGCGCTAACGATGGCAGCGCGAGGATGCTGGTGGCCAGTAGTGTCTTGCGCGGTCCTTTCATGGATATCCCCAAGGGCATACTTTCGTGTTGTCAAACCCGCCGAGCCGCGGGAATGCTGCAGCGCTGCGGTCACCCGAAGCGCTTCCCCAACTCGCCCGCGACACCCGTGGATGACGCCAAGCGAGCCGCTATCTTAAGACACAAAACTCGAAATAACCTTATAAGGCTAGCGTAACTATAGATCAGCGATAATGTTTTACCAAGAGTTCGGCGATCTGAACTGCGTTCAAGGCCGCACCTTTACGAATGTTGTCGGCGACGATCCATAGCGCAAGCCCGTTCTCGAAGCTGATGTCCTCGCGAATTCGGCCAACGAAGGTTGGATCTTTGCCGGCCGCGTGCGTCACAGGCGTTGGGTAACCACCGGCTTTGTGCTCGTCGACCACCACCACGCCAGGCGCCGCTTCGAGCAGCGCCCGCGCTTGCGCGGCGGTCATCTTCTGGCGCGTTTCGATGTGCACCGCCTCGCTGTGTCCATAGAATACTGGCACACGCACGGCGGTCGGGTTCACGCGGATGGTCTTGTCTTCCAGGATCTTCTGCGTTTCCCAGACCATCTTCATTTCTTCTTTGGTGTAGCCGTTGTCGGTGAAGACATCGATCTGCGGGATCAGATTGAAGGCGATCTGTACCGGAAACTTCTTTGCCGCGATCGGCTGCAAGTTGAGCAAGCTCGCGGTTTGTCGACCCAGCTCTTCGATGCCTGTCTGGCCCGCCCCACTGACAGACTGGTACGTGGCCACATTGATTCTCGTGATGCCGACCGCCCGGTGGATCGGGGCCAGCGCCACCAGCATCTGCATTGTCGAACAATTGGGATTGGCGATGATGCCTCGCGTCTTGTAGTCGGCGATGGCGTGCGGATTGACTTCGCTGACGACCAGCGGGATGTCGTCGTCGTAACGGAAATGGCTGGTGTTATCGATGACCACCGCGCCCGCCGCCGCGGCGCGCGGCGCATGCACCGCCGACACGCTGCCGCCGGCCGAAAACAGCGCAATGTGTGTGTTCGAAAAATCGTACGTTTCGAGGTTCAGAACCTTCAACGTCTCCTCACCGAACTTGACGCGCTTGCCCGCCGATTTCTCGCTGGCGAGCGCCACCACGCTGGTTGCCGGAAACGCACGTTCGGCGAGTACTTCGAGCATCGTCGTGCCCACCGCACCGGTGGCGCCGACGACGGCGATGTTTAGACCTTCAGTTTGTCGCATGTCTAGCCTTTTGGTTCTTGGTTTTTGATTCTTGGTTCTCGGTTCTTGATTCTTGACTCTTGGCACTCGGTCAGCTGCGACCCTGCGGTTCCGACCACCAGGAACCAACGACCAACAACCCGCGCGCGCATCGCCAGCGCTATCGCTCGTCGAGCGCGCGCCTATGCCAGGCCGGCCCGCACTGCGCGCGATCCCTTAGCGCATGATCCATCAGCACCAGCGCGATCATCGCCTCCATGATCGGTGCGGCGCGCAGGCCGACGCAGGGATCGTGACGGCCGCGGGTGACGATCTCGATCTCATTGCCGTGCACATCGGTGCTGCGCCCTGGCACGAGCACGCTGCTGGTCGGCTTGATCGCCATGCGCGCAACGATGGTCTGGCCGCTTGAGATTCCGCCCAGGATGCCGCCAGCGTGGTTGCTTGAGAATCCGTCGCGAGTCATCTCGTCGCGATGCTCGCTGCCGCGTTGCTGGGCCACGGCGACGCCATCACCGATTTCCACCGCCTTGACCGCATTAATGCTCATCAGCGCGCTTGCGATGTCGGCATCGAGCTTGCCGTAGATCGGCTCGCCCCAGCCTACCGGTACGCCGGTTGCCTGCGCACTGAGCCGTGCACCGACCGAGTCGCCAGATTTACGCAGTCCATCCATGTACGCCTCCAGCACGGGCACTTGTTCGGCATCCGGCCAGAAAAACGGGTTCTGTTCGATCGCCGCTTCGTCGAAGCGCTGCGCAACATAAGGGCCGATCTGGTCGACCCAGGCCTGCACACGCACGCCAAAATTTTCGGCCAGATAGCGCTTGGCGATCACGGCAGCGGCGACGCGCATGGTCGTCTCGCGCGCACTCGAACGACCGCCGCCGCGCGGGTCGCGCAGCCCGTACTTGTGCTGGTAGGTGTAGTCGGCATGGCCCGGACGAAACTGCGCGCCGATCGCTGCGTAGTCTTTGCTGCGCTGATCGGTGTTGCGGATGAGCAGTGCGATCGGCGTGCCGGTGCTGCGCCCCTCGAAGACGCCCGAGAGAATCTCCACCGCATCGGCCTCGTGGCGCTGGCTGGTGAACCGCGAGCGCCCGGTCGCGCGGCGTTGCAAATCGGCCGTAAAGTCCTCGGGTGAAATCGCGATGCCCGGCGGACAGCCATCGATCACGCAGCCGATTGCCGGGCCGTGGCTCTCGCCGAAAGTGGTAACCGCGAACAGTTTGCCGAAGGTGTTGGAGCTCATTCCGCCCGCCGTTGTTTTTCGGCCTCGAACAGCTCGGCGAATGCCACCAGTTCGGTGCGATCGATGATCGCCACGCCGCCGCCGCCGCGCTCGAACTCCGCCCAGCGAAAGGGCACGTCCGGAAACAGCGCCGCCAATCGATCGGCCGAGTCGCCGACCTCCAGAATCAAGACGCCGCCCGCGGTCAAATGCGTTGCTGCTGCGCTAAGAATGCGCACCGGCAAGTCGAGCCCGTCCTCGCCAGAGACCAGTCCCAACACCGGTTCATGCGCATATTCGGGCGGCAGCGCATCGACCTCGGCCACGCTCACGTACGGCGGGTTAGCGACGATCAAGTCGTAGCTGCGACCCTCCAGAGATTTGAAACCATCGGACTGGATGAACTCGACACGATCCTCGACACCGTGATCGGCTGCATTGCGGCCGGCCACTTGCAGCGCATCGAGCGAGATGTCGACTAAATCGACGCTGGTTTCCGGCAGATGCACCGCCGTCGCGATACCAATGCAGCCCGAGCCGCAGCACAGATCCAGCACGCGTTCTGGAGGTCCGGCAAGCCACGGCGCAAATCCGCGCTCAATCAGCTCGGCAATGGGCGAGCGCGGAATCAGCACATCGGGCGTGACTTTGAAGGACATGCCTGCAAACCACGCCTCGCCCACGAGATACGCCGTCGGTACACGCCGCGACACCCGCTCCTGGATACGACCCATGAGCAGTTCGCGCTCCTCCGGCAGCAAGCTTGCCGCGGCGTACACGGGCGGCATGTCATGTGGCAAATACAGCGAGGTCAACACCAGATACGTCGCCTCGTCGAGCGCGCTATCGAAGCCATGCCCAAAGACCACGCCCGCCTCGTTGAACCGGGATGTCGCGTAGCGGATGAAGTCGCAGATCGTGGTCAGGGTCATTGGAGGTACTTGGTACTTGGTTCTTGGTGGTCGGATGGCGGTTGGGGGAATTCGCCCGGGGTTGAGTCTACGGATTGCTGACGAGATTGATTTCCAGGTACAACCTTTGGCTCCCGCTCGTTGGCAGGGAAGCAGACCGCGTTCCCTCCTCGCCGGGCAGGGTTATGGAGAGGGTGGCCCCTGCAGCACCGATTATCTGCGGCATGGGTGGCGTATTCGGCAACTGGCGCTCGCATTTCTTCCGGCGGCATCGTCATTCGCGGCGTCCACCCTCACCCGCCAGCGGGGGAGGGAACTGGCCTCGCTACTCGGAGACTAATCGCCAGCTCACCCACAACCAGCTGCCAACCAAGAACCAAGAACCAAGAACCAAGAACCAAGAACCCTATACTCCCACGCATGAGCACTTTCGAACGCCGCCTCCCCTATTTCATCATTCTTCTGGCCGTGATCGCCGGAATCGCCGGCTTCTGGGTCAGCAAAACGATGTTCGTTCCGAGCCAGCCAAGTGGCGAGTTCAAGCAGTTGCGCGGCACGCTGCTCTACCCGACGCCGCGCGACTTGCCGGCATTTTCGCTGACCCGCGCAGATGGCGCGCGGGTCGATGCCGGGCAATGGACGGGCAGTTGGCGGCTGGTGTTCCTGGGTTTCACCACTTGCCCCGATGTTTGTCCGACCACGCTTGGTACCCTGAAATCGGCCATCGCCGAGGCCAGACGCCAGGCGCCGCAGGCGCGCTTCGACGTCAGTTTTGTGTCGGTCGACCCGGAACGCGACACTCTGGAAAAATTGGGTGCATACGTAAGCTTCTTCAGTCCCGATTTTGAGGCCGTCACGGGCGAAAAGGCGGCGCTCGATGTGCTCGTGCGCGGCTTCTCTGCCATCTACGAAAAAGTGCCGACCGGCAGCGGACCGTTCGACTACACCATCGACCACACGGCGTCGATTTTTGTCATCAGCCCCGATGGGAAACTGGTGGGACTGATGCGCGCGCCGCACGATGCGCGCGCAATCGCCGCCGATCTTGTCGACTTAGCGAAAGGAATCTGATCTTGAGCGTGATGCGCGATATCGCTACCGCCGTTCAACTGCTGCTGCCGCATCGCTTGTTGTCGCGCGTTGTGTACTACGCAACGCGCTGGCGCTTCAAGCCATGGAAGGCGTTGCTGATCGGCACGCTGAAAAACGCCTATGGCATCCGTCTCGACGACGCTGTCATTCAGGACACTGCCGAGTTCGAGCATTTCAACGCCTTTTTCACCCGCGAGCTCAAAGCAAGCGCGCGACCGATCGCCAACGAAGCCATCGTCAGTCCGGCAGACGGCAAGGTCTCACAATCGGGTCCCGTGCGCGAGGGCCGCATCATCCAGGCCAAGGGCATGGACTTTTCGGTCGAAGAGCTGCTCGGCGATGCGACCGAGGCGGCGCTCTTTGAGGACGGCCAGTTTGCGACGATTTACCTGAGCCCGCGCGATTACCATCGCGTGCACATGCCGCTGGCTGGCGCGCTGCGGCGCTCGACGCACATACCCGGGCGCCTGTTCAGCGTGGCGCCGAAGATTGTCGAGTCGATACCGCGCTTGTATGCGCGCAACGAACGCCTGTGTTTGTTGTTCGATACCGAGCATGGCCCGATGGCGCTGGTGTTCGTCGGCGCGATTTTCGTCTCCAGCATCCAGACTGTGTTCGAAGGCGAGGTCACGCCGCCGTATGCGTCGCGCATTCGCCATCGCGACTTCGACCGCGAGCGCGCGCCGCGTTTTGCCAAGGCAGAGGAAGTCGGGCGGTTCAATATGGGTTCGACGGTGATCGTGTTGACGCCCAAGGGTGCGCCCGCGCTGCGGGCCGACCTGGCCCCGGAGATGCCGATTCGAATGGGCGAGGCGCTGAGCGGTTAGCCCGGATATTTCATGAGGGAACGCGGAAGATCGCGAAGGGCTTTGCGCCGGAATCGAGGCGGGAGGAGGAGGAATGGTTGTTCCATTGCGACGACGAGCAACGAAGAGTCCGGCGCAAAGAACGAGCGAGGGCCGCGTTAGCGAGGAAATGGCCGCTGACAGTCTGTCATTTCGGTCAAGCCGTAGAATTCCTCGCCGTTACAACGAAATCAAGCCATTTCCTCGCGACCTCGTGAAATATCCGGGTTAGGAGTGTTGGTTGTTGGTTGTTGGTTGGTTGGTTGGGTTGCGTTTCGCACAGCGACGCAGCTTCTTGCTGCAACGCCTACTTGGTATGAGGTGGCCTCATGACCGTTTGTCCCGTAGCACTTGCCGTCGGCTGCAAACGCTGCCCGATCTTCGCCGTATGCCCGGCCAAATCGATCATTGGCGATCAGCCCAAATCGCCGCCGAAGAAAAAGGAAACCGATGCATCGACTCGCCGCCGCTAGCGCGCTGTTGCTGTCGCAACTGGCCTTCGCGCAGAGTTACTTGCAGTGCACGGATCTGGCGGCGCTTGAGCGCGGTCCCGACGCGCTCGCGGAGATTGTCGGGAACGCGACCTGTCGTCGCAGTAACGTTCGTGGCGTCGACACCTTGCATTGCGAGGGTCTGGCGAGGCCCGCTTTTGGCTTGACCACCAGCGAGATCTCGGCGAGCGCGGAAATCGCTGGCACGCGGCGCTTGACGCTGGTGTTTCGCGCCGGGAGCGAGCGCGTGTTGGCGGCCGTAGAGCGCGCGTTGCCGGTCGAGTTCGAGGCCGACAGCAGCGGCTGGTTCGCGATCGCCATCGACGATGTTCGGCGGCGCTTTCGCATCACCACCCGCGACGATGGCGCAACGTTGCTCGCCTGCGAGCTGACTGGCGCGGCCAACAAGGCCCTCGGCGGCGCCATCGAAGGCCGATTACGCTACGAGAAGGCCGCCCGGGTTCGAACGCGCGTATGCGCAATTCCCGTCGATACCGCGCTACCGCTCGCATGCCTGGAAATGCCGCCGCGCCTGAAGCAGTTCCGTATCGACGGCCTGCCCGCCGCGCAGTATTTCGTCGCCGCCTATCCGCTCGAAGATAACGCCGTGGGGATGGTCGCCGCGTACGCCAAACCCTTACGCGATTGCCGCGATCAAGCCGGCTGCGTCGCGGCGCTGATCGCACCGGTGGATGTTAAGGCTGCCAGCACAACCGCTGGCGTCGATATCGAGCAACGATTCGCAGATGTGCCCGAACGCGTGCGGCGCGTGCGGTTGGGGCGGTGACGAATCAGCCCTGAGCTACGCCAGCCAGCGTTCGATACAGAACAACGTCTGCGTCCGTCGAACTCGCATCGGCTCTAGCAATTTTCTCCGCAGTGGCGCGATTGTTTGCTATTGAGAACTGCTCAAACAACGGGGCAGCATCTCGCCGGTCACTGCTGGTTCGGGCAACCTCTACAAGAAGAGCGAAATCAAGAGCTCTATCAGTCATTCCATCGACTCCTCGCCACACCTCGACGCCATTGTACGTCGGTTCCAAAGAATTTTTGTGAGCATTCTCATACTGGTGCAAATCCTGCGAACACGGGGATACTTGACACGCCGTGATCCGATCGACCATCGGCCGACCATTCTTCGCGCATATAAGGCGACACACTCAACACACCGCAATCGCTGGCTTCTGGTAACGAGAGCTCTCGAACGCCGTAGACGCAATCGTTCCAGAGTGCAATTACGCGAGAACCGCCTCGACCGTCTGGGCCGATGCTCCGGCTCGCCATCCCGAGACTACTCACCGTTAGAACCGACGAGCCGGGATCCTCGGCGAATACCGTAGCAAATTTGGCTGGCCAACGGTTCTTGATTTGCGGACCGTCCATGAGCAAAGCAATCAGCAGGTTGGGCGCCACACTCCGAACAATTTCGGAGACCGGATCCTGGCGCGCCAAGTCCTCGCAGATCAACGATGTCCAAGTCAACCAGTTGGAAAAGGTCCAATAGTTCAAGCGGCGCTCTTGAATAGCGGTCCACTCCCAGCACTGCCGCGAAACAGGAAGTCGGCTACCCAATTGATATTGGATGATCTGCTCTCGACTCATGGACCAACGATGATGCTTGTCTTGAAATACTGGACCAGACATCGCCCTTGCCAGCTGAGCCCGGAGCTCCCGGTTTTGAACATGCCTCAATACCAAGCCAGAAACATCAACACAACAAGTGTTTCTGAAGGGTCGATTGTTCTCGCCCGGTTGGCGACGTACACCCGCGAGCAAGGCAACGCCGTGCTCAAGGCAAGTTGCCCTAACGTGGGACAAATCCGTATCGCTTAATGCCAACTCTGGGAAGACCACGAGGTCGATTTCCCCGCATTGCGCTTTAGCGGCGAGGAGTCGCTCGTTCAAGAGTGCAGAAACGTCGCTCATGTCGGGTGGCGAGAACGAGAAAAAGCGATGCACGCACTCGCGGTTCATCGAATGTCGATAGGGCTGTTCAACCAGCCCGAAATGCTCTGCACGAACTTCTATTGGCCAGGGACAGACCAGAATGTTGAGGATGTCTTCAGATTTCACGCCCTGAATCTGGATCGGGGTCAACCACTTCACGACGACGCCGCGCGGTCTGACCAACGCCAAGTGATGAGACAAGGACCTTAGCGCCAGACCTGTCTGCGGCGTGCGTTGCTTGGGAAGTACACGCGCCCGATTGGGATTGACGTTGCGAGTGAGGCTTCTGAACTTATTCGTTGCGAGTAACGTTAGGACTTCTCGCCACTCGAGCGAATCGCCATTTATTCCAAACCCTGCACATCGAGAATCCGCAATCCCCATGAGCCTGATCAAACTCAAGACTAGGTCGTGATGCTCGTTCAGGACGTCCATGGGAGTGTTCGCATGCGCGCATACCACTGACCAGAGCGCCACAACACCATCTGGAACCTGGGTTACGACCAGACCCGAACCGATTCTCCATTGCTCTGCGATCTCGTTCGCAAGCGTATGCCACGAGTTCGCGGACCGTCCCGAACCCAGCTCGGTCGCGCTTACGTAACATCCTGACTCCGCCAGAACTGTTGCACAAACGGCAAACATGTCGGGCGGCCAGTCGGGCAGGTCCAGCGCCCGCCCGTGTACTGACGCAATAACGGCACTTAGATTCCACCCCGAGTTCATCAAGACCGATGCTCCTCAATCAATCGGCGGCAACACGCCCAGCACCTCTTCCATCGTGGTGACTCCGCGCGCGACGTGGGTGGCGGCGGACAGGCGCAGCGGGCGCATGCCTTCTTTGAGCGCCGCTTCGGAGAACTTGGACATCTCGACGCTCGGGTGAATCATCGAGCGCAGCGTGGGTGTGACGCGGAACATCTCGTAGATGCCGGTGCGGCCCAGAAAGCCGGTTTTGCGGCACTCCAGGCAGCCGACGGGTTTGCCGATTTTCGCTGGCATTTCCACGCGCCAAGGATGCGTGAGCGCTTTCCACTTGGTCTCGTCAGGCGCGGCGTTGACGCTTTTGCAATGCGGACAGAGCGTGCGCACCAGACGCTGCGCCATGATGCCGACGATGGTGCCCTGCAGCAGGTAGTAGGGCGCGCCCAGGTCCATCAGGCGCTGCAGGGCGCTCGGCGCGTCGTTGGTGTGCAGCGTGGATAGCACCAGGTGACCGGTGAGCGAAGCTTGAATCGCCATCTGCGCGGTTTCGAGATCGCGGATTTCGCCGACCATGATGATGTCCGGATCCTGCCGCAGCAGTGTGCGCACGCCCTCGGCGAAACCCAGATCGATCTGGTGATGCACCTGCATCTGATTGAACTCGGGCGACACCATTTCGATCGGGTCTTCCACCGTGCACACGTTCATATCCGGCGTCGCCAGACGCTTGAGCGTCGAGTACAGCGTGGTGGTCTTGCCCGATCCGGTGGGACCGGTGACCAGCACGATGCCGTGCGGCACGCTGATCATCTCCTCCCAGAGTTTGCCTTCGCGCTCAGAGAAGCCGAGCTGCGAGAATTCCTTGACCACGATATCCGGGTCGAAGATGCGCATCACGACCTTCTCGCCGAAAGCGGTCGGCATCGTCGACAAACGCATTTCCACTTCGCGTCCGGACGGCGAACGCGCCTTCAGCCGGCCATCCTGCGGGCGGCGCTTCTCAGCCAGATCCATGCGCCCCAGCACTTTGATGCGGCTGGTCACCGCAACCATCACCGGCGTCGGCAACTCGAAGGTCTTGTGCATCACGCCATCGATGCGAAAACGCACATTCGACATCTCGCGCCGCGGTTCCAGATGGATATCGCTGGCCCGCTGTTCGAAGGCGTATTGCAGCAACCAGTCGACGATTTGCACGATGTGCTGATCGTCCGCGCCAAGCTGCGCGCTCTTGCCAAGCTCCAGCAGCTGCTCGAAATTGATGATGCGACTGGAGACATCTTTACCCTCCTTACCTTCTTTCGCTTTGCGCACGCTGCGCGTGACGCCATAAAACTCCATCAAAAAGCGCGACACATCGAGCGGATTGGCTACAACGCGCTGGATGTCTTTGCGCAAAATGCGCGACAGATCGTGAATCCAGCCATCGACGAAGGGCTCGCTGGTCGCCAGCACCACTTCATCCGCAGTGACCGCCACGGGGAGGATCTTGTAGCGCTGCGCGTACGCCTGACCGATGACATCCGTGACCTCGGTCATCTTGATCTTCATCGGATCGATTTTCAGGTACGGCAGCCCGGCCTGCTCCGCGAGCCATTCGGTCAGCAGTTCCAGGGTCAGCGTTTTGCCGGCTTGTTTGGCGTGCTTGGGTTTGAGATTGGCAACGACGACCAGTGGATTGAGGTCCAGCCGCCCCTGTGCCGAACGCGCGTCGACCAACACCCGCTCACTGTCCGCGCGGCTCAGCATGCCGTCCTCGACCAGCGCCGCGACCACTTGCGACAGCAGCAGTTTGTGATTCGCCGTAAAGCGCGGCGCTTCAGTTTCCGTGATCGGCACGCGCAATGCTTTGCTCATCGGACCACTCGCGTCGGGTTGGGGCGCTTATGGTAGGGGATGCGCGCGCCGGAGAGGTGATCGACAGTCGGGGTTTGCGCAGCAGTTCGCTATGCCAGGCGCTTGCTGCGCACCTGGCTCGGTGGAATGCCATAGCGCGTCTTGAATGCGCGGGTGAAGCTCGACAGGCTGTCGAAGCCGCTGGCGTACGCGATCTCCGAGATGTTGCCGGCGGCTTCTTCGAGCAGGCGGTGTCCATGCGCCAGGCGCGCGTCGCGCAAATAGTCGCTCGGACTTTGCCCAAGCAGTTCCTTGCATTTGCGGAATAGCTGCGTGCGATCGGCGTGCATACACTTTGCGAGCGCCTCAATGCCGAATTCCGCCTCATGCAGGTTGGCCGCGATATGCTGGTCCAGGCGCTGCTGCCAGCGCGCGTCGGGCGTGTCGATCGGCTCGACCGGGACCGCCGACGCGGCGGCTGCGAGGCGATACTGCAGACGCCGCGTGTGGGCGACGATCGCCTCACAGCGCGCAAGCAGTTCGCTCGAATCGAAGGGTTTCGCAAGATAGTCGTTGGCGCCGGCGTTGAGGCCAGCGACCGCATGCTCGCTGCCAACTTTGGCTGTCAGCAGCAAGATACCGATCGCGTTGGTGTCGGGGTGAGATCGTAGGCGCCGGGTCAACTCGACGCCGTCGCAGCCGGCCATCATCACGTCGCTGACGATCAGATCCGGGAGTTCGTCGCGGGCCAGTTGCCACGCGGCGCTACCGTCCGCGGCCTCGATCACCTCGAAGCGATCGCTGAGCAGTTCGCGCACGCGCCGGCGCAAATCGTCGTGATCGTCGACAACGAGCACGCGCTCGCGTGTGCGCTCCTCGCGCTGTGGGTCGCGCCAGGGCGCGACGTTGTGCTCTTGCTCTGGTACGCGGATCCGCGGTCCGCTGCTTTGCTCTTGCTCCGCACCCGGCGCCTCGCCATCCGCACCATGCGGACCATGGGTCCGCGTACCAATGCTTTGCTCTTGCTCCGCACCCGGCGCCTTGCCATCCGCACCCTGCGGACCATGGGTCCGCGTACCAATGCTTTGCTCTTGCTCTGGTACGCGGACCCATGGTCCGCTGCTTTGCTCTTGCTCCGCACCCGGCGCCTTGCCATCCGCACCCTGCGGACCATGGGTCCGCGTACCAATGCTTTGCTCTTGCTCTGGTACGCGGACCCGCGGTCCGCTGCTTTGCTCTTGCTCCGCACCCGGCGCCTTGCCATCCGCACCCTGCGGACCATGGGTCCGCGTACCAATGCTTTGCTCTTGCTCTGGTACGCGGACCCGCGGTCCGCTGCTTTGCTCTTGCTCCGCACCCGGCGCCTTGCCATCCGCACCCTGCGGACCATGGGTCCGCGTACCAAGAAGCGTCGCGCCATGGCGCGACCCACGGGTCGTCGTTGAATCCATCGGCAGGCGCAATACGAACGTGCTTCCGACGCCGAGCGTGCTCATCGCCGACACTTCCCCACCATGCGCCAGCGCGATCTCGCGCACTAGCGACAGGCCGATGCCATAGCCGCTGGCATGCTCGCTGCCGTCGGTCTGGAA
This sequence comes from Lysobacterales bacterium, assembly GCA_022844135.1. Classification (GTDB taxonomy): domain Bacteria; phylum Pseudomonadota; class Gammaproteobacteria; order Xanthomonadales; family SZUA-5; genus JALHMH01. Next base: position 27,045 of record JALHMG010000009.1, read on the forward strand.
GAAGCGATCGAACACATGCGGGAGCGCGTCGGGCGCGATGCCACGGCCCTGGTCGCGCACTGCGATCGTCCACGCCGTATCCTCGCGCGCAAGGGCGATTTCGATCGCCGTGCCGCGCGGCGAATACTTGGCGGCGTTGCCAATCAAATTCGATAACGCGCGCTCGATGTGCAGCGGATCGATGCGCGCCGGCGCGTTGGCGATGCCGCCCGGATCGACACTCAAGGATTGCCCGTAGCGCGCCGCCAACGGCGCATTCTCCGCCGCCACGTGCTCGATCAGCGGCAGCAGATCGTGCGCGACGACGTTCAATCGCAGCTGACCTTGTTCGAGGCGATTCACATCCAGCAGTTCGACAATCAGATCCAGGACGCGCCGTGCGTTGCGCTGCGCCAATTGCAACTGCCCACGCACGCGTTCCGAGAGCCGCTCGCGCGCATCGCGCAGCAGGTCGTCGATCGGCCCCAGCACCAGTGTCAACGGTGTGCGGAATTCATGGCCGACGTTGACGAAGAAGCGAGTTTTGAGGCGATCGACGGCGAGCAGGCGTTCCGCCTGTTCGGCAAGTTGCAGATTCTTGTCGTGCAATTCCGTCGTGCGCGCGGCAACGGTGGCCTCAAGTTCTGTTTGGCGCATCAGCATTTGCCGTTGCCGACGACGAGCGCCGAGCCGGGCCGCCAGCGCCAGCGCAGAGCCGGCGACGAGCGCGTACAACGCCAGCGCCCACCACTGCCGATACCAGGGCGGCGGAACCGAGAACGTCAGCAGTTCTGCTTGCGAAACCCGTCCCCAAGCATCTCTGCCCTCCACTTGGAATGCGTAACGGCCGGGCGAGAGATCGGCAAATTCGAACTCGCTACGCGATGACCACGGCGAAAACTCATCGCTGAATCCGGCCAGGCGAAAGCGCAGCGCATTTCCCTCCCGCCGTTGCATGGCCGGCAGCGCAAACTCGATTCGTACGCGCGAAAATGGAGATGCCTGCCAACGCTTCAACGGCAACGGCTCGCGAGTTCGATCGTCCCAGAGGCCAGTCAGAATCGGCGCGACCTGGGGAAGGTTACGGCGCTGCGCTGCCAGATCGATGCGCGCGACGCCATCGTATTTCAGCACCCACAGGATGTTCCCTTCGCGTTGGAAGTAGCGAACCAACATTTTCGGGTCGAGCGCCGCCAGCGGCGTCGCGTCCCAGCGGAAGGTTTTGCCCTCGCGCCAGGCAACGCCCAGATGCGTAGGGCTCTGCATCCAGAGATTGCCTTCGTCGTCTTCCACCAGCTCGTCGATCGGACCGGACCGCATATGCACAGGCAACTCCGCAGCAGGTACAAAACGACCACCCGTGGACAACCGGTAGACGCCATCGCGCGTTCCCGCCCACAATGCATTCGGCCCTCGCCGCAAGAAGAATTGCCCAGCAGGCAGGCCGGTATCGGTCACCCACTCCGGTGCCAGCCATTGGCCATCGGGTCCTTTGCGCATCCGCGAGAGCTGGCCATTGTCGCGATGCATCCACAGCTCGTCGCTGCTCGCTTCGACCACATCGGTGAGCGCGTGTAGCGGCAAAGGCAGGGGCGTAAACGTGACCCCATCGGCACCGGCAGCTACCGCAGCGAGCTTGCCGCCGATCTGCGTATACATGAGGTAGCGGTTCAGCCGGGAAGGCGACAGATGGCCCGCGCCTGCAATCAGCAGCGGAGCGCTTTCCAGATCGGAGAACTCGCGAAAGTCCGAGCCCATGGTGTAGAGGCGCGGGCCACGCACCATGACATAACCCACCTGCAGGTCGCCGGCGGGTTGGTACGGCCGGAACTGCGCCGGATCGACGCTGGTGTCGAGCGCCAGCATCCGGAACTGCGAGCTGATGAAAATGCGGTCGCGCCAGCGCTCAAGGCTATTGACCCGTGCACTGCCGAACTCGGGCCCGTAAAAAGTGGTCGCGCTGGCTTGATCGATGCGCGTGATGGTATTGGTCTGCGTGACCCAAAGACCGCCCTGCCGATCTTCGGCGATGTCGATGACCGCGGTTTCGCGAAGTCCGGCCTTCTCGCCGAGGTGCTGGAGCGTTCGCCCGTCGGCATCGACGATGGTCACCGGACCGCGCTGGAAGCCGAGCGCATAACGCCCGCCGCTGATCGCCTGAAAGGCGCTGGGCAACTGACGTCGCCGCAAATCCTCTCCGTCGGCCCAGACACGGGTTCCTCGACCGCCAGCGAGCAAACTGGCGCGACCGCCGAGCTGCATCGCAAGAAACCGCCCATCCTCAAGCGGGTGGATACCGACCATCAGTTTCTGTTCGATATCTTCGATAGGCGCCAGAACGTCGAATACGGGTGGCCCGCTTTCGCTGACTTTGAAGATGCCTTTACCGGACAGATACAGAACCAGCGTATTGCGATGCGACACCCAGCCGTTGGCGGGCGCCAACAATTCGACGACCGGCTCGGCCGTGTCGTCGGGGACGAACAGCAGCTTGGTCTGCGCCACGAACCAGATGCCGTGGCGCACATCGTCGTAGTTCTGCCCAAACACTTTGTTGAATTCGCGCATCGCCGGGGGCAGGCGCTCTTGCAGCGAATGCCAGCGGTAGCCGCCGTCCGGTCGCGGGACGAAGCAGCCGATTTCTCCCGGGTACCCGCCGCAGAACTCGCCCTTCGGAGTGCGCACCATGCGCAGGAAGCCCGTATTGCCGAGCGGATGTTCGTACAGGCGCCAGCGTGCGCCGTCGAAGATCGCCAGGCCCTTGGTGTTGGCCACTGCGATGCGCCCGTCGTCGAGCGGCAGAACGTTACTGGAGCCCGGATGGCCGCCGAAGCTTGCAGGCCGATGGACTTCGATGGCGGGCCACCCCAACTCGCCGCCGACTGACGGTGGCGATCCGATCGACAGCAAGAAGGCTGCGGCTAACGCCCAATACACGCTCGACGTCATGGTGCGCGATTCCTCATCAGCGAGACCGACGGGGCGCGGGCGTTTGAAAGCCCGTCGCGATTATTCGCGTTGCTGCAGGATGTGTCCGACTCAACATCGCAACGTCTCCAAACACGCCTCCATCATCCGCTTCAAACGCCGCGCAGTTGTCGGCATCGCCGTGCGCCAGAGTTTAGGGCCGAGCTGGATCAGCGATTGGCTACGATCGATGTCGGCCAGCCATAACGTAGGTCGGTGCGGATCGGCGTGGGGCGCATGATCGACGACGACCAGATCTGCCACCAGCCGTTGACCGGCGGCGCGGACAATCACGCGCGCCTCCGGCCAATGTTGCACGAACCACTCGCGCAGATAGTCGCTCAACTCCGCGTCGAGCCCCACGAGCGCAATTCGCGGCGGCAGGCGTGCGGCGCCGCGAATCGTCACGGAGCTAACCACGGCATGCCCGAAACAGCCCTCGTTGGCCTCCAGCACACGTTTCACTCGAAGCCATTGGCGAACACGGCATCCACGCGCGGCGCCACCAGGCAGTTGGAGAACTCGCTGGTCGATCCATCCGGCGCGGTGGCGGTTGCCGTGATGAAGCCGGCGATGGGTTGGGTGGTGATGGTGGCGGAGAAGTTCTCGCTATTGCTCGCGAAGGACCGGATCACGGAGCCCAGGTAGGTGTCGCCGTGTCGCCCGTTTGACGGACCGCTGGCATCGGTGCAGAAGCTGCTGCGATAAAAAGCCAGGCGGTACTGTACCGGCACGACGATGCCGGTGGGCACATCCAGCACGCCGTTGATCGTCGTGCTGATTCCCACAGCCATACCGTCGCTCAGCACGGGTGTGTTCTGGCCGTCGTTGGGACCGGTGTCGATGTCGTTGACGTCGTTCGGCGTGATGCCGTCTGGGCCGTTGCCGTTGCTCAGGTCGATCGCGGTGCTGCCGTTGTTTTGAATGAACAAATTGGCATACAGTTGATTGAAGTCGGCGTTCGAGCCTCGGACCAGCACCGCCGTGTTGCTGAAGAAAAACCGATTCCTCAGTTCCGATTCGCCGCCGATGTCGACCCCGCTGACATCAAACAACTCGATGTCCGTGGTGTTAATTGCGACTTGACTGAAGTCCGGTGCGCGCCCGAACAGGTTAGTGCTCACCGTACTGCCGGTAGCCAAGTCGCGAATCAACAGCCCTGTGCTGTAGTTGCCGACGACGTTGCGATCTGCCAGCGACGGACCGCCGAAGGTCAGCGGATCGCGCGCCACCACCCCAACGGCACCACTGATGCTATTCCCGTCGGCACTGAAACCGAGCCAACTGCCGCGGATTCGCATCGGGCCTGGGCAGGTCGCTCCATCGCCACGAACGATGGTCGCAATGCTGCCGCCATTCAATGCCAGCCCGCGAAGATCGACCAGGTCGCTGGTGCAAGAACGCAGCGCCGCGGCCTGCGTTCCGGCGCGAATCTCGATCTTGATCACCGCGTCCGATCGGTCGGTATCGGCATTCGGCACGGCACCGATCTGGGTGTAACCATCGATGCTCAGTCCTTGGGTGATTTGCGGCAGAGAGGCGACCAAACCAATGACATGCGGCCCATCGCCCGGGATTGCAAAGCGAATCGCGTCGACCCCGGCTTGCGCATTCGCCAAGGTGATCGCTTCGCGTAACGTGCAGGTGTTGCCGTCGCCGGTGGCATCGCATCCGCCATTGACCGAGAAGCTGTCGCTGGCCGAATCGACCGCGATTCCCGGCGGTGGGTCAGTGGCGGTGATGCAGGCGCTGATCTCGCTGGTGCCGTCGGTGGTGGTGGCAGTGGCTGTAATCGTGGTAAAGACGCTGAGATCGAGATCGGTCAGCACTTGCGTGTCGAAACGATCACCGCTCAAAGGCTGCGTGTCCAGCAATTGCTCGCCAGGGCCGTGGCCCGAACTGTGGCAACTGGTGCTGGCATAAATGGCCAACGTGAATTGGGGGGCGATCGTATCCAGTTCGCCGACCACACGCAGTCCGTTGTCGGTGCGCTCGGCCAAAGTCAGCACAGGAAAGTTCTGCAGGTTGTTCGGGCCGATGTCGGTATCGCCAGGATCGTTCGGCGTCACGCCGTCGGCGCCGAGATCGACGGCGAGCTGCGCATGATTCGAGAACGTGTTGCTTCCGAAGAGATTCCCCAGCTCGGCGCCGCTCGCCACGCTGATGGCCCGCGGCAGAAAGCGAAATGCATTGGGCGCGAGCGTTCCAAGGAAGACCGTATCCGTCGCGGCCGTAATGGAAGCGCCTGTCCCCGATCCCAAGGGCACCGTTCCGGTTCGGTCTGCGCCGAACAAATTGTTGTCCACCAGGCTTCCACTTGCGGCCGGGGCCAGCGTAATGCCAACCAAGGTGGCGACGATGACATTGCGATCGGCCGGCGTATTGCCCCCGACGCGGAGCGGGCCGCCGTTCGCCAGCAAGCTGGCGTTGTTCGTTGCGCCTGTGACGCCGTCGGCTGCGACGCCGAAAAAGTTGCCGACGATCTCTGAAGCTGAGGGCGAGCATTTTTCGATTCCGACGCTGAAGCGCGTAATCGACAGTCCACGAACGACGGTGGGCGCGCACAGCCGCAATCCGCGCGTACCGATTGGTGTGCCGAATCCATCGATGCGGATGCGGATGACGGCGTTACTGACGACCGGATCGGTGTTGGGTGTGGCACCCGATTGGGTGTAGCCATCGATGGTCACGGCACGCGAAATATCGGGTAACTGCGAGGTCGGCGATATAAGGATTTCGCTGGTTCCGCTGAGCGGTGGAATCGCAAAATGGATGCGCTGGAAGCTACCGCTGGGGGCAGCGTTCGAGACGGTGATCGCGTCGCGCAGCGAGCAATGCGCGGCGTTGCAGACGCCATCTGCGGTATCGCTGGTGGTGTTGACGACCAGCGGTGGCGGATCGAGCGGAAAACACGCTGAGAACTCGCTGGTGCCAACACCGGCGCGTGTTGCCGTCATTGTGATCACGGTGCCCGGTGGCAGCGGGTCGGTGGTGCTTTGCGTGTAGCTGAACGATTCGGCTGTCGATGAGAAATTGCGTGTGGTCTGCCCGAGAATGCGCTCGCCTTCACCGTGGCCGCTGGGGTGGCAGACCGAACCCGCATAGGTGGTCAATTTGTACGCCAACGAGCCAGGATGACCAACGTCCAGGGTGCCCGTCAGCGCGACACCGCCAGTGACGCGTTGCACACCGCCGATCAGCGGAAAGTTTTGCAGAGCGTTGGCTCCGGAATCGACATCATTGGGATCGTTCAGTGTCACGCCGTCGTTATTCAGATCGATGCCGAGGTCTCTGCTCTGACTGATGCGGTTGTTGGCGAAATCCACATTGTCTGATTCAGACGTTACGTTGATTCCAATCACTGCGTTTCTTATCGTATTCGGCGCTGTGTTTCCAATCGACAGATTGGAGGCCGTCGCCGTTACGTCAAATCCCCTGCCGATTGTGAATGGGATGGTGCCGGACTTGTTGGTCCCTATCAGATTTCCATTCGCACTAGATCCATCTGAGTTGAGATTAAAGATGGTTTCGTCTGCAATTACATTGCGGTCTTGTGCGGCAGGGCTGCCGATCACCGTTTGAGCCCGGCAAAACAAGCCGTTTGCGTTCCCAAGCTGAACATCGCCACTCGCCCTCAGCCCGATGAAGTTTCCGTGAATCTGGGTATTTCCCGCGGCGCATACGAGTCCGGTGCTGATGCCGTTGGCGAATCGGGTGATCGATAGACCGCGAATTGTCACATCGGGGGCACATACCGTCAGACCCGTGCCGCCGGCTGCATCGCCATCGATTCGAATTCGCAATACGGCATTGCTGACATTCGGATCGTTATTGACCCGAGTGCCGCTCTGCGAATAGCCGTTGATCGTCAGCGGCTGAACAATGGTTGGCAGAGGTGTCGCCGGCGAAATGAGGAGTTCGCCACGCACTGGCAGCGAGATCGCAAAATTGATGGTGTCGGCCGCCGCGGTTGCGTTGGCCGCTGTGATTGCTTGACGCAAGGTGCAAACGCTTCCGCAGGTGCTGCCAGCGGTGTCGGCCGTGCTGGTGACGACAAACGTGGCGGCCCCGCAGGGTGCCGCCATGACGCATGCGGCGACGATCACCAACAGCCATGCTGCGAATACCCGTTTCATGAATTGCTCCCAGGTCAGGCCACATTCGGCGAGTTGTGTACAGGCTGGCAGCGCCGAGTCGCCCTCGTTTGACGCCAGGTTGTGGGGCTTTGACGCCACGTTGCGAGCCGTTATCGACGCATCCGCGCGGCAAACAGCCGCAACCTCGTGCGCTACGCGCGTCGCGCAAAGCCGGGACAGTACGGCCACCGACGCCAATCGCGCTCGGACCGACTGCAAAGGAGCGACCATGTTGACCACCCTGACCCGTATCGCGCTGCTGGGCGCGCTGATGTACGCGCCCACGGCCTTCGCGCAGCGCGACGACGATCCCGATAACGGCCAATCCTGGCTGACAAAGTTTGCCGAGCACGACGCCCGCGACGGCCGGCTCTGGGCCGGTACCCTCCGCGCGACCGACGATTTTGGGGCCACCCATGACCGCGACTTTCGGCTCACGGCCAGCGGCAGCATCGCGCGCGGCGATCGAAAGGTGGTGCTCAACCGTTATGAACCCGAGTGCTTCGAATTCGCGCCGGCCGCTCGCCTGAGCCTCGACGACTATTGCGATCAGTTGACGCTGACCTGGCAGGGCGAGGATGCGACCATCGCCTTTTCCAGCCTGGATGCGAATCGCCGCTATTCGTTTACGCTGCGTGCCGATCCGCGCTCGCCCGGCGAATGGACCTCAATGACGCCGACCGTGCCGGCGCCAACCTTGCGCCTGAGCAGCGGAAACAGCAACGGCGATGTGTCTTACCGCTGGGAACTTGGTACGCGCGAGGCGAGCTATCGGCAAGCCGGCGAGGTCACCGCCAGCCAGTTGCGCGGTGCGGATTTGCACCCGGTCGAGATCGGGCTGCTGGGCCTGGGCGAGGTGTTGCTGACTTTCAATCGATACGCCTTCGAACGATCGCTGCTGCCGCGAAACCATCCGGATTACGAACCGACGCCTTACGCAGCCTGGGCCGAAGAAACGGTCGAAGGCGGCTGTATCTTCAATGTCTGCTTCGGCAACCTGGGCGGCAATGGCGGCAGTGCAGGCAATAACTACAATGCCTGTTCGCCCGGCCATCCGAACTATAACCCGGCCAACTGCCCGCACGACCTGACCTTCGCACGCTGGCCCGTTGCCATACGACCCAAACTGGAGAAACTGAGCAACAGCCAGGTTCGCGTTCGGGTCTACCTCAAAAACGTTGGGACGGGGGACGTGTACGTTGAGAGCGCAACTTTCCCCGATCCGAGCATCGCCTTCTTTTCGCTGATACGGCTCGGCGCCGGATCGCCGCTGGTCAGCGCGACGAGCATTGCGTCTTCGCCCTACGGCGAACAGTGCTACAGCGTCAGCAGCAGCCTGGAGCAGGATGGGGAGATCATCAATCCGTTTGAGTTGATCGAGTTAAAAGCAGGCGAGGCGAAAAAGATCCCGCGCTTCGAGATGACCTGCGGCCAGAACAGTACGCGCCCGGCCGGACGCTACCGGTTGTACATCCATGTCGATCCGTACGATGCCTATGACACACCCGGGCTCAGCGGCAACAACATCGGCAATTCGGCTCTGCTCGACTGGGTTCATTTGCGCAACTGAGCGCGTGTGCCGACAAAGCGAGTTTCGCCGATCGGCGGGCAGCCTATCGCTGCCCGCCGACATCAATGCTGATGCGGACACTGTTTCGACTGCGCCGACGAGGTCGCCAATCCGTCGGCGATGGCTTGCGATAACGTGCCGGTGGCATCGTCGCCGGAGAGCTCCCAGAAGAACACGCCGCCCAGACCACGATCGACGACATAGCTCATCTTCTCGCCGATGGCGACCGGATCGTCGTAGCTCCAGAACGTCGAGCCGTTGAAGACCCAATGGCTCTTCGTTTGTGTGTCGCGATAGCTTGGCCAACTCAGCGTCTTGAGCACTTTGTAGTCCTCGATACCGGCTTCATACGTGCCGGGCGCGGCGCCGGTGCCGAGTTGGTACAGGCCTTGATTGGGGCTGGCGACGCCCGCCCAGCCGCGGCCATAAAAGCCGATGCCAAGACTGAGTTTCGCTGCCGGCACACCGCGGCTGATGAATGCCTGCAAGGCATCGTGGGTGTTGTACAAGCGCAGATCGCCCGTGCTCGGATCGGCGCTGGAGCCAAACAGTGCGCTGTGATGGTTGCTGCGCAAATTCCACGGGCCGTGGAAATCGTAGGTCATCACCAGAATCGCGTCCAAATGCGTGTGGTAGGCGCCTGGATCGGTGACACGAATCTTGTCGATGCCCGCGCCCACGGCGGCGGTGAGTTCGAGTTGTGGATCGATCGCATCGAGCTGCCGGCGGAACTCGGCCAATAGCGCGGTGAAGTTGGCGGCATCGTCCGGATGACCGCAACTAAGACCACAAGCCACCGGATACTCCCAATCGATATCGATGCCATCGAACACGCCAGCCGCAGCGCCGAGGCCACCCGCACCATCGGAGATCGGCAGATTGCCGCGGATGTAAGCATCGATACAGGAGCTGACGAACGCCTGGCGATTGGCCGCATTGGCCGCTTGCGAAAAGCCGCGCGACCAGGTCCAACCGCCCAGCGAGATCAGCACCTTGAGGTTGGGATGCCGTTGTTTGAGTTTGCGCAATTGATTCCAGTTGCCGCGCAAGGGCTGATCCCACACATCGGCAATACCATCGACGCTCTCGCTGGCGCTGAAAGACCGCGCATAGTCCGCCCAAGCGTCGCCGCCCGCACCGGTATCCGGGTTCGACGGCTGATTCACGCCGACCTCGCAGCGATTGTTGCGCACGTTGCCGAAGGCATAGTTCAAGTGCGTGATGCGTCCGGCGGTTCCCGAATCGACGATATTGCGCACCTTGTAGTTGCGCGCGTAGATGCCCCACTGGGTGAAGTAAGCGGTCACCCGGCGCGCTGGCGCGCCGACCGGTTGCTGGGTTTGCACCGGCAACGGCGCGCTTTGTTCCGACAGGTTGCCGGCCACATCGCGGGCACGTACGCGGTAGCTATAACTGGTGTCCGGCTGCAGGCCGCTGTCCAGAAAACCCGTACTCGACACTTGCCCGACAGCCACACCATCGCGCAGGACGGTATAGCCGGAAACACCACTGCCACCGGGGTTGTCGGTCGACGCCTGCCAACTGAGCATCACGGTGGTGGTGGTTTGGGTCGGCGACACGAGGCCCGTTGGCACCGACGGCGGAATCGTGTCGCTGATGCCCTCGAATCCATTCGCGAACAGCAGGTTGGCGCCCGAACCGCCGCCCGGAAAAGCGACGTCGATGCAGGTGTAAAACGCTTCCGCGCTGTCGGAGCGCTGCCAGACGTTGTAGATCACGTGGCGCCCGCTGCGCGCCGGGAGCGGACAATCCAGACTGTAGGTGTTATTGGGTCCGAGCGGTACCGAGCCCAACTGGCAGAAAGGCTCCAGATCCGACCATCGCAGCGCGACATTCGGGTTCCAGCCGGGCCGGGTGACATAAAAGGTCCAGTCCTGCGTCGCGTGCGGCGCTGTGCCCAAAAAGCGGAACTGGAAGCGCCCGTTGGCGTCTGCCGCGATCGGTTGCGCCTGCCAGTCGCTCCTGGGCAAATCCAGACCGGCATACGCGGGGTTACCGCCCGAGCACAATTGACCGTCTGGCACCACCAGCTGATGCTGACCCGCAGCGTTGGCCTGATTGACGCCCATCCAGTCGTACAGCGCCTGGCTGCCGCTTTGCGCCACCAACGCCTGGCAGGAAGGATGCGGCGGGTTCTCCGGCCCTTGCAGATAACACTGGTAGATGCGGCTCAGCGGCAAGCTCATCGAGCCATGCGCATGGACCGCGCCTGGCATCAGCAAACCGTGACAAACGCCCAGGCCAAGGGCGACGATCGGGCCGATACGCGCCAGCGTTTTGAAGTTCGTCGACACCATCGAGCGCCCCAAAAACCAAGTTGCCTCAGTCTGGCAGCCGACGTGTGCTGCAACTACCGGCGAAAGTGTGATGGCCGCCCCAACCAAAGTAGGCGGAACGACAAGTACCGAGCCTCGGATATCGCCTAATCGCGTTGTGCCAATGCCAGCACCCGCGCGCGGCGTAAGGCCGCACCGAGGGCGGTGCCGGTGAGGCCGCGCGCCAGCAGGGGTTCGGCGGCGACTTTGCGGATGCGCTCAAGGTCGCTCTCGAAACCGGCGCCAGGCTCGTTACCCTGGATCAATTGGTAAGCGACCCAATAACGCCCCGCGCGCTCCGGGCGGCGCAGCGCATCGAGCGATTCGAAGATTGCCATGCGCGCTTCGGAATCGAGTGCGCCGTAGCTTTGCGGCCGCACGCTGGCCACGAGGCGGGCCAGATCGCGGTGCTCCACGGGAACTTTCAGGCGTGCGCTCAGCGTGGCGACGGCCGCTGGCGCCAGGTCGCGGCAGAGCACGGCGTACGCCACTTGATCGTCCTTCGGCGCTGCGTCCGGGCAGGCATCCAGCGCGACCTGACGGCCTGGGTCGTAAACGGCCGCCAACTCCGGCGCCACTCGCGACAAGGCGCCGCAGTCGTTCAAGGTGCGCAAGAACGCACTCGGCTTAGCTTCTGCCAACGCGCGCTGCAACTCGGCCCAAACGCGTTCGGGCACGAGGTGATCGGCCTCGCCGGCAACCACCATCGTTCGCATCAGCGCCAAAGTTTCCGGGGCCAGTTTGTAATCGACATAGCGCGCCAGGAAACGCGCCGCGCGCAGGATGCGCACCGGATCTTCGCCGAATGCCTCCGACACGTGGCGCAGCGTCCTTAAAGCCAGATCGCGCTGGCCACCGTAGGGGTCGACAAGATTGCCGTCCACGTCCTGCGCCATCGCGTTGATCGTGAAATCGCGGCGGCGCAAATCCTCCTCCAGCGTTACGTCCGGGCCGGCGTGGACCGCAAAGCCGGTATAGCCGCGCCCGGTCTTGCGCTCGGTACGCGCGAGTGCGTATTCCTCTTTGGTGTGTGGATGCAGGAACACGGGAAAGTCCGCGCCGACGTTCTGGAATCCCGCGGCAAGCATCGCCTCGGGCGATACGCCGACGACGACAAAATCGCGGTCCTTGACCGGCCGCCCGAGCAGCCGATCGCGCACCGCGCCGCCAACGAGGAAGCTCCGCGCTTCGATCTGCTTCAACGTCACGCTGGATAGCGCTCGCTCAAGAACGCGAACGCTGCGCGCAGTCCCTGGCAATCGCCGCCCGCCGGGCGTCCGGGTTTGCCGTCGCTCCAGCAATAAGTGTCGAGGTGCGCCCACGGCGTGGCGTCAGTCACAAAGCGCTTCAAGTACAGCGCCGCCGTTACCGCGCCAGCCATTTTCGAGGCACCGGCATTGTTGAGGTCGGCGATCTTGCTCTCCAGCATCGGGTAGTAATCGTCCCACAGTGGCATTGGCCAGAGCGGGTCAGACACGGCCCTGCCGGCAGCCAACAAACCGGCCGAAAGCGCATCGTCGTTGCAAAAGAGCGCCGGCAAATCCGGACCGAGCGCAATGCGCGCAGCGCCGGTGAGCGTGGCGAAATCGAGCAACAGTGCTGGCTTGTATTCCTGCGCGTAAGTCAACGCATCGCACAGGATCACGCGGCCTTCGGCATCGGTATTGCCGATTTCGACGCTGACGCCGGCACGCGTAGCGATCACCTCGCCGGGTCGATAGGCATTGGGGCCGATGGCGTTTTCCACGGTCGGCACCAGCAGATGCAGGCGCACCGGTAGTTTTGCGCCGAGCACCAGCCGCGCAAGCTCGATGGCGACGGCCGCGCCGCCCATATCTTTTTTCATCAGCGCCATCCCATCGGACGGCTTGATGTCGAGCCCGCCGGTGTCGAAACACACACCTTTGCCGACGATCGCGATGCGCGGATGGTCTGGATGACCGGCTGACAGTTCGACCAGACGCGGTGCGCGGTGGCTGGCGCGTCCCACCGCATGAATCGCCGGGAAGCGCTCGGTCAGCAAAGCATCGCCGACGATGCTGCGTACGGTTGCGCCGTATTCGCTGCCGAGCGCGCGGATGTGCGCCTCCAGCTCCTCGGGGCCCAGGTCCTCGGTGGGCGTATTGACCAGATCGCGAGCGTTGAACACGGCGCGAGCGATGGCGTTCAAACGTTCGCGCCGCTCGGCGTCGGCCACCACCAGCGTCGCCATGGCGCGCTTGAGCGTGGGGCGATAACGAAGAAACTGATAACTGCCGAGCGCAAAACCGATCAGCGCCGCATCCGAGACCTCCGTGCCTGGCGCGAATGCGATGGGCGGCAGCAGGCTCGGGGCTAAGCTCAACGCCCAGCCGTCAGCCAGCGACTTGACGACCACCACCGCGGCTTCCGGCTCGCCGTCTGGCCCATACATCACACCTTGCGAATGCCGCCGCGACTCGAATCGCTGCGCAGCCAACTGCGCGCGCGTGGCCGGCGATTGCTGTTGCAGCCATGACCTGGCGTCGGCCTCCGTGACCACATGCAGCGCTCGCGCATCATTCCCCGCGACCAACACGTCGACCCGTTCCATCCACCTCTCCCCGCGCTTCGATCCGTTCAAGTTTACGTGGGCAGCGCTCGTGAATGCTTGTGTCAAGACAGAAAAAAAGCCGACGACAGAGCAACCACTCTAGCCATTTCGCTCAGATTGGCTTCACAATTCACCCGACCCACCCACGGAGCTGATACCCATGATTCGCAAACTGCTTGCTGCAACCGTTCTCGCTGCGCTGTCGCTGCCCGCTTTTGCCCAGGACGAAGAAGCGTCCAGCCCGTTTGCGTTTTCGGTGGGCGCCGTCAGCGACTACGCCTTTCGCGGCGTGTCGCAAACCAACGAAGGCCCGGCATGGCAGGCCTCAGCCGAGTACACCCACGACAGCGGCTTTTACGCCGGCATCTGGGCCTCGCGCGTCGATTTCGTCGATGGCGATCAAGCCAATATCGAGTCCGATTGGTACCTCGGCTTCTCGACGCCGATCAACGATGTTTTGACCTTCGACATTTCGCTGTTGCGCTATGTGTACATCGATCAAGACGATTACAACTACAACGAGCTGTTGGTCTCGCTGGGTGTGGGCGACTACGTGAGCTTCTTGCTCGGCTATTCCAACGACGTGTTCTCCAGCGATGAAACCGGCATCTACTACGGCGCCAGCGGCAGCTATCCGTTGCCGTGGGGCGATGTCAGCCTGACCGGCAGCATCGGCCATTACGATCTGGACGATGCCCTGGGCGATTCGTACCAGGACTTCAGCGTTGGCTTGAGCAAGGCTTTTGGCCCGATGACGGTCGGACTGCAATGGGTGCACGCCACCGAGAACCTGTTCGGTCGCAACGATGGTTCGCGCTACGTGCTGACCACCAACTGGGCGTTCTGATCGCGCCATCGGCGGGACCAGTGTTCGGTCCACAATCCGAGCGCCGCATCGATATCGTTGCTGGCGGCGCTCGGTAGTTGTAAGTGTTTTGCGGCAGCGGCCAGCGCCGCCAGTGGGTCAGTTGCGTCGACGCCATCGGCCAGATTCTGTTTGCTGAGTTTCGCACCGTTCGCGCCGCGCACCACCGGCACGTGCAGATAGCGAAGCGGTGGATATCCAAGCGCTGCGCCCAAAGCGATTTGCCGCGGCGTCGAGTCGAGAAGATCGTCGCCGCGCACCACGTCGGTGATGCCCTGGTAGGCATCGTCGACCACCACCGCAAGCTGATACGCGATCAGCCCGTCGGCGCGGCGCAACACCACGTCGCCCACCTCGACATCCAGCCTCTGCGCGAAGAGGCCAGCGCAATGATCGATGTATTCGACGCGCTCCGCCAACGCGCGCCAGCGGATTGCTGGCGTTTTGTTGGACGACGACGCGACGCAAACCCCGCGATGGATTCCGCCGCTCGCCACCAGGTCACTGCGCGAACAGCGACATTCGAACGCCGCGCCGATGCGCAGCAGGCGCTCGATCTCCTGTTCGTACGCGCCGATCCTGGTGTGCTGATAAAGCACCGGCAGGTCGGATCTCAGGCGCAGCGCATCCAGAGTTGCGATGATCGAATCGCTGGCCCCTTTCACCTCTCGCGGCGGATCGATGTCCTCGATGCGCACCAACCAAGATCCGCCGTGCGCCAGCGCGTCCAACTTGCTCGCGAGTGCGGCGACAATCGATCCGGCGTGCAAAGGCCCAGTAGGCGAGGGCGCGAAGCGACCGCGGTAGCTCATGCAAATGGATCGACCACCCGTATGCCGCATGCCTCGAAATCGCGAACGTTTCGCGTCGCCAGCTGAAGATTGCGCCGGCGACAAATGGCGGCTATTTGGGCGTCGCTGACGGATATGGGCCGCCCGATCAGCTTGCGCGCCGTGCGGATGAAGGCGAACTCGTGGCTATCAGAATCCTCGAAGGGCAAGATGGCTGCTGCAGATGCGAGTACTGCCTCGACGAGCTGCGTTAGCGTCTCTTTTTTGCGTCCTATTGGCATTAACGCCAGCCCGGAGCGTAACTCTGCTGCAGAGATCACGGTGGTTGCGATGGGTTCGACAGCCAATTCATGCCAAAGCACGACGCGCGAATCGGGCACGCTTCGCGTCAGTTCTGAAATGACGTTCGTGTCGATGACGATCAAAGATCGAGTTCCGTTGGGCGCCCGAAGTCGTTTCGTGGCGGTAGTGTCAACTCCAAGGGGCCGAAGCGCTCAACGGCAGATCTGACGTCGCGAAGAAAACTCGCACCAGTGGGCGCACTGGCGCGACGAAGAACCGCCGCAATGTGATCGGGCAGCGACTTTCCTTGCGCTGCGGCCAATCGCTCGAGTCGATTCATTTCCTCAGCATTCAAAGGAAGCTCGATTGTGGTTCCCATTTCATCCTCCATTTCTTCGCTGGTCCAGCGTACCGATTGCTGGCGACATCGACAACCTCAACATTTCCTTAAACCCGGATGGACTAAGCTTCCGGCACGCTTGGGACGCCTCTTGGGCGTACCCATAGAAACAGCATTCCCATTCCTGGAGGGCCAAACCATGACCCGCGTACTGCTATTCCTCGGCACCAATCTCGCCATCATCGCGATGCTCAGCATCGTGATGAGCATTATCGGACCTGCGTTCGGGATCCACCCACGCAGCATGACGGGCCTTTTGATCATGGCCTCGATCATCGGCTTTGCCGGCTCGTTCATTTCCCTGGCGATGTCCAAATGGATGGCGCTGCGCTCGACTGGCGCTCAGGTCATCAAAGACGCGCGCACGCCGGAAGAACGCTGGCTGGTGGATACGGTGCGACGCCAGGCTGAGGCCGCCGGCATCGGCATGCCCGAGGTGGCCATTTACGATGCGCCGGATCTGAATGCCTTCGCCACCGGCATGAACAAGAATAACGCGCTGGTGGCCGTCAGCACCGGGCTGCTGCGCGGCATGACACGCGACGAAGTCGAAGCGGTTCTGGCGCACGAAGTGAGCCATGTGGCCAACGGCGATATGGTGACACTCGCGTTGATCCAGGGCGTGCTCAATACCTTTGTGGTGTTCCTCTCGCGCGTGATCGGGCAGTTGATCGACAGTGCGGTGTTCAAGCGCGATCCCAGCGCCGGACCGGGCCTGGGCTATTTTGCGATCGTTTTTGTGCTGGAGATCATCTTCGGCCTGATCGCCTCGGTGATCCAGATGTGGTTTTCGAGGCGCCGTGAGTTCCGCGCCGATGCCGGTGGCGCCGCGCTCGCCGGGCGCGAGAAAATGATCGCCGCGCTCGCGCGCTTGCAGTCCAATCGCGGGCAGACCGCGCTGCCCAGCGAAGTTGCGGCTTTCGGCATTTCCGGCGGTGTAGCCAGCGGCTTGAAGAAACTGTTTATGACCCACCCACCGCTCGAAGAGCGTATCGACGCGCTGCGTCGCGGCTGAGCGCTGGTTCCGACCGAACGCCGCCGGGTTTCCGGCGGCGTTTGCGTTAGTGTTTTCGATAGCCGCGCTCGCGTTGGTGGCGAACGGCAAGAACGATAACGGTGTCTATCGCAGCGAAGTAACGGTAAAGCGCGACATACCCGCGGCTTGACTTGCCGATCACCAGCTCTCGGGACCCATTGCGCGCCGGGCGACCGATGTTCGGGCTCGACTCCAGCAACCGGAATGCGGCCAGCATCGACTCCAATGCGGTCGGTTTCGATCTCGCTTCGAATTCGTCGAGATGCAATTCGAATCGCGCGCAGTCCTCAAGCGCCCTCGCGGAGAGGACTACTTTAGCCACTCGCCGGTCCTAACGTCCATCTTGCGCACTTCAGGCGGCGCTGGTGATTTTCCCGCTGCCGTTTCCTTCATATAGCGCGTGAATTCGTCGAGCTCGATGACCTCGCCGGTCCGCAGAAATTCGCGCTCGCGCTCTTCTGCGAGTCGGTAGAACGCTTCATCCTCTTCAAGCTCTGTGACCGTGGTTTGCATGACGTCGACCATAAAAGCATGCGGCGTCACTCCCCGCACCTTCGCAAGTGCAGCCACACGCCGCTTGAGATCGTCATCGATACGTAAGGTGGTCGGCATGGCGATAGGCTTTGAGTTCATCGATGTAGGACAATCATACTACGATTCGCGTCGATGGGTACGATCAAGAACCAGGCACTGAGAACCTGCAACCGACGAAATGTCAAGTGTCCTTATCACTACGTAAAGCTCACTTGACATGTAAAGCATCCTTGACTAGCCTTTCCGACAAGAAGGAGAGCAGCCATGCCTGGGTTCGAAACCGATACCTATATCAAGCCGGCAGTCCGCCGTTACACGATCCGCTTCACTGCCGCGATGAGTACCTACGCGGTGCTGATCATGATTTGTGGGCCATGGGTTAAGCGGCTCGAATGGATGCCCGGCAAGATCGCGCTGGCGGTACTGCCGCTGATACCGGTGGCGATCGCGGTGCGCGAACTGCTCGCATTCGTCCGTGTGTTGGACGAGTTACAGCGTCGTATCCAGTTCGAAGCCGTTGCTGTTGCCGCTGTGATCACCTGCTTTGGCACACTCGCCTGGGGTTTGCTCGAGAAGGCTGGTCTGCCGCAGCTGCCCATCGTGCTGGTGACACCACTGTTCTGTTCGATTTACGGGCTGTCGGTCGCCGCCATCGCCTGGCGTTACCGGTGAGCTCGGCGATGGACAATCGCCTGAGGGTACTGCGAGCGGAGCGCAACTGGAGCCAGGCGTATCTGGCCGAGGCGCTCGGCGTGTCGCGGCAGACCATCAATGCCATCGAAACCGGCAAATACGATCCCAGTTTGCCGCTGGCGTTCAAAATTGCGCACCTGTTCGGCGCCACTATCGAACAGATTTTTATCCCCGAGGAGACATTGTCGTGAAACGATGCTGGATGCTCGCGCTTGGCGCTTGGCTGGCGGTACCGGCCGATGCGCGCACGGTCGGCGAGCTGAGTTTCGAAAAATGCGAGTTGCCGGTGATCGGCATGCGGCCATCCGATCCGCTCAATGCCGAATGCACCACGCTCAGCGTGCCGGAAAACTGGGAGGCCAAGGACGGCCGGCAGATCGAGCTGGCGATCGCGCTGGTGCCTTCGCGCGCGCCGCGCGCCAAACCCGATCCGGTATTCATGCTTGCCGGCGGCCCCGGTCAATCTGCGCGCGAGTCGTGGCGACAGGTGGCAGGCGCGTTCCACGCGATCCTCGCCGAGCGCCATGTGATCTTGCTCGATCAGCGTGGCACCGGCGGGTCGAATCGCTTCGATTGTCCGATGGAAGAGGGCCTCGATCCGCTCGCCCTCGAACTCGACCCGGCGCTGGCGACGCAAGCCGCTAAACAGTGCGTCGAATCTGCCCGCGAAACGCACGACGCGCGCTTCTACTCCAGCGAAGACGCGGCTAAGGATCTCGACCGCGTGCGCGCTGCGCTCGGCGCTGAGCAACTCAATCTGGTGGGCGTGTCCTATGGCACGCGCATGGCCCAGGTGTTCGCTAAGCGGTATCCAGACCGCGTTCGCACGATGGTGCTCGACAGTGTGGTCCCGAACGAACTGGCGCTCGGTATGGAGCACGCGATCAATCTCGAGGCGACCCTCAAGGAAACACTCGCCCGCTGCACCAGCGATATCGAGTGCAAAGAGAAATTCGGCGATCCGTACGCCACGCTTTACGAGGTGAAGAACGCTATCGCGGCCGAGCCGCGAATGGTCTCCGTGCGCGACCCGCGCACGGGTGCAGTGTCGCAGCGACCGCTCAATCCCCAGAGCCTGTCGACCGTCGCGCGCCTGTACATGTATCAGCCGACGATGGCAGCGCTGCTGCCGATGGTGCTGGCGGAAGCCCGCGCGGGTCGCTATGAGCCGCTGATCGCGCAAGCGCAGATGATGGGCGAAGATCTGGGCGCGCAGATTGCGATGGGCATGCACTGGAGCGTGCTGTGCGCCGAGGACGCGCCGCAGTTCCAGCCGCGCCCGCAGGATGCTGGCCTCATTCTTGGCGATGACCTGATCGACCTCAACATGGCCTGGTGCAAAGAATGGCCCAAACGCGAGATGCCGGACGACGTCCATGCACCCGCCACGCATGCCATCCCGACGCTCGCGCTGTCCGGCCAATACGATCCGGTGACGCCGCCGCGTTACGGCGATCAAGCGGTTGCGCAAATGCAGAATGCGCGGCACATCGTTCTGCCCGGTGTTGGCCATAGCGTCATGGGCCATGGCTGCGCACCGAAGCTGGTCGATAAGTTCATCGACGCGGCGAGCGCGAAGGAGCTCGATCCCAAATGCCTGGAGTCGCTCACGCCGGCGCCGTTTTTCCTCAACTTCTCCGGGAGCGCGCCGTGATCGAACTATCCGATTTGCGCAAGAGTTTTGGCGCGGTCAAGGCCGTCGATGGTGTCAGCTTCGTCGCCCGCGACGGCGAGATTACCGGCCTTCTGGGCCCCAACGGCGCTGGCAAAACCACCACGTTGCGCATGTTGTACACGCTGATGCAACCGGAAACCGGTTTCATCAAGGTCGATGGCGTCGAGATCACCGAGAACGCCAATGCGGTTCGCCGCAGCATGGGCGTGCTGCCGGACGCGCGCGGCATCTACAAGCGCCTCACGGCGCGCGAGAACATCGAGTACTTCGGTCGTCTGCACGGTCTAGACGAGGCGACGCTGAAGTCGCGCTGCGATGCGCTGATTGCGGCACTCGGGATTGCCGATATCGAGCACCGCAAGACCGAAGGTTTCAGTAATGGCCAGCGCGTCAAGACCGCCATCGCTCGAGCGCTGATCCACGACCCGAAGAATGTGTTGCTCGACGAGCCGACCAATGGCCTGGACGTGATGGCCACCCGCGCGTTGCGGCAGTTCATGTTGAAGCTGCGCGCCGAGGGCCGCTGCGTGTTGTTTTCCTCGCACATCATGCAAGAGGTCGCTGCGCTGTGCGATCGCATCGTGGTGATCGCCAAGGGCCGCGTCGTCGCCCAGGGCACCGCGGATGAGCTGCGCGAGCAAACGGGCGAAAGCAACCTCGAAGACGCTTTCGTCAAAGTCATCGGTTCGGAAGAGGGGCTTTCGCTATGAGCGCGTGGAATGTGGTGTTCTGGAAAGAGGTGCGCGAAAACCTGCGCGACAAACGCGCAATCGTCAGCACCTTCGTGTATGGCACGTTGCTCGGGCCGGTGCTGTTCGCAGGTCTCATCGGTCTGTTGATTTCGGTGATGCTGGAACGCTCGGAGAAGCCGCTGGAGTTGCCGGTGATCGGTGCCGACCACGCGCCGAATCTGATCGCTTTCCTGCGCTCCCAGGGCGTGGAAATCGAGCCCGCACCGGCGGATCCTGAGGGCGCCATCAAGCGTCGCGATGCGGATGTGATCTTGCGCATCCCCGCCGAGTACGCCGAGCAATGGCGCGCCGGCAAGGCGGCGACGCTGGAGCTGATCGTCGATCGTTCGTTGCAAAAGGCCGAGCAATCGATTTCGCGCACCGAGCGCTACATCCAGGCGTACGCCGGGCAAACCACGGCGCAACGACTGCTCATCCGCGGCATCAGCCCCGAAGTTATCCAACCGATACTCGTGGCCGATGTCGATCAGTCCACGCCGCAATCGCGCAGCGGCATGTTGCTCGCGATGCTGCCGTATCTGCTGATCCTCACCGTGTTCGCTGGCGGCAGTTATCTGGCGATCGATGCAACCGCCGGCGAGCGCGAGCGCCAATCGCTGGAACCGCTGCTGATCAATCCGGTGAGCCGTGGCCAGATCATGTTCGGCAAACTCGCCGCAACCTTCGCTTTCGCAGCCGCGTCGTTGGCGTTGTCGCTGGTCGCCTTCGCAATCATCACGCCATTTTTGCCCGTGGAAAAGATCGGCATGATCATCAACTTCGGCGTCAAGCAGTGTTTGCTGTTGTTCCTTGCGATCGTGCCGCTGGGGTTGATTGGCGCCGGGCTCCTGACCAGCGTATCGGCCTTCGCCAAGAGTTTTCGCGAGGCGCAGACTTACGTGACCTTGCTGATCATGCTGCCGGCGATTCCGTCGATGATCATGGCGCTCAATCCGCTGAAACCGGCAGACTGGATGTACGCCGCGCCGCTGCTCAGCCATCAGCTGCTCATTGAGCAAACCGTGCGCGGCGAACCGGCCGTGTTCTGGCAATTCGCCGCTTCGATCAGCGTAACCTTGCTGATCGGCTCGATCGTGGCGTTCGTGGCGTCCAGGCTCTATCACCGCGAGCAGTTAGCGATCTCGGCGTGAGTCTTAGATAGTCAGGCGCGATGGCAACAGCTTCTCGAAGAGCAGAACGAGAAATTTGTTGATCCGCAGGTTGCGGAAGTCCACGGCATCGCGTTTTTCTTCAGCAAGAAACCTGGTCAGCTTAGCAAGCTCGCAGCGTGATGTCGTTTTGCCGCCGAGTGAGCACAGGAGCACGCTCGGCGTCGCGTCGCAAGTAAAGCGACTACGAAGCGAGTCCAACTCCCTCTCCCGCCCAGGCGGGAGAGATAAGCGTACAACCGAACTGCACGTAGAGCGGAACAAATCGCTCTCCACACAGTCTTTACCCATGCCCGGTGCGCAATGCCCGGCGCAAGAGTGGACCGTCTTTTCTCGCGGTCCGCGCGCTCACGACACTGAACTGGAGTCCCTATGCAAGGCGTCGACCGCTTTGAGGCGGAGCCGTGGTCGATCGATGGTTTCGCCATCGTCGAAGGCCGAATGTACATCGACGGGTGGGCCTTTCCTGAGGCCGGCAACCCCGTCACATCGCGTTTCTCGATCAATGGCAAAGCGGCACAAACCGCGGTCGCCGTCGACCGTCCCGATGTTGCGGCATTGTTCGCGCGGCGTAAGCACGCAAGGCATTGCGGTTTCCACCTGGAACATCTTCTTGCGCCGTCGGAGTCGCTGCTCGATATCCATTGCGCATCGCTGTACGACACGCCGCGCAGTCGAGCTCGAAACAGCGTGTTCGTGCCGCTCAGAGGCGCAGCGCTCGATCGTCCCGTGCCTACCGCGGAGCAGCGCTATCGGGTCATCGGCAACCGCGATCTGAACGGATTCCTGCGCATCGGCAGCACCGACGCGCAGAAGCTGCTGGCGCTGATTCGGTTCGATTTCCCGGACTTGAGCGAGTTGCGCGTACTCGACTGGGGCGTAGGTTGCGGACGCGTCGCGCGCCATGTCTGCGATTCCTTCGGCGAGTTCACGGGTGTCGATATCGACGCCGACAACGTGCGCTGGTGTGCCGACAACTTGCCGGGTCGCTATGCGACCATCGGGCTCCGCGACGGAACCAGATTCGCCGACGGTTCGTTCGATGCGATTTACGGCGTTTCGGTATTCACGCACCTGCGGGAGGAACTGCAGAATCTCTGGCTGGCGGAACTTCGTCGCTTACTGCGCCCCGGCGGTCGCGCGTATGTCACGGTGCACGGCACCACAGCGGTGGAATACGGTTGCCGCGCGCCGGCCGAAACTGAGGCGGCACTCGCGCGCCTTCGACGCGAAGGTTTCTACATCGCCAGCGAGAACACCCAGTTGGCCGGCTACGTCCCCGAGCCCGACGAATACCTCAACGTTTTTCACCACTCAGACTACGTACGGCAGCATTGGCAAGCCGGCTTTCGGAGCTTGGAGATCATCCCGGGTTACATCTACACGCACGATCTGGTGGTGTTGGAGCGATAGATCCGGGGTCATTTCAGCATCCTGAGGCTGGAACTGTCGCCGCGCATCGCCGTCGCAGCTCGGAATTCGACATGGAGTTTGTGGATGAATCGCGTGTTTTTTGTCTTGGTTGTTCTTCTGATTGCCGCGCCCGCGTCCGCCCAGCAAACGTTCGATGACTTGCAGGGGTTCAACAGTGCGGTGCCCGCGCAACGTGTTGAGGGTTTCGATCAATTGCCGATCGGCATGAACGCACCGCTGCTGACGCCCCCCGTGGTGCTCAGCGGCGTCGAGTTTCCGAACGCGCCGCAGGTCAACAGTAGTGGATTTAGCGGGTTGTTTCCCACTCAGGGATCGCCGCCCAACTATGTCGTGGTCAACTGGCGGGACTTCGCCTTGGTTCTCGCCAGACCGACCAATGCGCTTGGCGTTTCGCTGAAATGCCTGGGTTGCGATCCGATCGGCGGGCCCTCGAGCGTCATGCGCATTGAACTACGCAACGACGAGGAGCTGGTGGCGGTGCGAGAGGTGCCGACGCGATTCGACTCCAGCGTGCGCTTCGTGGGGATAGTCAGCAATCAAGCCTTCGATCGCGCCTTCATCACTCGCGTTCAGCAATCTGGCACCAGCAACTACGTGATCGACGACGTACGAATCGGCGATGGTGTTTTCGCCGATGGATTCGAGCCCACGGCGCCGCCGCTCGTCGCGGACCGCAAGGCTGGCACAACCCAGCGGTCCTCATCCTCGACTCTCGATCGCCAGCAGCGCTGTCTTGCGCTCGATTCCTCCCGCGTAACCGGTCATGGAACCGTCCCGACCGACAATGCGATGGCAAGGAATGATGATCGACAGCGGATTGCGTCCTACGGCGGCGGCAACTGCTCGCACGCCGCCTGGCTTGCCGACTCGTAGCGCAAGCTCGCCGTAGCTCAGGGTCTGGCCGCACGCGATGGACGCCAGCGTGTCCCAGACCGCGCGCTGAAACGCGGTGCCGCGTGGCGCCAACGGCAGCTCGAAACTGCGGCGATGGCGGTTGAAGTACGCGTCGATCTGTTCGCCCGCCGTTCGAAGCAGCGCGTCGTCGGGCAGTTCGACGAAGCCCGCATCGAGCACGAAATCGTGCTCTTGACCAACAAAATGGGCGCCAATCAGCGCGCCGTTCTCGGCGCACAAACGCAGTGTGCCAAGCGGTGTTTCGTGGAGACGATAGGGGATCATGGTTTTGGTTCCTGGTTGTCGGTTCTTGGTTCTTGGTGGTTCCGGCGTTAACTGACTTGCCAACGCTGGCTCCAAACCGAGAACCAAGAACCCACAACCGCTTCAAAGCCAGGCCTGCATCACCGCATACGCGCGCCACGGGCGCCAGGATTCGGCGCGGCTGCGCAAGCGCGAGGGCGAACGTTCGTCCAGCGCCTTCATCAGCGCCAGATCGGCGGCCGGAAAGGCGTCTGGCCAGTGCAAGGCGCGCATGATGATGTACTGCGCGGTCCAATCGCCGATGCCGGGCAAGGCGACCAGCGCGGCGTAGGTTTGCTCGACGTCGGCAGCGGCGTGCAGTTGCAGGGCGCCGCTGTGCAGCGCTTTGGCAATTCGTACAATCGATTCGGCGCGCTGGCGGACGATGCCGAGCTCGGCAATCGCACCGGCATCCACCTGGGCGATCGCGCTCGGCGATGGAAACAGACGATGGAGTTCGCCGTCGCCGTGGATGTCGCCGAACGCGGCCACAAAGCGCATCGCCAAGGTGCGCGCGGCTTTGACCGACACTTGCTGGCCCAGGACGGCGCGCACGGCGAGCTCGAAGCCGTCGAAGGCGCCCGGCACGCGCAAGCCGGGTACGCGCGCCATATCGCCGAGCGCGCTCGCGATCTCGTCCGGGCGCGCGTCCAGATCGAAGACACGGCGCACGTGTGGGATCACTTGCGCCACCGCTGGCGCGAGTGCCGCGTCGAGCGTCAACTCGACACCATCGGCGCAGGGCTCCACCTGCATCACACCGACGTGCTCGCGACCATCGGGCGAACGCGCGCGCAGCAGGCGCCGATAGCGCTCGCCGTCGATCATCTCGATACCCGGAATCGCACGTGCGCCCAGAAATGCGAGCAGCGGTTGATATGCGTACGGCGGTCGTGCGCTGAGCGTGAAACGCAGCGTTGTTGGCAGCGTTCTTTTGTCGCGCAGCGCACCCGGCGCAAAGCGGTAACGTTCCTGCATCGCCGCATTGAAGCGGCGCACGCTCGCAAAGCCGCTGGCAAAGGCGATGTCGGTGATCGGCATCGGCGAGTCGGTCAGCAACCGTTTGGCCAGCAGCAGGCGCTGCGTCTGTCGATACTCGATCGGGCTGACGCCGTATTCGGCGGCGAAAACGCGACGCAGGTGGCGATCGCTGATGCCCATGCGCGACGCCAACGCAGAGAGCGCATCGTCGCCAAGCGCGCCATCATCGAGTGCCTGTGCCGCTTGGCTGGCCAGCCGCTGGCGCGCATCGACAGCGCTATTGCCGGGCGCCAGTTCCGGCCGGCAACGCAAGCACGGGCGATAGCCATCGCGCTCGGCCAGCGCCGCGTGCGCATAAAACGTGCAGCTTGAGCGCTTGGGTGTTTTTGCAGTGCACACCGGCCTGCAGTAAATTCCGGTGCTGCGCACGGCAACAAAGAATCGCCCGTCGAAGCGCGCGTCGTGGGTTCGCAGCGCGCGGTAGCAGTCGTCATCGGAGAGTCGCACCGAAGCTTCCTGCGGAAACTTCGATTCGGTGAGCCGGTCGGGCCCGCGCAGCGAAAAAGTGGTTTTCGCTGCGCGTCCAGTGGCTTTTCTTGCGGGCGTGTTCATGGCCGCCAGGATGCGCCGGTCGGCGTTTCTCCGCTAGCCGTTTCCGGACATGGAATGGTGCAGACGGACGTTTCCGGCAGACACTTTCATCCCTGCGAAGCAGGCCAGCCTCGCGCGGCGGAACCGAGGTCTTCGCTGCGCGCCTGCGCCTTCGTTGCCAGATCGATGCGCAAGCGTCAGCGTGTTCGTAACTGATCAACTGCCGCGCGCAGGGCGCGGATTTCGTTAAGCATTTCGACGCGTTCGGCGTGGGCCACGGCTTCGTCCTTGTCCGCCTCCGCTTTAAGATCGCCCGCCACGTGTTCCTGCATCGCGTTGACCACCACCGCGATGAACAGGTTCAGCACAGTGAAGGTGCTGACCAGGATGAAGCCCAGGAAGAACACCCAGGCCCACGGCTGAACTTTCATCAGATCGCGGGCGATATCGGCCCAGCCTTCCATGGTCATCACCTGGAACAGTGTGAATGCGGTGCGCCCGAGGGTGCCGAAGAACTCCGGCGACGCAGCGGCGAAGAGCTTGGTGCCCATCACCGACGCCACGTACAGCACGAGGGCTAGCAGCAGCATGATCGAGGTCAGCCCCGGCAGCGCACTCAAGAGCGCCGCGACCACCCGGCGCATGCTGGGCACGATCGACACCAGGCGCAGCACGCGCAGAATGCGCATTGCCCGCAATACCGAAAATGCGCCGCTCGCCGGCACCAGCGCGATGGCAACGATGACGAAGTCGAAGACATTCCAGGGATCGCGGAAAAAGCGGAAGCGATAAACGATCAACTTCAGTGCGATTTCGGTCGTGAATATCGCCAGTGCGGCGCGATCGAGCACATGCAGGACCGTCCCGTAACGCGCCATCAGATCGGGCGAGGTTTCCATGCCGAGCGTGATCGCGTTGAGCACGATCACCGCGATGATGAATTGCGTGAAGCGCGGATGTTCGATGAAACGTTGTAGGGCGGACATGGTGCTTTGGGTATTGGGTGGGTGCCGCGATACTAGCGCCAACAAGTTCGATGCCGACTCGTCACCTGAGCGCACCCTGGGCGCGGCGAGAACCGAACCGTTCTCGCTGGAAAGTCCCCAAGCAGCTTTCGAGCGACGTTAATTCACGGTCGCCGTGCGACCACCCACACCTCGACCCAATCGGCGCCCGCCTTTTTGCACACCTTCGCTGCCTCGGCAAGCGTGGCGCCGGTGGTCATGACATCGTCGATCAAAGCGACGCGGGGCGGCAGATCGCCCTGTACCTGGAATGCGCCACGAACATTGCGTCGGCGCTCGTCGGAATCCAGTCCCGATTGCGCCGCGGTGGCACGCCGGCGCTGCAAGAACTGCAGAATCGGCCGGCCTTGTGCAACCTGCCGGGCGAGCAGCAGCGACTGGTTGAAGCCGCGCTCGCGCAGTCGCGTGCGATGCAAAGGAATCGGTATCAGCGCATCGACCAGGCGCGGCGCGCAAATCTTCGCCAGCAGCTCTGCTGCGACCACTCCGAGCGCCAGTCGGCCCTTGAACTTGAAACCTTGCAGCAAAGCGTCCACGGGCGGCTGGTAACGCAGCGCCGCCAGGGCCGCATCGAAAGGCGGGCTCTGGCGTTGGCAAGCGCCGCACTCCTCAACCGCGATCGGTGTCGGGATCGCACACCGTGCGCAGGCCGGACCCAGCGCAGGCAGCAAGGAAGCGCACTGCGCGCACAGGCGCGCGGTGCTTGGGCATCCGCAGAGACCGCATTGCTGGATCAACATGCGCGCACTCTACGCGAGGCGAGGCGCACTTCGAAACGAAGAAGGGCGCCTCGCGGCGCCCTTCTTCAGGTCGACAAAGTACTGCGATCAGCGGAAGTCGTACGTCCAGCCCGCCGCCCAGTTGTCCTCGGCATTGCGGAACGCGCCGATGTAATCGGTCGATTCGAAGAACAACGTCGGCGCGTAGGTATTGGCGATGTTCAGCGCGGTGCCGGCCGGGAACGGCGTGGTGCCCGACAGCGGATTGGCGCCGACGCGATTGTTCACGCCGCCAGCGTACCACTGGCTCACCAGGTACGGATCCGCTGAAGCGTCCTCGAAGTTGGTCGCATTCGACAGGAACATATCGCGCATCGTCAGATCGCCGCTGCTCGGCGATTGCGGCGTGCCGGCGACAGTGAAGGTGGCCGCGTCGTTGAAGTTCAAGCCTTCGCCAGCGAAACCAACCACCACACCCTTGCTGTACACCGCGCCCGAACCGCGACGCAGACGGATGCCTTCATTGCCGGCGGTGCCGGCGCCGATCAGCGTGAAGTTGCTGATCGCCGGACGCGTACGCGGCTGCAGATCGAAGCTGTTCGGGTGATTGTCCGATTCGATACCGTTCGAGTCGCCGCCGACGTTGCCCACCGCAGGAACCTGACGGATGTAGGCGAACTGCAGGCTGCCCTGATAACCGAGGTCGAAGTCGAGCGAGTCGTCCTCGGCGCCGATCACGGCCAGATACTTGCCGTTGACCGTGCCGCCGAACATTTCCAGACCATCGTCCAGACCGCCGTAGACCTGGACATTTTCCATCACCGTGCCCGAGCCGACGCCCAGCAAGGTGATCGAGTTCAGCTCTTCGTTCGGGCGCACTTCTTGCCCGGCGTAGCGGACCTGCACGTACTTCAGAATGCCGCTCGACTCGGTGGTGAGGTTGCCGCCGAACTGCTGCGCAGCGACCGCTTCGAAGGTGCAGGGCGTGCCGTCTTGCGAGGCGTTGCATTGGCTGTTGCCGGCGATCACCAGACCCGCCCACGAGCCATTGCTGCGCGTCGGGCCGGTGAAGATGATCGGTGCAAACGGCTGACCTTCGGCGAACAATCTCGAACCTGGCTGAACAGCGAGGTAGCTCAGCGCGGCGCCGCTGCCGGTGATCAACGTGCCCGGATCGATGGTCAAACGACCCTGACCGGTGTTGCGACCGCTACCGACGCGCGTCGGGCCGTCGATGACGTAAGTGGCGTTGTTGGTCAGGCGCACATCGCCGGTGATCGTGTTGTTGATCTTGCAGGTGCGGTTTTCGGCAGCGCCGACGGCCGTGGTGCCGGTCGGGCACGCGGTGAACGGCTGGGTGTAGACGCAGGTGCTCGGTACCGCGCCCGGACGCGAGAAGGTGTAGTTCGCCGCCGGCAGGTTGACGCCCGCCGCTGGCGTGAAGCTGATGCGCAGATCGTTGCAGCTATTGAACGTCAGGCTCGCCGTGCCGACTTGCTGGCTGTTCGGATTGGTGAACGGATTGCCGAACGTGCCGCCGGAAAAACGCAGCGCAGGAACATTGTTGAAGCGGAACTCGCCCTCGTTGACGGTGGTGCTGAGCACGATCCAGTTCTGCGTACCGCCCGGCTCATACGCGAACAGCGCGGTGAACAGCGTGCCGACGCCTGGGCCAGTCGGGATGTAGTCGATCATCAGACCGCGGCCGGATTCGGCGGCGTTGTACCAAGCGCCTTCCAGCGAGTCGTTGACGATCAGCGCGGCATTAGCCTGCGCGCCGAGTGCCAGCGCAACGGCGCCAGCCAGCTTGGTCGGAAAACGCTTAAACATGAGCAGCCTCTGATAGAGCGGGTGAGGCTGCCCAGATTGCAGAAGTAGTGTTACAGCTTTTTGACTGTGACAGGACGGGAATATGTCACTCGGCAGGCGCCTCAGGCTTGGCACACAAACAGGCGCCGTTGTCGAAGACGATGCGCCACTCGCCATCCGCCTCGCGACGCCAGGTTGATGTAAAGCGCGCAATGGGTTGACCATCGAGATTGGTCACGGGCCCCTCTGAATGCCCAAGGTCGCCGCCCATGACAACATCCACAAGATCCGGGCCCCAGGCAAATGGCGCTGGCGTATCGGGTTTGAAGAACTGCTGCCAATGCGCGCCGATCGCTGCTTTCCCGCGCAGCGGCTGGCCGCCATTCAAAAACACCGCATCCTCGGCGACGAAGCCCATGAACGCCTGGTAGTCGCGATCAGCCATCGTTTTGGCAAACGCGCGTTCTGCTGCGGCAACTTCCTGCCGACGCTGTTCAAGATCGATCTCGGCCTGAGCACCAAAGGCTACGAACAATAGTGTGGCGGCGATGGCACGCATCTCTTGCGCTCCGACGACAGTGGTTCACGCAATTATGAGCGTATTCGTGGCGGACAATGTACGGCGCCTCACATCGACAGCCCTGTCAGACCGCAGCGCGCCCACGAAGCCGAAAGACTCAGACCCAAGCCTTCGGCCCGTGGCGGTGCGACGCCGACTTACGGCGCTGAGGTCGACATGATTCCACCGACTCCCTGGATAGAGATCAGCGGCCATTGGGTGACCCAGCAGCTGTTCGAATTCCAAACACGCAGTTTTGTTTTCCCATCCGCAGCATTCATCACCATGTCCCGCAGCGGTTGTTTCGCGGTTTCCGACGGATGGATCGCGAACGAAGTCACAAACCCGGTCTGCAGGGCGCAAGCGGGCAAGGAGTAGTTGTAGATCACAAAGTTCTTCAGTTTGAAACTGATCAGTCCTTCCGAATTGACAGTCACAGTATCAATGTAGCCCTCAACATCAGAGGCCATCATCGGGCTCGACGCAAACAATCCAAGAGAACAAGCCAAAGCAAGCATTGCACGGTTCATTTCAAGTCATTCCGAGAGTAGATCGGCCCATCGCCGACGTTGATGGGAACGCGAAGACCCGCTTCAACCGGATAGTGATTTGATTCGGAGAAACCGTTTCGTTGTGCTTTCGTTCAGCTCGATGGTGTTCCAGAAGTACCGCGCGATTTTCGACTACTTCGATTCGTTGCTGGTCGGGCTTACGGCGACGCCCAAGGACGAGCTGGACCGCAACACCTACAGCCTGTTCGACCTGGAGGACGGCGTCCCGACCGACGCCTACGGGCTCGACGAGGCGGTGCGCGACGGCTTCCTGGTGCCACCGAGGGCGGTGTCCGTGCCGCTCAAGTTCCAGCGCGAAGGAATCAGGTACGACGCGTTGTCCGACGAAGACAAGG
Organism: Lysobacterales bacterium; assembly: GCA_022844135.1. GTDB lineage: Bacteria > Pseudomonadota > Gammaproteobacteria > Xanthomonadales > SZUA-5 > JALHMH01. Next base: position 58,003 of record JALHMG010000009.1, read on the forward strand.
ATCAGTGGGATGCGCTGGAGTGGGATGACGACGGCAACGTCCCCGATCGCGTGGAGGCCGAGGCGGTCAACAAATGGCTGTTCAACAAGGACACCGTGGACAAGGTTCTGGAACATCTCATGACGCGGGGCCTGACGGTGGCGGGCGGCGATCGCCTCGGGAAGACCATCCTGTTCGCCAAGAACCAGCACCACGCCGAGTTCATTGCCGAGCGTTTCAACGCCAACTACCCGCACCACAAGGGCGAGTTCGCGCGCGTGATCACGTTCAAAACCGAGTACGCGCAGAGCCTGATCGACAGCTTCTCGGCCAAGGACAAGGCACCCCACATCGCGATTTCGGTGGACATGCTCGACACCGGAGTCGACATTCCCGAGGTTGTGAATCTGGTGTTCTTCAAGCTGGTGCGCTCGAAGACCAAGTTCTGGCAAATGCTCGGCCGCGGCACGCGCCTGTGCCCTGACCTGTTCGAACCAGGCAAGCACAAGCAGCACTTCTGCGTCTTCGACTACTGCCAAAACCTGGAGTACTTCAGCCAGACCATCCCCGCCACCGAAGGCGCGCTGGGTGAACCGCTTGGCAAGCGGCTGTTCAATGCCCGACTGGCGTTGATCGGCGAGCTGGACCAGCGACGCGACGGCCGTGATGGACACGCCGTCGCAGAGCCCGATATGGCCTTCGGCGACCCGCGGACGAACGCCCAGGTCCGCTACGCGCTCGCCGAGCGGCTGCAGCAGGAGACGGCGGCGATGAATCTCGACAACTTCATCGTGCGGCCGCAGCGGCGCATCGTCGAGAAGTACGCCAAACCTGAGGCCTGGGCTGTCTTGTCGCCAGAAGCGCTCTCCGATTTGTCGAACCAGGTCGCGGGTCTGCCATCGGAGCTCGACCCGGAGAACGAGGAGGCGAAGCGTTTTGACCTGCTGGTGCTGAACCTGCAACTCGCGATGCTGCGTTCAGAGCCGGGCTTCGCGCGCCTGCGCGAGCAAGTCAAGGAACTCGCCGGTCTGCTGGAAGAGAAGTCTGCGATTCCGTTGGTGCGCCAGCAGATGGCGCTGATCCAGGACGTGCAGAGCAACGTGTGGTGGCAAGACGCCACCGTTCCGATGCTCGAAGGGATGCGTCGGCGCTTGCGTGATTTGATCAAGCTCATCGAGAAGCAAAAGCGCAAGCCGATCTACACCGACTTCGAGGACGAAATAGGCGGCGAGACAACGGTCGAACTGCCGGGCTTTGGCAACAGCACCGACTACGCGAAGTTCCGCATAAAAGCACAGGCCTTCCTGCGCTCGCATCAGGATCACATTGCGATTCACAAGTTGAGGATGAACAAGGCGTTGACCGCCGCCGATCTCGCTGAGCTTCAACGCATGCTTACTGAGAGTGACGTTGGCGGCGCCGAGGACATCCAGCGCGCCGCCGAGGAGTCCCACGGGCTGGGGCTCTTCGTGCGCTCATTGATCGGTCTTGATCGCCAAGCGGCGAAAGAAGCCCTGGCAGGTTTTCTCACCGGCAAGTCTCTCGGCGCCAACCAGATCGAGTTCGTGAACTTGATCGTCGACCATCTCACCGAACACGGCGTGATGGACGCAGCGATGCTCTACGAGTCCCCATTCACGGACCTCACGCCCCGCGGACCGGACGGGATGTTCACCTCGGCAGAGATCGATCAGTTGATCACCACGATCGACCGGATTAGAGCGAACGCAATCGCTGCCTGACGCCTCACAAGGCGCCAGCCAACAACGGCCGGCGCAACGCAGCCCGCCCTGAAGCCGACATCCGTCCTGAAGCCGACAGGGCTAGCCCGGATATTTCATGAGGGAACGCGGAAGATCGCGAAGGGCTTTGCGCCGGAATCGAGGCGGGAGGAGGAGGAATGGTTGTTCCATTGCGACGACGAGCAACGAAGAGTCCGACGCAAAGAACGAGCGAGGGCCGCGTTAGCGAGGAAATGGCAGCGGACAGTCTGTCAATTCAACCAATTCGAAGATTTCAGCGCCGTTACAACGAAATCAAGCCATTTCCTCGCGACCTCGTGAAATATCCGGGCTAGACCGACTAAACCGCCCGCGCCATCCCAAGCAGGCGCTGCGGCAGCAGCCGGATGCGTTGCAGCAAACTGCCGGACAGCCAGGACGGGATTTGCGCATCCGGGCGGGGCGCCACGAAGTAACGTTTGGCGGCGGCGGGATTCTGTTTGAGTTGCCAATAGCGGCCCACGGCGGCGTCCACGCTCAGCCGGCACGAGCCCATGCGCAGCGGCTTCAGGAGCAGCCGGAACACCTGGCCTTCGTTGATCAGATCGATGGCGACCTGCGCGTTGGCGCGGTCGGTCACCACCACGGTAGCGATGTGCGGGTGATATTGCTTGAGCGACTTGATCAGCGCCGTGAAGTCCCCGTGTTGCCCCGCGGTTTCGGAGATCACCACGCCGGTTTCGTGTTGCTCAAGGACCGTCAGCGCGCGCTCGGGCGAGGTCACAAAACGCACCTGATAGTGCGGCTGCAAGATCTCGCGCATGCGCTGCTGCGTTTCCGGATCGTCCTCGATCACGAGGATGCCGACCTGCTTGCGTGCGGTCTCGCGATCGAACTCGTCGACCGGTTTGTCCTGCACCACCGGCGCATCGCGCGCGATACGCGCGGCGAGCTGCACCGTTTCCCGAAGCTCGGTGTTGTCCCACGGCTTGGCGATGTAGCGGAACACTTCGCCGTCGTTGACCGAGCCCAGCACCGCGTTCAAATCGGCGTAGCCGGTGAGGAGAATGCGCATCGCGCGCGGGTGCGCAAGCTTGACCTCACGCAGCACCTCGATGCCCTGCATCTTCGGCATGCGCTGGTCGCAAACGATGACGTCGACATCGTGCTGCGCCGCCCACGCGATCGCCTCGGAAGGCTCGGTGGTGGTGAGCACGTCCATGTCGCGAAACAGCGCCTTCAAGGCCCGCAGGATGCGCGCCTCGTCGTCGATACACAGCACTCGAATTCGCGTTTGTGACATAAATCCCTACGCTGGCTGCCTTAACAGCGCGTGGTCTAGAGGAAAACTAACAGTAAACGTGCTGCCTTTCTTAGGCGCAGTTCGCACCTTGATGCTGCCGCCGTGACTTTGCACGATCTTATGCACGATCGACAGCCCAAGGCCGGTGCCTTCGCCCACCGGCTTGGTGGTGAAGAACGGATCGAAGATTTTCGGCAGGACATCGTCGGGGATGCCGGCTCCGGTATCTGTGATCTCCACCTCAACCATATCGCCGGAGCGACGCGAGGCCACCGACAAGGTGCCGCGATCGTCCATCGCCTGGGCGGCATTGGTGATCAGGTTCAGCAACACCTGATTGATCTGCGATGCGACTCCGCGAATCTTCGGAATGGTACCGAGTTCTTTCTTCACTTCGATGCGATCGCGCAACTGATGCCCGGCGATCATCAGAGCACTCTCGACGCTCTCGTTCAAATCGAACATGTCCATGCCATCGCGATCGACGCGCGCGAAGCCTTTGAGATTGCGCACGAGATTGGCGATCTGCGTCAGGCCGTCGACCGAATCCTTGAGCAAGTCGTCGCCATCCGCGAGCCGCGTGTCGTTCGCCAGCGCATCGCGCACTTTGGTCATCGCGCGGCGCAAAGGTTCGATGGTCTGCGGCTTGCTGAGATCGGCCGCAAGCATCACGTCGAAGCCCTGCAGGCACTTCTGCACCAGCGTTCGGTACTCGCCCAGCAAGTCGCGCACAACTTCGACATTGCTTTTGACGAAACCGATCGGGGTGTTCATCTCGTGCGCAACACCGGCGATCATCTGCCCGAGCGAGGCCAGCTTGGTGGTGTGGATCACCTGCGATTGGGTCGCCTGGACTTTCTCCAGTTCGGCGGCCGCTTCGCTGGCGCGCAAGCGCTGCTTGCCGAGCTGCCAGTGCGCATAGCCCGCGTATGCCGCGAGGGCCAGACAGCAAACGATAAGCAACGTTTCGAACATTCGATCCCCAACGATCATCGAATACCAAGGCCATGCCGATTTTCGTCAGCAAGGGCCGCACAGCGTCGCAGAATGACCCACAAATCACAACCCGCTTTCGGCCAAGTGGTCCTACCAGGCGTGCAAACGGTAAGAGAATTTTCGATTAAGCCGCCTCGGCGGTCGCCATCGTGCGCGTCTTCGACCATGCTTAGGTGCGATGGGCCGCACAGCTCTACCGAGGGCGAGGGATGCGAATAGTTAAATCGTGCGCTGGGGCGCGTTTTGGATACGGGGCACGGGGCGCGGGGCACGGGGCATGGGACCGGGAAGGACGCGATTGGCGGCCGGCGCCCATCGTTCTGCCCGTATGCCATGCGCCGTACCCTGTACCCCGCTTCCATGGAGCTCATCAATGACCGCCTCTGGCCCCCGCTGGGCACTCTACGCCGGTCCCGTCGCCGCACTGGCCGTCGGCCTGCTTGCAAACGCCAACGGCATGCCGCTGCCGTTTGCGCTCACGGCAGCGCTGACCGCCTGGATCGCGTTCTGGTGGGTACTGGAGCCGATCCCGGCGCCCTACACGGCCTTGCTACCTCTGGCGCTGCTGCCGATGTTCGGCATTCTCGATGCCAAAGGTGTAGCCGAAGCCTATGGCAACGAAGTCATCTTGCTGCTTGCTGGCGGCTTCATGTTGTCGGCCGCGGTTGAGAACACTGGCGCGCATCGGCGTCTGGCGTTTTGGATGCTGCAGCTCACCGGCGGGCAAAGCGGTCGACGGGTGCTGTTCGGCTTCATCCTTGCCGCTGGCGTACTCAGCATGTGGATCTCGAACGCCGCGACCACGCTTCTGCTGATTCCCGTGGCGCTGGCAATCGTCGAGCGCTATCCGGATCCGCGCCTCGCCGCACCGTTGGTCCTCGGGATCGCTTATGCGGCTAGTTTCGGCGGGCTCGGCACGCCGATCGGCACGCCACCGAACCTGATTTTCCGCCAGCAGTATGAGCAAGCCACCGGCATCGAGATTGGTTTTGTCGATTGGTTCGTCTGGGGCTTGCCGATTGTTGCGATCACCCTGCCGCTATTGGCGCTGTGGCTTGGACGCTCGTTGAAAAACACACCGCCGGCAGAGTTGCCGACGCTGGGGGCCATCACTGTTGCCGAACGCCGGGTGCTGCTCGTGTTCGGCATTGTCGCCTGCCTTTGGGTGTTCCGCACCGACCCTTGGGGCGGCTGGAAGACCTGGATCGGATTGCCCAAAGCCTCGGATGCCAGCGTGGCACTGCTGGGCGCGCTGGCGATGGGCCTGGTGTCCGACGGCAAGGGCGGAAAGCTGCTCAGCTGGGACGCTGCCGAACGCATTCCGTGGGGAACATTGCTGCTCTTTGGCGGCGGTATCGCGCTTGCCAGCGCATTCGCCACCAGCGGGCTGTCGAACTTCATCGCCGAGCGGTTGACCCTGCTCCAGGAGCTGCCGTTGCCGCTGATGTTGTTCGGTCTGTGCCTGGGCGTGACGCTGCTCAGCGAGATCGCCAGCAACACGGCAACCGCAGCGCTCCTGATGCCGCTGCTCGCGTCGGCCGCGGTGGCGGCGAACGTCGACCCACTGGTGTTCATGCTGCCCGCCGCGCTCGCTGCAAGCCTGGGCTTCATGCTGCCGGTCGCCACCGCGCCCAATGCGATCGCCTACGCGACCGGTCGGGTCAGTAACCAGCACATGTTGCGCGAAGGCTGGCTGATGGACATCGTTGGCGTGGCCGCGGTTTCTGCGGTGGTGTATGCGGTGTTTTCTGGGACGTAATGCTATCGAGCAACTTTATGTTCTTGCAGGGAAATTGGTCTTTGGAGTAAGTTTGCTTTAAAATTTCCACGAGTTTAAAGCAAATGAAATCGTTCAGCTCGACACCGGACTTCGATCAGCTCCCGGTCGCATCGGTTATCGAGCTGATTCGCGGCGCCGAGATCGACGATCACGACTACTTGCATTGGGAACAAATTCGCTATCGGACACCGCCGCCGGGCTTAAGCAACCTCGAATGGTGGTTGCGATTGAAGCTCACGCGCCGCGCCGGGGTCAGAGAGTTACCTGAGTTGCTGGCTATCAATCAGAAGCCAGCGCAGCTAAGTCGCCACTCGCGAATAGACGCGGCGCTGGCGCGGATCGATCGCGGCTTGGGCGTGTTGGCGATGACCGACGACCAACCTTTTAGTGCGCAAACCCGTGATCAGTATCTCGTCAGCTCGCTCATGGAGGAGGCGATACACTCGTCGATATTCGAAGGCGCGGTCAGTACTCGCCAGGTCGCCAAGGACATGCTTCGCGACGCCCGAGCGCCGCTGAGTCGCGACGAGCAGATGATCCTCAACAACTACCGGGCGATGCAGCGTATTCGCGAGTTGCGCGATCACAACCTCTCGGTCGATCTGGTCCTTGAGCTGCATCGCATTTTGACCGAGGGCACCCTCGATGACGAGGATCAGGCCGGTCGGTTTCAGCGCAGCGACGAAGTGCGCGTGAACGTTGTCGATCACCGGTTGCACCGGGTTGTGTACTCGCCGCCGCGTGCCGACGAGCTTCCGCGGCGTCTTGAAGCGCTCATCGGCTTCGCCAATGCCAACGACACCGACGATCGCCGCTATCTGCACCCGGTGCTTCGCGCCATTTTGCTGCACTTCCAATTGGCCTACGATCATCCTTTCGCCGACGGAAACGGGCGTACGGCGCGAGCATTGTTCTACTGGGCGATGCTGCGCAACGGCTACTGGCTCACGGAGTTCATATCGATTTCCCGTCCGTTGATCCGCAAACGCAGCGACTACGAACGGGCCTACCTGTTTGTCGAAAGCGATCATCAGAACGTGACGTATTTCGTTCTCCAGCAGTTGCAAGTCATCGAGATCGCCATTGCGGAGCTTCAAGACTACGTGCGCATCAAGCAGGCCGAGCAGCAGCAACTCTCCGACGCGTTACGCCGCGACCTCGACCTCAATGTTCGCCAACGTGCGCTGCTTGCTCACGCCTTGCGCAATCCGGAGGCCGTGTACACGCACGAGTCGCACGGAAACTCGCACCAGATTTCGGTGCCGACTGCGCGGGCCGATTTGCTGAGCCTGGTCGACGCCAAGCTGCTAACCCTGGCTCGCCGCGGAAAACGGATCGTGTATCGCCCGGCCAGGCAACTCGAATTGCGCATTCGCGGCAAGAAGCGCTGAAGCGGCGATCCGTAGCCGGGGGCGAAAAAGACGTCGCCCCATGGCGCGACCCGCGCGGCTACCTGGCGCCTTCGATCACCACGTCGACACGTCGATTGCTGGCTCGCCCGGTGGCGCTGTCGTTGCTTGCGACCGGCTTAGCTTCGCCCAAACCGCGGACGTTCAAGCGCGCCGCATCTGCGCCCAGGGCGACCAGCGCATCGCGCACCGAAGCGGCGCGGGCTTCGGACAAGCGCTGATTGGCAACCTCTGAACCGCGGTCGTCGGTGTGGCCTTCGATTTGCACCGGCTGACCGGGATAGCGGTTGATGAAGTCCAGCACGGGCTTCAGCTTGTCGCGCACTTCGGCTTTCAACACCGACTGGCCGGACGCGAAGAACACGTCGCCCAAGGTCAACACCTGACCGCGCTCGGTGCTCTGCGAGCGCACCTGGGCCATTTGCAACTGCAGGCTGCGGGCTTGTTCGCCGACCAGCTCGGCCTCCATCCGCGCAAGCTCCGCCTCGCGCTGACGCGCTTGCGCCAGGCGTCGAGCGCTGTCCGCCTCCTCGCGCGCGAATTCGACCTGCTGGCCCATTTCTTCGCTGCGCAAACGTTCGGCGTCGGCTTCGGCGCGCATGCGCTCAGCCTCTTCGGCGCGCGCCAGCGACTGCAGGCGCAGCTTTTCGGCCTCCAGCCGCGTCAGCTCGGCATCACGCCGCGTTGCTTCGAGCATGATCGCTTTGCGTTCGTCTTCCAGCGCCCGCAGGCGTTGTTGATCCTTCGCCGCGGCAACGGCGGCATTGAATTGCGCCATGCGCAGCTCGGCGATATCGGCCAGATGCGAGCGCAGCTCGCGATCGTTCGCCGGCGTCGCGCGGATAGCAGCGAGCGCGTCTTCGACGCGCGAGGCTTCCAAGCGCGCCAGCTCGCGCGTGCTCTCGGTGTTGCTGCTGCGCCAGTCGGCCTGCAAACGTTCGAAGTCGAGATCGCGCTTGGGTGCGGCGGTGCAGGCCGCAAGCGCCAACACCGTGGCGAAGCAAAAGAGTGTGCGAATCATTGCGCCCCCTCGCCGAGCAGCTCGCGGCGCAATCGGGTGTTGTCGGCCTCCTTGGCCTGCACTTCGCCGCGCAGGCGCGCGCCTTGTGCCTTGCTGGCCGCCAACTCCGCTCGCGCGGCCGCCAACTCCAGGCGCCATTTGGCCTGCGTATGTTCGCGTTCGGCGATCAATATCCTGCCGCGGTTCAGATCTTCCCCGGCCATTCGATAGTCCACTGGCGCCAATTCAGCGGCTCCGGAGCGCTCGGCAGCGGCGATCGCGCTCTTGGCGCGATCCAGCTCCAACTGCGGCACGGGTGCGCTGGCGCACGCTGTCAGACTCAGAACGCATGCCAGCAGCATGCGCCGTTGCGTAACTTCAACCATCGGGGACATACCTTTCATCAAACTTGCTTGTATTGTGGGCAGCGCGGGTGACCATCGCAAGCCGCGCGAACCGGCCGTCGCAAAAAGTACAGCAAAAGGAGTCAAGACATGGATATCGGCTACTTCTTGAAACTGATGACCGAGAAGAACGCCTCGGACATGTTCTTGACCACCGGCGCGCCGGTGAATATCAAGGTCGAAGGCAAACTCTATCCGCTGGGCAACACCGGGTTACCCACCGGGATGGTCAAGAAGATCGCCTATTCGCTGATGGACGAGGGCCAGGTGCCGGCCTTCGAGCGCGATCTGGAGCTGAATCTGGCGATCGCCGTCAAGGACGCCGGCCGATTCCGCATCAACGTTTTCAAGCAGCGCGGCGAAGTCGGCATGGTGATCCGCGCGATCAAGAGCGAAATCCCGAGCTTCGATGCGCTGAAGCTGCCGCTGATATTGAAGGACCTGATCGTCGAGCCGCGCGGCTTGATCCTGATGGTCGGCGCCACGGGCTCAGGCAAAAGCTCGACGCTGGCGGCGATGATCGACTACCGCAACATGACCACAGCGGGTCACATTCTGACCATTGAGGACCCGATCGAGTTCTTGCACCGACACAAAAAGTCGATCGTCAACCAGCGCGAAGTGGGGCTGGATACGCGCAGCTATCACGACGCTCTGAAGAACGCGATGCGCGAAGCGCCGGATGTAATCATGATCGGCGAAATTTTAGACACCGAGACCATGGAAGCGGCGATAGCGTTTTCGGAGACCGGGCATTTGTGCTTGTCGACGCTGCATTCCAACAACGCCGACCAGACCATGGAGCGCATCCTCAACTTCTTCCCCGAGAGCGCGCACAAGAACGTGCTGATGAATCTGTCGCTGAATCTGCGCGCGATCGTCAGTCAGCGTCTGGTGGTCGGCAAAGATGGCCGACGCCTTCCGGCCGTGGAGATCCTGCTCAACACGCCCCTCATCCGCGACATGATCCGCCGCGGTCAGATTCATGAGCTCAAAGAAGCCATGGACCGCTCGCTGGCCGAAGGCATGCAAACCTTCGATCAGTCGCTGTTCCGTTTGTACAAGGAAGGCAAGATCGAAATGGAAGAGGCGCTGCGAAAAGCCGATTCGCGCGATGGTCTGGCACTCAAGATCAGGTTGTCCGAAGGCAGCGGTTCGGGAGATACGCCGGATCCCTATTTCGATCACACCCAGTATTGAGAAGCGGTTCCTGGTTGTTGGTTGATGGAAAAGCTGCAGTGACTCCGGCGGTGCCTTTTCCAAGAACCAGGAACCAACAACCGAGAGCCAGGCCAACCCAACGCCAGCCGAAAAGACGAACCCAACGCCCACTTATGCCCAGCTTCGACACCGTCTCAGAACTCGACAACCATGAAGTGCAGAACGCGATCGATCAGGCGAATCGCGAGCTGCAGAATCGATTCGACTTCCGTGGCTCGGGCGCCGTCTACGAGCGCGACGAATGGGTGGTGATCATGAAAGCGCCGAGCGAATTTCAGTTGAAGCAGATGTTGGACATTCTGAAGCCGCGTCTGATCGCACGCGGCATCGATGCGCGCTGCCTGGATGTGGCCGATCCTGAGGTCAATCTGGCCAGCGCCAGACAGCGTGTGACGCTCAAGCAGGGCATCGATCAGAAGATCGCCAAGGACCTGATCAAGCGCATCAAAGACGCCAAGCTCAAAGTCGAGGCGCAGATCAACGGCGAGAAGCTGCGCGTGACCGGCAAAAAACGTGACGATTTGCAGATGGCGATTGCGCTGCTGAAAGCTGCCGAGGTTGATGTGCCACTGCAGTTCAATAACTTCCGTGATTAACCAGCATGTTTCATCGGGGAAAGTGGATGATCGCGAAAGGTGAAGGCTGGGCGGCTTGCGGAGCGAAAGCTCCGCGTCGGACTGGGCTATTGAGCGCTGCTCGGACCTTCGCGCCCAAGTCCAGGGAGGAGACGTGTTTGGCGCAAGCATCAAGCCATTCGCACGCGACATCGCCGACCCAGCGGGCAAGGTCCTGACGCGTGGCAGCGTTTGAGGTCATCCCCGGTGTACTGATCGACGACGACGAACTCGTCGAGCGCTTCGTGCGCTCGTCCGGCCCCGGCGGCCAGAACGTCAATAAAGTCTCCACTGCGGTCGAGCTGCGCTTTGCGATTGCGCCGTCCGGGTTGCCCGAATGGCTCAAGACCAAACTGTTTGCGATGCGCGATCGGCGCCTGACGCAGAGCGGCGAAATCATCATCGAAGCGCAGCGTTTCCGCACGCTGGAGCGCAATCGCAACGACGCACGCGAGCGCCTGGTGGCCTTGATCCGAGGGCAAACGATCGAGAAGAAGAAGCGCATCGCAACGGCGCCCTCCCGCGCTGCGCAGCGGCGCCGGGTCGATGCCAAGAAGGCTCGGGCGGGCGTGAAGAAACTCCGCGGCAGAGCGAACATCGAGGAATGAGCGACAAGCTGGTGCCACTGCAGCCGCTGATGCCGGCAATCCAGGGCCAGGCACCGATCCGTTGGTTGGGCCGATCGGTCGTGGCCGCCTCTCATTGGCGCGTCGTCGGCGAGTTCCCGAATATCTCCAAAGCGGTGTGCATCGCGGCGCCGCATAGCTCGATCTGGGATGGCGTGTGGGGGCTGAGCGCCGCGTATGCGATGGGCGTGCGCGCCACGTGGATGGGTAAAGACGGATTGTTTCGCGGGCCGTTCGGCGCCGTGATGCGCGCGATCGGCGGGATTCCGACCGACCGTAAGCACTCCAACGGGGCCGTCGGGCAGATGATCGAATTGCTGCACGAGCGCGAGCGCCTGTGGCTGTTTCTCGCGCCCGAGGGCACGCGCCGGTCGGTCGGCAAATGGCGCACTGGGTTTTGGCACATCGCTCGCGGCGCTGGCGTGCCGATCATTCCCTTCGCCTTCGATTGGGAGGAGCGCTGCGCGCGCATCCTGCCGCCGTTTGAGACCAGCAACGACTGCGAGGCGGATTTGCAGGCGCTGTACCGGTTGTACGCGCCCTATGTGGGTAAGGGCGGGAAGCGCGCCGTACCTTTGTAGCGGTTGCTGGTTATTGAAACGACACGGCCTTTTGAAGCGGGGGCGAGGGGCAGGGGGCAGGGGGCAGGGGGCAGGGGCCATACGGCATCCTTCGAGCAAGCACTTTCGCGGCTTTTCTAATTCCTAAGCCAGACTACGATTGGCGCAGGCGAGCAAATGTGGCCCTTGCCCCCTGCCCCTCGCCCCTATTCGTCGAGCGCAAATCGCGGGCCTTTTCTGCCAACCACCAACCGGCAACCACCAACCGCTCCAACAGCCGAGCGACTTTTTCGCACGATTGCGGTTAACATCCGCGCCCATTTTGGCCCGCCCACACGGCCAGCGGATCGTTCATGAGCAAGAATCTACTGATCGTCGAGTCGCCCGCGAAGGTTAAAACCATCAACAAGGTGCTCGGCAAAGACTTCGCCGTGATGGCCTCCTATGGCCACGTGCGCGATCTGCCCAGCAAAGATGGGTCGGTCGATACCGAACGCGATTTTGAGATGGCCTATGAGGTGATCGATCGCAATCAAAAGCACGTCGATGCCATCGCCAAAGCCGCCAGGCAGGCCGAATCGATTTACCTCGCCACCGACTTGGATCGCGAGGGCGAGGCGATCAGCTGGCATGTGTACGAGATCCTGCGGCAAAAGAAGCTGCTGAAGGACAAGACCATCCATCGCGTCACCTTCGGCGAAATCACCCCGAAGGCGATCAAGGACGCGATCGCTCACCCGCGCACGCTGTCGTTGGATCTGATCAACGCGCAGCAAGCGCGCCGCGCGCTCGATTACCTGGTCGGCTTCAATCTCTCGCCGTTGCTGTGGAAAAAAGTACAGCGCGGCCTGAGTGCCGGGCGCGTGCAAAGCCCGGCGCTGCGCATGATCGTCGAGCGCGAAGAAGAGATCGAGCGCTTCGTGCCCCGCGAGTACTGGACCATCGATGCCGTCTGCGAGTCCGGGCAGCCATTCCCGGCCAAGCTGACGCACTTGAACGGCAAAAAACTCGATCAGTTCGATCTCAATAACGATATCGGCGCCAACGCTGCACGCGAGCAGGTGATGCGCGGCGCCAAGGCGCATGCGCCGAAGGGCGCGCTCAAGGTTGCCGATGTGCAGCGCAAAGATCGCCAGCGCCGCGCCGCGCCGCCGTTCATCACCTCGACCTTGCAGCAGGAAGCCGCGCGCAAACTCGGTTTCGGCACGCAACGCACGATGCGCATCGCCCAAGGCCTGTACGAAGGTGTCGATGTCGGCGAAGGCGGACAGGTCGGCATCATCACGTATATGCGTACCGACTCGGTGCATCTGGCGGCGGATGCGATCGCGGAAATTCGTCAGGCGATCACGCGCGAGTTCGGCGCCGATAAGCTCCCGGAGAGCCCGAACTTCTACAAAACCAAGAGCAAGAACGCCCAGGAAGCGCACGAGGCGATTCGCCCCACCTCTGCGTTGCGCACGCCGAGCTCGATCGCGAAGTACCTGACGCCCGACCAGCTCAAACTCTATGAGCTGATCTGGAAGCGCACGATGGCGTGCCAAATGCGCGCGGCGCTGTTGAATACGGTGAGCGTCGATCTGGAAGCTGGAAAGGGCGATAGCTTGCGCGCCAGCGGCACCACGGTCGTCGAGCCGGGATTCCTCGCGGTGTACGAAGAAGGCCGCGATCAGAAATCCGAGGACGATGAAGCGGGCAGCAAGCTCCCGCCGCTGACGGTCGGTCAGCTGGTCACGCTGGTCGAGCTGACCGCAGAGCAGCATTTCACCGAGCCGCCGCCGCGCTTCTCCGAAGCGAGCCTGGTCAAAGCGCTCGAAGAGTTTGGCATCGGCCGCCCGTCGACTTACGCCAGCATCATCCAGGTGCTGCTCGCGCGCGAGTACGTCACGCTCGATCAGCGGCGGTTCCAACCGACGGATGTGGGTCGCGTCGTCGCCAAGTTCCTGTCCGGCCACTTCACGCAATACGTCGACTACGAATTCACTGCTCGCCTCGAAGATGAGCTGGACGCAGTAGCGCGCGGCGAGAAGGACTGGGTGCCGGTGCTGCGCGAGTTCTGGGAACCGTTCAAGCGCCTGGTCGACGACAAGAACGAAAACGTGACGCGCACCGAAGCGCAGCAGGGCCGCGTACTCGGCGTCGACCCCAAGAGCGGCAAAGAGGTCGCGTTGCGCCTGGGTCGTTTTGGGCCGTGCGTACAGATCGGCACCAAGGACGACGACGAAAAGCCGCGCTTCGCCTCGCTGCGTGCCGGCCAGAAGATGGACACCATCACCTTCGCCGAGGCGATGAAGCTCTTCGAATTGCCGCGCAAACTCGGGCAGAACGCCGAAGGCGAAGAGCTCAGCGTCGGCATCGGCCGTTTCGGGCCGTTCGTCAAGGCCGGCAGCCTGTACGCCTCGATCCCGGCCGGCATCGATCCTTACGAAATCGATCTTGACACCGCGATCGGGCTGGTGCGCGCCAAGCGCGAGGCGGCGGCGAACAAGGTCATCGTCAGTTTCCTGGATGGCGCCATCCAGGTCCTGCGCGGCAAGTTCGGGCCGTACATCACCGACGGCACCAAAAACGCGCGTATTCCCAAAGACATCGCGCCCGAAAGCCTGACCGAAGAAGACTGCGCCACCGCGCTCGCCGCAGCGCCGGCCAAGAGCGCTGGTCGGGGACGATTCGCCAAGAAGACGGCAAAGGCCGCGCCGGCGAAAGCGGCGACTGCGAAGTCGCCGAGCGAGAAAAAGCCGGCCAGTCGCGCCGCCAAAAAGCCTGCGGCGAAGAAACCCGCCGTTAAGAAGACGGCGGCCAAACCGGCGGCGCGAAAAGTGGCGAAGAAGAGCGCGGCGTAGCAATCCGCGCATTGGAGGGATTGCCGTCATGCGCTACGCCGTAGTGATCGAGAAGGCGCCGTCCAACTTTTGTGCTTTTGTGCCTGATCTTCCCGTCTGTGTAGCGACGGGCAAGACGGTCGCCAGCGTTGAATCGCAGATTCGCGAGGCGATAGAACTGCATCTTCAGGGAATGCGCGAAGATGGTGTTGAGATCCCGCTCCCGAGCAGTCGAGTGGGATACGTCGACGTCGTTGTCTAAGCCGACGACCGGATATCACGCCGATGGCAAAGAGCAAACCTCCTTCCGTCAAGACCGGAGTGCTCGGCAGCCCATTCCTGTCGACCATCGATCTGGATTGGGCGCGTGTCGAGGACCCGCAAGCGCACCCGTTCAATTTGCGCTCCATCGCGCGCGGCTTGCCGCTTAAGCTGCCAACGCCGATCACGATGCTCGTGGGTGAAAACGGCGCCGGCAAGTCGACGTTGCTCGAAGCTATCGCCTGGTCCTGCGGTTTCGATCCCCTTGGCGGCGATCGCCGCAACGCGTATGCCGAAGGCGTCGATGGCCATGCCCTCGGCCGTTGTCTGCGTTTGGCATGGCGCCAGCGCGTCGCGGACGGCTTCTATTTGCGCGCTGAGACCTTTTATCAATGGATCGACCGCATGGAGGCAATGGGCGCGCACTTTTCGCAGTACGGACATCGCTCGCTGCACTCGCGCTCGCACGGAGAAGCATTCCTGGCGCTGTTTCAAGGCCGCTTCGAGGACGGCGTGTACCTCCTCGACGAACCCGAGGCAGCGTTGTCGCCAGAGCGCCAGCTCGCCTTTATGGCCATCCTGCACGAACTCGAGGCCTCCCGCGCCGCGCAGTTCATTATCGCGACGCATTCGCCGATTCTGCTCTGCTATCCCGGCGCAACGGTGCTCAAGGTCGACGACAGCGGCATCCACCCAGTCGATGCCCGCGACACCGAGCACGTGCGACTGACTCGCGATTTCCTCAACGCCCCGGATCGCTATTTCCGGCATCTGTTTGCGCCCCAAGACGAGTGATTCGCACGCGAATCGGCGTAGGAATTTTCTGACAGCAAATTGAGCGCGACGCTGATAGATCGCCCAGCTGCGCGGCGCAATGCTGTGCGCTCGAACCAAGCTGATCTGCGCGCTTGAGAAAGTCTACAAAAATGCGTACTGTCCAGGGCCAACCGGGCGGACGATGAAGACCCGCGAATTCCGGCGCTGGCTTGAGCGCAAAGGGGTCAGCTTCGTTGAAGGCGCCAACCACACCAAGCTCTACCTCAACGGTCGCCAGAGTACGCTACCCCGACACGCTGGCGAAATCGCCGAAGGACTGAGGCGCGCAATTTTGAAGCAGTTGGGGCTATGACAGTATTCGTATATCCAGCACGAATTCGCCGCGACGGGACGAGTTTCATGGCGTCCTTCCGCGATATCCCGGAGGCATTGACGCAGGGCAATACCCGGGAGCAGGCGATCGAAATGGCAGCTGATGCGTTGCTGACTGCGATGGAGTTTTACTTCGAGGACCACCGTGCGGTTCCGATGCCATCAGACCCCAAGCGTGGCGAAGTCGGCGTTGCACTGCCTCCCAGCGTCGCTGCAAAAGTGCTGCTACTGAACACGATGATCGAGCAGCAAGTCACGCCCGCTACCCTCGCGCGCCGCCTGGGCACCAGGCCACAAACCGTCACGCGCATCGTCGATTTGAAGCACGCCACCAAAATTGACACGATTTCTAACGCGCTCGACAAGCTGGGGCGACGTTTGGTGTTGGCAGTCGCTTAGTCACGCATCCCGCAACTGATCGAGCGTAACAACGCCCAGCGCGTTCAAGTGCGTGGACTCGAGCACCACCGGTGGGGCGACGCCGGCGTGGTAGGCCTCGCGCCAGCGCGTGGCGCACAGGCACCAACGATCGCCGGGCAGCAGCCCTGGGAATTCATACTCCGGACGCGGCGTAGTGAGATCGTTGCCGACGGCTTTGGAGAACGCCAGGAACTCCTCCGTCATTACCGCGCACACCCAGTGCATGCCGCGATCGTTGCTGTCGGAACGGCAACAGCCATCGCGAAACCAACCGGTCATTGGCTCGGTGCTGCACGGTTGCAAGGGCGTTCCCAGGACGTTGGTGTCGGTCATTGATTCGATTCGGTAGCGGTATCGTGGAGAAACAATGCGGGACACATGGCATGGCGCATGGGAAAAGCGATAAGCGTCGCAGCACTCGAGTCCCGACGTGCCCCATGCCCCGTCGCCCGTGCCCCGTTCATGGCGTCGCCTCTTCCAGCCGCGCGATCTCGCGCGTCAGCGCTTCCGGCGAGCGCGTAAAGCGCGCCAGCAACTGGTAGAACGCCGGCACCACGAACAAGGTCAGGAAGGTCGCCAAGGTTACGCCGGCCATAATCACGAGGCCTATGGTGAATCGCGAATTGGAACCGGCGCCGGCGGCGAATACCAGCGGCAGGGCGCCGGCAGCGGTGGCGATGCTGGTCATCAGGATGGGGCGTAAGCGCAGAATCGATGCCTCGATAATCGCCTCCGCGATCGCCCTGCCCTCGTCGCGCAACTGATTCGCGAATTCGACGATCAGGATGCCGTTCTTGGTGGCGATGCCGATCAGGATGACGATGCCGATCTGGCTGTAAAGATTGAGCGTTGCGCCAGAGTTCGATAGTCCCAATGCTGCGGCGATCTGGCCCCAGCCCCACAGCGCGAGCAGAGCGCCCAGCACCGCCAGCGGCACGGTCAGCATGATCACGAAGGGATGCACGAAACTCTCGAATTGCGCGGCCAGCACCAGGAATACCACCAGCATCGCGAGCGCAAAGGTCAGCAGGATGGTATCGCCGCTGGTCAGGTAGTCGCGCGACTCGCCGCGATAGTCGATCTGTGCGGTGGGCGGCAATTCCTCGCTCGCGATGGTGTTCAGATCGTCGAGCGCCTGGCCCAGCGAATAACCCGGCGCGAGTCGGGCGGTGATGGTGATCGAGCGGATGCGATTGAAGCGCTCCAGTTCGCCCGAATCGGCCAACTCGTTGACCGTGACCAGATTGCCGAGCGGAATCAGCTGCCCGGTGCGCTCGCTGCGCACGTAGATCTGGCTCAGGTCCTGCGGCTCGGCGCGGTCGTCCCGGCCAGCCTGCAGAATCACATCGTACTCCTCGCCATCGCGCTCGAACGTGGTCACGCGGCGCGAACCGAGCATGGTCTCCAGCGTCGATCCGATGGTCTCTACCGACACGCCCAGATCCGAGGCGCGCGTGCGATCGATTTCGACACGCATCTGCGGGCGCGTTTCCTTGTAGTCGGTATCGACGCCGACCAACCCCGGGATTTGCTCGGCGCGGGCGAGCATCTTGTCGCGCCATTGCGCCAGCGTTTCGTAATCCGGGCCACCGATGACGAACTGCACGGGTTGATTGCCGCCACCGCCGCCACGCCCAAGGCCACCGCGCATGGTCACAAAAGAACGTACGCCGGGGATGGTATCGAGTTCGGCCTGCAGCTTTTGCTGTATCGCAAAAGCGTCCGGGCGTTCGCCCCAGGGTTTCAGGAAAAGCAGCGCCTGGGCCGTGTGCATGTCCTCGCTGGTGGCTCCACCGAAGCCGCGCGGCGCGCGCACGATGACGCGAGTAGCGATGCCCTCATCCACCAGCTTCAGGAGCTTCTCCTCCACCTTCAACGCCTGCTCGACGGTGTAATCGAAGCCCGCGCCTTCGGGGCCGTTGATCGTGATGAAGAACGAGCCTTGATCTTCCGCTGGCGTCAATTCCTTCGGCACCATGGTGTACAACGCTGCGCTGACGCCAACCGCGCCGAACACGATCAGCGCATAAACCCAGACGTGTCCGATGCTGCGGCTCAGCGCATCCCGATAGAAGGACTCGAAGCGCCGAAACGCACCGTCGACCCATTTGGCCAAACCGGTGTGCTGATCGCTTTTGACCAGCAACTTGCTGCACATCGTCGCCGACAGGCTGAGCGCCACCAACGATGATACCGCCACGGCGGTCGACAGCGCGACGCCGAGTTCGCGAAACAGCACGCCCAGGTTGCCTTGCAGGAAAGCGATCGGCAGGAACACCGCGACCAGCACCGCCGTGGTGGCGATGACTGCAAACGCCACCTGATTGGTACCGCGCTGCGCGGCGATCAATTTGGGTTCGCCCAGGTCCACGCGACGCTGGCAGTTTTCGAGCACCACGATCGCATCGTCGACGACCAGTCCGATGCACAACACCAGCGCCAGCAGCGTGATCAGGTTGATCGAGAAGTCGAAGACGTAAAGGCCGATGAACGTGGCGATGACGCAGATCGGTATGGTCACTGCGGGAATCAACGCAGCGCGCCAGCTGCCGAGGAACAGGTAGATGACCGCAATCACCAGCAGCATGGTGATCGCCAGGGTGAAGTACACCTCATTGATCGCAGAGTCGATGTACGTAGAGGTGTCGAACGCAAGAACGAACTGCATGCCCGTGGGCAGCGTCGGCGCGATTTTGGCCACCTCCGCTTTCACCGCCTGCGCGACCGCCACCGTGTTCGCCGTCGACTGTTTGACGACTCCCATGCCGATCTGCTGGACGCCGTTGCCGCGGATCAGGTTGCGGCGCTCGACACTGGCCAGCTCGACCTGCGCAACTTCGCCCAGGCGCACAACATGCCCATCGTTGCCCTTGGCCAAGGGCAGCGAAGCGAACTGATCCTGCTCGCGATAGCTGCGATCGATGCGGACGGTGAAATCGCGCTGCGCCGATTCCACCTGCCCGGCAGGTAGCTCGACGTTCTCGCGGCGCAGCGCGGTCGCAACGTCCTGCACCGTCAGCCCGCGCGCGGCGAGCGCGTTGCGATCCAGCCAGATGCGCATCGCATAACGCTGGCGCCCACCCACGGTCACGTTGGCGACGCCCGGCATCGTCGAGATGCGGTCGACCAGGTAGCGCTCGGCGAAATCGGTCAGCGCCAGCATATCGAGCGAATCGGAGGCCAGGTTAAGCCACAGGATCGGCTGGGCATCGGCGTCGATTTTCGCGACCTGCGGCGCATCGAGTTCCGGAGGCAGTTGCGACAGCACACGGCTTACCGCATCGCGCACATCGTTAGTGGCCGCTTCGATATCGCGCCCGAGGCGGAACTGTATGGTCACGCCGGAGCGACCGTTGTCGCTGGAGGAGGAAATCGTTTCGATGCCCTCGATGCCGCTGACCGCGTCTTCGATGATTTGCGTGATGCGCGTTTCCACCACCGCCGCCGACGCACCGCGATAGCTGGTGCTCACCGAAACGATGGGTGGATCGACATCCGGCAACTCGCGCAGCGGCAAATTCACGAAACTCGCGATGCCGCACACGATCAGCAATAGCGACATGACAGTCGCCAGCACGGGGCGGCGGATGGAGAGGTCGGAGAGGGTCATGGCGCGCGGTTCCGGTCGGCGGGCGCAGGCACTTTCGAGCGCTTTGCGTCCAGGGGCAGGGGGCAGGGGGCAGGGGCCAAACTTGATCGCCTGTGCAAAAGATCGCTCAGCTCCGAAATCAAGAAAGCAGAAGTCCGACGCAAAGACTTCACGAAGCCAAGCGCTGGGCCCTCGCCCCCCGCCCCGTGCCCCTCATGATTCCACCGATTCATGCCGCCGGCCCCTCCACCACCTGCACCGCCGTGCCGTTGCGCATTCGCACCAGACCATCGGTGACGATTTGATCGCCTTCATTCAGGCCTTCGATGATCTCGACCTCGCCGCCGCGGCGCGCGCCGATGCGGACGTCGGTTTCAATCGCCTTGCTCTCGCTGACGCGATACACGAACATGCGTTCGCGTACCGCCGAAACGGCGACTTCTGGTATCGACAAAGACTCGCGCGGGCGGTTGAGAACCTCCACCGAGAGCAGCATGCCGGGCCTCAACAGCCCGTCTGGATTCGGAAGTTCGGCGCGCACCGTGATCGAGCGCGTGATCGGGTCGACGCGCGGCGACAACGAGGTCACCTTGCCCTGGAATTTTTGCGTGCCGTAAGCAGCGCCGGTGGCCTCGATCGGCTGTCCTACCGCAAGCGCAGTCAAAAAGGTCTCTGGGACCGAGAAGTCGAGCTTGATCGTGGACACATCGTCGAGCGTTGCGATCACCGTACCCGGTTGCACAAAGGTTCCAGGGCTGACGGCGCGAAAGCCGAGCACGCCCGCGAAGGGCGCCGTCACGACACGATCTTGCAAACGGACGCGGATCGCATCCATGCGCGCGCGCGCCGAATCCCGCGCGGCGATCTGCTGATCGACCTGACTTTGTGTGACAGTGCCTTGTTTGACCAGGCCAGCCAGTCGCTCGTACTGCTTCTGCGCCTCCACCGCTGCGGCCTGCGCCTCTTTCAACTGCGCGACTTCCGCACGATCAGTCATCTCGACCAAGACTGCGCCCGCTTCCACGCGCTGCCCATCCTCGAAGTTTACGCGCGCCACGGTCTCGGCGGTCTTCGCTGTGAGCGTCACCGACTCGTTGGCCCGCGCGGTGCCGAGCGCCTCGATGCGATCGATCCAGGGTTTCTTCTGCACCGTCTCGACACGCACCGGCTGCGGCTTGCCGCCGCCCGGCGGGCCCGAGGGCGCCGGACTTTGACCACAGGCAGATAAACACAAAGCGGCAACCAGCGCCGCAGCGAGTGTCGAAGCACGCATAGCGATTCAATTCACAAAAGTGAAGAACGAGAAGTGTAGCGCGGGCACGCGTGAAGATCGCGCGCTTAGGTGGTGACGGGCGCAAAGAATTGATGCTTCCTAAGCATCCAGAGATAGGCGGCGCTGATGGCGAAATGGGCCAACTCGAAGCAGCGAAAAAGCTTCACTACCGTGCTGGATTCGCTGAGCGGGTCTCCCAGCAATGACAGCGTCAAGCAAAACAACAGAAACCACACCGCAATAACGCGTTCCTGTTCGCCACCCCACCATATCCGACGGAATGCAAACACGAGCACCGCCGCCAACAGCAGCGAACCGATCCACCACGGGTCATTGGCTGCCATCAACACGCCCACGTCAATAGCGCAGATGAGCAGGAACAACGCTACGACAGCAACCACGCCCATGGGACGTTGGCGATTCTTCTCCTCGCGTTGCTCGGCGCTCAAGCCCCGGCGCGAACCCGCATCGTTCAGTGGCGCCGTCGGCGGTTGGTAAGGATTGGTCATTTCCGAATAATGCGTCATCTCAAGCTGAACAAACGGGCGCGGCAAACCGCCAGCGTTTGCGTACTGTGAAACCGCCGCGATAGAGTGCGCGCCCGCTCGCCGACTGGCGCGCTTCTTCATTCAAGCAAAGGAACTTCCATGATCGCGTTTCGCCATTCCCTGATTGCGCTGTCGTTATCGGCGGCGCTGCTCGCCGGTTGTGGCGAAAAAGAAACGACAGCGACTGCGCCCGCAGCGCCGGTTGCCGAGAAAGCCGTGGTGGCGGATGCCGCCAGCGTCATGAACGAGCAGATTGCTGCGTTCAAGGCCAACAACCTCAAAGCGATGCTCGAGGCGACTTTGCCCGCCAAGGACCTCGAAGAGATGAAGGCCGAATGGGAGAAAAAGCGCGCCGAGCCGATCACCGAGGAAGACAAGAAGCAGTTTGCCGATAGCTGGGGCAAAATCACTGCGGCCGACGGCGTCGATCAGATCATGAAGGAGCTGGAGCCGCAGTTGGCCGAAATGAAGCCGCAAATGGCGGGCATGATGGCGATGATGCAAGGCATGGCCACCATGAGCATCCAGCAGAGCACCGAGTTCACCGATGCGCAAAAGGCGCAAGCGACCCAGTTCATGAATGGCCTCGGCGGTTGGTTGACGAAGACCGACTTCACCGACCCGGCGCTGACGCGCAGCGCACTGACAGCACTGGCCGAGTCCTTACGCGCCACCGGCGTGACCACGCTGGAAGAGATCAATGCCAAGAGCTTCGATGAGGTGCTGGTGCTCGCCGGCCAGGTGCTCGGCGGCGTCAAGGGCGCGCTTGGCGCCTATGGCCTGTCGTTGGACGACATCGCTGCGAGCATGAAAGCGACGCAAGTGTCGGTGGCTGGCGATATCGCCAAACTGAAAGTCGACTACTCGCTGTTCGGCACTCCGCTGAGCTTCGAGAGTGAAATGAAGCAACAGGATGGTCGCTGGTACAGCAAGGACATGCTGGAACAAGTCGAGAAGGTTGCCGCCGAAGACGGCACGCCGGTCGACGCGACGGCCGACGGTGAGGACACAGAAGAAACGGAAGCCACAGAACAGCAGCCCTAAGTCATTCGACGGGGGCGGCCGGACATGAGCGAGGTCAACGCGCGCGCGCCATGGTGGCGGCGCGCCAGTTTGTCCTTCTTGCAGTGGCTGCAAGAGCCATTCGTGCGCATCCGGCGGATCACGCCGGAATCCGATCATCCGCCTTTCGATCCTGCTCACCCGGTTTGCTACATCCTCGATCGCCACGCGTTGTCGAGCATGGCGATCCTGGACCGCGCCTGCAAAGAGGCCGGCTGGCCGCGGCCCATCGACCCATTGCCGTTAGCGACGCTGAGTCGACCGCCGCGCAGCGTATTTGCTCTCGACAAACGCAGCGGCTGGCTGCCGCAGCGGCGCCAGTTGAGCGATCGCACGGCGCGCCTGGAGCGCTTGCTGGAGGCGATCCGCCGCGATCCGCAGGCGAAGGTGCAGTTAGTTCCGGTTTCGATCTTCGTCGGGCGGGCGCCAGATCGCACCAGCGGCTGGTTCAAGGTTTTGTTCTCGGAGAACTGGGTGGTTGTCGGGCGCTTCCGGCGTCTGTTGGCGATCTTGTTCAATGGCCGCAACACCATGGTGCAATTCAGCACCGCGGTCACGCTCGATCAGGCGGTGCCGGAATCGGACGATCTGAAACGCGCCGCGCACAAGTTATCGCTGCTGATGCGCGTACATTTTCGGCGTCTGCGAACCGCGGTCATCGGCCCGGACCTGTCGCATCGGCGTACGCTCGTCGATGCCGTGGTGCGCAGCGCGCCGGTGCGCGAGGCGATTGCCGCTCAAGCGGCCAAAGAGAAGGGGGGTAACTCGGCTGCGCTGGCAAAAGCGCGCTCCTATGCGCGCGAAGTCGCCGCCGACTATTCGCACCCGGTGGTGCGTTCATTGAGCTTCATTCTGTCGGCGTTCTGGAATCGCATTTACGACGGCATCAGCGTGCATCACTTCGACGAGTTGCGGCAAAACGCGCCGAACTTCGAGATCGTGTACGTGCCCTGCCACCGCAGCCATATCGACTACCTGGTGTTGTCGTATCTGTTGTATCGCAATGGCCTGGTGCCGCCGCATATCGCCGCTGGCGTCAATTTGAATCTGCCCATTGTCGGTCCGATTTTACGCCGCGGCGGCGCTTTCTTTCTGCGCCGCAGCTTCAAGGCCAACGCGCTGTACTCGGCGGTGTTCAGCGAGTACGTCGCGCAATTGATTCGCCAGGGCGTGGCGCTGGAGTACTTCATCGAGGGCGGCCGGAGTCGCACCGGGCGTCTGCTGCAACCGCGAGCCGGCATGCTGGCGATGACCATCCGCGCCTTCCTGCGCGAACGCGCTCGCCCGGTATTGTTCCAGCCGGTGTACATCGGCTACGAGAAGCTCATCGAAGGCAAGTCGTACATCGGCGAACTTTCTGGACAACCCAAGACCAAGGAATCCTGGTGGACCTTGCTGCGCTCGCTGTCGGTGTTGCGCAACCGCTATGGCCGCGTCACGGTGAATTTCGGCGAGCCGATCGCGCTCGATCAGGTGCTCGATGCACATGGCGGCGATTGGCGCGCTGCCCCGCTCAAGGACGACGAGAAGCCGCAGTGGTTGTCGGGGGCGATCGACGATGTGGCAAACCGGATCCTTACCAACATCAACCGCAGCGTCGATGTCAACCCGGTATCGCTCGTAGCGCTGACCATCCTCGGCACGCCCAAACATGCCATCGGCGAAGCCGACCTGATGGCACACCTGCAAGTGTTTCTGCATCTGCTGCGCGCGCGTCCCTACGATAAGCGAGTGACCTATACCGAGCTTAAGCCGGACGAGATTGTGCGCCACGTGGAGGCGATGGGCTGGATTGCGCGCATCAAACATCCGCTCGGCGATGTCTTCGGCGCGCCCGGCGATCAGGGCGTGCTGCTGACCTACCATCGCAACAACGTGATGCACGTGTTCGCCGCCGTCAGCTGGGTGGCGTGCTGCTTGATCAACACCCGGCGCCTGTCGAAGTCGGGTTTGAGCAGGCTCGGCCGGATGGTGTATCCGTTCCTCAAAACGGAGCTGTTTCTACCGTGGGACGTCGACGGATTCAGCGCCGAAATCGACGGCGCGGTGGAGTTCCTGAGCGGCCATGGTCTGATCAACGTCGATGCCGATGGCGCGTGGATTTCGCGCCCTGCCGATGGCGGCGATGCCTTCTTCGGGCTGCGCGTACTGGCGCACAGCTTGCTGCAAACTTTCCAGCGCTATTACGTGGTCATTGCGGTACTGACCAAGAACGGTCCGGGCACCTTGAGCGCCGCGGAGCTTGAGAACCTGTGCCATCTCACCGCTCAGCGGCTGGCACTGCTGCACGAAATGTCCGGCCCCGAGTTCGGCGACAAAGCGCTGTTCAAGAGCTTCATCCAGATGCTCAAGAGCGAGAGAATCGTCGCAACCGACGAAGCCGGCAAGCTGACCTTCGGCAGCGAGTTGAACCAGCTCGGCAGCGACGCACGCATCATCCTGTCGCGTGAACTGCGCCAGGGCATCGTGGCCCTCACGGTCGAGGCGCGCGAAGCTTTGTAGTGCGTCCTGCCATCGGTCATCCGATGTTGCTCGCCATCAAGGAGGTTTCGCGTGACGCCAAAGGAACTGATCCTCGAATGGGTCCGGCGCTTCAATCGGGGCGATATCGAGGGGCTGGCTGCGCTGTACGCGGAAGATGCGGTGAACCATCAGGTGGTCATGGCGCCGCTGCACGGACGGTCCGAGATCCAGCGCATGTTTGCCGTCGAGTTTGGTCGCGCCTCGATGACCTGCATCGTCGAAGCGATCTACGAGAGCGGCGAGTGGGCGATCCTCGAATGGAGCGATCCCAACGGCCTGCGCGGCTGCGGCTTTTTCCTCGTGCAGAACGACCAAATTGTTCGCCAGCGCGGTTACTTCGATCAACTGTCCTTCTTTCGTAAGCACGGACTGCCGGTTCCCGACAGCTACCTCGGCTGAGCCGGTTCGCGGCGCCGGGCAATAGCGATAAGCTACGCGCTCTTGAAGCGACCAGGCACGACCATGCGCTTGACGATCAACGGTACCTCTACGGAAATCGAAGCCCCCGAAGACATGCCGCTGCTCTGGGCATTGCGCGATGTGCTGGGCATGACCGGCACCAAGTACGGCTGTGGCATGGCGCTGTGCGGCGCATGCACGGTACATGTCGATGGCGCGCCGACACGATCGTGCGTGCTGCCGTTGAGCGCGGTAGCGGGAAAATCGATTACCACGATCGAAGGTCTCGCTATTGGCGAGAAGCTGCACGAGGTTCAGCAAGCATGGCTCGACCATGAGGTAGCCCAGTGCGGTTACTGTCAGTCCGGGCAAATCATGAGCGCTGTCGCCCTGCTGGCGACGAATTCCCGTCCGAGCGATGCCGAGATCGACGCCGCGATGGCGGGCAATCTCTGCCGCTGCGCCACTTACCCGCGCATCCGCGCCGCGATCCGCTCGTTGGCGAAGGGGAACTCGGCATGAGCGCCACGCGTCGGCAGGTGTTGCAGGTGGGTCTGCTGGCGGGCGGCGGCTTGCTCATCGGCGTGCCGATGGTCGCCAAGGACGCGGCGAAGGGTGTTGCAGCGGCGCCAACGGCGCTCAACCCATTCATCAGCATCGCCCGCGACGGCACCATCACGGTGTATAGCAAGCACTCGGAGATGGGCCAGGGCGTGCTGACCTCTATCGCAATGACGGTGATGGAGGAACTCGACGGCGACTGGTCGAAAGTTATTGCTGTACCCGGCGATGCGCGCGCGGAGTACAAGCACAACTTGTTCGGCGTGCAGGCCACGGGCGGCAGCACGACGACGCACTCCTCGTTCGAGCAAATGCGCCAGGCTGGCGCCACCGCACGCGCAATGCTGCTGGCGGCTGCGGCCGCCGAGTGGAAAGTGCCGGTCGAGCAATTGCGGACAGAACAGAGTTTCGTCATCGGTCCGAAAGCCGGCCAGCGCCTGAGCTATGGGGAGCTCGCCGCGGCCGCTGCGAAGCTGCCCGTGCCGGCCGATGCCAAGCTCAAGGACAAGCGCGACTTCAAGTTGATTGGCAAGAGCAAGGCGCGTCTGGATGGCCGGGCGAAGGTCACTGGCAGCGCCGGCTTTGGTATCGACGTGCACATGCCGGGGCTGCTGACCGCATTGATTGCGCGCCCACCGGTGTTCGGCGCTCACCCGAAGGTCATCGATAAGTCGGGCGCCAAGGCCATCTACGGCGTGCGCCACGTCGTTGAGGTTTCAGCAGGCGTTGCTGTTGTCGGTGAGACCTTCTGGGCTGCCAAACAAGGGCTGGACGCACTGAAGATCGAATGGGACCTGGGCGAACACGCCAGCTTTTCAACTGCCGAGCAACGGACCGAATTCGGCAAGCTGCTCAAGGGCGATGGGGCCGAGGCAAAGCGGATGGGCGATGCGCGCGCGGTGTTGGCCAAGACCGCAGAGCGCATCGACCGGAGTTTTGATTTTCCCTATCTGGCGCATGCGACGATGGAGCCGATGAACGCCACGGCGCATGTACACGCCGAGGGCGTCACGGTGTGGGCGCCCACGCAGTTTCAGACCATCGATCAGTTGGCGGCGGCCGAAGTGGCCGGTGTGACGCAGGATAAAGTTGTGCTGCACACCACGCTGCTCGGCGGCGGTTTTGGGCGCCGCGCAAATCCGAAAGCGGATTTTGTGCGCGAAGCCGTCGAGGTGAGCAAAGCGGTGTCGGGCCCGGTGAAGGTTGTGTGGTTACGCGAGCACGATATGCAGGGCGGTTACTACCGACCGCGCACGCGTGTCGATGCCTCGCTGGCGCTGGACGACAAGCAACGGCCAGAGGCACTGGAAGTGAAAATCGCCAGCCAGTCGATTCTCGCCGGCACGGTGTTCGGAGCCGAGGTTGAAAAGACCGGCATCGACAGCAGCCAGGTCGAGGGTCTTGCCGATTGGGCGTACGCCACGCCGAATCTGCGGATCAGTTACCACCGGGCGGCGGGCCACGTGCCGGTGCTTTGGTGGCGAAGTGTGGGCCACACATTCAGCGCGTTTGTAAAGGAAACGCTGATCGACGAGGCTGCCGAGCGCGCCGGGGTAGATCCTATCGACTACCGGATAGAGCTTTTGGAAGCGCATCCGCGACATATCGCCGTTTTGAAAACGGTGCGCGAGGCAGCGGGTTGGGGCAAGGCACCGGAGGGGCGTTTTCAAGGCGTAGCCGTCCACGAGAGCTTTGGTTCCATCGTTGCGCAGATCGCCGAGCTGTCGGTGGCCGACGGGCAGATCAAGGTGCACAAGATTACGGCCGCGATCGATTGCGGTCAGGTGGTCAATCCCGATACCGTCAAGGCCCAGATCATGGGCGGTGCGCTGATGGGCCTTTCGGCCGCGCTGGGCGAAGCGATTACGTTCGCGGACGGTAGACCCGAGCAGAGCAACTTCCACAACTATCCAATCCTGCGTTTGCCCGACGCGCCCGACGTGGATGTGCATATCGTCGAAAGCGACGGGCCAATGGGCGGCGCTGGCGAACCGGGTACACCTCCGATTGCACCGGCGGTGGCGAACGCGTTGGCCAAGGCACTTGGCAAGCGGCTGGTGGAACTTCCCTTGCGCGTGTCATGAAATCGCCGGCTTGCCGTCGATGGCTGATCGCCTGTGCGTGGTTAGCGGCGCACGCAGACGCTATTGCACAGGCGTGCACCGGTCCGTATGCCGTCGGCACCGTGCAGACAACGCTGGTCGATAGCGAACGCGGCCGTAGTGTGCCAGTGCGCGTGCACTATCCGGCGACGCTGGCTGGGAGCAATACCGCAGCGGTGAACGGCTGTGCTTTTCCGGTGTTGGCCTTCGGCCATGGTTTCACGATCGCGCATACGAGCTACGGCTATCTGGCCGATGGGCTCGCAACGCATGGCGTTGTCGTGGTGTTGCCGGCGACCGAAGAGGGCTTCTCGCCGAGCCACGCGAGCTTTGGTGCGGACCTGCGTTTTGCGGCAAATGCGGTGCGAAACATCGATGCTTTACGCGCTGCGGTAGGGCCAGTGCGCGCGATCGGTGGGCACTCGATGGGCGGCGGCGCGGCAATTTTGGGCGGCGCCGGATTGGACGGCTATTTTGGACTTGCGCCGGCCAACACCAATCCTTCGGCAATCACTGCGGCGCCATTCGTTGTCGCACCAGCGCTGATCCTTCTCGGAAGCCGCGATTGTGTGACGCCGCGTGCGCAGCATGCCGACCCGATATTCCAGGCGCTGGCGACACCGCTGGCCGACAAGCGCATGATCGAAATCGCTGGCGGCAGCCACTGCCAGTTCAGCGTCGGCAGCCTCACCTGCGGCATCGGCGAGCAGAGCTGTGGCGGCAGCGCGACGATTTCGCAGGCCGTACAGCAGGCAGCTACGCTGGCCGAAGCGATTCCGTTTCTGCGCGGTTTGCACGCGCCAGATTTGGTGTGGTCGGCAGGCTTCGAGTAGCCAGTCGCTCGGCATGCCTTGGGGCGTTGTGCGCGTGACCCACGGCGCCCGCGGTCGGGCAGCCAGGACTACACGTCCAAATTGGCGACTCGCAGGGTGTTGGCTTCGATGAACCCGCGCCGTGGTTCAACGGCCTCGTTCCGGCCCCTCGGCATAGCCTCGGGGCGTTCGGCGTTGCGCCGCATGTGGCGCAGAAACCGCGCAGGGAGCAAGCCCGAGAGGACAGTTTCTATACGTCGAGATTCGCAACCCGTAACGCGTTAGCTTCGATAAACTCCCTGCGCGGTTCCACCGCCTCAGTCCGGCCCCTCAGCGTAGCTTCGGGGCGTTCGGCCTCGCGCCGCATGCGGCGCGTGACCCACGGCGCTGGCGTTCGAGCGCCTCCACCTACACATCCAGGTTCGCAACTCGTAATGCGTTGGCTTCGATGAACTCGCGCCGCGGTTCAACGGCCTCGTTCCGGCCCCTCAGCGTAGCTTCGGGGCGTTCGGCCTCGCGCCGCATGCGGCGCGTGACCCACGGCGCTGGCGTTCGAGC
>JALHMG010000009.1:87794-141395 GCA_022844135.1 Lysobacterales bacterium
TTGGCTTCGATGAACTCGCGCCGCGGTTCAACGGCCTCGTTCCGGCCCCTCAGCGTAGCTTCGGGGCGTTCGGCCTCGCGCCGCATGCGGCGCGTGACCCACGGCGCTGGCGTTCGAGCGCCTCCACCTACACATCCAAGTTCGCAACTCGTAATGCGTTGGCTTCGATGAACTCGCGCCGCGGTTCAACGGCCTCGTTCCGGCCCCTCAGCGTAGCTTCGGGGCGTTCGGCCTCGCGCCGCATGCGGCGCGTGACCCACGGCGCTGGCGTTCGAGCACCTCCACCTACACATCCAGGTTCGCAACTCGTAATGCGTTGGCTTCGATGAACTCGCGCCGCGGTTCAACGGCCTCACCCATCAGCATGGTGAACATTTGGTCGGCGCCGATGGCGTCTTCGATGCCGACTTTGAGCATGCGGCGGGTTTCCGGGTTGACGGTGGTTTCCCAGAGCTGATCGGGATTCATTTCACCCAGGCCTTTGAAGCGGCCGATTTCTCTGCCCTTCTTCGCCTGTTCCATCAGCCACTCGTGCGCTTCACGGAACTTATTGATTTCTATGGATTTTCCGCCTCTACTAACGGTTGCTCCAGGCTGGATAAGACCGCCCAGAAGCTGCGCCAACTCGGCGATCGGCGCGTAGTCGGCGCTCAGGAAGAAGCTGCGGTTGAGCGAAGTATGGGTCGACAATCCATGGTGCTGGCGTTCAACGCTCAGACCCAACTGACCACCATCGTCGGTGACATGCACGCGGTAAAGCGGATGATCGAGCTTGCTGCCGGCGAGTCGTTGGGTCAGCGCAGCGCCAAGCTTTGCCAAGCCCTCAGGGGCATCGATTTGCTCGGCAGTGACCGGCGGCAACTCGCTCAACGCTTCGAGCAGCGATGGGTCATAGCGGTGTTTAACGCGCTTCAGGTGCACTTGTAGCGCCGCGTACCGCTGCATCAGTTGCTCCAGCGGCAAACCACTGATCGCCGGCACATCGATTCCCGGCGTCAGCGCAGCGCCATCGACGGCGCTGGATAGCAGGAACTGCGCGAGCGCAGGATCATCCTTGATGTACGTGATTTGCTTGCCTTGCGTGACCTTGTAGAGCGGCGGCAAGCCGATGTAGACATAGCCGCGTTCGATCAATTCGGGCATCTGGCGATACAGGAAGGTCAGCAGCAAGGTTCGGATATGCGAGCCGTCGACGTCGGCGTCGGTCATCAAAATGATGCGGTGGTAACGCACTTTGTCTGGGTTGTACTCGTCGCGGCCGATGCCGCAGCCCAACGCGGTGATCAGCGTGCCGATTTCGGCCGAGCCTAACATCTTGTCGAAACGCGCCTTTTCGACGTTCAGGATCTTGCCCTTGAGCGGCAGGATCGCCTGGAACTTGCGATTGCGTCCTTGTTTGGCCGAGCCACCTGCGGAATCGCCCTCGACAATGAACAGTTCGGACTTTGCCGGATCGCGCTCCTGGCAATCTGCCAGTTTGCCGGGCAAACCCGCGATATCGAGCGCACCCTTGCGCCGCGTCATCTCGCGCGCCTTGCGGGCCGCTTCGCGGGCGCGAGCAGCTTCAATCACCTTGACGGTGATCGCGCGCGCTTCGGAGGGATGCTCGGCAAGAAACTCTGCGACGCGTTGGCCGACGATGGCCTCGACCGCACTCTTGACCTCGCTCGATACCAGCTTGTCTTTGGTTTGCGAGGAAAACTTCGGGTCTGGCACTTTGACGCTGAGTACGGCGATCAGGCCCTCGCGGCTGTCGTCCCCCGAAAGCTCGATCTTGTCCTTCTTCAGCGCCCCAGAGTGATCGATGTATTGGTTGATGGTACGGGTAAGCGCCGCTCGAAAGCCGGCCAAATGCGTGCCACCATCCTTCTGCGGGATGTTGTTGGTAAAGCAGTAGACCTGTTCCTGATAGGCATCGGTCCACTGCATCGCCAGATCGACGGTGATGTCGTTCTGTGCGCCGGCGATGCTGATCACGCTTTCGTGCAGCGCGGTTTTCAGATGCGCCAGATGCTGGACGAAGCTGCGAATGCCGCCCTCATATTCGAACAAATCGCTGCGATCGCTGCGATCGTCCCGGAGATTGATCTTCAACCCAGAGTTCAGGAAGGCCAGCTCGCGCAGGCGCTTGGCAAGGATGTCGTAATGAAATTCGACATCCGAAAAAATCTCGCGGCTCGGCCAGAAGCGGACACTGGTGCCGCGCCCGGTTGACGGTTTGACTTGGCGCAGCGGGTACACGGGATCGCCGAGGGCGTATTCCTGCTCCCAAAGATAGCCATCGCGTTCGATCTTGAGTTCCAGCTTCCCGGATAGGGCATTGACCACAGACACACCGACGCCATGGAGGCCACCGGAAACCTTGTAGCTGTTGTCGTCGAACTTGCCACCAGCATGCAGCACTGTCATCACGATTTCGGCAGTGGATTTTCCTTCCGGATGCATCGCCACTGGTATGCCGCGACCGTTGTCGGCCACCGACACAGCGCCGTCCGCATGGATGACGACGTCGACCTGGGTGCAGTAGCCGGCTAAGGCTTCGTCGACTGAGTTATCGACGACCTCGAAAACCATATGGTGAAGCCCAGTGCCATCGTCGGTATCGCCGATGTACATGCCAGGGCGCTTGCGAACCGCATCCAGGCCCTTGAGGACTTTGATGGAATCGGCGTCATAGGCTTTCTGCGGCAGCGTGCTGTCGTCGGTCGGTTCGGTCATGGGGATCGATCTAGCGGGTTTAGCGCTGAGTATAGCGGTTGGCAGACGTGGCTCCGTGCCGGGTTTTCGACCAGTTCACTGGTACGCGGTGCGGTCGAGGGCAGCAGCAGCTCGACCCGTCACTGCTATCAACACGTCGCGGTGACTTTGCTCTTAGCAGGGCAGCTCGATGGCCACATGCGCACGCTACGCGGTCGCCCGGCGAACCGCACCATGTTCCACGTGGAACCAAGCGACGTCGCCTTGCCAGGCATCCAATGCTGGCGAACGGTCGGTCCCTGTCACCCAGAGCTGCGCTCCTAGCGACGCGCAGTGCGCCAACACTCGTTGCTGATGTTCGCCGTCAAGCTCGGAGGTCACGTCGTCCAGCAGGATCACCGGAGGATGGCCAGTTTGTTCCCGAAAGATTTCCGCGGCTGCCGTAACCACCGCGAGGGCAACTAACTTCTGCTGCCCGCGAGAACCAACGTCTTTAAGCTCACCCGTCCTTGCCAGGATCTGCCAGTTCGCCCGGTGCGGACCCGCCAGTGTGTGACCGACGTCGCGCTCACGGTCACCAAGTTCGGCCAAGCGAACGGCAAGGGTGGTGTCGTCGCGCCAGCCACGCGCAAACGAAAGCTGGATATCCCCCATTTCAGGAAGGAAACGGCTTAACGCCGTAGCCGTGTGCGCTGCAAAATTAGGGAAATGCCTGCAGCGTAGCTCGTTGAGTTCTTCGCCCGCAATAACGAGTTGCTCAGTCCAGACATCGAAGTCCCCACCATCCAATTTGAGAGCGGCATTACGTTGGCGAAGGCACCGTGCATAACGACGTGCTGTGGCCGAGAAACCTGGTTCCACGTGAAACATCAGCCAATCGAAAAACCGTCGCCGACCCTCAGATGGACCAGAGACCAGCGAGTGGGACTCAGGCGCGAACGCTAGTACCGGCATTCGGCGTACCAACTCGCCTAATTCCGCCAGCACCTCGCCGTTGCTCAGCGCGCGCCAACTGGACTTTCCCCGCTCCAAGCCCACGCGCTCCAGCGCACCGAATCGCTCGATCTCCGCAAACACAGTGAGACGCGACTTGCCGCGCGCAATGACGGCGTCATGGTCATGGGTTCTAAAGCTTCGCCCGTAACCGAGTAGGTACAAGGCCTCAAGGAGGCTGGTCTTGCCAGCGCCGTTGGTACCCAAAAACACGTTGAGCCCAGCCGCAGGGCTGAGCTCAACGTTAGACAAGCACCGCAGCGCATCGACTCGCAGAGAAACGACGCGCATCTACGATCAAAGGCGCAACGGCATCACCACATGCCGGGTGGTTGGGTCATCGGGCGCCTCCACCAGCGCACTGCTCGCGCCATCCCGCAACCGGATCCGCACCGTTTCCGCTTGCGTGGCGTTAATTGCATCCTGCAGATAGTTGACGTTGAACCCGACGCCGATCTGGTCAACCGTGGTGTCCGCTTCGATTTCCTCGGTCGCTTCTTCTTGCTCTGGGTTGTGGGCTATGACGCGCAGCACCTGCGGCTGCACCTCGATCTTCACGCCCCGATACTTCTCGTTCGACAGAATCGCTACGCGCGACAGCGCCTGACGCACCAGTTCGCGGTTGACGAGCACCACCTTGTCGGCCGCCAGCGGGATGACGGCCTCGTAATCCGGGAACCGTCCATCGATCAGCTTCGAGCAGATCGTGCTGTCGCCCATCGTCGCGCGGACATGGTTCTTGGCGAAGGCCAGTTCGATCAAACCTTCCGCGCCGCCCAACAAGCGCTGCAACTCCAGTACGCCTTTGCGCGGTACGATGACCTGCCGACGCACATCGCTATCCGATGCACCAGCTGTCTCCGCCATTGCCAGACGATGACCATCGGTAGCGACGGTGCGCAGACCATTCACCCGAACTTCGAGCAGCAGACCGTTGAGGTAATAACGGACGTCCTGCACCGCCATCGCGAAAGCGCTCCGTTCCAACACTCGCTTCAGGCTGTCCTGATCGATCTCTATTCGATCCAGAACCTCACCGATTTCCGTGGCGGGGAATTCGCTTGCTGGCAAAGTAGCGAGAATGAACTTGGATCGACCGCTGGTGAGCTGCAGTCGCTCGCCCACTTGTTTCATGTTCACCATTGCCCCTTCAGGCAAGGCGCGCACGATGTCGAACAGCTTCTTGGCCGGAACCGTGATATCGCCGCTCTCGGCGTTGTCCACCGCCATCTTTGCGATCAATTCGACCTCAAGATCGGTCGCCGTAAAGCTGGCGATGCCGCCATCGACCTTGATCAGGATATTGGCGAGCACCGGTAGCGTATGCCTGCGCTCGACCACACCAACCACTTGTTGCAGTGGCCGCAATAGCGCTTCTCGAAGAACGCTCAAACGCATCAGGGTGCTCCTTTCGCTCTTGCTTTTGTTTTAAAGAAAAAGATAGTGATGATGATGATGCTAGCGAAAACCTGTGGATAGTCTATAACTATTTGATTTTATTAACCTATTTCCTGAACCAACCTGTGGATCGCGGTGCCTGGCGTTCGGAAAAGCCTGTGGACAACTTTTCCCCACAGTATTGTCCACAGGTTCTACACAAGCATCGAAGCCTGCTTATCCTCAGGCAACTAAGCGTTCAACAGGCGTACCAGCTTCTCCCAATCATCGCGCGTCTGGCCGTCGATATCGATTTGCTTGCGCACCTCTTTGCAGGCGTGCATGACCGTCGTGTGATCGCGCCCGCCGAACGCCCGTCCAATTTCCGGCAAGCTGTGGGTGGTCAACTCCTTCGCCAGCGCCATCGCCATTTGCCTTGGGCGAACCAACGAGCGCGTGCGCTTTTTGCCCAGCAAATCGGCGAGCGGTATGCGATGAAAATCCGACACCGTCTTTTGAATGTTCGATAACGAGATCTGCGCTTCGTGGGGCCGCAGCACGTCTCGCAGTGTCGCCTGCGCGAACGGCAGGTCGACCTCATCCTTGCCGAGCAGATTGGCATGCGCGTGGAGCGTATTCAACGCCCCCTCCAGTTCGCGGACATTGGAGCGCATGCGTTTGGCGATAAAGCCCGCTACCTCATCGCTCAGAATCATACCCGCCGCTTCAGCTTTAGCGATCAAGATGGCGATGCGCGTCTCGAAATCCGGCGGCTCGACGGCGACGCTGATTCCCCAGCCGAAGCGACTCTTCAACCGCGGTTCGAGTTTCTCCAGCTCCTTTGGATAGCGATCGCAGGTCATGATGATCTGCTGTTTGCCGTCGTACAGCGCGTTGAAGGTGTGGAAGAACTCTTCCTGCGTACGATCCTTGCCCGCAAGGAACTGGATATCGTCGATCAATAGCGCATCGACCGATCGGTAGATGCGTTTGAAATAATCCATCTTGTCCTGGCGCAGCGCCTGGATCATCTCGCGAATGAATTCTTCCGAGCGCACGTACATCACCCGGGCCCGAGGATTCTGCGCTTGAATCAAATTGCCAGCGGCATGCAACAGATGCGTCTTACCCAGGCCCGTGCCGCCATACAGCAGCAGCGGGTTGTAGGCCTGTCCAGGCTTTTGCCCCACTTGCAGCGCGGTGGCGCGCGCCAACTGGTTCGACTTGCCCTCGACGAAATTTTCGAAGGTGTAGCGAGGGTCGAGTTTCGATTCGAAAGCCTCGTCGCTGCGTGCTTTTGCTGGAACCGATGCGGCCATCGGCGGGGCCGGCGCTTCACCTTGATCCAGATCCAGCTTGACCGACGTGATCGTCGGATCCAAGGCCATCACCAGCGACGAGATCTCGCTCAAGTAAAGGCGCTGAACTTTGTCGCGCACGAAGGCGTTGGGAGCGAGCAGCACCAGCGCTTTATCTTTGCTTCGCGCAACCAAGGGCTTAAGCCAGGTCTGCACATCTTCGGCAGGCAGCGTTAACGTGAGGCGGTCGAGCGCCTTTTTCCAAGCTCGTTGGGTCATCGGGTTGGGATCAAGCGCCAGCGCTATGGAGCACGAGCATAGCCCGAACGAAGCGATGCGCTCGGGTCGGTGTGGCGCAAATTTTGTTCGCCTCGCAAACTTATGGCAACGATCGTTTCGCCGTTTCCAGCGCCGGTTACCGAGTCGACGAAAATGTCCTCGC
The DNA here is from genome assembly GCA_022844135.1 of Lysobacterales bacterium. GTDB lineage: Bacteria > Pseudomonadota > Gammaproteobacteria > Xanthomonadales > SZUA-5 > JALHMH01. The sequence continues at coordinate 94,602 of JALHMG010000009.1, forward strand.
AGGCGCCAGCAGTACAAGATTCCTGAGGCCGCTGGCAATTGCGTTGCGCTTCAAGCTCCTCGCAACGACCGCCCGGCGACGGAGAGCTATGTTGCCCAATCGGCCACTGGCATTCACGCCCGGCAACGGCGAGACTCGGAAAGAAAGATCAACTGCGGAGCCGTTATGCGCCTAATCCATCTTGCGGCCGCAATGCTACTGGCCGGATGCGCTGGCGCGCCGCGCGAGGCGACGATGGACAGCACAACCAAAGCGGTGCGAAGAGCGGACTTGCTGACGGCTGGCCTGGGCCTTGAGGGCTTACGGCAACCGCTGCCCCCTGCCGCGCTCGACGCCGAAGCCAGGCGCACGCAGGCCTACTGGAGCAATTGGCGCGCTATCGCGGATGTCGCGCCGGGCGGCGGACTGAACGCCGTCTACGGTCGCATCGCAGCGGTGCCCGGCGTCGAGATCAAGACCTGGTTGGGTGAGGTGGGCCTTTACCATCCGCACGGTGTGATGTTGCACATCCCGGATGATTTCGATGTCTCGCGGCCGTGCCTGATCGTCGCGCCGGTCTCTGGCTCGCGCGGCGTCTATGGCGCGATGGCGACGGCGGGCGCTTGGGGTCTGACGCGCCGGTGTGCGGTGGTTTACACCGACAAAGGCGCCGGTACCGGCTTCTTCGATGTCGACGCCAGATTAGGTATCGACATCGACGGCACCCCGGTGCCGCCGGGCGCCGTGGGCGGCTTCGTGCCCGAACTGCCCGGGCCCGGTATCGCCATCAAACACGCGCATTCCAAGGATCACCCTGAAGCGCACTGGGGGCGCATGACGCTATCGGCCGCGCGCTTTGCGCTGACCATGCTCGAAGAGCGCTTTCCCGGCCAGCGCTTTGCGCCACAGAACACGCGAATCATCGCCGCCAGCATCTCTAACGGTGCTGGCGCCGTGTTGCGTGCGCTGGAGCAAGACGACGAAGGCATGATCGATGGCGTCGTCGCCGCAGCGCCTCAGGTATCGCTCAAGGGTGCGCCGAGCCTGCTCGAATACAGCGTACGCGCGGCCCTGCTGGCGCCGTGCGCGCAGCTCGATCCGCGCGCGGCGGGGCCGATCGCGCCATTTCTGCTGGCGCGCACTGCCGAGTTCCAGGCGCGCTGTGGGGCGCTCGCCGAACGGCGCCTCGTGGTCGGCGGCAGTGCGGCAGAACAGGCCGCCGATGCCTATCGGCAACTGCTGGCGATGGGCTTTACCGCTGGGGCGCTCGACAACAATCCCACCAACCTCGCGGCCGATATCTGGCGCGCCCTGGCGGTGACCTACGTCCAGAGCTACGCGCGCGCAGGCATTGAGGAGCAGCTCTGCGGCTTCTCTTTTGCCATTCTCGATAACGGGGCGCCGCGGCCGTCGACGGCCGACGAGCGCGGCAACTGGTTCGGCACCTCCAGCGGCATCGCCCCGACTGCGGGCGTGCAGATCAAGGCGCCGCCGGGGAGCGGGGTCGATCCGGCGCTGGAGGGATTGCTGTGTCTGCATCAGGCGCTGATCGGCGATGCGCCTATCGCCAAGCGCGTGCGACGCGGCATCGGCGAGGTGCGCGCGAGCGCGCGCCTGCCGAATGTTCCGGTGGTGATCCTGCACGGTCGCGACGATGGCCTGCTCCCGGTAGCGATCGCACGCGAGTACGTGCGGCGCGCCTGGCAGAACGGCGCGCGGCGCCTTTCGTACTGGGAAATCGAGAACGTCCAGCACTTCGATGCCTTTCTGGGCCAGCCGGCATACGGCACCCGTTTCCTTCCGCTGCTGCCGTACTTCTACAGCGCGCTCGATCAGCTGAGTGCGCATCTCGACGGCGGCCCGGCGCCGGCGCCAAGCCAGGTCATTCGCACGCGCCTACGGGCGGCAACCGCCGATGGCGTCGAGGCGCTGACCGGCGAGCATTTGGGCGGCGCGCTGGCCGCGCCAGGCGCAAATGCCATTCTCCGGTCCGGCGAAGTTCCGGATTAGTCGGATACCATTGCGGCGCTTGTGAGGTGCTTCGAGTTCACGGCGTCGCCATCGGCACGCTACGCTGAAAACCTGCATCCAAGAACCTACCACCAACAACCAAGAGTCAAGATGCGCTTCCCCTCCTTCCCGTGGCTGTCGCTCTCCGCTGTCATGATCGTGCTCGATCAATGGACCAAGGTCATTGCCGTCGAGCATCTCGAATACAACCAGCCGGTGGCGGTCTTTCCCGGGCTCAACTGGACGCTGATCCACAACTACGGCGGCGCCTTCAGCTTCTTGAGCAACCAGCCGGGCTGGCAAAAGTGGTTCTTTCTGATCGTCGCCAGCGCTGTGACGCTGGGGCTTTTGGAGTGGCTGCGGCGTACGCCGCGCTCGAACTGGGTGTTGTGCTTGCCGCTGGCCCTGCTGGTGGGCGGCGCCATCGGCAATCTGATCGATCGGGCCACGCTGGGCTACGTGATCGATTTCGTCGACGTGTACTACAAGACGCACCATTGGCCGGTCTTCAACCTCGCCGACTCCTGCGTTACCGTCGGCATCGTCTGGCTGATTTGCTATGAGTTGTTCAGCAAGGAAGCGAAGGCCGAGCGCCAGAATGCGCGGGCAAGCAGCTAACCAATCAAGAACCTGGAACCGAGAACCTAGAACCAACCCGTGAACGTTCTCCTCGCCAATCCCCGCGGCTTCTGCGCTGGCGTCGATCGCGCCATCGATATCGTCGACCGTGCGCTCGATCTGTTCGGTGCGCCGATTTATGTTCGCCATGAAGTCGTCCATAACCGCTTCGTGGTTGAGACCTTGCGCGCGCGGGGCGCTGTATTCATCGAAGACTTGAACGATGTGCCCGAGGGCGCGACCTTGGTTTTCAGTGCACACGGCGTATCTCAGGCGGTTCGCACCGAGGCCCGCGAGCGTGGCTTTCGGGTGTTCGACGCCACCTGCCCGCTGGTCACCAAGGTGCACATGGAAGTCTCGCGGCACTGCCGCGCCGGGCGCGACATGGTGCTGATCGGTCACGCCGGGCACCCGGAAGTCGAAGGCACCTTAGGACAATGGCAACGCGAGGCGAACGGGCAGATTTATCTGGTTGAGACCCTCGCCGATGTCGATCACCTCGACGTGGCGCAACCCGACGCTCTGGCGTTCACGACGCAAACCACGCTGTCGGTCGACGAAACGCGCGACATCATCGACGCACTGCAGCGCCGTTATCCAGCCATCGAAGGCCCGCGCCACGACGATATCTGTTATGCCACCCAGAACCGCCAGGACGCGGTGCGCGTGCTCGCGCAGCGCTGCGATCGTGTGCTTGTGGTCGGCTCGCCAGAAAGCTCCAACAGCAATCGCCTGCGCGAATTGGCCGAACGCTGCGGCGTGCCCGCACGCCTGATCGATGGCGCCGCCGATATCGATGCCGATTGGCTGGCTGGCGCCCAATGCGTCGGCGTCACCGCCGGCGCATCGGCACCGGAGCAATTGGTGAAGGATGTGATTTCGCGGCTACGCGAACTTGGCGCAGATCAGGTGCGCGAAATCGACGGGGTGGAAGAGAACATGGTGTTTGCGCTGCCCAAAGAGCTGCGCGTCGTGGTCGAGGCCTGAAGGGGTCGGCTCAACTAAACCCAATCCACACAGCAATCACGACAAACACACTCGACAACACCAGCAAGCCGCCCATCCAGACGGCGAAGAAACGCGCCCAGGTCAGCCAGTCGATCCGCGCGGCGCCAAGCACGCCCATCAGCACCGCGCTGGTGGGCACAATCAGATTCGTTAGCCCGTCGCCCAACTGGAAGGCGAGCACGCTGACCTGCCGCGTCACACCCAACAGGTCTCCGAGCGGCGCCATGATCGGCATCGTCAGCGCCGCTTGCCCGGAGCCCGACGGCACCAGGAAATTGATGCCCGACTGCAGCAACAGCATCAGCCACGCCGCGAGCGCCGCCGGCACCCCTTCGATGCTGTGCGCGAGGTGGTACAGCAGCGTGTTGAGCACGCTCGGTTGCGACGGGTCGGTGCCGCCGAGCAGCAGCAACAAGGCTTTGGCGAGCGCCACCACCAGCACCACCGGCAGCATCTGCGCCGCGCCGTCCTTGAAGGCGTCCGCAAGCTGATTGGCGCTTAAGCGACCGCGCTGCGAAATCCAGGCAATCGCGCCAGCGGCGATGCCCATCGCGAAGAACTGCGCCGCCAACTCCGGCAAGTAATAGCCGCGCTGCGTGACGCCGAAGATCACCCACGCCATCGTTGCCAGCAGCACCAGCATTACGCCATGGTCGCCCCAGTGCGGGCGTTCCATCGGCGCGATATCGCCTGCCTCCACAGCCGCGTTGCGCCGCTGTAGCAGCGCGTAGTACAGCGTCAGCGCCGCGCCGATCGCCGTGAAAACCGCCCACATCGCGACGCGAAACGAGGCGCCCGACACCGGCGGCAACCCGGCCACACCCTGCGCCACGATCACGCTGAAGGGATTCATCCAACTGGTGGCAAAACCGATCTGCGTGGCCACGTAAGTCACCAGCACCACGGTGATCGCATTCAAGCCCAGCCGTGCGAACACGGGCACCAGCAAGAGCACAAAGGGAATGGTCTCCTCGCCCATGCCGAAGATCGCCCCGCCGAGCGAAAACAGCACAAACAGTCCGGGGATCAGGATCACCACCTGGCGCTGATAACGCGCGACAAATCCAACCAGCGTGCGGTCGATAGCGCCGGTGCGCATCAGCACCCCGAAGCTGCCACCGAGCACCAGTAAGAACGCCACGATACCCACCGAGGTGCCGAACTTATCGCCCGCGACCAGGCCCTCGAACGGCAAGTTCAGCAGCCCCACGTTGCCGCCCTCGGCAAACACCGGCACACCGCGCGCGGGGCCTGCGACCTCATAACTGTGCAACTCCACGCTGACCTGCTTGCTGCCATCCACCTTGGCGACATTCGCAAACCGACCCGGCGGCACCAGCGCCACCGCGAACGCGACCAGAAGCGCGATGATCGTCAGCAGCAACAGCGTATCGGGGGCTTGCAAACCTTTGTCGGCAACCTGGGTCATGGGCGTAGATCAGCGCGGCGATGGCAGCGTTATCGACGCCCGCGGGCAGACGTGCAACTGTCGCGCGCTATTTCTGCGCATTGGCGTCGCTGGCGCGAAAACCGCTCTTAAGAGTGACGCCGGGGCGCACCGGTCCTGCGGCCTGCGCGTCGGGAGAACCGGGTCTGTGCGGTTTGACTGGCAAGTGTTGACCGGTTGTTGCCGCTCGATTGCCAAAAATATAGATGGTCTCGGTTCTGGCCTTGAGGACTTGAAAGCGAGCGTCGCATCAGGCGGCAACCGACGCGGTTTCGGCGACCTTGTGGACTATAGTTGGTGCCGGCAAGCGCAGTTGTCGGCCCAATGAAAGCGTTGTTGAGCCTCTGCGCATCACAACCGGCGCAACCAGGACGTTTCGCGCGCTAATGGAACTTCCATGACCCCAGAAGTCAAGGCGCGGCAGCTGATCGACGAGAAGCTAGGGCAATCGGGCTGGGTCGTACAGGACATCAAACGAATCGACCTGGGAGCGGGTACGGGCGTCGCCGTGCGCGAATACCCGACGGATACAGGTCCAGCCGACTATGTGCTGTTCGTCAATCGCAACGCGGTCGGCGTCATCGAAGCCAAGAAGGACACGGCAGCGGAAAACATCACCGCTGTCGAAACGCAGACCGAGCGCTATGCCACCGCCAGGCTCAAATGGCGCAAGAACAATGCGCCGCTGCGCTTTCTGTTCGAGGCCACCGGACAGATCGTTCGCTTCACCGACAATGCAGACCCAGCGCCGCGCTCTCGCTGGGAGGCCAAGCAGCTCGCCAAGTTCCAGGAGCAAGGCAAGACGCCACCCAAGGAGTGGCAGAAAAAGTACCCCGAGCCGGCGGAGCCGGATACCGCCGATTTGTCAGAGTTGCCCCCGGAGTGGGTTTGGGCGACGATGGATCAGCTATCTGAGTTCATTACCAGCGGGTCGCGAGGATGGGCCGACTACTATTCCGACATCGGCGCAACCTTCATTCGCTCGCAGAACATAAACAAGGATAGGCTTGATTTGACGGACATCGCATTTGTGGACCCGCCGCGTGCAGCGGAGGGCGCTAGAACGAGAGTACGCATGAATGATCTTCTGTTGACGATCACAGGCGCCAACGTTGGAAAAGCCGCCCGTGTAGATGTCGATATTGAGGAAGCGTATGTAAGTCAGCACGTTTCACTGATCCGTATCGTCGAGCCAGCCCTCTCCGACTACCTGCACCTGTTCCTTATCTCGTCCGCAGGCGGGCGGGGCCAGTTGGACAAGGAAGCATACGGCGCCGGAAAGCCGGGTCTGAATCTTCAACAGGTGGCAGCGGTGTCGGTTCCGTTACCAGGACTTCCCGAAATTCGAGCGCTGATCGAGGCGATCTCGATGATCGCCAAGGCGTCAAGCGATCAAGAGTCGGCTATCACTTCGTCCATCAGACAATCCACCGCCCAACGCCAAAACATCCTCCGCGCCGCCTTCGCTGGCCAACTGGTGCCACAAGACCCGAACGACGAACCCGCCAGCGTGCTGCTGGCGCGTATCCGCGCCGAACGCGAGGCGACCGGTGGCAATCGCAAGCGGTCCAGGCAGCAGGCCAGCGCATGAGCTACGCACACCTATGAACCGGCCTCGCCGATCAGAGCTGTTTGTGGCGTGGAGTTTTCGGTGCCGGTGGGTCGGACCGGACGGGATCAGTGCAGAGGCATCGCGCGCAAGCGCGCTCGTGCAGAACCTGCGTGGAATTGCGGCACTTTGCAGGAGCGCGCTTGCGCGCGATGCCTTCGGGTTGGGAAGCACGATGGTGATTGCAGGAAAAAGAACCCCTGCGTGCATCTTTCGATGTAGAGGCAGGGGCCGTGTTGCTACCAAGCGTACGACTGCCCGCCGGAATGAGCAATCGCCGCACACTTCGCCATGCTGTTGTTGGCATCCGAGACCACATGAGCAGGTCTCTGCGAAGGCGCGAGCTACGTCTGCTCAATTACCGAGACCGCGCTGCGGCAAGGCCGGAGAATTCGCATGACCAAAGCCAAATCATTGTCCACAGCTTCTGCCATGCCCGCAGTGCAGCTTGATGCACCCGTCTTGCTGGCAGATCTGCGCGGACTGATTGAGCGGTCCCGGCAAGTGGCAGTGGCAGCCGTGAACGCGAGCCTGACCTTGATGTACTGGCGCATTGGCCAGCGCATCCGGGCCGAGGTGCTGGGTGGTGAGCGGGCCAACTATGGTGAGGAAATTGTCGCGACGCTGTCGCGACAATTGGTGGCCGACTATGGACGTAGCTTTGAAGTGAAAAATCTCCGCCGGATGCTGCAGTTTGCAGAGCTTTTTGCCTCGGAGGAAATTGTCGTGACGCTGTCACGACAATTGAGCTGGTCGCACGTCCTGGTACTGTTGCCGCTGAAAGACCCGCTCGCGCGGGACTTCTACGCCCAGTTGTGCAGCATCGAGCGCTGGAGCGTGCGCACGCTGCGCGAGCGGGTGGATTCGATGCTGTTTGAGCGCACGGCGCTATCGAGAAAACCCGACGAGCTGATCCGGGTGGACCTGGACGCCTTGCAGGCCAAAGGCGATGTGACATCGGCCCTGGTGCTGAAAGACCCGTACGTGCTCGATTTCCTGGGCCTGGACGACCGCTACCTGGAAAAGCACCTGGAAGACGCGATCCTGCGCGAGCTGGAGCACTTTCTGCTGGAGCTGGGCGCGGGCTTCAGCTTTGTGGCGCGGCAGCGGCGCATCCAGCTCGACAGCGATGATTTCTACATCGACCTGCTGTTCTACAACCGCAAGCTTCGCAGGCTGGTGGCGATCGAGCTGAAGCTCGGCGACTTCAAGGCCGAATACAAGGGTCAGATGGAACTCTACCTGCGTTGGCTGGCCAAGTACGACCAGGAGCCGGGCGACCTGCCGCCGCTGGGCATCATTCTCTGTACCGGCAAGAAGCAAGAGCAGATCGAGCTGCTGGAGTTGGACAAGTCCGGTATCCATGTGGCCGAGTACCTGACCGTGCTGCCGCCGCGCGAGGTGCTCCAGCAGAAGATCCGCGAAGCCATGGTGCAGGCGCGCGAGCGGCTCGCACAGAGGGAAACTGACTCCGAATGAACACCTCCTCCCTGGTCCAGAAAGTCTGGAATTTTTGCCACACCTTGCGCGATGACGGCGTCGGCTATGGCGACTACCTGGAGCAGCTGACGTACCTGCTGTTCCTGAAGCTGGCGCACGAGTACGCGCAGGAGCCTTACAACCGCGACACGCACATTCCGCAGTTCTATGACTGGGCCAGCCTGACCCGCCGCGTGGGCGAGCCGCTGGAGGCGCATTACCTGGCTACGCTGCACAAACTGGGGCAGGAGCCCGGCATGCTGGGGGCGATCTTCTTCAAGGCGCAGAACAAGATCCAGGACCCGGCCAAGCTCTCGCGTCTGGTGCAAATGATCGACGCCGAGAACTGGATCAGCCTGGATGCCGACACCAAGGGCGATCTGTACGAGGGCCTGCTGCAGAAGAACGCCGAGGACACCAAGAGCGGCGCGGGCCAGTACTTCACCCCGCGCGCGCTGATCGAGGCGATGGTGGCCTGCGTAAGGCCGGAGCCGATGAAGACCATTGCCGATCCGGCCTGCGGCACCGGCGGCTTCTTTCTCGGCGCCTACAACTGGTTGACTCGCCCCGGCGCGCAACTGGACAAACGCCAGAAGGAATTTCTGCGCAGGCAGACCTTCCAGGGGAACGAGATCGTCCCCAACACCCGCCGCATGTGCTTGATGAACCTGTTCCTGCACAACATCGGTGATCTCGACGGCGAACCTTTGGTGGAGCGCTCGGACGCCCTGATCTCCGAGCCGCGGCGCAAGGTCGACTACGTGCTGGCCAACCCGCCCTTCGGCAAGAAGAGCAGCATGACCTTTACCAACGAAGAGGGCGAGCAGGACAAAGATGCGCTCACCTACGAGCGACAGGACTTCTGGGAGACCACATCGAACAAGCAGCTCAACTTCCTGCAGCACATCGTCAGCATGCTGAAGGTGGACGGCAAGGCTGCGGTCGTGCTGCCCGACAACGTGCTGTTCGAAGGCGGCGCCGGCGAAAAGATCCGTCGCAAGCTGCTGGAAAACTGCGATGTCCACACCATCCTGCGACTGCCCACCGGGATCTTCTACGCGCAGGGTGTGAAAGCCAATGTCGTGTTCTTCGACGCCAAGCCCAAAGGCGGTCAGATCCACACCAAAGGTGTGTGGTTCTACGATTTGCGCACCAACAAACACTTTACCCTGAAGACGCGCCCGTTGAGACTGGACGACCTCCAGGATTTCGTCACCCGCTACAACCCCGACAACCGCCACGAGCGCATCGCCAGCGAGCGCTTCAAGTACTACAGCTACGAAGAACTGGTGGCCCGCGACAAGGCCAGCCTCGACATCTTTTGGCTCAAAGACCAAAGCCTAGACAACCTCGACGATCTGCCGCCGCCGGATGTCCTGCAGCAGGAGATCATCGAGCACCTGGAAGCGGCGTTGCTGGCGTTTCGTGATGTGGCTGCCAGTCTGCCCAAATCAACCGCCGCGAGTTAACACTCACCGCAACGCCCCAGGATTCATCCGTCCGTCCGGATCGAGCTGGCGTTTGATGGCGTCGATGAGCGCCAGCGCCTGCGGGTCGCGGCCGTCTCGATAGTTGTAGAACTTGCCGAGCTGGAAGTGGGTTGCGCCGGCGGCCCGGAGGGCATCGGCGACTTCGCGTTTGAGGCGATGCACGCAGGCGCTGGCCTCGGGGTTGGCGGGGAAGTTCTGCACGCGCTTTAAGTACGCCGGTTCGACCATGCGCTGGTGGTAGCTGGTTTGCGCCTCTGGCCAATAGAACACCGGTTCCAGCAAAAATCCTTGCTCGGCGATGGTGGTGGCCAGATAGCCTACATCGATCTGAAGGCGCACAAGGTTCGCAGCTTCGCGCTCGAAAATCGCCTGGACCGCCTGATACGCCTGCTGTGCTGCCGAATGCGGCACGATGCCGTGCACCGGCACCCAACGCTCACCTTTGGGCCCCAGCATATTGTTCGGTGGCGTGAAGGGTTGGCTGTTGAGCACTTTGGGTATCGAGTTTTCGACCTCTTTGCCCGGTGCCATAAGCGTGCGCGCGGCGTCGACTTTGGCTTTCAGCTCACCGGGCGAATCGGCTTCGATGGTCAGGTGCGCGCTCCAGCCGCCGCCGATGAAGTTGCGCCCCGCTACCGCCAGCTTCAAGCCTTCGAGCACGCCTTGTTTCTTGAGCACTTCGCCGAGCGTTTTCGCATCGCTCATCAAACTGGCGCGCTGCATACGTTTTTGCGTCAGCACCGGATCGAAGCCGCAGCATTCCGAGGGCAGCCCGGCGCGCGTGACCGCGCTCATCGCTGCGGCCATCGCTCCGAAATCGCGGTACTCGTACGACAAAAAGTCCTGGTGCGTATGCACGGGCAGCAAGCGCAAACTGGCGCGGGTCTTGATGCCGAGCGCGCCAGCATCGCCCACCAGCAGCCCGGTCAGATCCGGCCCAAAATAGCGAAAGAACGGCGGCGAGTTACCGGCAGCCCAGGCGCCGGTGCGCAGCAGCTCACCGCTGGCGAGGGCGACTTCGATGCCCAGCACCGCGTCGCCGACCGAACCGTAGCGCGCCGAACCCAGAAAAATACTGCCCTGACTCAACGCTCCACCAACCGTCGAGCGCAGCCCCGACAGCGGCCCGAAGTAGGGCGTGCGCAAGCCCTTCTCGGCCAGCGCCGCACGAAGCTTCGCCCAGGTGCAGCCCGCCTCAACAACGACATAGCGATCGGTCTCGTTGATCTCATGGATGCGATCGAGTGCAACAAGATCGACCACCACGGTATCCGGCGTGGCGGGCAGGTAAGCATCGGTGTAACTCAGGCCCCCGCCGCGCGCCACAACGGGCGTCTTCGTGGCGGCGAGTGCGCGCAGCGCGCGCTGCAGCTCATCGATAGACTGCGGCCGCACCACCGCCGCGCAGGGCTCGGCCTGCGCATACACATCGGACGAGTAGAACGCGCGCTCGGCCGCGTCCGTGATGACGCGATCGGGGCCGAGCGTTTGTGCGAGGTGCTGGAGGGGCATTTTGGGTTCTTGGTTGTTGGTTGTTGGTTCCTGGACGGCAACCTCGGGCAATGGTCGATCGTTAACGGTCAATGGTCAATGCTCAATTGGAAAGCATCGTTCTCGATGCGTGGCGCCGCTTTCCCATTGACTATTGACCATCGACCATTTACTAACCTCCAACCGACAACCAAGAACCCAAAATGCCCGACACCGACGCCACCGAGCATGTCGACATGCTGCACGCCGAACATGCGCCTACCGCGCCGACGACGCTGGGGCCGTGGACCTTGGTGCGCGAGATCGGTCGCGGCGGTATGGGTGCGGTGTATCTGGCCGAGCGTCATGGCGCGGACTTCGAGCAGCGCGCGGCGTTGAAGCTGATTCGGCTGGGACTCGACAGCAAAGAAATCGTGCAGCGCTTTGCCGCAGAGCGGCGGATTCTGGCGCGCCTGGAACACCCCAACATTGCGCGGCTGATCGATGGCGGCGTCGATGCCGGACGGCCGTTCATTGCGATGGAGTGGATCGACGGCCTGCCGCTGCTCGAATACGCCGCACGCGAGGCGCTCGATGTGCGACAACGCATCGCGCTGTTTCTGCGCTTGTGCGATGCCGTGGCTTACGCGCATCGCATGCTCGTGGTGCATCGCGACATCAAGCCGGGCAATGTGCTGATCGATCGCCGCGGCGAGCCCAAACTGTTGGACTTCGGCATCGCCAAACTGCTGGCGCAAGACAGCGACGACGACACTTCGGCCACCGGCGCGCGTTTTTTCACGCGCGCCTATGCTGCGCCTGAGCAGGTGCGCGGCGAGCCGGTGACCACCGCGACCGATGTGTATGCGCTAGGCGCGGTGCTGTTCGAGCTGCTGTCGGGCCAGTCGCTGCATGCTTCGCGGACCACGCGCCAGGACACGCGCGCGCTGCTGGCGCACGCACGCAACGAGGCCGGCGCGCAAGGGCCGGCGAATGTATCGGCGCGCGCACTGGCTGGCGATTTGTCGCTGATCGTGGCCAAGGCCGTGCGCCATGAGGCGCAGCGGCGCTATGCGACCGTGGAGGCCTTCGCCGACGATTTGCGCGCGTGCCTGGACGACCGTCCCGTGCGCGCGCGACCGGATGGCTTCGCCTATCGTGCCGGACGTTACCTGCGCCGCCACTGGTTGGGACTCAGCGCCAGCGTGGCGGTGCTACTGGCCATCGTCATCGGCGCGCTGTTGGCCTTGCATCAGGCGGCGATTGCGCGCGAGCAGGCGCTGCGCGCGGAGATGGTGAGCGAATTCCTGGCGAGCATTTTCGAAGGCGCCACCCCAGAGGCGCCGGGTGCGGAGGACATCAGCGCCAAAGCCTTGCTCGAAGAGAGCGCCGAGCGCATCGGCAAGGAGCTGCGCGATGCGCCGCAGGTGCAAGCGGATTTGTACGCGACGCTCGGGCGCGCGTACTTTTATCTCGGCGACGCCGCACGCGCGATCGAAATGTACGAGGCCGGGCGCGCGCTGGCGCAACCCGGCGACGATCGGGGCACGCATGTGCGCCTGCTGTGGGGACTGGCGCAGGCGGAGCTGTCGGCGGGACAGCTCTCGCTGGCGCGCACGCACATCGACCAGGCGCGCGCTCTGGCGGAAGACCATCCTGCGTGGCTGCTGGACATCGATCTGGTCGACAAATCGATACTCGGCGCGGAAGGACGCGTGGCCGCGGCGCGGCAGTTGGCGCAGAGCATCTTCGAGCGCCGGCGCGCGCAAAGTGTCGATGCCGAAGACACCTTGCTGGCGCAAAACGATCTGGGCGTTTGGGTGCTGGCGAGCGGCGATGTGCCGGCGGCGCGCGCGATATTCGAGGAAGTGCTGGCAGCCCGGCGACGCGTGTCGGGCGAGATGCATCCGGAGGTGGCGACGACACTTTACAACCTGCATCTGGCGCAACTGCGCGGCGGCGAAGTGGACACCGCTGCGCAAACTGCGCGCGCGACGCTGCAGCTGCGGCGCCGAATTCTTCCGGTCGGACACCGCGATATCGCGCGCAGCCTGGGCGCCTTGGCGGTGATCGAGAACCGCCGCGGTCGCTTTGCCGAAGCGCGCGAGTTGCGCATCGAGGCAGTCAACAGCCTGCGCGCGGCGCAGCGGCCGGACGTACTGCTGCTCGGCCAGGAGCTGACCAATCTCGCCATCGATGAGATCCAGCTCGCTGAACTCGATTCGGCGCGCGCGCACCTGGGCGAGGCTCTGGAGCGCCTGCGGGGCTTGGGTCCTGGCGATACGCGCGTGCTCGATGCCGAGCGCTATCGTGCGCTGATCGATATCTACCAGGGCCAGGCGTCGATCGCGGAGACGACGCTGCGCGATATTGCCGCGCGCGAGGTGCAGGCGGCGCCGAGTTCGCAGCGCCTCGCGACGCTGCGCTACTTGTCGCGCGCGCTGCGTATGCAGGGTCGGGGCCGCGAGGCGCTGGAGGCGATCGCGCCGGCCGCGCAGTGGTTGGCCAGCGCTGCGGACTTTTCTGCCAACGACCGCGCCCGAACCGAATCGGAGCGGGCGCTGGCGTGGTTGGCACAGGGCGAAGTCGAGCCAGCCAGAGCGCGCCTCGAGGCCGCGCGCGCGGCCTATGGCGCCGATGCGCCGGGTGCGGCAGACGCCGCGCAGTTAATCCTGATTCAAGCGCGCATCGAGGGCGCGGCGGGCAATGCAGAGCGCGCCAAGGCGTTGGCGGCGGACGGCCTCGCGGCCCTCGTCGCCGCGCGCGGCGAGCGACATCCGGAGGTGACCGAGGCGCGCGCGCAGCAGTAAATGCCCAGAACTGGTACGTAGGGGTCGCGCTTTGTCCATCACCGATCTGGCAGCGATCAGTTTCGGGCCTCGGTTGGAACGCCGAGTTGCACTCGGCAAGCGGACTTGCGGGTGGCACGAGGGAAGTCGAGCGCCAAAGCGCCGAGTGCAACTCGGCGTTCCACAAGCCGCGCTTGCCCAAACGTCGGTCTTGAGCGGATAGAAGTGCATCAAGCACCGGTAGCCCAGCGGTAAGCTCAAGCGGCCGCGCGTTCCAGGCCGGCCAGCAACGACGCAAATTCGCGCTCGATCACGTCCATCGCTTCGCCCAGTCGATGATCGGCGTCGACCAAATGCAGGGCCGCACGCGTATTGGCCGCGAGATCGAAGACATCTCCGGCGGCGATCAGTTCATCGCGCCAGCCATGCACGATGACGATGCGCGGCGCGCGTAAGCTGAGTGCGGCGTGCGGCGGCGGCAGGTGCACCGGTGGAGCGAGCAGGAACAGTGCGTCGACCTCGCGCAGCAGCGAAGCGCGCCCGGAAACGTACGCGCCCAGGCTCGATCCCATCAAAACCCGCGGCCGTGGCGCAGCGTCGATCAGCGGCAGCAATCGCTGCAGGCGATGCTGTGGGTCGACGATACCGACATCGTCGACGCGCTGCGCAGAGCATCCAAGGCTTTCCGCCAGCGCCGCGAGCCGCGCGACCTTGGTGGCATTCGGGCCGCTCTCCATACCGTGCGACAGGATCACGTGGCCATTTGCGGCGTGACGAGGCACCGCAGTTTGTGTCATGTTGCCACCTCCGCCAGCGGTCGCTTAGCCGTGCAGATTAGCATCGAGCACTTGCCCTACGTCGATCGCCTGGACGCGCGCCAGCGCGATCCAGACATCGTCGTGATCCATTGCACGGAATTGCCGGATCTTGCGGCGGCCCGCCGCGAGGGCGAGATCGAGCGCTATGCCAGCGGCACCGGGAACAGCGGCCACCTGTACATCGATCGCGACGGCAGCGTGACCGAGTACGTACCGATCGAGCGCGTTGCCCACCATACCCGCGGCTGGAATGCGCGCAGCGTCGGGATCGAGCTGGTCAATATCGGGCGCTATCCCGATTGGCTCGACTCGCGGCGCCAGACCATGACCGAACCCTACAGCGATGCCCAGATCGAGGCGCTGATCGCGCTTCTGCGCTGGCTGACCGCGCGCTGGCCCACCCTGACCGATATCGCAGGTCACGAGGATCTCGATCTCACCGAGGTGCCCGCCAGCGACGATGCCACGGTGCTGGTACGCCGCAAGCGCGACCCGGGCCCACTGTTTCCCTGGGCCAGGGTGCTGGCACATAGTGGCCTCAAACGACGGCTGTCGGCGGCGCTGCCCTGAGCCAGATTCTTTTAATCCGTCTGCTTGGCGCTTGGCGCCGACGACACGTGTTCCATCGCCGCTTTCCAGGTGCCTTGCTCGCGCCTGAGCACCAGCAAGAAATACTCGCGCCCCGACTTGTCGCCTTCCTGCCAATCGATCGCGCCGCGGGCCGCCGCCAGGTCGCCATGGACTTCAACCTGCTCGACCGTGGATTTGACGTTAGCGGCGACGCTCTCGTTCTTCAGATCGGTCAGCGCCGTGTCGCGATTGATCGACTTGCCATCGACGACAACGTGATAGCTGCTCGATAACTTGGCCGCAACCGCATCGACGTCGCGCCGCGAATAGGCGCTGTCGTAGTCGGCAATAAAGGCGCGAACTTCATCGGCGGGGGTGGCGGCAGTTACCGAGTTGCCGCACAACAGCAAAGCCAGCGCAACGACGAAAAGGTCTCTCATAGCGTTCTCCAGAGCCGCCCAGAACTAGGCGTCAATGCTTGGGTACGCAAAAGGCCGGAAAACGGGGCACATATCGGCTCGCCTTTACGCGCACTTTCGAGGAATCGCTATTGCGAACGCGCAAAGAAGCGCACCAGTTGCTCGGCAACCTCGGCTCGACGGAGCAGTTCCATGTGGTTCATCGCATAACCGATCCACTGCCGATCAGCGGGGATCGCAAGCTCGTGAAGGCCGTGGCCGCGGCCCAGTGCGCTTGCCACCGACACCAGGCCATCGCCCGCAGCGCGCGGCGCGCCGGGCTTGGATCTGCTGGCGGCGAGCGCAAAACACAAAACGTCTACAGGCAAGGGCAGCGCCGTCCGAGCTCCGCGCTGACGCGCGAAGCGATCCTGATCGCGCCAGTGCTCATCGAGCACGTTGCCATGGCGCAGGTCGGTAATGCCGGCGCTGCGAATCTTTCCCAACCGGGCGAACGGCGCCGAATAGCGGCTGGCGCCCAGGGCGAGATCGATCCAGTTGCCGCCGCGCTCCAGTGCCGCGCCGTGATGCGGCGTGCCCAGGAACGCGATGCGCCGCAACCTGCCGACCCAGGCGTGCCCCGCTTGCGTTCCGTAATGCACGGCGCTGCGCGCCACCAGTCCGCCCATGCTGTGCGTCAGCAAGGCGATTTCCTGCGGCGGTTGCGGCGATGCAACGAAGGCGCGTTCGAGCAACTGCGCCAACTCGCGACCGTTCTCTGAGATATGCCGTCCGCTGTTGTAGCGCAGCGTCAGCGGCACGTAATCGTGCGCGCTCGCCACAGCGGCCGAGTGATCGAAAGCGGCGCCGCGCCATTGGCGATCGCTCATGCACAAACCATGGATCGACAGCAACCACTTGGGGCCGATGGCGTCGGGCTCGATGCTGAACTCGCGATCGTTGCGGCGCAGACTCATCGACGTGGCCAGCGGACTGGCGCTCGCCGCAAGGCAGTCGCCAAGAACGCCGTTCAGCGCCGCGACGATCGCATCGCGCTGGAGCGAGGACTCGCGCGCATCGAGCGCCGCCGGTAGCTGGCTCAGCGCCAGGTCCAGTCCACCGCCCACCAGACGCGTAACGCCGCGCACGCTGCGGTAGACCAAACCGCTGATGCCCCGCGTGCGGGCTGGCGCGGTGCCGATCGGCTTAACGATGGTGCCGTGCAGAGCTTCCACCAGATCGGTGATGCCGAGCGTTGCTTGCGTGGCCAGGCGCGCCAGTTCGCGGATGTCGGTGGGCCGTACGTGGGTGGTGGTCATGACCGGGTTGCTCCTCGCGCGGTGCGGCGTCGCAAAGCCTTGTAGCCGACGGGCCTGCGACGTGGGGCTCTAACCTGCCCACATCGTGCCGTCGTGTGGGCGAAGCTTCGCTAAAGGTCAGCGCGGCGCCACGCGCCCCTGTTTGCGATAAAACGCGTCGCGGTACTCGGCGAGCGTCCCGCTGTCGATGGCGGCGCGCAAGTCCTGCATCAGCGCTTGGTAGTAGTAAAGGTTGTGCACCGTCATCAGGTGCGCGCCGAGCATCTCGTGGCAGCGGTCCAGGTGGTGCAGGTACGCACGCGAATAGCGCTGGCAGGTGGTGCAGGCGCACTCGGGATCGATGGGGCCCAGATCGGTCTTGTGCGGCGCGTTGCGGATTCGCACCACGCCAAAGCGGGTGAACAGATGGCCGTTGCGCGCGTTGCGCGTGGGCATCACACAATCGAACATATCCACGCCACGCCATACCGCCTCGACGATGTCTTCGGGGCGACCGACGCCCATCAGATAGCGCGGCTTGTCCACCGGCAGCATCGGCAGCGTTTCATCGAGGGTGCGATTGCGCTCGTCCTCCGGCTCGCCGACCGCCAGGCCCCCGACCGCGTAGCCGTGAAAGCCGATATCGATCAGCGCGCGAGCGCTGCGCTCGCGAAGCTCGGGATAAACGCTACCTTGCACGATGCCGAACAGCGCATTCGGATTGCCTTCGAATGCGCGTTTGCTGCGTTCGGCCCAACGCAAGCTCAGTTCCATCGAATCGCGCGCGACCTCGAGCGTGGCCGGATAGGGCGTGCACTCGTCGAAGATCATCACCACGTCCGAATTCAGCGCGCGCTGGATGCGCATCGACTCCTCGGGGCTCAAAAACACCTTGGCGCCATCGATCGGCGAGCGAAACGCGACGCCTTCCTCTGAGAGCTTGCGCATCGCCGCGAGGCTGAACACCTGGAAGCCGCCCGAGTCGGTGAGAATCGGCCCACTCCAGCCCATGAAGCCATGTAAGCCGCCGTGCGCTTCGATGACCTCGGTGCCCGGTCGCAGCCACAAGTGAAAAGTGTTGCCGAGCACAATCTGCGCCCCGATGGCGCGCAAATCCTTCGGATCCATCGCCTTCACGGTGCCGTAAGTGCCCACCGGCATGAACGTCGGCGTCTCCACGACGCCGTGCGGCAAATGCAGGCGCCCACGACGTGCGCGGCCGTCGCTGGCGAGATGCTCGAAGGCGATGTTGGTCGCGAGTTCTTCCGATGTTATGGCAGCCACAAACTCGCGTCTCCGTACGAAAAAAATCGATAGCGCTGAGCCACCGCATGTGCGTAAGCGGTCAACACAAACTCGCGACCGGCAAAAGCGCTCACCAACATCAGCAGACTCGATTGCGGCAGATGGAAATTCGTCAGCAGGCCATCGATGACGCGAAAGCCAAAGCCTGGGCGAATGAACAGTTGCGTATCGCCGCTGCAGGTGGCGAGCGCGCCGCTTTGCGCTGCGGTTTCGAGCGCGCGCGTGGCGGTGGTGCCGACCGCAATCACGCGTCCGCCGCGCGCTTTGCAGGCCGCCACAGCGTCGACCGCGCTCTGCGGTACGTGCAACCACTCGCGGTGCAGCACGATCTTGTCCAACTCATCGTCGCGCAAGTTCTGGAAGGTGCCGGCGCCGACATGCAACGTAATCGCGGTGCGCTCGACGCCGCGCGCCGCCAACGCATCCAAAAGCGACGCGTCGAAGTGCAGCCCGGCGGTAGGCGCCGCGGCGGACCCGGCCTGCTGCGCGAACACCGTCTGATAGCGCTCGCGGTCGCTGGCGTCGTCGGCTCGCGTTACGTACGGCGGCAGCGGCACGTGACCGTGGCGCTCCAGCAGGCTTGGCAAGTCGCCCTCTTCCAGGCGCAATACGAACAGCGCCTCGCGGCGCTCGAGCACGGTCAACACCGCGTCGTCGACCAGCAGCGCATCGCCAGCTTTAGGCTTCTTGCTGACGCGCAAGTGAAACAGGCCTGTGCTCGAATCGATCAGGCGTTCCAGCAGCAACTCCACTTGGCCGCCGCTCGCCTTGCGGCCATGCAAGCGCGCCGGCCAGACGCGCGTATCGTTGACGACCAGCAAATCGCCGGGTGCCAGCAGCTCCGGCAAATCGCGGATCGAGCGATCGCGAATCGACTGCGCAGCGATGCCAGCGACAAGCAAGCGCGACGCGCTACGCTCAGGCAGCGGCACCTGGGCGATCAAGCTTTCCGGCAACGCGAAGTCGAAGTCCTGCTTGCGCATGAAAAATGAATAAAAACGACGATGGGGGTTACGGCAAAAAGCCGCGCGTGATACCATTACTCGGTTAGTAAATTCAAGTACTTAGCGCCGTTCTCGGCAAGAACAGAGGCATCTCACGCGAAGCGTCGAAAACTGAAGCGATCAGATGCTCTGGTTTTCTTGCTTTGCGACTTCGTTGTACTGAAACGATCGGCGGGGCCACCATATCCAAAAGCTCGCATGGATGGCCGCAGGAAACAAACAACAGCGTCGCGGTAGCGCGACTTACGGTGAAACAGGAGACTCGACCATGACCCCATTCAATCAACTCGCCGCGCTCCGCAGCCATGGGCCGCGACGCACGCTGGGCTTGCCGGATGCGGTCATCGAACGTTTCTTGAAATCCGACTTGAGTCTGGCGCAGGCCATTGGCGAAGCCTACACGGCTTACGAGCAGGCGCGCGTCGAATTCCCGGAGCTTTTGAATTTGCCGGAGAACGAGCAGCTCAAGATCACACAGGGCGGCTTCGTCAATTTTTACTCGGACGATACGGTCAATCCTTATGTGGCGATCGCTGCGCGCGGGCCTTGGGTGATCTCGCTCAAGGGCGCGGTGATCCACGACAACGGCGGCTACGGCATGCTCGGCGCTGGTCACGGCCCGCAGGCGGTGATCGACGCCATGGCGCGGCCGCAAGTGATGGCCAACATCATGACCGCTTCGCTCAGCCAGTTGCGCCTGGAACGCGCGCTGCGTCGCGAAATCGGGCACACGCGCGGCGGGTGTCCGTACGCCAAGTTCCTGTGCCTCAATTCGGGGTCCGAGACAGTCACCCTGGCGGGTCGATTGTCGGATGTGAACACTAAACTGATGACTGCACCGGGCGCGCCGCATGCCGGGCGCAAAGTGCGCCGCATTGCCGTGCGCGGCGCGTTCCACGGGCGCACCGAGCTGCCGGCGCTGTATTCGGATTCGTCGAAAAAGGCCTACAACGAACATCTGGCCAGCTTCGCTCACCACCAGCACACACTGATCGTCGAGCCCTACGATGTCGCGCATTTGCGGCAAACCTTCGCCGAGGCCGAGAGCGCGGGTTTCCACATCGAAGCGATGTTCATTGAGCCGGTGATGGGCGAGGGAAATCCTGGCCGCGCGTTGACGCCCGAGTTTTACGCCGTTGCGCGCGAGCTGACGAAAAAGCACCACAGCCTGCTGCTCGCCGATTCCATCCAATCGGGCTTGCGGGCGCATGGCGTGTTATCGATCGTCGACTATCCGGGCTTCGAGACGCTGGAGGCGCCGGATTTGGAAACCTACTCCAAAGCGCTCAATGCCGGCCAGTATCCGTTGAGCGTGCTCGCGGCCAACGAACGCGCCGCCGCCTTGTATCGCAAGGGCATTTACGGCAACACGATGACCACCAATCCGCGCGCCATGGATGTGGCGTGCACCGTGCTCGATGGCCTGACGCCAGCGTTGCGGCAAAATATCCGCGAGCGCGGCGCCGAGTTCCTGCGCAAACTCGAAGCGCTCGCGCGCGAGCTGCCCGGCATGATCACCAACGTGCAGGGCACCGGGCTGTTGTTCTCGTGCGAGCTGTCGGCTGAGTTCAAGTGCTACGGGACCAATAGCACCGAGGAGTTCATGCGCGAGCATGGCCTCGGCGTCATCCACGGCGGCGCCAACTCGCTGCGCTTCACCCCGCATTTTGCGATCACGAGCGAGGAAGTGGATCTGGTCATCGACAACGTGCGTCGCGCCCTGGTCAGCGGCCCGCGCTTGTCGATGCCGGCAGCGCAGGCGGCATAGCGCCCTTCGGGCGCGTACTTGGTTCTTGGTTCTTGGTTCTTGGTTCTTGGTTCTTGGTTGGTGGTTCTTGGTTGGTGGTTGAAGCCTGCAATCACCGGTTGCACGCGCGCCCTGAAAGGGCGCAATGCAATAGCCCAGGGCGCAAGCCCTGGGTACAGTGTGCATTGGAAGGGGGAGCCCTGAAGGGGCGAAACACGACTGTGTCGCCCCTTCAGGGCTCTTGGGAATATGCGCGCCTACCCAGGGCTTGCGCCCTGGGCTATTGCATTTCGGCCCTTTGGGCCTCGCTTAGTCCGCTCAATCGACGGCATCCCAAGTTCGCAATCCCAACCGCTTACCACTTACTAACCTTTTCATAAGTAAAGCGACGGATTCGACCATGTGCTTGCCTCTCCCGCCTGGGCGGGAGAGGTCGGCGCGAAGCGCCGGGTGAGGGCGGGGTTGTCGCTACGGAGCGCTCTGTAGCTGCCGCCCCACCCTCACCCCAGCCCTCTCCCGCCCAGGCGGGAGAGGGAGCAGATCCGGCTCCGAAGTCGCTTTACTTACGGAAAGGTCAGTACCACTCTCGACCAACCAACAACCAAGAACCAACAACCAACAACCAAGAACCAAGAACCAAGAACCAAGAACCAACAATGACCCTCCGCCGCCGCCTAGCGCACTTCGGTTTCGAATCGAACGACGACTACGAATTCGCGCTCAAAGTGGTGTTCGAGAGCAAGCCTGCGGGCGTGCGCTGCCTCAACGTCGTCGGGGAAAGCGGGCGGCGCAAAAGCGCGTTGGCGCACGCATTGGGCCATGCGCTCGACTATCCGCATGTGCTCTATCACGACTTTTCGCGCGCTGCGGAGCCGGAAACGGAGACGCTGATCATCGATCCGGAATCGGGCGCCACGGAGAAGATCGAGGCGCCGATATCGGCCTTCGATCGCACGCTCACCGAGGCCTGCGCCTACAGCGAGGCCGAGCGCGTGATCGTGATCCTCGATCAAATTCAGGCCAGCGATTTTCAGGACCAGGTGCGCCTGTATCAGTTCGCGCAATCCCGGCAGTGGCCGTCGAAGACCGGCGTTGTGATGGCCAATGCCGCAACTTTCTTGCTGGTGCTGATTTCCGAGGAGCCGCTGTATCACTCGCTGCAGAAGCTGTGCTTCAAAGTCTGGGCCGAACGCGGCGCCTCGATGCTCGAGTTCGAACCGAAGGACTACGGCTATGGCGACGATGCGCGCGAAGTGTTCGGCAGCTTAAGCGAGCTGTTCAAAGCGCTCGGACAGAGCCCTACGCCTGGTGAATTTCAACGCGTGATCGACGATGTTGCGCAGCGCGTGCGCAGCGTTGAGCAATTACGCGTGTGCCTTTACGGCTGGATGGAAAACGTCGATCGCGGCGCGTTGCATGCCCCTGCACTGGTGGCCCCGCTGGAGGTCGTGCTGGCGGCCCTGGATCGCTGGCTGGGGGTTGAGGCGATTGAGATGTAGCTTCTTGGTGAGCGGACCATGGGTCCGCGTACCAACAAGCCAAACCACCAACCACCTTAGTACGCAAACTCCGCAAACACCGGATCGATGTTCCCGCCCCACGCGCCGTGGAACAGCTCAAGCTTGCGGCTCGCGGGCGACTGACCGGCGGTCACAAATTCGATCAGCGGATCCAGATAAATGCGCTCGTCGACGCCGTTGCGATTGGTGCGCGCGCGGCGACGCAGCCCTTCGGCGGCGATCGCCAGAACCTCGCGCGCGACATCGAGTACCTTGCCGCCGCGGAACGGCAGCGCAAAACCATGCCGCGGCACGCCGTCACGCAACTGATGGCGCTCGGCGAGTGTCCAGTTCTTGCACACGTCCCACGCGGCATCGAGCGCAGTGGCGTCGTACAGCAATCCCACCCACAGCGCCGGCAGCGCGCAAATGCGATTCCACGGACCGCTATCGGCGCCGCGCATTTCCAGATAGCGCTTCAGGCGCACTTCCGGGAACGCGGTGGTCAGGTGATCGGCAAAGTCATTGCGATTCGGCAGTTCGCCAGGCAGCGCCGGTAACTTGCCACCGAGGAAATCGCGAAAGCTCTGGCCGGTGGCGTCCAGGTATTGGCCATCGCGATAGACGAAATACATCGGTACATCGAGGATGTAATCGACATAACGCTCGTACCCGAAGCCTTCCTCAAAAACGAAGTCCAAGAGCCCGGTGCGATCCGGATCGGTGTCGGTCCAGACGTGCGAGCGAAAACTCTGAAAACCATTCGGCCTGCCTTCGGTGAACGGCGAATCGGCGAACAGCGCGGTCGCGATGGCCTGCAGCGCCAGCGAAACGCGGAATTTCTTGACCATATCGGCTTCGGAACCGACATCGAGATTGACCTGCACGGTACACGTGCGCGTCATCATGTCCAGGCCCAGCCCGCCGCGCGTGGGCATGTACGCGCGCATCAGCTTGTAACGACCCTTGGGCATCCACGGCATATCCTCGCGCTGCCATTTGGGCTGAAAGCCCATGCCCAGAAAGCCCAGTTGTAGATCCTTCGCCACCGCCTGCACTTCACGCAAATGGCCTTCCACTTCGCAGCAGGTTTGATGCAACGTGCTGAGCTGCGCGCCGGAGAGTTCCAACTGGCCCGCCGGCTCCAGCGTGATCGAGGAGCCATCGGGGCGCTTGAGCGCAATCAGATGCTCGCCGTCATAGCCGCGCTCCCAGCCGAAACGCTGCGCCATTTGTTCCAGCAAGACACCGATACCACGCTCGCCCTCGTAGGTCGGTGGGCGCAAATCGTCGAGGCGAAAGCCGAACTTTTCGTGTTCCGTTCCGATCTTCCAGTCTTCCGGCGCACGTGCGCCGGTGGCCAGATAGTCGACTAGCGCCGCACGATCGACCATCGGCGGACTGGTGCTGCTGGAGGTCGGAGAGCTCAAGGTCGATCTCAGCGGAAGAGAGAGGTGAAAGTATGGGCGAAGTGGCGTGACGCAAGTGATGGCGATAAACGCAAGCGACTTACCGATCCGTTATTGGTCAATCTGCGCGGCCGAGCGCGCCCGACTGCGCTCGCATCCGCCAATGAAGAGTATTGCGCCCAGCGCCGACGCGGGCAGCGCAAGGAACGCCCAGGCCACCACCAGGCCACCGCCCGAACCACCCACCGACAACCAAAAGCCAATCGCGGGCGCTACTGCCGCCGAGCCTGCCATGAAGAAAGATGGCAGCTTCTGAGCCGGTAGTCTGCTGCCGGCCCAAGGCGACAGTAACAGCCCGACGATGACAATCGGCACCAGGAGTATCAGCAGGACCAGGAACAAACCGACGAATGCGGCCGGCCCTCCCATGGCGCCGACAACGAGAAGCGGAAGCACCATGAACAGCCCAACCGGATAGCTAAACGCCACCAGCATCTCGCGCCAATAATCGGTGTCAGTCACAATCGAGTTCGCATCGGGCTTCTGTTGATCGGCCACGGCGTTCACGTGGTCGCCGGTGCATGATCTCGCCGTTGCGGTGTGAGCGCAAAACCTGCGCGATCTGCGCGCATTGGCTCGGCGTTGTTTGGCGTTCGCTTTCACCGCCGTGGGACATTCTGAAAGCCGTTGACCAGTGTCTGGAACTAGCCCGCATATTTCATGAGGAAACGCGGAAGATCGCGAAGGGCTTTGCGCCGGAATCGAGGCGCGAGGAGGAGGAATGGTTGTTCCATTGGGACGACGAGCAACGAAGAGTCCGGCGCAAAGAACGAGCGAGGGCCGTGTTAGCGAGGAAATGGCAGCGAACACTCTGTCAGTACGACCAACTCGATGATTTCCACGCCGTAACAACGAAATCAAGCCATTTCATCGCGACCTCATGAAATATGCGGGCTAGTGTGTGGTGTCCCAAAAACAACTGGAATTATGTCCGCGTCTTTCGACCCCATGCGGCGTTGCTCCTCGTCGCCATAGAAGACCTATTCCTCCTCGCCGCGCCTTGCTTGGCGCCAGAATCCATTGGAAACATTGTTCAACTTAGTTGCGGAACACCACACCAGGCTGGAGTAGCCATGAACGCATTTTGGTTGTTGCTTGCAATGCATGCCGCCAGCGACGCGCCGGCGCCAATCATCGAAAACTGTCAGCCGATCTGGGTGACGATCACCGCCGAGGCCACACAGCTCGAACGCGACTTCAGCGGTTGCAAGGGCGGTGACCTGACGTGGAGCCCGCCTGAAGCGTGGGCCTTCGATACGGATATCTACACCTTGGAGACGGCGCGTTATGGCACTGTCTCAGCGCGCCCGATGGGCGAACAGGTTGAAGTGCGCTTTCAACCGCGCGATGGCGACAAGGAGTTGACGGCCATCCTCGCGATGGGCGCCGAAGGCACCGTCGATGGCTACACCGTGCGTTTGCGTAGCGGCGGGGAACCGACGATCGCAATCCAAGCCAAGAACGTTTCGGTGCGCGAGGTTGCCGTTGCCATCGCGGCACTGCAGGACGCCACGCTGATCGGCGCTGAGCATCTGGGCGAGCAAGGTGTCACCTTTAACTTCCAAAGCATCTCCGCCACCTCAGTCTGGGCCTTGATCGGCGATGTAGGCGAGGTCTACGCGCGCTATTGGCCCGAGGAGAACACGGTACGCATATGGCCGGGCGAAACGCCGGATGCGGCGATCAAGCCCGGATTGCGAATGGCGACGCCAAGCACCGCGGCGATGCCGAATCTACCCGCGGTCTATGCCATGCAGGCTGCGGCAGAACAGGCCTGCGCCGCCGATCCGCCGAGCTGCGTCGCCGCGCATCAGCAGCTGCTGGCGTACACCGATTCCTTTGCCACGATTGTGCGCGACATGCGCTTGGAATCGTTGCTGGCGCTCATCGCCGCGCAGGCCCCGAACGGAAGTCGCGACGCCGCCGCGCAAGCGGATCGCAACCTCGTGGCGCATCTGCAGAAGTATCCGCCGGCGTCGTCGACGCTCGAATACTTGCAGACAGCGATCGATCTGCCCGCGCCGAAGAGCAGCGAGGCGTTGGCGTCGTTAGCCGAGGCGCAGATCAATGCTTCACCACCGCAGCAAGTGCGCCTGCGTGCGATTGCTTTGGCTGCGCTGACGTTGCAGATGGAAGCCGATCAGAGCGATGCCTTCGAGCGACTGCAGAGGCTGCAGGAGCGCTACATGACGCTCGATCTGGCGCTGGATGACACCGATCCCGCGTTACTGCCGATTGATCTGGGCGATGAGCAGCTGACCCTGGCGCGAACCTCCGTGGGTCGCGCCGCATCGCGTGTGGCCGATGCTTTACTGAAGCGCGAGCAGTGGGTCGATGCGAGCTACGCTCTGTTCGTGGCCGCGAACAACAGCGACGACCCAGGACTCATCCGGTTGACCGAAGTGCGCATGGCGCGCGTGCTGATCCGCCTCGGGCAGCTGGATTCCGCGCTGGCGATGGTGGAGCGTATCGACTGTGGCGACAACGTGCCGGTCTGCGAAATCGAAAGCGACTTGCGCCCGGCGTTGCTGCTCGCGCTCAACCGCACTTCCGAAGCGCGCAGCGCCTGGGTTGAGATCGACCAATGCCCACTGCGCAACGCCAGCGACCGGGCATTGCTCGATGCTCTTGGTGGCGAAAATCCGCCTCTACCGAAGTCCGGCAGCGATTGCGGGCTGCGCGGCACGCTGGCGGAGTTGGTGCTCGATGCGCTACCGGATGCTGCAGAGCCATGGCAGCACCGGCTGCTCGCAGAAAGCTACCTGTCGCGTTACGTCGCCCGCGGCGACGAGACCTTTCGCACCGTTGCTCGCCAGCACTTCGATGCGGCACTCACAGCCGCGGCTGATGAGCAAGTGCGAACCGTACTGAAGGCACGGATCGCGCGTCTGGATCAGGCTCGATAACTCGGGCGCTTCTGCAACGCCGAGTTGTACTCGCGCTTTGCATCCGCCATCAGGAGAACCCGCACCGCGGGTTCTCCTGTCAACCTCAGATCACCCCGCGCGTCGCCAGCAACTCCAAAACTTGACGCGCGAGGTCGGCCGGTTCGCCGTTGCCGCCATCGAGCCGCAGCGCCGGGTTCTCAGGCACCTCATACGGATCGCTGATGCCGGTGAACTGCTTGATCTCACCGCTGCGCGCTTTGGCATACAGGCCTTTGCGATCGCGCGCTTCGCAGTCTTCCAGCGAGGTGCTGACGTGGATTTCCACGTACTCGCCGCCGGCCTCCAGCGCGAGCTTCTTCACTTCGCTGCGCGCTGCGGCGAACGGAGCGATCGGGGCGCACACGGCGATGCCGCCGTGGCGCGCGACTTCGCCGGCGACGAAGCCGATGCGCGTGACATTGGCATCGCGTTCCTCGCGCGAAAAACCCAGGCCCTTGGACAAATGCTTGCGCACGACGTCGCCATCGAGCAGCGTCACCGGGCGTGCCGAGCGCTCCAGAATCAAGCTGATCAGCGCGTTGGCAAGCGTCGATTTGCCCGAGCCGGATAGACCGGTGAACAACACCACCGCACCTTTTGGCGCCGCGCCCGGATGACGTTCGCGCAGCACATCGACGACCGCCGGAAAGCTGAACCACGCCGGGATCTCGGCGCCAGTCGACAAACGTTGGCGCAGTTCGGTACCCGAGATATCGGTGATCTCATCGTCGGGCTTTGCCTCGGGTGCCGGCAAATAGCCTTGGCGTTTGGCCGAATACACGTAGGCCGGAAACGCGACGATTTCAATGCCGAGTTCGCTGGCGTGTTGCTGCACCAGTTCCTGCGCAGCCAGCGGGGCGTAGAACGGCTTACCTGATTTGTCGTTGCCAGGTCCGGCGTGATCGCGGCCGATGATGAAGTGCGTGGCGCCGTAGTTTTTGCGAATGATCGCGTGCCACAGGGCCTCGCGCGGGCCGGCCATGCGCATCGCCAGCGGTAACAACGACAGCTTCGCGGCGCCCGGCGCGTAATACGGCAGCACCGCCTGGTAGCAGCGCACGCGCGTGAAGTGATCGATATCGCCGGGTTTGGTTTGCCCGACAACCGGGTGCAACAGAAGTTTGGCGCCGACGCTTTCCGCCGCGCGTTGCGTGAGTTCGAAGTGCGCTCGATGCAGCGGATTGCGGGTCTGGAAGGCGACGATTCGCGTCCAGCCGTTCGCCGCAAACCAGGCGCGCAACGCCGCCGGCGAGTGCCGATCGCTGCGGAAGTCGAAATGCCGCGGCAGTTCGATGCCGCGCACACGACCGCCCAGATACACCGGCTGCGTATGGCCAAGCAAGGCCGCAACGCCCGGATGCGCAACGTCGGTGGTGCCATACACACCCTGCGCCTCGGCGTGCCGATCCGGGGTGTAAATCGATTCCACATCGAGGATCGCCAGCGGTGCGCCTTCGATGTCTTTGAGCGCGATCGACTGGCCAACGGCAACGCGCGACGCGAACTCCGCCGACACATCGAGCACAATCGGGATCGGCCACAGCGCGCCGTCCGCGAGCCTGAGCTCAGTCACGACGCGCTGGTAGTCGCGCTCAGTCAAGAAGCCCGTCAGCGGCGAAAAAGCGCCGGTGAGCAGCAGCTCAAGATCGTTCAATTGCCGCGGCGTGAGATCGTGCGCGATGAGCGAGGCCGCCTCGCGTTTGGCGTTCGCAAGTTCATGCTCGGCCAGCAAGAGGTTCTGCAGCTCGCCGCCGTGCGCGGCGAACGTTGGGGTGGTGGACAAGAGAGCGTGGGGCATGTTGAGGGTTTCCTGAGGTTATCGTTTTTTTGGTTAGACGACTTGTAGTGGCAGTCAGCAGCTTTGGGCTCTTTGGGCGACCTGATTGCAGACTGATATCGCCCGTCCCCGCCGGACGGGGACGGAACTGGCACGGTTCTGATCGTGCGTTGTTATCGGGAGATGGCAGCCGCTTATCGATACCACTTGAATCGCTTCTTCCAAGAACCGAGAACCAACAACCAAGCACCCGCTCACCCGTGAAGTCCGCATTCGCGCTTGAGCCCGAAGAAGCGTGTCGCTTCCTCACTGATCCCCTCGCTCAGCGGACGCGTGGTGTGGGTGTCGCCGATCGACACATAGCCCTCGTCCCAGAGCGGGTGGTAAGGCAAATCGAAGCGCTGCAGGTATTGGTGCAGATCGCGGTTGCTTTGGTCAAAAAGCGGGTGGACTTTGATGCGCCCACGCTTGTGCTCGACGGGTTCGATGGCTGCGCGGGAGGCCGATTGGCTGCGCCTCAGGCCCGAAAACCAGGTGCCAACGTGCAACTCCTCAAGCGCGCGCTGGAACGGCTCGACCTTGTGGAACTGGTTGTAGCGCTCGATACCGTCGAGACCCTGCTCCCACAACTTGCCATGCCGCGCCTCAAAATGCGCGGCGCTGATCGCAGGGCGATAGATGCGCAAATCGGCATTGAAGCGCGTCTGCAAATCGTCGATGAAGCGATAGGTTTCTGGAAACAGATAACCGGTGTCGACCAGCACCACCGGCGTGTGCGGCGCCTGGCTCAGCACCAGATGCAGCATCACCGCCGACTGCGCGCCGAAACTTGAAGACAGGACGTGCGCGCCAGGCAGCTCGCGCAGCGCTTTGGCCACACGCTCGGCGGGCGACAGCGCGTACCACTGCGCCAGATCGTTTTCGGCATCGGGTGCGGCCAACGCCTCACCGCTCCAGGGTTCGACATCCAGTGTCATAGCCATTCCTTGTTGACGCGGCGGGTGAAGTCGCCGAAGGGTTCAGATGGACCGCGCTCGGCGGTGTAACGCGCAAACCAACCGTCGAGCACGCTCAGGATTTGCGTCTCGTCGATGTTCTCGTGCGCTAATACATTCAGGCGTTCGCCGATCAAATCGCCGCCGAGATGCAGGTTGTAGCGCCCAGGCGCTTTGCCCACGAGACCAATTTCCGCCAAATAGGGCCGCGCGCAGCCGTTCGGGCAGCCGGTGATGCGCAGACCGATCGGCTCGGCGCTCAATGCGTGTTTGCCGAGCAGTGTTTCGATCTTGCTCAGCAGCTCCGGCAGGTAGCGCTCGGCCTCGGCCATCGCCAGCGGACAGGTGGGTAAGGCCACGCAGGCAAGCGCGCGCTGGCGCAATGGCGTGGCGCCGCTGCCATCGTGCACGCCATGTGCGGCGAGGATCGCGTCGATCTGCGCGCGTGCAGCGTTCGGCACATTAGCGACGATCAGGTTCTGATTCGGCGTGATGCGGAAATCGCCTTGGTGAACCTGTGCGATCGCACGCAGCGCGCTGGCCCAGCGTTTGTCGCCTGTATCGGCAATGCGCCCGGCCTCGATGCGCAAATTGAGATGCCAGCGGCCATCATGGCCAACGATCCAGCCAAAACGATCGCCGCTTTGGGTGAACACCACCGGGCGTTCGGGCCCCAGCACCACAGCGCTGCGCGATTCGACCTCACGCTTGAAGACCTCGAGTCCGACGCGATCGATGGTGTACTTCAAGCGCGATTGTTTGCGGTTTTCGCGATTGCCCCAGTCGCGTTGTGTGGTGACCACGGCTTCGGCAACGCGCAGCAATTGCTCCGGGACGATCGAGCCGATCACCGAGCCGCGTCGCGGATAGGTGGCCGGATCGCCATGGGTGGCGCCAAGCCCACCGCCAACGCTGACGTTGAAGCCGACCAGTTCGCCGTTTTCGATGATCGCAATGAAGCCCAGATCATGCGCATACACATCGACGTCGTTAATCGGCGGCACCGCGATGGCGGCTTTGAATTTGCGCGGCAGGTAGGTGGCGCCGTAGATCGGTTCGGCCTCCTCGCCGCCAGCAACCAGCTCGCCATCCAACCAGATCTCCGCATACGCGCGGGTCTTCGGCAGCAGGTGTTCGGACAGGCGCACGGCCCAGTCGTACGCGACTTGATGCGCACGGCTTTCGACCGGATTGGCGCTGGCCATCACGTTGCGATTGACGTCGCCGCAGGCGGCGATGGTGTCCATCAACGTGCGATTGATTGCCGCAATCGTGGCCTTCAATTCGCGCTTGATCACGCCATGAAACTGGAACGCCTGGCGTGTGGTCAGGCGCAGCGAGCCGTTGCCATAGGTTTGCGCGATAGCGTCCAGCGCCAACCACTGTGCGGGCGTGCACACGCCGCCGGGCGTTCGCGTGCGAATCATGAAGCTGTAGGCCGGCTCGAGTTTCGCCAGGCGGCGCTCCTCGCGCTGATCGCGATCGTCCTGCTGATAGCTGCCGTGAAACTTGATCAGCTGCGTGTCGTCGTCCGCCAATGCGCCGGTGACGCGATTGGCGAGGCTGTCGACAATCGAGCCGCGCAAGTGGCGGCTGCGCTGTTTGATGTGTTCGACGGGGGAGAGGGCGGTCATCGGGCTGCTCCATTTAGCCGTACATCAAGGGGCAGGGGGCGGGAGGCGGGGGGGGGGCCGTCGATGCAATTGCGACCATCTCAGTACACATCCCTTCGATAGCGCCCATCCTCAACCAGCGCCGCGACGTAGTCGTCGGCATCGCCGCGCCCGCGCGCCGATTCGATCGCGGCACGCAAGGCGCGGTCGACGTCCGGCGCCATACGCGTGGCGTCGCCGCACACGTAGATCGACGCACCGCCTTCCAGCCATGCGTAGATGTCCTGGGCGCGCTCGCTCAGTCGGTGCTGCACGTAGACGCGCTCAGCCTGGTCGCGCGAAAACGCCACGTCCAGGCGCGCCAGATGCCCGCGTTTGAGCGCGTCCAGCCATTCGGCCTGGTAGAGGAACTGCGAGGCGAAGTGCTGCTCGCCGAAGAACAACCAGTTGCGCCCGCGTGCGCCGCGCTCGGCGCGCTCTTGCACGAACGCGCGGAATGGCGCCACGCCAGTGCCGGGCCCGATCATGATCAGATCGGTGTCGTCGCCCGGCAGGTGGAAGCGCGGATTGGTCTCCACATAGGCGCGCACCGGCGACCCGGCGACACTGTCGGCGAGGAAGCGCGACGCGGCGCCGCGCGGATCGACAGCAACGGTCAGGTGCACCTCCGAGCCGACCGCCAACGCGCTCGACGAAATCGAGTACAGGCGCGGAGCGAGCGGCAGCAGATGCGCGACCAGCCACGCGCCGTCGACGCGCACATCGAACTGCGCCAGCAACTCGGCGAGCTGTGTGCCGCGCAGCCGCTCCGGCAAATTCGGTGCTGCCAGCCATTCTGCGACGTGCGCAGAACGCTCGGCGAGCGCGGCGACCACCGGTTTTGCCAGCCGGGTGATCTCGCGCTCGCGCGTAAGCCAGTCGCGCAGCGAATGCGCAGCGCCACCATGTTCGACGACGGCGGTGCCGTCCGCTCTGCTGGCAGCGAGGAGCGCATCGACATGGGCAACAGGATTGATCGGCCACACCCCGAGGCTGTCGCCCGGCTGGTAGTGAATACCGCTGCCGTCCAGATCGAAGACGAGATGGCGAACGTCCTTCAGCGCACTGCGCGTGGTGATGCGCTGGTTCTCGATCAATTCGATCGCGCGCGGCGCATCGCGCGTGACCGCCGCGACTCGCGGCTTTAGTGTGGTGACATTGCTGACTGGCGCCGGCGTCAGCCAGGTCTTTGCGAGCAGCAAGGCGGCATCGCGCCAGGGCGCCGCAACGCGCTCGATATCGACATCGGCCTCGCCCAGATCGAGCACGCGCTCGGCGCCGAGTTCGGCCAGACGCGCATCGACCGCGCGGCCGATGGCGCAAAACCTGGGATAGGAGGAATCGCCGAGCGCCAGCACCGCAAAGCGCAGTTCTGGCAATCTCGGCGCGCGTGCGCCGAGCAACCCATCGATAAAGCCACGCGCTTCCTCCGGCGGATCGCCGTCGCCTTGCGTGCTGATCACGAAATAAGCGAGGCGCTCTTTCGCCAGATCTTTGAGCTTCAGATCGCCGGCGTGCACATGGCGCACGGCGTACCCCTGGCGCTCGGCGTCGGCGGCCAGCGCCACGGCAACGCGTCGCGCGTTGCCAGTTTGCGAGCCACTGACGATCAGCAGCGTCGGCGCAACCGTCGGCGCCGAGATCGGCGCAGGCGCGCCGATCTCGGCGCGCGCGGCGAAGTAACCTGCGAGCCACGCCAGTCCACGGGCATCCAGTCCATCCGTCAGCCGCGCCAAGGCTTCGCTGCGCGCGGCGCCCAATGCAAATTCGGTTTCGGCGGAAACGACTACGGCGGACATGAAGGCTCGGCACAATCAGCGAGCAGCCAGTTTCGCGACCTTGCGCCTGAGATGGAAAGGACCCGGCGCCATGCCGATATTCCGGATGCTTCTGACAACCGGGAGGAAGCGCGGCAGTCGTCGCGCCACGCTGGTCTGCGATCGCCCGAGCCTCGCCAATGGCGTTCCACCTTGAATCCCTGAACCATCGCCCCCAAGTCGGGCCCGGCAGCAATAGGGCGCTCCAGAGCGCCTCCTGTAGACTCGCCACCTTTTCTTTTCGCCTGGTTCTCGCCCACATGATCAATGCCATCCTGACTCGCCTGTTCGGCAGTCGCAACGACCGCCTCGTCAAGGGCATGCGCAAGACGGTAGCGGAGATCAATGCGCTGGAGCCGAGTTTTCAGGCGTTGAGCGACGAGGCGCTGCGCGCTAAAACCGAGGAGTTCAGGGACCGATTGGCCAAGGGTGCCAAGCTCGATTCCTTACTGCCCGAGGCCTTCGCTGCGGTGCGCGAGGCCGCCCGGCGCACGCTCGGCTTGCGCCATTACGACGTGCAGCTGATCGGCGGCATGGTTTTGCACCAAGGCAAGATTGCGGAAATGCGCACCGGCGAGGGCAAAACCCTGGTCGCAACGCTGCCGGTGTACTTGAACGCACTCGAAGGCAAGGGCGTGCATGTGGTGACGGTGAACGATTACCTCGCCAAACGCGATGCCGCATGGATGGGGCCGGTGTACGCGGCACTCGGTATGAGCGTTGGCGTGATCGTTCCCGGCCAGAGCTCGGACAGTAAGCGCCAAGCTTACGCCTGCGATATTTCCTATGGCACCAACAACGAGTACGGCTTCGACTATCTGCGCACCAATATGGCGTTCTCGCCAGCCGATCGATTGCAGCGCCTGCCGCACTACGCGATCGTCGACGAGGTCGATTCGATCCTGATCGACGAGGCGCGCACGCCGCTGATCATCTCCGGTCCGGCGGACGAGTCGCCGGAGTTGTACGTCAAGATCAACCGCGTCACGCCCAAACTGGTGCGACAGAAAGCCGAGGACAGCGACGGCGATTTCTGGGTCGACGAAAAAGCCAAGCAAGTACATCTGTCCGAAGCCGGCATGGCGCACGTCGAACAGGTATTGCGCGACGCTGGAATCCTGGACTCGGAAAGCGGCCTTTACGACGTGCAGAACCTGGCGGTTGTGCACCATCTGAACGCGGCGCTGCGCGCCCACAACATTTACCAGCGCGATGTCGATTACATCGTGCGCGATGGCGAAGTGATCATCGTCGATGAGTTCACCGGCCGTACCTTGCCTGGCCGCCGCTGGAGCGACGGTCTGCATCAGGCGGTCGAAGCCAAAGAAAACGTGCCGATCCAGCGCGAGAACCAGACGCTCGCATCGATCACCTTCCAGAACTACTTCCGCCTGTACAAGAAGCTTGCCGGCATGACCGGCACAGCCGATACCGAGGCCTTCGAATTCCAGTCGATTTATGGACTCGAAGTGGTCGTCATCCCGACGCATCGACCGATGATCCGCAAGGACGCCACGGATCTGGTGTTCCTGACGCGCAAAGACAAGTACGTCGCGATCATCGAAGACATCCGCGAGCGCCGCAAGATTCAACAACCGGTGCTGGTCGGCACCACCTCGATCGAGATCTCGGAAGTGATCTCGCAGCAGCTCAAGAAAGAAGGCATTCCGCACGAGGTGTTGAATGCCAAGCAGCACGAACGTGAGGCGCATATCGTTGCCCAGGCCGGTCGGCCGGGCGCGGTGACCATCGCCACCAATATGGCTGGTCGCGGTACCGATATCGTGCTCGGTGGCAGCCTGGAGGCGGAACTGCATGGCCTCGGGCCCGAAGCGACCGATGCGCAGAAGGAGGCCGTGCGCGCCGAATGGAAGCTGCGCCACGAAGCGGTGCTGAAAAGCGGCGGACTGCATATCGTCGGCACCGAGCGTCACGAATCGCGGCGTATCGACAACCAGCTGCGCGGCCGCTCCGGCCGGCAGGGCGATCCAGGCTCCTCGCGCTTCTACCTGGCTTTCGAAGACAGTCTGATGCGCATCTTCGCCTCCGATCGTCTCGCCAACCTGATGCAGAAGCTGGGTATGAAAGAGGGCGAGGCGATCGAGCATCCGCTGGTCAATCGCGCCATCGAGAACGCACAGCGCAAGGTCGAAGCGCATAACTTCGATATCCGCAAGCACCTGCTGGATTTCGACGACGTCGCCAACGATCAGCGCAAGGTGATCTATGAGCAGCGCAATGAGTTGATGGACGCGCAGGACGTGCAGGAAATGCTGGTGCAGGTGCGCCAGGACGTCGTGCGCGCGCTGACCCACGAGCATGTGCCGCCCGACTCGATCGACGAGAGCTGGGATCTCGACAGTTTGAAAAAGGCGCTACAGGACGATCTTGGTGTCGAGATCGAGCCGCGCAGCTGGGTCAAAGAGAACGCCGACATCAACGCTGAAGGCATTGCCGAAAAGGTCATCGAAGCGGTCGACCGCCACTTCCGCGAACGCGAGGCGGTGATGGGTTCGGAGGTGACGCGCATGGCCGAGAAGGCGATCTTGCTGAACGTGCTCGACTCCCAATGGAAGGATCATCTGGCGCGCATGGATTATTTGCGCCAGGGCATCCACTTGCGCGGCTACGCGCAAAAACAGCCCAAGCAGGAGTTCAAGCGCGAAGCCTTCGAGCTGTTCCAGCAACTGCTGGAGCGCGTCAAGAGCGAGACCGTGAAGCTGCTGGCACGCGTCAGGGTGCGCTCGGAAAACGACATCAACGAGGTCGAAGCGCAGCGCCGGCAGGCGCCGCCGATGCAGTTCCAGCATGCCGACGCGGGCGGCTACAGCGCCGACGAGGAAGCTGCCGAACAAGTGGCCATCGGTAATGTACCAAAGGTTGGTCGTAACGATCCCTGTCCATGTGGCTCGGGCAAGAAGTACAAGCAGTGTCACGGGCGGCTTGAGGCCTGACAGCGGGTTCTTGGCTGTTGGTTTCTGGTTCTCGGAGCATGCACACCAGCGCGAAGATCCGCGCTCGGAGCGCGCGCCGATGCCGAGGTTAGCTATGCAGTTGATCGCGGAGTTCATCCGTGATTGAGGTCGTCGCCGGCGTGTTGCATCGCGATGGCCGCGTGTTGATCGCAAAGCGGCCTGCGCACAAACGGCACGGCGGGTTATGGGAGTTTCCTGGCGGCAAGATCGAGTCCGGTGAAGATGCGCATATGGCGCTGGTGCGCGAGTTGCGCGAAGAGCTGGGGATCGAGATCGCCGCCAGCGCGCCGTTGGTATCGGTTCGCGATGGGCATATCGCGCTAAACGCGCGCCGCGTTGAGGTATTCGTGGGCGAGCCGCACGCGTTGGAGCACGATGAAGTCGTCTGGGCTCAGCCGCGCGAGCTGCTGCGCTACGCAATGCCGCCGGTCGACCGCCCGGTCCGTGCGCGCCTGGTGTGCGGTCCACGTTGGCTGATCACGCCAGAACCTGAATCGCTCAACTGCGAAGCCTGGCTGAGTCGCTGGCTGCCAGCTTTGCGCTTGCCGGAGCCGCCGGATCTCATCAGCGTGCGCACCAAGTCCTTGGGTGAAGCAGAGCGCGCCTACTTTGCAGCGCAGGCGCTGACAGCCGTGCGGCGGCTATCGAGCACGATTGCGCTGCTGCGCCACACGGACCAACCGATTAGCGAGCTGCACGGCTTTGACGGCGCACACTTCAGCCAGTCGGCGGCGCGCGCGTGCGCATCGCGACCGCCCGAATCGCAACTGCTTGCCATCTCTACGCACAATGGCGACGAACTCGACCACGCCGAATGTATCGGAGCCGATCTGGTGTGCCTGGGCCCCGTGCAGTCGACCGCCTCGCACCCGGAAGCCACGCCGATAGGCTGGCCCGCTTTCGCAGCGCTCGCACGCAATCGCGCCTTGCCCGTCTACGCCCTCGGCGGTGTCGCCATCGACCAGCTGCTGCTGGCACGGCAACACGGCGCACATGGAACAGCCGCGATCCGCGGCTGGTTGCGCTGATCGCGGACGCTCAGAGCGCCAGCGCCGCTTCTAACACCACGTCGGCGCCGACGCGCATAGCGACCCACGATGGGCGCGCTGCGAGGTCCGGATCGAGCGCCGCCATTCGACCCCGCGCATCGTTCGGCGCCAGCGTGAAGCGCCGACTGCTGTAGGTCATGCGCCGGCCGCTGGGTAAGGTCAGTTGCCGTACCTCTCCAAAGTGATTGAGCGCGGTGCCGGCGATCTCGCCGACCACGATTGCGCCAAAGTCCTGGCGCAAACTGAAAGCGTTGAGCAGCGCCGAGGACTGCGTGCCGGCGTTGGTGAGTACGCGAATCGCACCCTGCGCACGCAGCGCGCTGAGCTCGCGAAGCGCAGCAATCACCGGCAGCAGCAGCGAAGAATCGCCGCCACCGTTGCCGCGCATATCGATCACCGCGCGCCGCGCCGACACATCCCGGGCGCTCTGCCGGGCCGCATTGGCGAGCTGCGATATGCTCATGGTTGGATCGACGTTGCAGCGCCGATACACCACAACGACACTGGCATCCACGGCACGCGTCAGCACGTGATAATTGCGCTCTGGCGATTGCTCTATGGCCAGCCCCGGGCGCAGTCCGGCCGCAACCTCGGTCACAGTCGGCGTGGCGTTCGTCAGCGGCACCAGGGCGGTCCGCAGTCCCTTGTCGAGGCCGCGGGTCATGGTCAATTCCACCTGATCGCCGGCCAGCCGCAAGTGTTGGTACAACGCCCCGCTGTGAACCAGCGTGCGGCGAAAATGGGCATCGAATTCGGCTTCCAGCGGATAGGCCGCAAACGCCCGCGCTTCTGCGTGCAGTTGCTCGGGGGTCGACCCGCCGATGCGCAACACGCGCATTCCCAACAGGTCCGCCAGCTCCAGGCTGGCGGCGGTGACGAACCAGCCCTCGTCGAAGGCCTGCAACTGCAAAGGCAGGCGTAACGCCAGAAGCTCGGGCAAACTGACCGTCGTGTGCAGATCGCCCACGGCGCCGACCATGCGCTGGAAGGCCAGCGCCGCCGCCGCTTCGCCCTGCGCAGTGCGCTTCTCGGCGTCCGCCAGCAGGCCGTCCAGTTGCGTTGGCCCTACCAGCTCGTAGGGCGCGATATGGCGATTGATCTCGCTGCGAAAGGCGCGCAAATCGGCCTGCTGCACGTCGGCGCGCGCCGGAAGGCTCGCGCACGCCGCCGCCGCGACGATGCCCGTCAATGCTTGCCGTCGCTGCATTTGACCTCTCCAGTTGTGAGACACCCGAGTTACGAGTGCGACGCAACGGCCGGATGCAGGCCGTTGACCGCTCGGCGATTCCTTTGCCAAACTAAGCCCATCTTGGTCCGTCGACCATCCCAAGCTTTGCGATTTCTGGATTCACATCGGCGCTGGATTCGAACCAGCGGCACACCGCCGCAGCGCTGTTGTTGTTCACTGCAAGAGCGAGGGAAACATGCCGGAAACCATACTCACAGAAGCCACTGAAACCGCCCTGTGGCATGCGCTGGTGCGCGATGCCGAGACGCGCGCTTCGCGCAATTTGGGCGAAACGCTTGAGAGCTACCTGGTGTTCACGCTGATGCGCCATCAGCAGGACACCGGCCTGGGGCACAAGGTGATGGCGCTGGAGTGGTTGCAGGCGCAGGTACAGCAAGGTCGCGCCCGCGACGGCAATTTGCGGGATGTCGGCGATGGCTGTCTGTTGATTGCCGGTCTGTATCCCGAGCGCGCCGAGCAGCGCGTGTCGGTGGGCTACTTTCAGGATCTGGGGCGCGTCGCTTATCAGCATCTGGCGGAACGCAGTCATGCCGGGCTGATGCAACTGTTTCAGACGCTGGCCAGCGCCTTTGCCGAACTGGTGCGCGTGCTCTTCGAGGTCAGGCGCCTGGCGTCGCCGCCGGCGCCGCTTGAGCCCGGGCTGGCATACGCATGGTGCGAATCGGGGGCCGGCATCGATCAGCGCCGCGCCGCCGAGGTCTTTCCGGGCGCCATTCTGATGGCACCGGTCGCCACCCGGCAGTGAACGCAAATTGAAGCCGGAAGTTTAGGCGCGCGCTGCTCAGCTCTTTCGCAGCGCCGATCGCGTCTTGCGTTGTTGGGCGGTGCGCGTCGCGAAGCTCCGACCCACGAGCACGCAGCAGTTGCCGGACGCTGGGCCGCAAGGATCTCAGCGTTCGGTGAGAATCTGCGAGAAATGACGGCCACACAAATGATGCATTTGCTGGGAGGATCGCGACCCAAGAAATCGGCGGCGGGCTTTGCGCTGCCGAACGGGCGCCAACTCCAACTCTCTGAGAGGGGCTTATGCAGACCAAGACATCACAACAGCCATCGGGTACGGACGGCGACGACACCCATCCGAAGATCGAGCAGGCGCAAGAGAAGATCGCCGAGCGCAAAGCGCGACCGAATATCTTGATGATCATGGTCGATCAGTTGTACTACCCGCAGCTGCGCGACGGCGATGGCGGAATGGAGAAGGGTATCCAGCAAGTGCTGAGCTTTCTGGGCGATATCGACCCGGCGACCAACCCCTGGGCGCAGTACTTTCCTGGATTCTGCAAACTGCGCGAGTACGCTGTGGTGTTCGACGATCACACGATCGCCGAGTCCGCTTGCATTCCGAGTCGCGCCAGCATCATGACCGGTCAGTACGGCCCACGCACCGGCGTGACGCAAACCGATGGCTTGTTCAAGAGCGGCGATGCGCAGAACTTCCCTTGGCTCAGGGCCGATGGCGCGCCCACTGCGGGCGACTATTTCCGCCAGATTGGCTACACCACGCACTATTTCGGCAAGTGGCACGTGAGCGACCCGCCGGAACACACGCTGGAAGGATTTGGTTTCGGCGACTGGGAATTGTCGTGGCCGGAACCGCACGGTGCTTTGACCAATAACATGGGCGCCTATCGCGACTACCAGTTCGCTGATCTGGCCTGCAGCTTTCTGCGCAACCGAGCGCTCGGCGTGCCTTACTCGCGCAGCAGCGGGCGCGTATCGGCCAATCACCCATTGAGCCCGATCACGCCCGCGCCGGCGCCGTTCTTCGCCGTGTGCTCTTTCACGAATCCTCACGATATCGCCACCTACCCAACGCTGCCCCGTGCGCTCAATCCGCAGTTTCCGGACGATCAGAAACTTCAGCAACCGCGTAAGGGTCCCGGCGACTCCGTTCCGGTGCCGCTGCCCGGAACCCTGAGCGCCGAGCCGAACAACGGCACCTTCCGGATCCCGATGAATCCGCTCGGCCTGCCGCAACAATGCGCCAGCCCTACGGCGACCCAGAATGAGGATCTGCTGAGCAACAATAAACCGAGCGCGCAGTACGACTATTCCTACAAGGTGGCCTTGGGGCTCGCGGCAAAGACGGGCCTCAGCATTGCCGACGCGATCGGCGGCGATGCGCAGACGGTGCTGGAGAATGCGGTCAAGGCGACCCTCGGCATTCCCATTCCGTTTCAGTTGCAGGAGGACGCGAGCGGCGCCGCCACCGGCTTTCTTCAGTACTATGCGTACATGATTTCGATGGTCGATCGGCACATTCTGCGCGTGCTGCAGACCCTTGAGGACGTGGGGTTACGCAAAAACACGGTGGTGGTGTTCTGCTCCGATCACGGCGAATACGGCGCAGCGCACGGGATGATGATCGAGAAGTGGCACGGCGCCTATCAGGAGACCGTGCATGTACCGTTCCTCATCAGCGCCGAGGCGTACAACGACGACCGCAATCGACCGCTGCGCGTGCAGGCGCAGACCAGCCATATCGATATTCTGCCGACGCTGCTGGCGCTCGCGGGAACCGATCGCAATGGCATCGAGCTGGCGCGGCGCAATCTGTCGAAGACGCATACCGCAGCGCCTCTGCCTGGCGCCGATCTGGTGCCGCTGATCGCCACCGGCGGCGGGCCGGTCATCGGTCCAGATGGTCGCGAGCGCAAAGGGGTGCTGTTCGCCACCGACGACATGATTACCGAGCCCCTGCCGATCGACGACGACCCGCACAATGTGCAATCGCAGCGGCAGTACGCGGTCTTCCTCGCCACGGTCGATGTTTTGCGGACGCCGCCGGCGGCTGGCGAACCACCTCACCGCTACCGTCCGAACCTCGCGCCGGGGCCGGTGCGGCAACCCGCACACGTTCGCGCGCTGCGCTCGGGCGATTGGAAATTGGTGCGCTTTTGCGATCCCTGGAGCGAGCGCCCGGCGCCGGACGAATGGGAGCTCTACAATCTCGCGCTCGATCCCATCGAGAACATCAACCTGCTGGTTTACAACGGCGTTTTCCCCACGCCCATCGCACCTGAAAAGCTGCCAGGTCAGTTGACCCGCGACGATGTTGCTGCCGTCGCGATGGACCTGCGCGCAGAGCTGCGGCGCCAGGAGACGGCATGCCTGTCGCCTTATCCCAGCGCGCACCCATCGGGACGGTTTTAGTCCGGACTCCTCAAAGCTCGACGTTGGACATGGGGATGCGCATCGCTCGCGCAGCGCAAGCTTGCCAACCTCCGCAGATAACTCGCGGGCTAGCCCGGATATTTCACGAGGTCGCGAGGAAATGGCTTGATTTCGTTGTAACGGCGCTGAAATCTTCGAATTGGTTGAATTGACAGACTGTCCGCTGCCATTTCCTCGCTAACGCGGCCCTCGCTCGTTCTTTGCGCCGGACTCTTCGTTGCTCGTCGTCGCAATGGAACAACCATTCCTCCTCCTCCCGCCTCGATTCCGGCGCAAATCCCTTCGCGATCTTCCGCGTTTCCTCATGAAATATCCGGGCTAGGGCCTTGGCATGCCGCGTGGCGCTTGCGGCGTGCATGCCTCCCCGAATAGCACTCCGTTCAAGGCCTGAGCCATCATCTCGCCAGTCGGCGGATCGAAGTTCGACAGCACGATCAGCCAGGAATTGCGCTCGGGATAAACCCAGAAAACGGCGTTGCTACCGACCGATCCGCCAGCTTGCCCAATCCGCCAGGTCTGCGAGCGGCGAGGAAATACAGCGGCCTTGGTCTTCGCGGTGAGCAATTGGTTGCCGATTAACGCCGACGCGAAGACCTGAAGATCAGATGCGCTGCTCAAGGCATCGCCGGCACTCGACGCCTTGAACTCCGGGAACTCCATGCGTGGTTGCGGCCGCTCCGCCGGGGGCTGTCCGGGCCCGGCCATGCGGGTCAACGGCACTGCCGCATCTGCGCCGGGCTCGAAGCTCGAAGAACGCATGCCCAGCGCCTTGAAGATCTGTTTCTCCACATAACTGCGGTAGTTTTCTCCTGCGGCCGATTCGATCACCGCACCCAGGAGCAAATAACCGCCGTTGGAGTACTGCTCCTGACTGCCGGGCGCAAAACTCAACGGTTTGGCCGCCACCAGTGCGACGACATCGCGCGCGGCCTTGGCACCCGCCATCGTCGGCGCGTCGGCAAGATCGGGCCGCGTCATCGGCGCCACACCTGAGCGATGGGCCAGCAGGTGCGCAATCTCGATGGCATCGAAGGCGCTGGGCAACT
Source organism: Lysobacterales bacterium (assembly GCA_022844135.1). GTDB lineage: Bacteria > Pseudomonadota > Gammaproteobacteria > Xanthomonadales > SZUA-5 > JALHMH01. The sequence continues at coordinate 137,273 of JALHMG010000009.1, forward strand.
CGGGCAGGTGCTGACGTACCGAGTCATCGAGCTGCAATTTGCCGGCGTCGACCAGCAAACCGATGGCCACCTGCGTGTATACCTTTCCAACGGACGCCAGGCGAAACGGTGTGTCTTGTGCGATCGCCGCATTGCCTTGATCGGCGAAACCGATGGCCTTCTCAAAGCGCTGCTTGCCATTGCCCGCGGCAACGATCCCGCTGAAGGGCGCTTGCTGCAATTGTTCGGCTACGCATTTATCCAGCGCCGACTCCAGCGATCCGCCAGTCACGGCTTCCGACGCGATCGAAACCGACGCAATCGCCAGCGCACACAAAGTAAAAGCTAAATGCCGCATGAGAAAATCCTGCTGATCGAAAGTCGATGTCACTGTAGGATGCGCCCTACTCAACACGCAGCATGAAATCTTGAGTAGGCGTACAGGCAGCGAACAAAACCAGGTCACGGTGCGCGACCCGCGCGCGGCGGCGGTGTTTACCCACTCGCACTTGCGGCGGATTCTTCTGCAGTTTGCGCGGCAGCCGCGCGGCGTAGCCGACGTCGCCAACGAGCTGGATGTCGATCTCAAGCAACTGCACTACGCCGTGACGAGGTTATGCCGATTGCAACTGCTGAAGGTGGTCCAGGAGCGCAAGCGTGCCGGCCGCAGCATCAAGCTGTATCAGTGCACGGGGCAGAGCTATTTCATTCCGACGGCGGCGGCTCCCGAGCACTTCAGTAAAGGCCTCGCGAAAGAGCTGTACGACGCCATTGCCCGAGATGCCGCAGCGGCGGTCGATGGCATGCTGTTCTCGCTGGACGCGCAAGGAAGGGTCTCGGGCAGAGCTGTTGAAAGGCGTGGCGCCAGAGCCGTACTGATGGACAGCTGGCGAATTCTCCGGCTGAGCGCTTCGGCGGCGCGCCAACTCAAGCAGGAGCTGGCAAAGGTGCTCGATCGATTCCAAAACCAGGCGAGCAGTGGCGAACAGGTTTACCTGGTCCACGCCGGCATGGCGCGCCGGCCAGGCCACCGAGGAGCCATCGACAATCCGGCACTGGATGGCGATATCGAAATCCGCGACTGACACGCGCAAAACACTCGACGCCAGAACGCCAGGCGCGAGCATTCGAATCCTTCGAATTCCTGTCCCGAATGAGCCATTCGCATTCGTCGTCGGCGACGAGACTTTCGGCACGGTTGACCTGGCAGCCGACGATCCCAGATAGTGCTAATCGCAATATATGGGCACGCGACCTAAGGGCGGCTTCTCGCCGCAGATCGTCGTTGCGAACGACCCGTCCGTCATTCCTTGCGAGGTAACCATGCGATTCTTGTACTTGCTGAGTTGTGCGTTCTTGATGCTTGTGTCGACATCCAGCTGGGCACAGGGCCAGCGCCTCAGCACTGAGCAAGTGGACCGCATCGTCGAGCGGCTCAATGGAAACATCCAAGAACTGTATGTGTTTCCCGACAAGCGAGCACAAATCGTGCAGGCCATCCGCGCAGATCAAGCGGAAGGTCGATTTGCCGACCTGACAGCCGCCGAACTCGCACAGCGACTGACCGAAGCGCTATTTGCCGTGTCGGGCGACAAACACTTGAACGTGGCGTTCGACCCTGCGCGTTCAAGAGCCTTGGACGAAAACCCAGACCCGATGGATAGCGGTTTCTTCGATGCCGAGGGACTGCGCCTCAATCAGGGATACGTGAGGCAAGAAATTCTTCCGGGCAACATTCGATATGTGCGGATCCAGATGTTTTTTTGGACCGAAAAAGTGACCGCGCCGATCATCGACGCCGCGGCGCAGTTCTTGTCCGGGGGATCGGCCGTGATTATCGACCTGCGCGGCAACGGCGGCGGGCACGTGGATGCCGTGCAACGGTTGATCAGTTATCTGATGCCCGGAAAGTCGGTCCCCTTGATGACTTTTTTCGATGGGCGCACGGGGAAATCGACGGTCACGAAGTCGACGGCGAAACTCCCGTCGGATCGCATCGCCGGTCGCCCGGTCTATGTGCTGATCGATCGCGGCAGTTTTTCTGCGGCCGAGGAGTTCGCCTACCACGTCCAACAATTCAAGCTTGGAACTCTGGTGGGCGAACAAACCCAAGGTGGCGCCAACAACAACATGTTCGTTTCGCTGCCCGAAGGCTTTATCGCCAGCGTCTCCTTTGGGCGCCCCGTCCATGCCATTAGCGAAACGAATTGGGAAGGCACCGGCATCGCGCCGGACCAAGCCGCGCCTGGTCCGGCGGCATTGGATGTGGCGTTGGCCGACGTCATGGCGAAGCTGGCGCAAAGCGACGACCCAAAAACCAGGGCCGAGGCCGAATGGGAGTTGCCGGCGATCCATGCGCGCTTGCGCCCGGTGCGCGTGTCGCCGGATGAACTGCGTGCCCTGATCGGTTCCTATGGCGAAAGAGAAATCCGCATGGAAGGCGAGCGTCTGATTTCGCAGCGGGCAGGAATGCCGCCGCTGGAGCTGGCGCCGCTGGGAGAGGATGTGTTCGCTGTGGTGGGCATCAACGATGTGCGAATCGGCTTTGTGCGCAGCGCGGATAAAGTCGTACTGGAAGTGCGCTACCGCGACGGGCGAAAAATCGTGGCAGAACGGCAGTAACCGTTACTTCGGATACTGCATCAGCACCGAGGTCAGGCGACGCAACAAATCAGCGCGGTTCTTGAGAACCGCATCATGAATCGCGCTGAGTCGCTCATTGTCCGACCACACCGCTTGTCTGGCTTGCTCTTGCATCGCCTCTTGCACCTGCGCCAGCCACCGCTCGATTTCCTCGATGCTGGCCAGATGCATATGCACTGCCCGCGTGCGCAGCGGATCGAATCCCAAGCCGCTGGCACGTTGGGGGTCCAATAGCCAGGCTTTCAGCGCCGTATGCCCCGCTTCGTTGAGCGCATAGCCGGTATGCGCGCGGCGACCGCGTTTGCCGCTATCGGCAATGAGCAAGCCACGTTCCATCAAGCGCTTGAGCATGGGATAAACCGCGCCAGCCGATCCCGACCAGAACTCCGATGGCGAATCGCTGAAAGCGCGCGCAATCGCATAGCTGGTGGCCACACCACGACGCGCGATTTCGGCCAACGCCGCACCTTCCAGATCTGTCAGTTGCATCGAGCGCTCCGCTCTGACCGCGATCCAAAGTCTGCAGCCTACGGCGCTGGCGACCGTTTGAGCGCAGTGACTTCGATTTCGATCTTCATTCGAGGATCGGCGAGTCCCGCCGAGATCATCGTCGCCGCAGGCCGGACTTCGTCAAAGTACTTTTTCAGAATCGGCCAGCACTTGGGAAACTCACTACCGTTGGGTAGAACATACGTCACCCGGACCACGTCATTGAGGCTTGAACCTGCCGACGCAAGCGCTGCGGCGATGTTTTTGAAACACTGCTCGGTCTGCGTCTCGAGATCGTCCGACAGGGTCATTGTAGTGTAGTCGAACCCAGTCGTTCCCGAGACGAACACCCAGTCGCCTTGAACGACAGCTCGGCTGTAGCCGATCTCGCTTTCAAAAGTCGAACCCGAACTGATGAGCGTGCGTTTCATGTAGGCCCTATCGAAAGAACGTCAGTTTGCGATCACGGAGTATCAGCGAGGCTTCGCCTGAGACCAACGAGCGGTGTTGGCTTCGCTCGCTGAAAACCAGCGTACTTGCCACAACCCCGCGCTTCGCGGTTCCGGCCCGGCGGCAAAGCCGCCGGTCGTTCGGATCGGCACACGCCTGACGGCGCGTCAGCGCCGATCCTCACCCCCCTTGACTCAAGGGGGCTTCAAAGGCCAAAGCTGCTTCGTAGAAAATTCTCAATTGTCGAGACCCGGCTCCGTCAAATACTCTGGACCCCAGCGGCTGCGCGCTGGTCGCCACCCACCGCTCGAAAAAACTTCCGACGCTAGTTCAGCCCCAATCGAGCCAGAAAAATCCTGGCTTACTTCGACCGCGCGCCACCGGAATACGCGCGGAAACGCCGTGTTCGTGCGGCATTCGAGCAGGTCCTGCGGCCTTAGGCTCTAACCCGCATATTTCATGAGGTCGCGATGAAATGGCTTGATTTCGTTGTTACAGCGTGGAAATCATCGAGTTGGTCGTACTGACAGAGTGTTCGCTGCCATTTCCTCGCTAACACGGC